>CAVFAT010000029.1:34042-54248 GCA_963620785.1 Bacteroidaceae bacterium
TCATTTATGGGTACATCATTTATGGATGGATTTCATTTACGGAAGCATCCCATTTACAGATGCATTCATTTTATGGATATATTCAGTTATTAAGATGCATTGCATCCATAGAAGATAGAGAGATAGAGCATAAAATAGAGCGTTAACGAATAGACTAAAGCCCCCTCTTTGCATCCCAATAGGCCATCTGAATCCTCTGCATCAGCTCATCCTTTTTAGAATCCGGCAGCTCAGGATTCAAAAAAAGCCTGCCAATAGAATCAGCGAGAAGGTCAGCCTCTTCTGCAGGAAGGAGAGGTTGATCTTTTTCATCCGAAGAGATTTCCTTGTCTTTTTCATCAGAACTATCCTCATTTTCCATAAAAAGATAGTTGATATCTATCGCAAAAAGCTGAGCCATTTGTTGATAAATCTGCCTCTGCTTTGGATAGCTTTTGCCGGCCTCATAGCTTTGAATGGTACGTTTGGATAGACCGAGCTCTTTGGCCAGCATAGACTGGGAGAGGCCAAGGATCTGTCGAAGTAGTTTTACCTTTTCCCCAAAAAGCATAAGGTTTCCTTTCTTTATCCGGGATATTCAGAATCAGAAACAATCCGGAATGAAAAAAACACAACATATAGGAAACATTAGGAAAGAAAAATCTTTTCATGATTGATTGTACTAAAATCACAGACTCCTGTCATAGATTTTCCTTCTCTTTTGTCCCTTTTGTTCCTAAGAATTTGTCTCTAAGATGAGGAAGAAGAGGATAACAAAAAGGAATAGGAGATGTTAACCGGCTTACTTGCCTTTGGACAAAGTCTGGCATAAAATAAGAAACAGAAAGAAACTGCGAAAGAGAGCAGATTGAAAAAAGAAAAGAAACAAAAGAAAGGAAGATATCCAATGAGCGATTTTCAGTATACAGCGAATGCGGGACAGACTTATATGCCCTTTAAGAAAAATACAAAAATAAAAACCCTTCCTTATGAGAAGCTGGCAAGACCGAATCCGGAGATACCGGAGCTGGTTTTAAATCAGATGGCAATCGAAAAGAAATGGGTAATCCAGCAGCAGACCCAGCATTTTCTGCCGGGCGTAAGCGTAGAGATGATGGACTGGTTCTGGGCAAATATGGAAAAATGCTATTATTTATGGGCACCCGGTTCTCATAAGAGATTCAACTGGGTAAGAGAGCCCTGGAAATACGGTTTTATCAAGTCTGCACATATGATTTCTGAGTCAGTAGGTGAGAATAACCCGGTATTCGGAGGAAATGGAATCCAGATCAATCGTCTGGGATTGGACTATTTCCCCTTTACAAGCGCCTTAGAGCATGTCATCGTAGAGGGAACTTTTAATGATCTGGATGAATTTGTTGATATGACTGTTCATATGTGGGATAGCTGTGAGGGCGGATGCCGTCATATTACAGCATCTGTTGCCAGCACAACGGCAAAAGAGCCGCCTCACTTCGTAAAGGAAATGCTGGCAGAGGATCCGGAAAATATGCCGGTTGCTCCGTCTGCAACGGATCATGCAGAATATGAGGCAAGTCGTTGGCCGGTATTTCTTCCGCAGATGTATAAGCTCTGGGAGGGACACCCGGATCCGACACAGAGTGTAGCCTGTGATCTTACCGTGAGAAAGACCGGAGAAGAAAGCTGGGAATATATCCATGAGAATGGCCCGATTGAATACTAGGAAGATTAGGAGATAGTTATGGGAAATTATGCATTTACACCAAATAAAGTCTGTTGCAGTAAAATAAAATTTACCCTGGAGGACGGCAAGATTTCGAATATCGATTTTGTTGGCGGATGTCCGGGCAATCTTCAGGCAATCAGCAAGCTCCTGGAGGGAGCAGATGCGAAATGGACCCTGGAGAGACTGAAGGGAAATGACTGCAGAGGAAAGGGAACTTCCTGTGCAGACCAGCTCTCAGTTGCGATTGAAAAGGCTTTGGAGCAGGAGGAGAAGGCATAAATGGAGTTTTATCTGGCTCCGATGGAAGGGCTGACCGGTTTTGTTTATCGGTCGGCTCTTCATGCCTTTTTCCCGGATATTGATAAATACTTTTCGCCCTTTCTTGTACCAACACAAAAGTCGGTCCTTCGCAAGAGAGAAAGAGAGGATATTGCAGCAGAGCATAATCAGGGAATGAAGCTGGTTCCACAGATTCTGACCCACCGGAGTGATTATTTATTGGAAGCAGTAAGGATGCTGACAGAAATGGGCTATCGGGAGATCAATCTGAATGCAGGCTGTCCTTCTCCGACGGTGGTAACCAAGGGAAAGGGCGCAGGTCTTTTAAAGGATGCAGACCGCCTGGATGCCTTTTTAGAAGAAAGCTTTGAAGGAATGGAAAGGGAAGGGCTGAACTGCAGTCTTTCCATCAAGGCAAGGATAGGCATGGAAGATGCAAAGGAGTTTCCTTCTCTTCTTCAAGTCTTTAATCGGTATCCCATCAGTGAACTGATCCTCCATCCCAGACTTTGCAAACAGAAATATACAGGTAAGCCGGATTATGAGGCTTTCGCTTATGCTGTAGACTATGCAGAGCATTCCCTTTGCTATAACGGAGATATTTATAGTGCAGAGGATTATGAAAGCTTTTGTCGGGCTTTTCCGCAGGTAGAGAAAGTCATGATCGGCAGAGGTCTGATGGCAGATCCCTCTTTGATTCGCCAGATCAAGGGCGGAAAGAAGGCAGATCGGGAAGAGCTGAAAGCCTTCCATGACAGGATTTATCAGTCCTATTTGGAGACCAGCATTCATCCGGGCGCGGCTGTGCCAAGGATGAAGGAGCTTTGGACTTATTTGGGAAAGGATATGCCGGAAGAGAAAAAGGCCTTGAAGCGGATCAAGAAGGCAAAGAACATAGAGGAATATGAAGAGGCTGTCGCCTTTCTTTTTTAGGAAAAGCATTTGAAGTATTGGCCTATATAGCATACAATACTTATAAAAAGAGCAGCAAAGAAGCAGTAGGAGATAATGACAGATGAAGAAGGTGACTTATTTTCATCTTGATACCTGCCCTTATTGCATACAGGCAGACGAGGTGATCGAAGAGCTGAAGGCAGAGCATCCTGAGTATGGGAATGTAGAGTTTGAACGGATTAATGAATATGAGCATCCGGAGATTGCAGATCAGTATGATTACGAGGTGAATCCCTGTATGTTCCTCGGAAAAGAAAAGGTCTATGAGGGGCATCTTTTCGAGAAAAAGGCGGAGGCAAGAGAAAAGATCGAAAGGGTCATGAAACTTGCGATGGAGGAATAAATGCTGATTGAATATATCATAGAGATCATTCACAATCCGGTTGTGTTTGCAGGAGCACTTGCCTGGTTTTCTGCCCAGATCTTAAAAACGATTACGAATGCGATCGTAAGCAGGGACTTTGATCCGGCCAGACTGCTGGGAGACGGCGGCATGCCGAGTGCACATTCTGCGACCGTAACCGCAGTTGCGATTTCAGCCGGAAGAGAGGCCGGCTTTCGGTCAGCAATTTTTGGAGTGGCTTTTTTCTTTGCTCTGATCGTGATGCATGATGCCATGGGTGTTCGTCGCGAAACAGAAAAGCAGACCAGGGTATTGAAGAGTCTGGTAGAGAGCATGAGCGGAGAGTACAGTCCGGAAGAAAAATTAAAGGAATTTGTCGGTCATACACCGACGCAGGTTTTGGCAGGATTTTGCCTTGGAATTATTGTCAGCGTGCTCTGCTATTTCTAGGAGAGCAGCCATAAAAGCATGAAAGGGGCGTGCAATATGGGAAATCAGGAATATTTATCAAAAATCGCAGAATACGGTCAGCTGATCGTCGTTTCCGGAGCCAGCGGAGTTGGCAAAAGAACGATCATCCAGGAATACATGAAGGAGCATCCGAATGCTTTCCGCTGTACTTCTCTGACAACAAGAGCCATGAAGCCGGGAGAAGAAGACGGAGATAAACACTGGTTTGTCAGCAATCAGGAATTTGAGAGACTGGCTCGTACCAATCAGCTTTTTGAGTATAGCTTTTATCACAGAATCGGCTACGGAACAACAAGAACGGCAGTCGAAGAAGCCAGAAAAGCAGGAAGAAATGTCATTCTGATCGAGGATGTTGTTGGAGCAATGCGGGTGAGAGCGCTCTGTCCGGATGCAACTTTGATCTTCCTTCTGACACCGACCTGGGATGAGCTGGAGGAAAGAATCCGGGCTCGCCATGAGGGAGAACCGGAAGGGGCAATTCAGGATTATATTCAGAGTGCCCAGGAAGAGATCCTTTGTGCAGGCCAGTATGATTATATCCTGATCAATGATACGATCGAAAAGACGGTTCGGCGTTTAGGTCAGATCATTCATGGAAATCGCTACAGAAGCAAGAGCATGAATGCCTTCCTGAAGAGCTATATCGAGAGTGAGATTGATTCCGGACTGGCAAGTGAAGTACATGAATATGTCATGAGCCATCATTAAGGAATATTTGGTCGTTAAGAGTATCTTTCGCAGATCATCTGTTCCAAAGATATTCTGACGGCTGGCAGGGAAATGACTCTGTCAGCAAAATAGAAAAGAAATAAAAGCAGAAATAAAAAAAGAGCTGGAAGATAGCAAGTAAGTGCTGTGCTCCAGCTCTTTTTATCGTATAGGAATGAAGTATCCTATACGATAAAAATGCTTCGCAGGATTTTTTCTTGTCTTAGATAAAACCACAATAGGGCTTTTGGGTTACGGAATTATGAAGCCAGCGGATCAGGGTCGTAAAATCGAAAACGGGAAGTCCTGTTGCAGCCTGAACGGCATAGGCGTAAGGGGGCATATCGCTGCATTCCAGGAGAATGGCACCGGTTTGCGGTGCTTCCTCCAGAATTTCAAGGGCTTTTGAAACCACTTCTGTTTTTACGATAGAATTATCGAAGTTTCCTCTTCCTTCTATGATGCAGGAAAATTCCTTTTCATGACCAAGATCCTTTACGATCAGTCTTTCTTTTAGTGCATCGGATACGCCGCAGCTGTCAAGAAGGGCATCGGTAAAGGAATCCTTTTGAGCAGTCAGAACGCCGATGGTCTGATTTTTCTTCAAAAGAGAGGCAATCCAGGGAAGCTGAACCAGACTGGACAAGGCAACCGGAATATCCAGTTCCTCGGCCATGTCAGCCTGGTAATTGCCGAAGAAGCCGCAGGCACCGCTGATGGCTCTGACGCCTTCTTCCTGAAGCTTGAGGCAGGCAGCCAGAACCTTTTCCCGAACATGCGCTGCTGTATCAAAAAGATCCGGACAGTTTAAGCCATCTACAGCCTTTAAGCGAACCGGAAAATCAAAGGTATAACCGTTGACGATATTACCGGGAAGCATGGGGTAGAAGACGTCCTCGATATAGATGATGCCGATGGGGAAGCCTGCGATATTCTGTCCTTTTTTCATCTGAACCCGGACAGAATCGGAAGCTTCATTCATATAGCCATAGCGCAGGCAGGAAGAATCAAAGTTTGTGTTCATAAGCAAATCCTTTCATTTCACGCGAATACCTTACGAGAATACCGCAATCATTTGCGAATACTGCAAAGGATGCATTTCATACCAGTTTCCTTTCAAGAGGAAGCAAGGCAAATCTATGCAAATCTTGCAAAATCCAGCTTGCTGATATCAAAATCAGTGCTCTTGCCGCTGATGATCTGCTCCATGAAGCGACCGGTGATTGGAGAGAAGCAGATGCCGTCACCTTCATGGCCGGCAGCGATATAATAGCCGGGGATCTGATCTACATCTGATACGATGGGAAGATGATCGATGACAAAGGGTCTGACACCGGAATAGGCACGGATACATTTAATATCTGCCAGCTCCGGATAAAAGCGCATGGCTCTTTCACAGATGGCCTTGATCGTTTCGATCTCAGAGCGGATATCATAATCACGGAAGAGGCGGTTTCCTCCGACAAGGAGGTTATTTGACTGAGTATATTCCAGGTTAAAGGCGATATTCTGTTCCTCAACCAGGGGACTTACGTTTCTCTTAAAGTTAATGCTGTCAAACTTACTCATCATATATCCGTATTCCAGGATTTTATTATTACAAAGTCTGCTTGTCTGTTCTGATACCAGATTGGTACCCTTTCTCGGTTCGATCGGAATATTCAGGCCGGTCAGCTTTCCGACGAAGGGAGCCCAGGCACCGGCGCAGTTTACGATCCGTTTTGTTTTGATCTGACCGTAATTGGTTTCCAGACTTTCTACTGCATTTGTTTTGGGATCCAGGTTGATCTTGCTGATATCGCAGTAGGTATAGGACTCAAGACCGTATTTCTTTCCCTCATAGATGAAGGCAAAGCAGAGCTTATAAGGACTTACGGCAATACTTCCGCTTGGCGGTGTATAGAGGGCACCGTAGAGGTCGTCAGCAATATGGGGCTCCATTTCACAGAGTTCTTTGTTTTCAACCATGCGGAGGGCATAGCCATTTTCATTCTGTTGGCGGCAGTAGTCTGAAGCTGCGATAAATTCCGGCTCTGTTTCACAGACATAAAGGCAGCCCTTGGGCTCATATTCGAAATCATAGTCAAATTCTTTGGCTAGTTCACCGAAATAATCAATGCTGGCCTGTCCCATGGTGGTATCAATTCCGGGGAGCTTATCACAGATGAGGGCAACCGCATCGCAGTGGCTGGAGGAGCCGCTGGCGATATCGCCCCGATCCAGGATTGCAGTAGCATAGCCGGCCTTGGCCAGATGATAGGCAACACTGGTGCCAATAGCACCGGCACCGATTACGACAACATCATATTCTTTTCTCATAGAACCTCTCCTTTCGCTAATTCACCAAAGCTGACCGGTCTGACAGGGGGTCTGGCAGAAGAAGTGCCGGCATCCTTGGGGGAAATGCCTAATTCAGAGGCAATGATCTGGGAAACAAGTTTTTCGCAGGTACGGCCCTGGCAGAGTCCCATGCCGGCTCTGGTACGTCTTTTGACACCGACAATATCACGGGCACCTTCCCGGATGGCATTTTTGATTTCTCCGACGGTAACCTCTTCGCAGCGGCAGACCAGCATATCATCATCAAAGCTTTTACTCATGAGAAGCCCTCCTTTCAACAGTACGAACCTCATCGGCATATTCCTTTGGAATCTCTACGGTAACAAGGGGTGTATGATCAAAGGAAGCAGGATTTACGACCTTGAGAATCTTTCCCTGACAAAGGATTTCTCCCTTACGGTTCATGGCGCCGCGAATCTCGCCGACCTTAGGGCTGGGATAATATTCAAAGGGAAAGGTAACACTTGCATTTGTTTCGGAATAGCTTTTATCAACGATTACAATAGCCAGTCCCGGACAGCGGGAAACGCAGATGCCGCAGCCCATACATTTTTCTACATCCAGAATGGGGAGATTGGTGATCGGTTCGCCGATTTTGATTGCCCCGAAGGAACATGCTGCTTCGCAGGGATTGCAGGGGATTTCCTGTACACATTCGATAACAGCGACAGGTCCTTTTGCATAACGGGCTTCATCCGGAAGCGTCTGAAGGGACTTAAGCTCATCCATTTCCAGATATCCTGTATCAATAATTGCCATAAGTTTTTCCTCCTTGCTTTTCTTACAGAATTGCTTCAGGAAGTCCAATTTTTTCTTGAAATTCCTGCAGGATCACTTCTTTTTCCTTCATGCGGCGTTCACCAAAGGGTCCAAGGCGAAGGGAATGAAGGCGATCCCAGATTTCAGCTCTTTCTTTGTCAGCATCTGCTTTTCCAATGAGACCCAGCTCTTCGGCAGCACTGATGCCGGCAATCTTGCCTTCTTCCAGGGCTGTATTGGCTTCTTCCACGCCGGTGGTATCGCCGGCTACAAAGACGCCCTGACGGGAGCTTTCCATCTTTTCGTTATGAAGGGGAACATAGCCGCCGAAGGCTGCATTATAGGTCAGCTTACAGCCGGCAAGTTTGACCAGATCCATGGTCGGCTTGAGGCCGGCGGCCAGGGCAATTGCATCACAGGCAAGGAGCTCTTCCGTGCCTGGAATAGGCTGAAAATGTTCATCGACTTCGGCGATAACACAGCCATTGACACAGCCGTCCTCACCGGTTTTTGCTTCAATGATGGTGTGCTTTAAGCGGATCGGAACACCGGCTCGGGTCAGCTTTGCAGCATGAACGGCATAACCACCGATCTTGGGAGCGGCTTCGATCAAAGATACGACATCACAGCCGGCCTGCATAAGCTGGTAGGATACGATCAGTCCAACATTACCGCTGCCCAGCATAACGATTTTCTGACCGGGCTTTACATGATTGACATTGATCATGGTCTGGGCAGCACCGGCACCCATGACACCGGGACTGGTCCAGCCTTTAAAGCGGATTGCATTTTCCGAAGCACCGGTTGCAATAATGATCTTCTTTGCTTCGATTGTGACCAGCTGTTTTTCGCCGTTATCCAGGCCTTTTTCAATTCCGACTTTATTGCCGGGGAAGATGCCGATGACGGTACTCTGCATCCAGATCTCTACCTTTGCTTCACGGGCTTCTTCCAAAAGCTGGCTTCCGATCTGAAAACCGCGGGTTCCGGAGCGGTGGGCACTTGAGCCGAAGAATTTATGAATCTGTTTAAAAAGCTGACCTCCGGGATGAACATTGAGGTCAACCAGGAGAACGGAAGCACCAAGCTTTCCGGCTTCAATGGAAGCGGCAAGTCCTGCAGGACCGGAACCGATTACCAATAGGTCTTTTTTCAGCATATCTAGTCCTCCTTTGCTAAGCCGTGCTGTGTTTTGATGACCATTCCGGCCTTGACCGGAGTGATGCAGGTACGAACATTTGCTTTTCCGTCAACGATCATGGCGCAGTCAGTACATTGACCAATGCCGCAGAAAAGGCCGCGGGGCTCCTTTCTTTTTACGGTATAACGGTTGATTTTTATTCCGGCATTGAAGATTGCAGCAAGGATGGGTTCTCCTTCATAGGCCTGAATGGGCTTTCCATCCACGGTAATCTCCACGGTCTTGCCGGCAGGTTCACAATCCAGGATGATGTGATTTTCTACTCTGAGACACATATAAGATCCTCCTTTTGGCAGATGATTGATCAAAGAAGTTGGGAAAAGAGAAAGGGGCTGAACTCAAGTCAGCCCCTTTACTGATAAGTGATTTTGATAATAATTGATAATAATAGGAAGAAATGAAGAAAATTTCTTTTATGCTTCTAATACGGCAACGAATTCCATTTCAACCAGGCAGCCGTCAACCATATCGGAGCACTGGGTGCAGCATCTTGCCGGATAGTCTCCTTCCTTAAAATAGGATTTGTAGACTTCATTCATTTCTGAGATCAAAGACATATCTTTGATATAGATGGTTACTTTGCCGATATCATCCATGGTTGCTCCGGCTGCTTCAAGAACGGCCTTGGCATTTTCCATGGTAGCCTTTGTCTGTTCGCTCATGCCTCCGGCAACCATTTCGCCGCTGACATCGGTTCCGATCTGGGTGGTAAAGATGATATTGCCGAGTTTTACGCCTAAAGCATAGGGTCCATGGCATTCGCCGCATTTATCGGATGTAATCTGTGTTCTCATAAGTTTGTCCTCCTTAAAATTTTCTCTGATGTATATTAGGACTCAGGGCACATGCTAATCGTGCTGCTGCACGAGCGCCTCTTTTGATCCTTAATGAATTAGTGCTTGTTTTGCAGGTTTTTTATTTTGCTTCCTTTTCCTTATACATTTCCTCGATAGAAAGACTCAGGATAGAAAGGCCTTCATCGATTTCTTCTTTTTTAACATTCAGGGGAGTAGCGAAGCGCATGCCGTTTCCGTGAACACCGCAATTGAGGGTGAGCATATGTCTCTTCAGCATTTTGGCCTTTACATCCAGCCAGATATCCGGAGCCGGTGAACCGTCTTCATGAGAAAACTCGATGGCGATCATCAGGCCGACACCTCTTACATCGGAAATGCAGGGGTATTTTTTCATAAGAAGAGTCAGCTTTTCTTTCAAATAGCTGCCCATTTCATTGACATGTTCCAGAAGGCTGCCATCCTCAAACTGGTCAAGAACGACGCAGCCTGCAGCAGCGGCAACCGGATTTCCACCGAAGGTAGTGCCGTGGGTTCCGATCGGCCATTTGTCCATGATCTCCGGTGTGGAGATGACAGCACTCATGGGAAGTCCTCCGGCGATGGCTTTTCCAACTGTCATGATATCCGGAATGACATCGAAATGCTGGCTGGCCCACATTTTTCCTGTTCTGCCGTAGCCGCACTGGATTTCATCAAAGATAAGAAGAATGCCGTGCTCCTTGCAGATTTTTGCAACGCCCTGAACAAATTTCTTATCCGGAACAACATAACCGCCTTCACCCATGACAGGTTCCATATAGATGCAGGCAACATCTTCCGGCCAAACGATATATTTCAGTAAGCGTTCCAGCTCCCAGAGGCAGTAGTCTGCTCTTTCTTCCTCCGGCATGCCTTCCGGACAAAGATCTTTGCCGGGATAGGGAGAAAAATAAACATTACCCATTAAAGGATTGTAGTGTTTGCGATATTTGGAATTGGATCCTGTGATGGAAGTAGCTCCGACGGTACGTCCGTGGAAGGAACCCATGAAGGCGATCACAGCACTTCTTCCGGTATAGGACATGGCCAGCTTGAGGGCACTGTCGGTTGCCTCTGCACCACCGTTTGTGAAGAAGATGGAACTTAAACCTTCCGGCGTTACACCTGCCAGCTTCTTTGCAAGGGTCAAAGTGGATTCGTAATTAACAAGGTTAAAGGAAGCGTTGATCAGCTGTCCTGCCTGTTCCTGAATTGCCTTAACGATAGGCGGGTAATTATGTCCCATTGCATTTACGGCGATGCCCTGAACAAAGTCAAGATAACGGTCACCGTTTACATCGGTTAAGTAGCAGCCGCTGGCTGTTTTTGCAACAAGGTCGGTCTGCTTATAGAAAACAGGACTGAGATACTGCTTGTAATCTTCAAATTTCATTGGCATATGAAAAACCTCCTTATCCGTGAAAAAATATTCTTGTTTTGGGGTTGTCCGTATCATATCGGAGCTAGAGAGATAAGTAAACTTCAGAAAATTAATATCAGAGATAAATAAAACGAATATCTGAAGTTGCAAGGGGAAAGGGGAGAAGGGTATCCTAAAAGAAGAAAGAGAGAAGAAGGAAGAAAAGAGGAGAAGAAAAAGAGAAAGGGAGAAGGAAGGACGGCAGATAAGAAAAAGAGCTAGAAAGAGAAAGAAAGGAAGGGAGAAGAATGGATTTTCAGCAGTACAGGCTTTTACTGGATCTGGCCCAGACAAAAAACATTACCAATACAGCAAAGCGGCTGGGCTATACACAGCCGGGAGCCTCCCATGTTTTAAAAAAGATAGAGAGCGAGCTGGGCTTCAGCGTGATCTATCGTGAAAAATATGGCGTCACCCTGACGCCGGCAGCAGAGCTTCTTCTGCCGCAGATCAGAAAGATCATGGCTGAGCAGGAAAAGCTGCTCCAGCAGGTCAGCGCAATTAACGGTCTGGAATATGGAAAGGTCAGGATAGGTGCCTATTCGAGTGTGGCAGTCCATCTTTTGCCTGAGATTCTTCGTCAGTTCAAGGAGCTGCATCCGAGCCTTGAGATCGATATCAGAGAGGGAGGAGCAGACAGCATTCTGAAATGGATGGATAAGAATATGATCGATTGTGCCTTTATCAGCCGGCCATATGCAAAGAATATTGATTTTTTATCTTATGGAAAAGATCCCTTGATCGCAATTCTGCCGGGAAATTATGAATGGGAGGAGGGCAGGCCCTTCCGGATCGAGGACTTTGAGGGACTTCCCTTCATCCTTTCGGCAGACGGAAATGACTTTGATATTCATAATGCCCTGGAGTGTTCGGGAGTAGATCCCAATTATATCTATTCGGTTCTCGATGATCAGACCATTTTGTCCATGGTGGAACATAAGCTGGGGGTCAGCATTGTTACAAGGCTGATTGCTTATAAGAACAGATATGATATCAAAATGATTCCGATTGAGCCGGAATATTACAGGGATATGGGAATCGCCATGGCGGATTATCAGAGGCTTTCGAAGGCTTCCCGGACCTTTGTGGATTTTTCGATCCAGCTGCTTCCCGAGCTTTGGAAGCAATTTTCATAAAAAACAAATCGAATTTTGACAGAACTTGTGCAGATAGCAAAAATCGAATCAGATAAGGTTGACAGCAAAAATGAATCATGCTACTATGCGGTCAACAAATTCAAAACTGACTAGACCAGTTAGACCAGTCGAGAATAAGAACTGTCAGCAAAGGCGCTCATCTTCAGAACGAAGAGAGCGCTTTTTTTCATGCAAATGGGAGGATGACGGACATGAGTGAAAATAAAAAAATGTTATCTCTTAGTGGAATTTACAAGCATTTCGGAGACAACAACGTATTGAACGGCGTCGATATTGAGGTGGAAAAAGGCGAGGTAGTCGTCATCCTGGGACCGAGTGGATCGGGCAAGACCACCATGCTGCGATGCATCAATTTTTTGGAGCATGCAGATGAGGGAAGCATTACCGTAAATGATTTTACAGTATCTTCCAAAGAAAGAAGCAAGAAGAAGATCCGCGAGCTGAGAAGAAAAACAGCAATGGTATTTCAGCAGTACAACCTCTTCCGAAATAGAACGGCCGTAGAAAATGTTATGGAAGGCCTGATCGTTGTTAAGAAAATGAAAAAGGAAGAGGCCAGAAAAAAGGCGGAAGCCGCCCTTAATGATGTAGGCTTGCTTGAAAAGAAAGATTTCTATCCGGCTCAGCTTTCCGGTGGTCAGCAGCAGCGAGTCGGAATTGCAAGAGCCCTTGTTATGGAGCCGGATGTGCTCTTATTTGATGAACCGACCTCAGCTTTGGATCCGGAGCTGGTCGGAGAGGTATTGGAATGTATCAGAAGGGTAGCCAAAACGGGAATTACCATGATGATCGTTACCCATGAGATCGCCTTCGCCAAGGAGGCAGCAACAAGGGTCATTTTTATGGAAGGCGGTGTCGTCGTAGAAGACGGAAGCCCGCAGGAGGTTATTGATCACCCGAAAACAGCACGTACCCAGGAATTCCTGGCACGTATCAATGCCTGAGGGGAGATATAACATAGAAGCAGCAAAGAGTAGCACCAGAAGAAGAGGAGAAAATGTTATGAAAAAAACAAAGATCACAAAACTGATATCGATCATGTTGGCAGCTACACTTACAGCAGGTCTGCTTGCAGGCTGTGGAAGCAGCGGAAGCAGCAGCGAGAGCAGTACGGAGGAGGCAAGCAGCGAGAGCGCTTCTTCATCCGGCGGTAACGGAAGCATTGCAGGTATGGTGGACAACGGAGACGGAACTTATACCGTTACAGTAGCAGTTCTGGATGGCATGGCACCTTATACCTACACCGATGAGAATGGCGAGATGCAGGGCTATGATTATGAATATATGAAGGCTTTGGATGAGGCTTTGGAGGATTACGAATTTAAATATGTATCTGTCAGTCCGGATGCCGCACCGGCAGCAATTCAGGCCGGAACCTATGCAATGAGCGTATCTGCTCATTTCCTGACACCGGCCAGAGCAGAAAATTATCTCCTGAGTATTCCGGAGAGCTATTATCCGGTCAATCTGATTTCCAGAACAGAGGACAGCTTCACAGAGTTTGAGCAGCTGGATGGCAAGGCTCTTGTTCCGAATCCGCCAAATGATGGTCTTTCTATTGTATTGAGCCAGATGGCAGAAGAATATCCGGATGTTGCGTATACCCAGGATCCGACTTCAGAATATATTCCATATCTGGATGGTGTAGAGGATGTCATCAAGGGAAAATATGACTGCTGGTTTGGCGGAGAGTCCATGTATAAGGATCTGGTAGAGGCCAATCCGGAGCTTGCAGATACGACCTTCTGTTCAGACCCGATCACAACAGCAGCATGTGTATGTGTGATCAATAAATCCCTGACAGATTTCAGAGAGGCAGTAAATGAGGCAACCGTATCCCTCTATCAGGACGGAACCCTTCAGAAGCTTTCCGAAGAGTACCTTGGCGATGATTATTTCAAGGTTGCAGAGGATACAGGTTCCTTGTTTGATTATGACGGCTATACTGCAGACAATGCAAGCTGGTATGAAGAGTAAGCAGTAAATCATTTGCGCGCAGCGGGCGCAGATCGGAGGATATTATGGCGAATTCATTTGAACTAATCATACATTATCTGCCTGCCATATTTCGGGCATTGCCGGCGACACTATCCCTGCTCTTTGTGCCCGTTGCGGTAGCAATTGTATTTGGATTTTTCCTGGCTTGGGCAAGAATCAGTAAGAATAAGATATTAGCTGCAGTGTCGGCAATTTACATTTCCTTTATGAGAGGCCAGCCGATGATGGTACAGATTCTTCTGGTTTTTATCCTGATTCCGACACTTGCCTTTCAGCATGGCATTGACACCAGTGCCTGGAGTCCTATGGTATATGCCTTAGTTGCCTTTTCCCTGAACCTGTCGGCCTTCTTTGCGGAGATTTTCCGCTCTGCTTATCTTTCCCTTGACTATAAGCAGATTGAAGCGGCAGAAAGCCTGGGCATGAGTCCGGTACAGACCTTTAAGAGGGTCATCTTTCCGCAGGGAGCAGTGGTGGCTCTGCCGAACCTGACCAATATGACCCTGGAGATGATGAAGAATACTTCCATCGCGGCGGTAATCGGTGTCTATGACATTCTGGCAAGAGCCCAACAGCTGGCAAAAAATAATTATGGTTCCGGTCAGATGGAACTCTATCTGACAGTTGGTGTAATTTTCTGGCTTATGGGACTGCTGATTTTAGCCCTGTCCAATATGGCAAGCCGTAAATTAAATAAAGGCAGCGGTCTGAGCGTGAAAGCAAAGGCCTAGGAAAGGAGGAAAAGAAGATGACGATATATATAGAAGCATTTAAGAAGATTATCAGTGGATTTCCTACCACGATGAGTCTTACCATCCTTTCGGTTTTGCTGGCTCTGATTCTTGGCATTCTGTTGAGCTTTGGAAAGGGAAGCCACATCCGCATTGTGAAAGGTTTCTTTTCTGTTCTTTCTTCCTTTTTAAAAGGAATTCCCATTCTGGTATTCTTATATGCCTTAAGCTCCAGTATCGACATGATCATGGGTGGACTGGACAGTATTCTTCCCTTTTATACCTATGATATCCGGAAACCGCCAACCTTTGCCTTTGCTGTCATTGCAATTGCCCTTTCCTATGCCCCCTATATGTGCGACATGATATTGACAGCAATCCGAACGGTGCCCAAGGGACAGTGGGAGGCCTGTGATGCAGCCGGCTTTACAAACTGGCAGAAGATGAGCAGGATCATCATTCCCCAGAGCGTTGTGATCGCAATTCCGAATTTCGGCAACCATTTCGTCAATCTGATGAAGGCAACCTCTTTGTCCTGCATGGTAACCATTATGGAAATCATGGGAGAATCAAGAAACTATGCTACCTTAAGCCAGAAATTCCTGCAGTCTTATATTGTTTGTGCCCTGGTTTACTGGGTAATCTTTATCCTTTTTGAACAGATCTTTCGAGTGGTTGAGAAGAAAACCGGCTTTTATCTGGAGCCCGGTGTTCCGATTCAAAAGAAGCATTTCCGTTTCCGCTTAAAGGTAGAGGGAGGTTATAAATCCATATGATAGAAGAAATGACATTTTATGCACCGGTAAAAATTGTAGCCGGTCCGGGTGAGAGCAGAAAAGTAGAGGAGTGGATGACAAGCTTTTCTGCAAAGAAGATCCTCCTGCTGACAGGAAGCCATGTAGCAAAAACAGAGGGATTTTTGAAGATCATAGAAGCCCTTGAGGAAAAGAAGATTCCCTATGAGGTCTTCTCAGAATGCAAGCCGGAGCCGCCGGCAGAGCTGGTGGATGAGCTGGCAGAGAAAGTCCGCAAGTCAGATATTGACCTTGTGGCAGCAGTCGGTGGAGGAAGTCCTATGGACACGGCGAAAGCAGTCTGCATGCTGAAGACAAATGAAGGATCCATCAAAGAATATCTTTTTGGCGGCAGCAAGACACCGGTTCAGCCTTCCATTCCCCTGATCTGTATTCCGACTACGGCCGGAAGCGGATCTGAGGTATCCTGTGCCAGTGTAATAGAGGACAGCCAAAGACAGATCAAGCTTTCCTGTACCCATCCGAATCTCTATCCCAAACTGGCGATCCTGGACCCCCTGATGCAGCTTGATATGCCCAAGAGCGTAACAGCCGGAACCGGAATGGATGCCCTGACCCATGCCATTGAATCCTTTACCTCCAAGCATGCGAGTCTGATTTCCAGAATGTATGCCAAAGAAGCGATTCGTCTGATCGGTCAGCATCTGCCGATCGTCATGAAGGAACCGGAGAATGTAGAAAGCCGCATGCAGATGGCAATTGCTTCCAGTTTGGCAGCTGTTGCGATGGCAAATGGAGGACTTGGTGCAGTCCATGGCCTTTCTCAGGCGATGGGAGGAATTGCCCATACGCCGCATGGAATGACCAATGCCATTCTCCTGCCCAAGGTAATGGCCTATAACTGGAAGGGAGCACCTGAAAAATTTGCCGAAATTGCAGAAGCACTTGGCCTGGAGATCAAAGGAATGTCAGTAGAAGAGGCGGCAGCTGCAGCCGAAAAGCGGGTGAAGGAGCTGGCAAAGGAAATCGGAATTCCGGATACCCTGGACGAGTTTGGCGTAACAAGAGAGATGTTTCCACAAATTGTGGAGGGCACGATGGGTTACCGCCTTCTTTGGATGAATCCGCTTCCCTTTACAGAAGAAATGGCTTATCAGATTCTGGAGGAAAGCCTCTCGGCTGAGGAAGAATAGGTAAGGTTAGAGAAGAAAGGCAGGAAGGAGAAGGGCGATATGAGCAAAAAATATGTCATAACGATTTCAAGGGAGTTTGGCAGTCTAGGCAGACCGATTGCGAAGAAGCTGGCAGAAATTCTGGGAATTGAATTTTATGATCGCGATATTGTAGAACAGACAGCAAAGAATCTGGGACTCCCGGTATCGGTGATCAAGGATAATGAGGAAAAGGTTAAAAACCGCTTCTTAAATATGAGTTATCCTTTGGGCAATGAGTCAAGCGACCAGCAGGATCGAATCTTTCAGGAACAGACAAAGATCATTCGGGATCTGGCAGACAAGGATTCCTGCATTATTGTCGGTAGATGCGCAGATCATGTATTTGCAAATGAAAAGAACTGCCTGAGAGTACATATTTATGCACCCTATGAGGCAAGATACCGCAACTGTGTGGATATTCTTCATATGGATATGGAGACGGCCAGAAGAGAGATCAAGAAGGTAGATAAGGCAAGAAAGGCCTATCATATGCATTATGCCGGCTATGCACCGGGATCCCAGGAGAATCTGGATGTTTTAATCAACAGTGAGGTGTTCGGAATCAGCGGAACAGCGCAGGTACTTGCCGATATGGTTCGGGTAAGATTTTGCTACGATGAGGAGGATTAGAGATGAAGAAAATTTTATATTTTAATATTGATGACAATCTGGATTATGAACATCAGCTTCTTGCCGAATGGGGCGTAGATGATCTGGAGCTGATCGAAATCAAGGACAAGGAATATAAGAAGAGTTTCGGCGAGTATGTAAGAGACAGCGGAGCCGAGGGACTGGTAGTAGAATATGACAAGGTGACAGAAGAGGTCATGGAAATGTCTCCGGAGCTGAAGATCGTGTCATTGCAAAGCATCGGCTATAACAATGTGGATATTCCGGCAGCAAGCAAAAGGGGCATCTGTGTAACCAATATTCCGGGCTTTTGTGCAGATGAGGTTGCACTGCATGCGGTTGGATTTACCATTGATCTGGCCAGAAAGATCACCTATTTTGACAAAAAGGTCAGAGAGGGAAAGTGGGATCCGATCCAGGGCTATAAGATGTACCGCCTGAAGGATAAAATCTTCGGTATGGTCTTCTTCGGAGAGATTCCAAAAAGAATGCTCCCGTCCTTAAAGGCAATGGGCCTGAAGGTTCTGGTATATGCACCGACCAAAACAAAGGAATATCTGGCAGAATACGGCTGCGAGAAGGCAGAAAGCCTGGAAGAGCTTTGTGAGAAAGCAGATTTTGTTTCCATGCATTGTCCTCTGATCGAAGGCGTGACCTACCATATGATGGGTAAGGAAGAATTTGCCAAAATGAAGAAGACTGCCTTCTTTATTAATACGGCAAGAGGTTCCGTTGTAGATGAGGCAGCCCTTGTGGAAGCCTTAAAAACAGGTGAGATCCAGGCGGCAGCAGTGGATGTAATCGAGGATGAAATGACAGAAAAAAGTGAGCTCTTTGAACTGGAGAATTGCATCCTGACACCGCATTCTGCTTTCCTCTCCGAGGATTCCTTCTATGAGGGACGTTACAGATGTCTAGAGCATCTTGCACAGAGATTGTCAGAAAAGATGCAGCAGAGACCGACCAATCTGGTTGATCCTGATGTAAAGTACTAAGTCAGGCGGACGGGGACTGCCGCTTTTGATCTGAAAGGAGCGGCAGTTCTTGAATCCTCGCCTATTGTTGCTATAATCAATAATTGGGCAATTAATCCGGCCCGGGAGAAAAGATCCGAAGAGAAGAGGATCCTATCTAAAAAGAAATTGGAGGAGCGACGATGGCGAAGCTGCTATACATGCAAATCGCAGAGGATCTGATGGGTCAGATTCACAGCGGTGCATTGACAGAAGGAAAAAAACTGTCAGAAAGAAAGCTGGCAGAAGAGTATAAGGTAAGCCGGACGGTAGTCCGTGAGGCGATAAAGCTTCTGAATGAGAAGGGCTATGTAGAGACCCTTTACGGAAAAGGATCTTATATTCGTCTGCCGGATGAGGATATGCTGATGCGTCGCTTCCGTGAGGCGGTGGATGTAAGCAAGGTAGAAGCGACAGAGGTTTTGGAAGCCAGAGAGCTTTTGGAATGCACGATGGCACATATGATCGTGGAGCGCATAAGCGAGAAGGATATGGAGATCCTGGAGGAACTCTATCATGAGATGGAATGCAGCAAAAGCGAGAGAGAATTTATTGATCTGGATGCAAAATTTCATCTGGCAATTTCCATGTGTGCCCATAACCGGGTGCTCAGTATTATGACAGGAACCCTGAATCAGCTTACCGACAGAGAAGAATTTGTAGGAAATCCGGATTCTCAGGAAAAGGCAAGCAGGGAGCATGCGGTCATGCTGGAAGCACTGAGAGAGCATGATGAGGAAAAGCTGTTAAAAGCCCTGCAAACGCATATTGACTGTATCCGTTCCTATGTGGAAAAAGAATAAAGCTGAAAAAGATAGGAGGTGTGGGATTGGGCACATTGGTGATTCTCCAACAAATGGCAGTCATTGCAATTCTGGTTGCAATTGGAATCTACTTGCATCGATCAGGAAAACTGGATGAACGCAGCGAGAGTCAGCTGTCAGCTGTTGTAATGGATGTAGTCAATCCGGCTCTGATCTTATCCATTGTTATTTCAGGAGAGGTAGAGGCAAGTCATAAGGAACTGCTCACAGCCCTTGGAATCAGTGCAGCTTTTTATGCCGTACTGATTTTCCTGGGGCTTTTACTTCCGCATCTGATGCGGATCGAAGCATCAAAGCAGAAATTCTATAATATGATGATCGTATATACAAATGTCGGATTCATCGGCATTCCGGTGGGAAGGGCAGTCCTGGATGGCAATGGCCTCCTATATGTGATTGTCTGCAATATGATGTACAGCCTTCTTTTTTATACGCATGGAATCATCACCCTGGCAGGCAGGGGAGAGAAGATCAGCATCAAAAAAATACTGAGTCCGGGAACACTGGCGGCAATCCTGACCCTGATTCTTGCCTGGTACCGGATCAGTCTTCCGGAGCTGGTGAGCAGCAGCATTACCTATATCGGAAATGCAACGATTTTTCTGTCGATGGCTCTTTTGGGGGCTTCTTTGGCGAAGTATTCTTTTGCATCCTGTCTGAAAGAAAAGACCCTATGGCTCTATATTCTGATCAGAATGATTGCCATTCCCGCGCTTCTTGTCTGGATATTACAGACACTTGGCTTTCAAAGAGAAATCGTAAGGGCCTTTTGCTTTCTGGCTCTTATGCCGGTGGCAAATCTGCCTCTCATACAGGCAGAAAAGATCGGGGAAGATACAGGACTGTTGTCAAAGGGTATCGCGCTTACAACCTTGTTCAGCTTTGTGACGGTTACCTGTTTTATGAG
>CAVFAT010000030.1:0-38849 GCA_963620785.1 Bacteroidaceae bacterium
CCACCTGTCGGCGGCATACCGATTTCCAGAGCATTCAGGAAATCTTCATCTGTGTGCTGTGCTTCTTCATCACCTGCTTCAGCAAGCGCATCCTGCGCCTTAAAACGCTCTCTCTGATCAACCGGATCATTCAGCTCGGAATAAGCATTGCACATCTCCCAGGTATTAATAAAGAGCTCAAAACGCTCAACCTTGGAAGGATCGCTCGGCTTCTTCTTGGTCAGCGGAGAGATCTCAATCGGATGATCCATAACAAAGGTCGGCTGAATCAGCTTTTCTTCGCAATATTCTTCAAAGAAAAGGTTGATGATATCGCCCTTCTTATGACGATCCTCATACTCAATATGATGCTCATCAGCGAGTACCTTTGCAGCCTCATCGCTTTCTACGGTATCAAAGTCAATGCCTGTATACTGCTTGATGCAGTCATTCATTGTTACACGGGCAAAGGGCTTTCCGAAGTCGATCTCGATGCCATTATAAGTAAACTTGGTTGAGCCGATTACCTTCTCTGCCAGATAACGGAACATGCTCTCTGTCAGTTCCATCATGCCTTCATAATCCGTATATGCCTGATAGAGTTCCATCAAAGTAAACTCCGGATTGTGACGGGTATCAACACCCTCATTACGGTATACACGTCCAATCTCGAAAACCTTCTCCAGGCCGCCTACAATCAGTCTCTTCAGATAAAGCTCAAGGGAAATACGAAGCTTTACATCCTCGTTCAATGCATTGTAATGGGTCTCAAAAGGTCTTGCTGCCGCACCACCTGCATTGCTTACCAAGGTCGGAGTCTCTACTTCCATAAATCCTCTTCCGTCGAGGAAGTTACGGATCTCTTTCAGAATCTGAGATCTCTTGATAAAAGTCTCTCTGGATTCCTGGTTCATGATCAGATCTACATATCTCTGACGATAACGCAGATCCGTATTGGTCATGCCGTGGAACTTCTCCGGAAGGATCTGAAGGCTCTTTGTAAGCATGGTAACTTCTTCTGCATGAATGGAAATCTCACCGGTTTTGGTTCTGAAAAGATATCCCTTAATACCAAAAATATCACCGATATCGGATTTCTTGAAATCCGCATAGGACTCTGTTCCGATGACATCACGAGCCACATAAACCTGAATGCTTCCCTGCAAATCCTGCACATTACAGAAAGAAGCCTTACCCATGACACGTTTGAAAAGCATACGGCCTGCAACGCTTACTGTGATCGGACTTGCATCCATGATCGCTCTGCGCTCATTGTAGTCTTCATTTACTGCAGCCTTTGCCTCTGCCTCATCCATACCTTCGGTATTCACTTCCGGTCTGCCGGCAAGAAGCTCTGCCTCGTGTGCTGCATACAGCTCTTTTGCTTCTGCAGAATGATGTGTCTGATCATACTTTGTGATCTGGAAGGGGTCCTTCCCTGCTGCCTGCAGCTCATCCAACTTTTCAAAACGAACCTTACGCAGCTGATTTAAATCTTTTTCCTGATTCTGCTGTGCCACTTTGCTTACTCCTTCTTTTCTAGCCTTTACTGCCTTGCCTTCTTATCTGCTTACTTCAAGGATCTTATATTTGCATAAACCGCCGGGGGTTTCAAATTCAACCTCTTCTCCGGCCTTTTTCTTCAGAAGTGCCTGTCCAAGCGGAGATTCATTGGAAATCTTAGCCTGAAGGCTGTTTGCCTCTGTAGAACCAACGATCTTGTATTCTACTTCTTCTTCAAATTCGCAGTCATACAGCTTAACAACTGATCCCAGGTTAATGCTGTCTACATCAATATCATCTTCAGAAACGACCTCTGCATGCTTTAAAATTGCCTCGATCTCTTCAATTCTGGCTTCGATATCTCTCTGTTCATCTTTTGCTGCATCATACTCAGCATTCTCAGAAAGATCTCCCTGCTCTCTTGCTTCCTTGATCTTCTGTGCAATTTCTTTTCTTTTTACAACTTTAAGGTCCTGAAGTTCTGCCTGAAGCTTTTCCAGGCCCTCTGTTGTCATAAGCTTTGTTTCTGCCATTTTCTAATGTTCTCCATTTCATTTATTCTGGCTTTACAGAATTGAATCCGTCCTCAAGATAAGGACGGACCAAACTATTCTTCTTCTATTACAATAGATGCTATTATAGTAGAAATTTCCCACTGAGTCAATCTTTTCCCCCTGTTTTACCGCGAAAAATAAGGCTTTTCTCCCTATTTTCTTCATTATCAGCAAGCATAGACAAGACACCTCAGCGACACAATTCTTACTGCCGCAATACAAAGCTCACGGGATAAAGACCGGCAAGCTGTCAGGACTTTTGTTCCAGCCATTCCCCAATCAGCTCCTCCAGCTGCTCATAGGACTCAATCTGGTTCAGTCTGCCCCTGAAATGCGAGGAATTTCTACATCCGGCTGTATACCAGCCGGCATGCTTTCGCATTTCCCGCATGGCAACCTTTTCGCCCTTATATTCGATCTGCAGCTTCGCATGCCGGAGGATCATCCTGCCGATCTCCTGCTGGGAAACCTTTCCCTGATAGCTGCCCTTTTCTTCATATTCCACCATGTCACGGAAAATCCAGGGATTCCCCTCCGCCGCTCTGGCGATCATAATCGCATCGCAGCCGGTTTCCTTCTGCAGCCGCTCGGCATCTTCCGGGCATTTGACATCCCCGTTTCCGATCACCGGAATGCTGACTGCCTCCTTGACTCTCGCTATCATCTCCCAATCAGCCTTCCCGCTGTAGTACTGCTCTCTTGTCCTGCCATGCACCGCTATTGCAGCCGCTCCGGCATCCTCCAGGTACTTTGCCATTTCTACCGCATTCAGGTGAGCATCATCAAAGCCAATTCGGATTTTGGCGGTAACCGGCTTTTTAATCGCCCCGGAAATGGCAGCTATGATCTTTGCCGCCTGCTTCGGATCCTTCATCAGAGCGGATCCTTCCCCGTTATTTACCACCTTGGGCACCGGGCAGCCCATATTGATATCCAAAATGTCAAAGGGCTCCTCCTCAATACTTTTGGCCACCTCAGCCATCAGTTCCGCTTCTGATCCAAAAAGCTGCAGGCTGACCGGCGCCTCCTGGGGAAGCGTTTTCATCAAGTCAAAGGTCTTTTTATTCTTATAAGCGATTGCCTTTGCACTTACCATTTCCATGCAGACCAGGCCTGCTCCCATTTCCTTGCAAAGCAAACGAAATGGCAGGTCGCTTACGCCTGCCATTGGTCCCAAAATATAAATATTGTCGGTTTTTACGTTTCCAATCTGTAATTGTTTCATTTTGCCTTTTTCGTCTTCTCGTAAATGATCTGAAGTCCATACATCGTAAGATTCGGATCGTAAACATCGATGATATCGGTTGCATTTTTGACCAGCTGTCCCAATCCGCCGGTCGCAATGACCTTACAATCCATCAAGCCGGATTCTTCCTTGATCTTTCGCACGATCATCTCGGTTGCTCCGATCTGTCCATAGAAAATGCCTGACTGCATGGTCGTAATGGTTTCTTTTCCGATGACATGCTCCGGCTTTCTGATCTCTACCTCCGGCAGCTTGGCTGTTGCATTCCAAAGAGACGCTGCAGATGTCTGTACACCGGGTGCCGTTACACCTCCGACAAAGCTTCCGTCTGCCGTTACCAGATCATAGGTGGTTGCCGTTCCGAAATCAATAACGATCACCGGTCCTCCGTAAATCTCGTAGGCTGCTACCACATCCACAATCCGGTCCGCTCCGGCCTGACGTGGATTGTCCAGGGCAATACGAATACCAGTCTTTGTTCCTGCGCCCACCTCGATCGGCGTGATATTCAGATACTTAATCAAAGCACTATAGATAGAGTAATTCACCTTCGGAACCACCGATGCTATGATCACATCTGACACATCATCCAGGTCATATCCATTATGACTGATCAGATTACGGATCAGCATTCCAAATTCGTCTGATGTTCTCTGCTGTTTTGTGATCAGACGAAAGCTCGCCTTCATTTCCCTTTTTTCAAAGAGGGCACATGTAATATTTGTATTTCCAACATCAATTGCAAGCAGCATTATTCTTCTCCAATTTCTTCTTCCCCCAGGAAAAAGACCTTAAAATACATTTCCAAAGCTTCCAAAAGCTCCTTCTTTTGTTCCTGCAGCTGCTTGATCTTTAATGTACTGCCGATCTCATCGTATAAAAGATCGCCTTCATCTGCCTCTGTCTGGAAAAAAAGATTTCCTTTTTCATCAAAAACAAGTTCCAGAATTCCGCCAACCTCTACCGTAAAAAGGGTGCACATCGCCCGAAGTTCATCCTTTACCATATCCGGAAGAGAAGCAAAATCCTCATTCAGATAATATTTTTCTTCATATGCACTTGCCGCGCAAAGTACAACGTCCTCCTGATACATAACTATGCTCCCAGGGTAGCTGCCATAACAGCCTTAATCGTATGCATACGGTTCTCTGCTTCTTCAAAAACGCGGGACTGAGCGGATTCAAATACCTCATCTGTAACTTCCAGCTCGTCATAACCGAATTTTTCGCTGACTTCCCGTCCCACCTTGGTTCCAAGGTCGTGGAAGGAAGGCAGGCAGTGCAGGAAAATCGCACTCTCTTTTGCATTCTGCATTACTTCCTTGGTTACTCTGTAGCTATAGAGATCCTTTAATCTCTTTGCCCAGATCTCATCCGGTTCGCCCATGGATACCCATACATCGGTGTAAATTACATCTGCATCCTTTGTCGCCTTCATGACATCCTCTTCCAGGCAGATGCTTCCTCCGCTTTCTTCTGCATAGCCTCTGCAAAGCTTTACCAGCTCCTCATCCTGGAAGTATTCCTTGGGTGAGCATGCCACAAAATCAAGTCCCAGCTTCGCACAGCCGATCATGAGAGAATTGCCCATGTTATATCTTGCATCTCCCATATATACAAGCTTAATGCCTTTCAGATGGCCGAATTCTTCTTTGATCGTCAGCATATCTGCCAGGATCTGTGTCGGGTGATATTCATTGGTAAGTCCATTCCATACCGGTACCTTGGAATATTTTGCCAGGGCCTCAACGATTTCCTGTCCATATCCGCGGTATTCGATACCATCAAACATACCGGCCAATACTCTTGCCGTATCTGCAATGCTTTCCTTCTTGCCAATCTGGGATCCGCTCGGATCCAGATAGGTCGTTCCCATACCCAGATCATGGGCACCGATTTCAAATGCACATCTGGTTCTTGTGCTGGTCTTTTCAAAAATAAGGGCTACATTCTTTCCCCGAAGGGTATCAACCGGAATTCCATCCTTTTTCTTTTGCTTATAATCTGCTGCCAGATCGATCAGATACCGGATCTCATCCGGGGTATAATCCTTCAGTGTCAGAAAATCGCGTCCTTTTAAATCCATTTTTTTCAATCCTTTTCCTCGTTATCCTCTTTTTTTAGTTTTACGGCAGCAACCGTTTCTGTTAAGGAAGCTGCCAGACCTGTTAAATCCTGTATATCTGACGGGATGATCAGCTTTGTTGCCTTTCCGTCTGCAGCCTTCGCAAAGGCCTCCAGGCTCTTCAGTTTCAGAACCTCTCCTGTCGGCATTGCCTCATTCAGATAGCGAATACCCTGTGCATTTGCCTCCTGCACCTTCAGAATCGCTTCTGCCTGGCCTTCAGCCTCTTTGATCATAGATTCTCTTTTTGCTTCCGCGCGAAGAATTGCTGCCTGCTTCTCTGCTTCCGCATCAAGAATAGCAGAGGCCTTCTTACCTTCCGCAACAAGAATCGTTGCCTTCTTCTCGCCTTCTGCCCGGGTAACAGCCTCTCGTCTCTCACGCTCGGCCTTCATCTGTCTTTCCATGGAATCCTGAATTTCCTGAGGCGGAATAATATTCTTCAGCTCGACACGGTTTACCTTAATACCCCAGGGATCTGTTGCCACATCCAGGATGGATCTCATTTTACTGTTGATGATCTCTCTGGAGGTCAGTGTCTCATCCAACTCCAAATCACCTATGATATTACGCAAGGTCGTTGCTGAAAGATTTTCAATTGCATTCAGCGGGTTCTCCACACCGTAAGCATAGAGCTTGGGATCTGTAATCTGGAAGAATACAACCGTATCGATCCGCATCGTTACATTATCCTTTGTGATAACCGGCTGTGGTGCAAAATCAGCTACCTGTTCCTTCAAAAGTACATTCTTGGCAACACGGTCAATGAAGGGAATCTTCACATGCAGTCCCACATCCCAGGTTGCCTGATAACCGCCAAGTCTCTCTACTACAAAAGCATGTGCCTGCGGTACAATACGGATACATCTGATAATGATGACTAATATTAAAATTACAAGTACTAATAAGGCAATCATTTTTCCACCCCTTTCACAATCAGCTTTACTCCCTGAATGGCCAGAATTTCGACCCTACTTCCTGCCGGCAGGATTTCCTCTTCTTTTTCTGCTCTGGCGGTCCATTCCTGGCCTTCTACCGTTACCATTCCTTTGGCCTCCAGATTGTTGACCTCCTCCTGAACGATTGCTTTCTTCCCAATCAGCGAATCTGCATTTGTTTTGACCCGATGCTTATTGAAATAGTTCTCTACGAGAGGCCTGGTCAAGGCAAGCAAAGCAATAGATGCTGCAAAAAATAAAATAACCTGGACAAAAGTCGGTGCTCCTGCCAGGCCTGCCAGAAAAGCAATCAAGCTTCCTCCCGCAAACCAGATCGTAGTCAGTCCCATCGTCATCAGCTCGATCAGTAAAAACACCACAAAGAGGATCAGCCAGCTGAATATTCCGTGCATCTGCCACCATAAGGACAATTCGGCCATACCCATAAACAAAGCTTCTCCTTTCTTTTTCTGCCCAGTTTATCTTTCGTTATTCAGACCCACCTTACCATAATTCCCTTTTAAATACAAGCAAAGCGGAAATAGCCGGCTTTTCGCCGCTTATTTCCGCTTGCACGCTTTTTTTCTTCAGATAAGAGGAAGTTTCTTCCTTGCAAATCTTTAGAAGCTCCTACTTGATAAATTTCACCTCCGGATAAATCTCCTGCTTTGCTTCTTCCTTTTTCTGATTGAAAAGAACTTTATTTTCTTCAAAAAGGTTACGGCCATTTGCATCAATGGACACGATCAGGGGGCCGAATTCCTTCACCTTACAGCACCACAAGGTTTCCGGCATACCCAGCTCATCCCAGTGATGTTCTGCGATACGCTCAACCTCAGTTGCCGCTACTACCGCACAACCGGCTGGAAATACACAATGGATTGCGCCAAATTCTTTGCAGGCACGCTCTGTATTCGGTCCCATTCCACCTTTGCCAACGATGACTCTGACTCCGGTTTCCTTTGTGAATTCATACTCGAATTTTTCCATTCGCATAGAGGTTGTCGGTCCTACGGATACCATCTCGTAGTCATTTTCGCTTCCTTCGATTTTGCGAACGATAGGGCCTGCATGGAAAATCGCTTTATCCCGAATGTCATAAGGAAGCTCTCTTCCGTATTCTACCAGACGACGATGTGCCACATCCCGGCAGGTCATCAAATCTCCATCCAGCCATACAATATCACCAATTTTAATATCCTTTAAATCCTCTGCACTCACAGGGGTAACAAGAACTTTTTTATCTCCTCTGATTTCGATCATGACTTTTCCTCCTATTATGCATTGAATTTCCATGTGGAATGGGTATCACAGCTTACACTCAAATCCGGATTGATCACAATATGACCACGGCGATGCGACCAGCAGCCTACATTTACCGCTACACCGATCGCAGACGGATGACGGGCTGTGTTTTCGATATTTACACCCATAACGGAATAATTACCGCCCATACCCTGGGGACCTAAGCCAATCTTGTTAATGCCATCTTCCAGCAGCTTCTCCATTTTTGCCGCATTCGCATTGTCATTGTGGGAGCCGATCGGACGCATCAGTGCTTTTTTCGAATTCAGCGCTGCCGTTTCCACAGAGGTTCCCACTCCAACGCCAACCAAAAGAGGAGGACAAGCATTCAGGCCATAGCTGGTCATTTGATCCAGGACAAAATCTGTCACTCCTTCATAGCCTGCTCCCGGCATTAGAACCATAGCTTTTCCCGGAAGGGTACAGCCACCACCAGCCATATAAGCGTAGATTTCACATTTGTCACTGTTCGGCACAATATCCCACCATACCGTTGGTGTTCCCTTACCTACGTTCTTCTTGGTATTATATTCATCAAAGGTCTCTACCGAATTATGTCTCAATGGTGTTGCAAAGGTAGCCTGCACCACTGCTTCCTTCAAAAGACCTTCCAACTCGTTGATATAAGGGAAGTTGGTTCCGCATTTCAGCCAAAACTGAATCACACCGGTATCCTGACAGCTCGGGCGATCCAGCTCTACTGCCAGCTTCTGGTTCTTTGTCATAGTTTCATACAAAACCTTCGGCAAAGCAGCCGTTTCCTGTGCTCCAAGCTCTTCCAGCTTTGTCACAACATCATCCGGCAGCTTTTTCCCGATATGACCTACAAAATCAGCTACCATGTCTGTTAATTCTTTTACTCCATTTTCTTTTGTCATCATGTATTACCTCCATTTTATTGTTTCGCTCTTCTTGCGACTTTTTATTTTCTTTGCCATTTTCTCTTTTTTATGGATAGAAAGGGAAAAGGATCGGCAATAAAACCATACAGATTACAAAGGAGAAGAGGATCAAGGGCATTCCGGATTTTACATAATCCTTAAATTGATATCCGCCCAGTCCTACTACCATCGTATTCGCCGGCATACCAATCGGTGTTGCATAAGCACAGGATCCTGCAATAACCGTTGCAATCACAACTGCTCTCGGATCTGCTCCCAGATTATTTGCCAAGGATACTGCAATCGGAACCATCAATGCTGTTGTTGCTGTATTGGACATAAAATTTGTCAGGACACAGGTAACAATGAAAATTACCAGAAGCAAGACAACTGGATTTGGCTCACTTCCCAAAAGTCCCACTATCTTATCTGCGATCAGATTTCCCGCACCCGTTGTATCCAGTGCTTTTGCCAGCGAAAGAGAACCGCCGAAAAGCAAAACCACCTTCAGGTCAATGGATCGCAAAGCTTCTTTTTCAGAAATTACACCCGTCAACACTAGAAATGCTGCTCCGACACAGGAAGAAATCTCTATGCTGACACCCACCTCTTCTTCAAAAATCATGGCAAGAATAACCACAATCAATACCAAGAGAGAAATGATCTGCTTCCACTTCGGCACATTACTAAAATCTCTCTGTTCTTCCACTTCACTTCCTGCGACCGCACTATTATTTGGAAGAAGCCGATAGCCGATGAAAACAAAATACAGAATTCCCGCAATGAGCATAGGCAGTCCAACCGGTGCATACATAAAGAAGCTGGTAGCCATTCCCATTTCCTGAATGGCATTCACTCCCATCAGATTGCCAGGTGCACCAATGATGGAAAGATTTCCACCCAAAGCTGCCGCAAATACCAAGGGCATGAGTAGGCGGCTTCTGGAATATCCCGACTCATCTGCAATACCACAGACAACCGGGATCAGTACGGCTGCCGTACCGGTGTTAGACAAAAATCCTGACATAATTCCTACAATCAGCATGATTGCGATGATCAGGCTTCTTTCTGTTTTGGCAAATCTTGTAACGATTCCGCCGATTTTATTTGCCATTCCCGTTTCAAATAAAGCCTGTCCTACAACAAACATTCCTACACAAAGAATCACATTATTGTTTACATACTGCGCAAAAGTAGTCGTTGGATCCAGCACACCTGTCAATGTCAGGCCAAGTGCACAAATCGTAGCCGTGAGACCAAGCGGAATCTTTTCCACGATAAAGCTGATAATTGTAAACGCCAGAAATATAAGCGTTATTGTTGTTTGCGTCACTTTCTTAATCCCCTTTCTGTTTCCTTTTACTCTCCCTTTTATTTGTCAGACCTTTTTCCGTAAGGCGTTGGCCACCCGCCCTTTCCTTTGATGCCCTCATTATAAATTTCCAAAATCATAAAAACAAATTGTTAGAAAGTATATTCATATAAAATTTTTTTATATTTCCAAAATATTAATCTCTGTTTTATGCATCTTTACTAGAATAAATAAATAAATTTTTTTCATGGATTATAGGCATTAGATATGTTATTTTTATGCAGTAGGAAGGCTTCCATCCTTATATGTAAAACATTTCAAAAACCGTCTATCCCACACGGAAGCTCTTTGGGATTGCCTGAGAAAGGAGTACCTCGTCATGACGCTAAACCAATTGCGTTATTTCTGCACTGCCAGCCGTTTTCACAGCATCACCAGGGCCGCAGAAGAATTGTATGTTACTCAGCCAACGATATCCGTTGCCATCCGTGATTTGGAAATCGAGTTTGGTGTCAGCCTTTTTCATCGAAAGGGAAATCAGCTCGTTTTGACAGTAGAAGGGGAAAGTCTCTACGAAAAGGCGACTTATATTCTCCAATATGTGGGCGAGATGATGGCTGACTGTTCCGGCACGAACCGTATAAAACCGCCTCTTAGAATTGGCATTCCCCCTATGCTAAGCACAGTTTTCTTTCCTGAGCTTCTAAATGCCTTTCAGGCAGAATACCCAAATGCGCCTCTGCTTCTTGAAGAATACGGTTCGATCAGAGCCTGCAATCTGGTTCAAAACGACACCCTGGATTTGGCTCTGGTAAACATGGAACAATACAGCATTGATAAATTCAACCATATTGTTCTGGCCGATGATCAAATTGTATTTTGTGTAAATGACAGCCACCATCTGGCCAAAAAAGAGAGCGTAAGTTCCGCTGATATGGCCAAAGAATCTCTGATTTTCTTTAATGCTGATTCCGTGCAAAACCAGCTTCTAAAGCAGCGTTTTGAGCTGGATGGCTATAGCCCGAATATCATTATGCGAGGCAGCCAGATTTATACCACCCTGCAGTTTTTAAAGACACAAAAATACGCCTGCTTCCTTTATTCCAGTATGACAGATAAGTTTCCCAATATCGTCGGCATTCCTCTGAATCCGCCAATTCAGATTAAAATTGGCATCATCTGGAAAAAAGGAAAATATATCCGTAATGATATGCAGTCCTTTTTGGATTTTACCCAGAACTACTATAAGGAGCATCCTTTAATCAGCAGCGCCCTTCTCTCGTAATAGGAAGGAGCTTTCTGCAGGCTGCGCATTCTTTCTACCGCAAAAAAAGAACCGGTACCTTTTGGTACCGGTTCTTTTCAATCCGTAATCTTATTACCAGTTTGTTGCAATGTCAAATACGACGCCGCTTCCGTTGTATACAAATCCACCTGTATCACATACAATTCCTGTTCCCAGGCTTGTTGATACTAAAGTACCCTTCGGGTATACACTCAAATCTGCTGCAACCATTACATATCCGCCAAGTGTCTTTACTCCGTCAGATCTAATTGCATATTCTCCTGTATAACCAAGAGAACGCATTGTAGAAATAACGCCTGACATGTCAAGGTTGTAATAGGTTTCTTTGCCGCTCGGTCCGTAGAAGACACCGGCTGTCTTTGTCAGTGTGCTTCCGCTGGATGCGTAATTAACTACACCGCTGCTTGCAGATGATGAGCTCGAAGAGCTTGAAGAAGATGATGTATCAGTGCTTGCACTATCATCTGTACTTGCAGAGATGTCTGTGCTTGCAGAAGTATCTGTACTTGCAGAAGTATCTGTACTTGTGCTTTCTGTAGAAGAAGCACTTGTTGTTTCGCTTGTACTTGCTGCCTGTGTACTTGCACCCGCTGCTGCTGCAATCACCTGGGTTGTGATATTTGCACTTGCCTGGCTGTTTGTAGCTGTAGACTCACTCTTTGTGCTGTCTGTTGATGTGCTTGTGGAAGTAGCAGAATCACTTGCAGAAGTGCTTTCCTGCTTTGATTCGGAAGCTGCCTGCTCCTCTGCTGCCTTCTTTGCAGCTTCTTCCTTAGCCTTTTCGGCTGCTTCTTTCGCTGCAGCAATTGCCTGCTCTTCTTCAACGGTAATCGCTTTTCCGAGCACAAGCTCTGTGCTTACATAATCCTTGGATACATATGCAACATCATCGCTGGCATCGTCATAAGTAACGGCAACCCAGCCATCTGCTGCTTCTGCTCCCTTGGCTTCAACAAATTCGTCTCCCTCTGCTGCCAATCCAGCAACCTTGGAATCCTCTGCTGCGTCTTCTCTGACTTTCAGTGTCGTTGTGGCAACTGTCACCTTTACTGTGCCGCGCTCCTCTGCTGCTGCCTTTGCATCCTCGCCATAGAGAAGATAGTCATTTCTTACATATCCGGTTACATTGCCGGATGTAATCAATGTCCATTCATCTCCCTGCTCAAGAATTGTTGCCGCATCTCCTACACGAAGCTTTCCAACTGTTTCTGAATTAACATCTGCAGACTCGCGAACGTTTACGTTGCTTGAGCCTTCTACGTTTGCAAGAACAGTTGTTGACCACTCATCAGCGGATGAATCGTTGTCTTCTGATGCAGCCTCTTGTGTCGGAGCCGCTGTAACACGCTCTTCCACAATATTGTGCAACACAGAGCTGACACCTGCATTTACATTAATTCCTGCAAATGCAGTGGAAGCACTCATTACGACCATAGAAGCTGTAAGAGCTGCGCCTCCGATTGCCTTTCTGTTTAATTTCATTCGATAACCTCCAATAGTGTTGGTCGACTTTCTCGACTGTTTGAGATTTACATTTTACGTTTGTTACGGATTTATTACGCATGCATCTTAACATACATCCTTTTTCTTGTCAAATTTCCGACTCCAAATTTGCCTCATCCCATTTTTCCTTTCTTATTTCTCTTCTGCCGTGGCCCCAATTCCCAAATTTTCCCCCACTTTTCTGCCGAAATTCTTCCTTTTTATGTCATCTTACTTATGTAACCCGTTTGCAATAATTTATCTGCGGCTAACTCCGGCTTTCTTTCTGCTTTGTTTCCTATTTTGCCCACTGTTTTGTATTCCCCCTTTGCTTGACAATTAGCCGAAACATTGTAGTATGAATTTATTATTCGGAATTTTCTTGAAGTATGTGAAGTCTCGAAGTATATGAAGAATAGTTGAGGTACATAATAATGAAAAGAATTTTGATGACCGGTGGCGGAACCGCCGGACATGTAACACCCAATCTTGCACTTGTCCCCTCTTTGAGAGAACTTGGTTATGATATTGTCTATATCGGATCATACACAGGTATTGAAAAATCATTGATCGAAGAAGAAGGAATTCCCTACTATGGCATCTCTTCCGGCAAACTTCGCCGCTACTTCGATCTTAAAAACTTTTCCGATCCCTTTAAGGTAATGAAAGGCTATTTTCAGGCAGCTTCCCTGCTTCGAAAATTAAAACCGGATATCGTTTTCTCAAAGGGTGGTTTTGTTTCCGTTCCTGTTGTTTTGGCTGCCGGACGAAAAAAGATCCCAACTATTATTCATGAATCTGATATGACACCGGGCCTGGCAAATAAACTTGCCATTCCCTCCGCCACAAAGGTATGCTGTACCTTTCCGGAAACCCAAAAGTATCTTCCGGAAGGAAAATCCGTTTTAAGCGGTTCGCCCATTCGTCATGAGCTTTTGGAAGGGGAAAAAGAAAAAGGTCTCGCCCTTTGCGGATTTAATGAAGAAAAGCCTGTTCTGATGATTATCGGCGGAAGTACCGGTGCCCGCGTCATTAATGAAACCCTCCGCAAGAGTCTGGATCAGCTTTTGCCGAACTTTCAAATCATCCATCTTTGCGGAAAGGGAATGCTGGATGAATCCCTTCTTGATAAGAAAGGCTATGTGCAGTTTGAATATGTAAAGGAGGATCTCAAGCACCTCTTTGCTGCGGCAGATCTGGTGATCTCCCGCGCCGGTGCAAACTCCATCTGTGAGCTCCTTACCCTGCAAATGCCAAATATATTGATTCCGCTCTCTGCCGCTGCCAGCCGCGGAGACCAGATTTTGAATGCTGCTTCCTTCGAGAAGAGCGGCTACAGCTATGTATTAAAGGAAGAGGATCTTGCTCCTGATACGCTTCTTGAGGCAGTTTCCTATGTTTCCTCCCATATGGAAGAATACAAAAAGGCACTTGCCCAGTCTCCGACCCCGGATGCCATCCATACGATCATTTCCCTGATCGAGGAGACAGTATCCGCTTCCAAATCCTGACAGCAAGCACCTCTTTTCTGCACATACAGCTTTATACCCTGTCCTAGACACTAGGCAGCGGATCCAAGCAAGCAGCTCTTTCCTAGGCATACAGCTTTTTTAGCCATGTGATTGAAGTAAGAGCTAAAGCAAACGAAAGTAAGCTTTTCTCAGCTCAGAACAGCTACTCTCTCTAGAGAGACAGCTGTTCTTTTATTTCCTGCATTTCTTCATCTGAAAAGCTGTTCTGCTTCCAGCCAATCTGAATGCTTTCCTCATCTCCCTGATATCGCGGAATCAGATGCACATGATAATGGAATACTGTCTGTCCGGCTGCTTCTCCATTATTCTGCAGAATATTCAGGCCGTCACAATGCAGGGTCTCGCTGATTTTCTTTGCCATTTTCTTCGCAACTGCAGCCGCCTCACCCGCTGTCTGCTCATCGATCTCATAAATATTTGCAAAATGCTCCTTTGGCAGCACCAGAGCATGTCCCTTGACTGCAGGACCGGCATCCAGAATTACCCGGAATTTCTCGTTCTCATATAAAGTGTTGGTCGGGATATCCCCATTTGCCAGCTTACAGAAAATACAATCGTCTCTTTTCATTCTCTGCTTCTCCTATCTTTTATCTGTTTTTAGATTTTAAAATGTCTGCATTTCTATTCTGCATTGATATCATTTCTATATAGAAGTATAGGCATTGTAAATTCAAAAAGCTAGTGTCTTTTTCCCAAAGCCGAAAAAGGAATTGCCAGAAGAAAGCCGCTTAGCAGCCCGCCAAAATGCGCCGCATTGTTAATCCCACCGGATGTATATCCAGCAAAAAGGCTGTAGCCGATAAAGAAAATCATCCTTCTCCAGGTCATATAATAAAGCTTGCCGCGATTTTTGAGGATGAGATAAAGCAAGCCACCCAAAACACCAAAAACAGCGCCCGATGCACCCGCTGATACCGCATAATCCCCACTGATACGCTCAATTAAAACGGATAAGAGATTTCCGCAGATCCCCGTCATCAGGTAAAAAAGCAGGAATTTCAGCTTTCCAAATTCTCTTTCCAATACATCGCCCATAAAAAACAGCAGCAGCATATTATTGAAAAGATGAGCTACAGAAAAATGCATAAAAATCGGACACAAAATTCGATAATACTCACCTTTTTCTAAAAAAGAGGGTACCCACAGTGCTCCATGCTCCATCATAAAGACCGCATCCCCCGGATTTCCAATCACCATAAGATAGAAAAAGACGATTGTATTCAAAGCGATCAAAAGCTTGGTAACGGTTATCTCGCTGGATACAAGCTCCTCTTTTTCGTTATGACTATTATAATAGGTAAAATCACTCATCAGCTCTCTCCTTCACATACCTGACTAATCGTATAGGAATGAAATTTCTATACGATAAATAAGGAAATACTGTTTTATTCAGCATTTTTCTTAGAGCTAACTTTAGCATTCTGCCTTCTGCAAGTCAACGAAAGAGAAAGAGGCTCTGACCAAAGCCGATTTTCATTCCTTTTTCCAGCTTCCTTCTCTCATTTGGCTGAAGCAGAACTCCATCCAAACAGGTTCCATTTTTTGAATTGCAATCTTCGATATAATAGCCATCCTTTTCCCGCAGAATTTCTGCATGAATCCGGCTCACAGTATCATCTCTGACCACAGCATCCGCATAGCCTTCCGCTTTTCCGATTACGATAAAATTCTTATTTAAAAGAATTCTCTCACCGCCTTCTCCCAAGGGAAGCAGTTCCCCTCTTACTCCTTCTTCCTCCTTGCCCTCTTTTTCTTTGGCTGTCTCCTCGACCGCTTCCAACCATACCGTATCCTCTGCTGCAAAGGCTTCCATCAGCTCCTCTCCACAGTAGCTTTCAGCCTCTTCCTCCTCCCCTTTTTCTTTCTTTTTTCTCCTGGAGAAGCGCTGAAATAATGCAGACAATAAGCCTTCCTTTTCCCTTTCCTCCTCATATTCTTCCGGATCCGGAAACTGCATTCTCTGCAGCTCTGTCACAGATGCTTCTATTTTCTCTTTTTCCCTGCCGTTCTCTTCCAAGCCCTGCTCCCATTCTATCTCTTCTTCCTTTTCTTTCCCTTTTCTTCTATCCCTTCTTTCAGCCTCTTCCAGAAACTGCCGCAAAACAAAATTTTCCTCGCCCGCTCTTTCATATAGCTCATAGGCGATCTCAACCGCTGCTTCATCCTGATGATCCAACTTTTCCAGGATGAACTCCGCCATCTCCATCATTTCCTCCGAAAAGTCCGTTTCTTCCTCCGGAAGATAGACAAATCTGCAGCCGTCATTTTTAAAATTCAAATAGGCAAATGCCGGCCGAAAGAAAAAGTATCTTTCTGAAAGCAAAAAGCGGCAACATTCCTTCCTTGCTCTCTCAACTTCCCTCAAAAGCTGAAATAGTTCCCTGCTTCCGATTGCTCTTTCTTCATAAAATTTTTCCACACTCTGCATTCCGCTTATCTCATAACGAATCTGAAAGCCGTCATCATACTCTATCACTGTTCTCTTCAGGAATTTATTCAGCTTTGCTTTTTCCAGCATCTTTGCATCAAATCCCTCTGTCTGCCTTTGTGCCTCTTTTATCAGCAAAAAGCTCCCTTCTTCTCCCCTTTGATAAGCATATTCCATCTCTACTCTCCTACATAGGCTCCAAGGCTCTCCCCCGCAGCCTTCAAAAGCCTGCATTTTCTTATGATTTTCACCGGATTAAGTGCTTTTTCTTCATCGACTGCCTCAACCGAAGGAAAAAGTTCCCAGCCCAAGGCGGAAAACCAGCCTTGAAAGAAGATCTCGGGCTGATTCTCCTCCGAAGCTTTGATCTGATTTCCGGATAGTTCCAACCGCAAACTTCCTTTCATCATTCCCAATTTTCCCTTGTCCTGTATTTCATTCGCCTTTTCCTGTATTTTGCCCTCTTCCTGCTGCCAAAGCAGCATCCTTCCATAGGAAGTAATCTCCTGTACATGCGCTGTAGAAACATTGATATCATGTAAATAAAAAGCCGCCGTCACAGAAAAAAGCAGGATTGCAATTGCCAAGGGGATAAGTACTGCCGCCTCCACAGTCATGCTCGCCTTTCTCCACCCCCAGCCCCTTCTTTTTCTCATCCTTTTCTCTTCTCCTTCTTCTCTTTCTTCTCCCGTCTTTTCCCTTCTGTCTTTTTCCTTCCTTTATCCATTATTGCATTATCCGGTTTCCTAGATGCTCTGCGCTCCCAGCATAAGAACATAAGCAAGCAGCACAAAGGGAACAAAGGGAAAAGCCAGCTTTCCGCTTTTTCTTCGAAAGCAAAGACAAATTCCTGCCAGGGCTGCCAGAACCAGAGATCCCATCAGTAATAGCATTCCCTCCCATAAGCCCATCCAAAGACCCAGGACAAGAAATAAAAGAGCATCCCCAAATCCAATTGCTTCCTTGCTAAAAAAAGCCAGCAAAAGCAGGATCGCTCCGGGAAGCATACCTGCCATCCGATACAAAAAGAGCTCAGAATCCCCCAAAATTGCCAAAAAAAGGCCAACTCCAAGCCCTGCATAGAGCGGAGGCATATAGATTTTCATGTGCCGGAGATCTTCCATTGCTGATAGTGTAAGCAAAAGCAGCAAGATCACTTTTCTGATCATTCGCTATGATTTCCTCCGCATTTTGAACAGGCCCTTTTTCCATTTTCCTCCTCCGGAAGGCAATAAACGGTTCTTTTCAATCCGCTGCAGGTCAAAGAGCTGTGATAAACCTCGCCATAATCCGTAATATAGACAACTGCGCCTGCCTCCTTGCCGCAAAGAGGGCATCTTTGATATATGCTGCCATCCTCACTTCTTTCTCCCGCCAACTCTTGCTTTGTGATTGCATGAACCGAAGGATTCAGATAAGTGCAGTCCCGATCTGTATGATATACATCTCCATACTCTGTTACATAGACCATCGTCTCCTTGCTTCCACTGTTCGGATCATAACCTGTCCATTTTTTTACACAGACACTTTCCTGCAGCATAAGCACTCTGCTCCGAAAAACCAGCTTCGGAATACGCAGGATGACGGATGCCTTCAGAACCACTTCATTCTCGTCTTCATTTTCTCTTGTACAAAGAATGCCTGCCCTTCCTCCCAGGATCAGCCTTAGCAATGAAGGATCCTTGATTTCCTTCTGTAAGCTGATTTCTCCCGTTCCAAGCTCCAGAATTTCTGTCAGATCTGTCCCCGTTTTCTCATTTGCCAGCTCCATTGCATAGGAAGTTGCCGCAATATTTTGCGCCGCATCATACAAGGCCTCTCTTATCTCCAGTTCTAGTCTCTGAATCTGAAAAAGATATAAGATCATAAGGATCAGAAAGAGCAAAAGAGGAAAAACAAGTGCTGCTTCCACAGTAAGTGAACCGGCTTTATAGCTTTCTTGATTGTTTTCTTGATCGTTTTCCCGATTGCCTTCTCGATTACTTTCCCGATTGCCTTCTCGATTACTTTCCCGATTGCCTTCTCGTTTGCCTTCTCGTTTGCCTTCTCGTTTACTTTCTCGATTGCTTCCTTGGTAAGCCTTTTCCTTTCTTCCCTGTAAGGAGGTGCATAAAGACAGCTTCCGTTCAGATTTGATATTCATGTCATTTGCATCTGGTTTTATGGTGAGAGAGATAGATAAGATGTTATAATGATTCATAAAGAAAGGACTCTGCTTTTTTCTATTACAAGCAGATCGATTAGATACGTTTTTCTTCTTTATTTGATTGGTATATTTTCTTTTCTGAGCGAAAGCCATCTTTATACACCTCCTTTCTTTTTCCTAATAAGAAAAGGTTCCCTCTGCCAAAAAATAATACTGATGATCCGAATAGCCATATGCCGGGAAAAGGGAGAGAAAGACTGCATCTGCCTCCCAGCTGACATTCCACTCTGCCATCGTTATGCAATGATCCAGCTGAAAGCCTTCATAGCCCTCTGTTTTCCTGATATTCTCTTCAATCAGATTCATACTTCTTTCCACAAGAACCTCTTTACTCTTCGTTAGCAGCAGAATCTGTAAATACTGTCCATAATCAAGTTCTCCATAGGAATTACCGGCCAGCTCGAAAGCAGAAAGCTTTTCTCCCGCAAATAATTTCTGCAAATCGGAAATACTGTCAAGAAAAGCCCAGGCCAGCAGAATTCCTCCTTCAATCGCCGCATAAATTCCGGGAAGAGCAAGCACCCCGGTTATGGCAAGTGCCAAAACCCTCGCTTCTTCTCTCTTTTGCTGATCTGCAAGAAGACTGGCAAGATTTGCACTTTCCCTTATAGCCAGAATACTTCCTGCCACAGCTTCCAGATTCTCCCGATCCGACTGCCTTCCGGCGTACAAATATTCCTTTTCATACTGCAGTGCATGATTTTCTGTTTCTGCCGAACGAAAATCCGTAAATTTATCTTCGATATAAGCCTGAAATAAAATCCTGCTGCCACCTCCGCTGCTTCCTTCTGCATTTCCCTCTTCCAGACTTCTTTCCGTCAAAAGCCTCCCTTCCGGAAGAGATGCACTCGAAATTTCTCCCTCCTCACCGAGAAGAAGGGATAAAATTCCCTGCCCCTTCATTTCTGAAACGCGACCAAGAATTCCCTTTTCCTCCTCTGTCGCCTGCTTTGCCTTGGAAATTTCTTCCTCCGTAAAGTCAATTGAAGGAGCATCCCCGTAGGACTCCGGACTATTTAGGGCACTTTCTGCTGACTTTGCCTCAGTCCATGCTTCTTCCTCTCCCTTTAATTCTTCCTCCGGAAGTGCCTCCTGAGTCAGAAAGGACAATAGTTCTTTTCCAGCGTCCAGGAGCAGCTGCTCCTGCATATATTCGCAGACCTCTTCATAGAAAGCATCTCCCTGATCGTCTGTTGCCAGGCGATACTTTTCCAGATTTGCCGACTGAGCAGTCAGATTCAGCATCGTTATCCTACTCCCGATCCCACTCTTCTCTCCTGCTGTATTTTTATACAAATAGTAACCCATTCGTTTTTCTGTATTTTCCTTTGTCGCTCCTGCCTGTCCATATCCGTAATCCAACATAAGCAGATCATATTCTTCCAAAAGCGGCCTGCAGTATTCTGCAAAAGCAGACTCTGCTGCAGCCTCGCTCATTCTCATTGCATCCGCCCGAAGGCAGGCCGCTCTGGAAGATTCTAAGATCGTAAAGAGAAGAGAAAGCAGGAGCAAGAGCAGGAGACTGAAATACAGGGTCAAGGATCCTTTTTTCATCAAACCTGTCCGCTTTGCGAGGTGATTGTCTGAAAGATATTGTTTACCAAAGAGGTCAGCTGAGATTTGAAAATCAAAACCAGGCCGATCAAAACCACAATGATCAGAATGATTTCCAAAACGGCAACGCCATCCTCTTCTCTTTGAAATCTCATCATTACATCCGTTAGTTTTCTGATTGCATTTTTCATCCCATTTTCCGTACAGTCCATCTGCACGGTTCCTCCTTTCCCTTTTTCAAATTCCGGCAAAAGATATAAATCCCGGAAGTACAACGAGCAAAACAACAAGCATCAGATAGATCATCATTGGCAAAAGTAGTCTTGTCCCAGCCTCCTCTCCCCGTGCTCTTGCCAGGGCCTTCCTTTCCTCAAAGGATTCGACTGCCTCCCTCTCCAGGAGGGCTCCCATTCCTCCTGCTCCCTGTCTGATATTACGATTTAATAAGAGGGCCAACCTTCGATACTCTCGTAATCCGCAATTTTCACCGAACTTTTCATAAGCACTGATCTCGCCTTCCCCTTCTTTTATTTTGCTGTAGGTAAGGCACATTTCCTCATAAGCATATCGCTCATCCCCCTTTTTTCTTTCATAATCCTTTACCACTCTTTCCCAGGCCCGAAATATCGGCATTCCTGCTCCCGTAAGGATTGCAATCTGGTTTACAATCTGTGAATAATCCATCTTCAGCTGTCTGTTTCTTTCCTCCAGCTGCCGCTTCAGCTTCTGCCTCTCTTCATAAAGGACAAAGAAGATACAAAGCCCTCCTACAAGAGCAATTTTCACAAGCAGATACTGCTCATCCCTATACCAGCGCAGGCTTCCTGTTTCCGTAATTGCCGGAAGCCTTCTTTCCTCCTCCTGGCTGCTTTCTTCCTCCGCGCTTGCAAGTGCTTCCTTTATCCCCTTGGCAAAAGCCTCCTCTGCCGTAAGCAGGGGCGGATAAACCATTACTGTAAAAACTCTCTCTGCTTCCTGGTCGCGATAGGTCATTTTTGCCCTTATCTCTACCGGTGTTCCCTCTTCTCTTGTATTTTCCTCCCGAATGCTTCCGTCCGGATTCAGAACCTGATAATTATCAAAAGACCATTCCAGCTCTATCAATCCGTCTGCCGCCTCTGAAGGAAGAGAAAGTGCATATTCGATCCGGTCAGCCGAGACATTGTCTCCCAATATCTGCTTCTCCAGCTCCTCTCCAGTCTTCTCAAAAAGGCGCTTGATCTCCTCATCGCTCAGCCTTTTCTCCTGAACCTCGACTGATATCTGCTCCTTCCTGCCTGCCTCTTCCTCGACCAACATTTCCTCTGTATAGCTGCCACCTCCAACTTCTTTTCGCTTTAAGGAATAGACTTCTTCTTTCTGCTGATGGCTATAAATCCCTACAACAAGCAGTAAAAAGCCGATTGCCGCTGACAGATAAAGAAGGCTGCGGATCTCTTTGATCCGATAATTTCTTTCCAGCTCCTCCTTTTTCTGTCTGGGATAGATGGCTCGAAGCTCCTTTCCAAGTTCCGGATCTCTTCCCGCGAGAAAAGCTCCGATCCTGCTCCTGTATATTCGCTCTGCCAGGCTTTTCCCTTCTTTTCTTTTCTGCTCATTGCTCATACTTCAATGACAACCATCCTTTCTGCCAAAAAGTAGGCTCCGATATAGATCAGCAAAGAAACTGTCATCAGGAGAATGCCCGCAATATTGTGATACAAAGGATCCAAATAGCCCGGAGAAGCCAGTCTGAGATAGGCCAGAATCCCCAAAGGAATCAGATTCATGATCCTGGCTTCCAGTCTTCTTGACGCCGTTACCGACAAAATTTCCCTCTCTACATCGATCTTATCCTCAATCCTTGCGATTGTTGTGTGGATAATCCGGTTCATATTACCGCCACTATAGTTTACAAAGTGGAAAATGTCGCTAAAGTTCCTTGCTTCCTCCAGATCAATTCTTTCGGAAAACTCATATAGTACCTTTTCCAGACCCTCATTCATCTCCAGCTTTTTTTGCATTCTTTTCAATTCGGAAAGCATTTCTTTCGACCCTGCCTCATTCCGGCGATATTCCGCCGCCGCATTCTTCCATGCATTTTCCATGGAATAACCGGCCGCCAGGGCACTGCTGATCCCCAGTAAAAGCTCCCGAAATTCCTCCTTCTGCTTCTGCTGCTTTTTCCTTCTCCAGGCTTCCTTTTGCTTTCGATAAAAAACAAGCCCTAAAGGAAGCAGAAGAAGTCCTGCAATAAGGGAAGCAAAAAAGAGTTCCCCCAGAAGAAAGATCAAAAGAAAAGACTCCAGCAGAAAGAGGGCTTTTTGCTTTTTATCAGGCTCCGCTTTCCCGAATTTTCCGGCTTCTGCTGATTTCACCGACCTTTTCCCAAATTTCTTCATTGCTTCTCTCCATTCTTCTGTACCTGTATATCGGATTCAAAAGAAAATGGCCCTCTTCATAGCCCACCAGCTCCTCAACAGAAAGGACGCGTCTCTTTCCATCCGCCCTCCTCTGCAGATGGACCATGAGCTCGATTCCCGCTGCCAGTTGTCCTCTGATTGCATCAATGGGCATATCTGCCGCCATAAGGAACATGATCTCCAGTCTTTTCAGCATATCCTCGCAGGAATTGGCATGTCCTGTGCTCAGGGATCCGTCATGCCCTGTATTCATGGCGCTGATCATATCCACCGCCTCTCCGGATCTGACCTCTCCTACAATAATGCGGTCCGGTCTCATGCGAAGGGCTGTTCTGATCAGATCGCGTATAGAAATGGCATTCTTCCCCTCAATATTCGGCATCCTGGCCTCCAGGCGAACCAGATTTCGAATCTTTTTCAGATTCAGCTCTGCAGAATCCTCGATCGTTATAATCCTTTCATCCGCTGGAATAAAATCTGCCAGCACATTTAAAAAGGTCGTCTTTCCACTGCTGGTTCCTCCGCTTACGAAAATATTTTCCCGGCATAAGACCATCTTTTCCAAAAAGAGCGCCAGCTCCTCTGAAAGGGTGCCTTTTTCTAACAAATCCTCCATGCAAAAAGGGTGATCCGGAAATCGTCTGATTGTCAGAATCGGTCCATTGATCGCTGCCGGTGGCAGGACCACATTTACACGTGATCCGTTTTCCAGCCTGGTATCTGCGATCGGTATCGATTCGTTTACGATCCGGTTGCTTCTCGATACGATCTGCTGGATTACCTCATGGAGCTTTTGTTCATCCCGAAAGCGAAGATCAAGCTCACTTACCCGCCCTTCCTTCTCGATAAAAATATGCTCCGGCCCGTTTACCATAATTTCTGACACAGAGGGATCATCAATCAGATCCTGCAGGATATCCAGCCTTCTCAATTCGTAGAAGATCTCTTTTCCAAGCTTTTCCTTCTCCTTCAGATCAAGACCATATTCCCTTCCGCAGCGAATCACCCTCTCATCAATCTGCCTTCTGACCTCATCATCTTCCCGCTCATGAGATAATCCTGCCTCTTCCAGAACCTCTTCCCTGATTTTCTTCTTCAGCTCCGCAAGCTCCATCCTCTTCTGCCTCCTTTTTCAAAAGTTCCCTGGCAAAATCCTGCATCTCTATTTGGCTGAAAGAACTGTGCTCCCGAAGTGCCTCCCTTTCGGCCGGAAGCTGCACCCTTCTGACACATTTTGTAAGCCGTGGATACTTCCACTCCAGAAGACGGTCAAACTCTCTTTGCCGGATTCTGGCATATTCAAAGGACAATACCGGCTCATATAAATAGCTGCTCTTCTGAAGAAACTGCCAAAATCCAGGGAAGATCACGCCCAAATCTGCCACAAGGCTCTCAAAGCCGCACTCGCACCTTAGTGCTTCAAAAAACGCCTCCCATTCCTCTCCTTCCAAGAGAAAGGCATCTGCGCTATTCTGCATAGGAGGTAAATAAGTCAATCCATCCTCTTCACAGGCAACCGACTTTACCAACTCGGCAAAATTTTCCCTTCTATGCTTTCTCAGATAAAGCAGATCCGACAGATTTCTTTTGTACTCTCTTGAAAAAAGCTCCTCGAAGCCGCTGTTTTCCTGCAAATTCAGATAGAGGGTCTTCCCCTGATTCAGAGCCTTAGCCAGGTTCCAGGCAAAAAGACTTTGCCTGGGATGCCCCGAAGGAGAATACACGCAATAGAGCTTCGCTTCCCGCTCTCTTCCCCTCCTCTCATTTTTCCTGTCCCCGCAAAAATAATGCACCTCTCTTAGCAGCTCATCCGCAGCCTGATAACGACATATCCTAGGGATCTCGCCTTCCCCCTTTTCTCCTTTTTCCGCCTTTTCGCTAAGCAGGATCTGCTTCTCCGACAAAGGCAAAAGTGCATCTTCCCAGAGTTCCTCTGCCACCAGCAAAAGCTCTGCTTTTTCCTGCTGGCAATGTGCAAAAAGCGGTTCTCTTTCTGTAAATGCTGCTGCAAGGGTCCACTCCTCCTGATAAAGAATGAACTGCACCAGCCTTTGTGCATAGCTTTCCTCCCTGTCATATACGACAATTCTCATTCTTCTCACTCCCCTCTGCATTCCTTTCTTAGGGAATAAGCACTTCTGCAAACTGCATGATTCCTTTCAAAAACTTTCAAAATCTTTCAAAAAAGAAGCATCTGCAGACTCAGCCAAAAGATGTAAGCAATAAGGATCTCCGGTGCAAAACCAGCCTTTGTAAGCCCCCATTTTTTTCTTTTCAGAATACAAAGCAATCCGGCTGTCGCGCCTGCCAAAAAGGCATAGCAGATTACAGAAAAGCAAGCACTTATCCCTATAAAAATACTGATCATGGAAAATAATTTGAGATCTCCTGCTCCGAGAATACGGAACAGATAAAGAATAAATAATAGACCAACCGGTAAAAGAAGATCTGCTGCAAGCCTTCCGCTTTGGCAAATGCCTTCCGTAAAAATACGAAGAGAAGCACCGCAGCCGATACCTAGAAGAATCAGCCGGTTACTGATCCTCCTGCCATTCAGATCCTGACGAAGCGCCTCCGCCAGAAAGAAAAGTACAATGTAATGATTTATATTCGGCAATTACATGTCTCCTGTTTTTCTTATCCTCAAGCTATCATACTCGCCCCAAAATATCCATTGGCAACTTTTGCCAAATTTTTCTTTTTCATTTCTGTATATAAAAAAAGCAGGGCATAGTTTGCCCTGTTTTTCCGCTCTTTTTTAGACTCTGCAAATTGACGAAAGCAGTTTTGCAAAAGTCTTCACTTCCGCAAAACTGCTTTCCTGCATTTCATTTAGGAAATTCCCGCTTTCACAAGTCTTTCCTTAATTATCAATAATCAAAATCCTTTTCTCTCAGAATGATATTACCATCTTCATCCTTCTTCGAGAAGAGACGTCCGTGCTTTGCATTGTCCATCGCATCCTCAACGATTTCCTTCACCTCTTCCAGGGTGGTCGCCTGATTTGCCTTTGCGATTGATGCAATACACTCATACAGAGAAAGGACTGCCATTTCGTCGATCACATATCCATTCTCATAAGCATATAATTTTCCGAATTCTACCAGCTCATCATTGGTAAAGAGGGGAATCCGGATCTTCTCTGTAAATTTCCCTGCAAGAGCTCCGCTTCGAAGAAGAAGCTCCTTCAGTCTTCTGCTCGTATCCTCAATGATAACCAGAAGTCCGCCGGTCTCTCTCGTCATTTCTCCTGCAAGCTCATTGGCCTTCTGTTCGGACAGATCTCCTGCCGACTCAATGATCAGATAGCCGCCATAAACCTTTTCGATGATCTTCCGAACAGATTTATGATTCAGCGATTCTGCTTTGATCCTGCCGACCTGACCGGATTCATGCGGATAATCCTTCTGGATCACCTTCACCAGATCTGCTGCCAGCTGGGTCTTACCGCAGTGCTTCTCTCCGGTGATCATGATATTGCCACTGTTTGATGTCAGATCTTTCTTCCGGTTCCTTACGCCTTCCAGAATACTGCAGATCTGATTCTCCATTCCGGCAACTGACATAAAGTAAGAAAACTGCTGTTTCTGCTCCTCAGTCAGTCTGGTGATCTCCGTCTCTGCCTCGACATCCTCCGTCAGCTTTACTTCCTCCGGCATCTGAATCTCAGGAAGGGAATCCTCCTCCGGCTCCTCTTCCTCATATGCATCTTCTACATAGGCATCTTCAGCATAAGCTTCTTCGGAATAAGCATCTTCTGCATAGTCCTCTTCAGCAGCCGGCTGCTCATAAAGAGTCTCAGCATCTACTTCCGGCAGCGCAAATTCCGTCTCATCTACAGGCTCTTCTGTCTCAGCTTCGTATAGGCTTTCTTCCGGCTCTTCTTCGTCATAAGCCTCTGCCTCCGGCTCTCTTTCCCCTGCAAGTGCTTCCTTAATCTCGTCTGCAGAAATCCGTCTTGTAGCATCCATCTGCGGCTCTTCCTGAACGGCTTCCGCTACCAAGTCTGTATCAATACTCTCACTGCTTGCTGCAGCAAGCGCCTCATCGCTCATCTCATAAGGCATATTCTGCAGTCTCTGGGAAAGATCCTGCAGCTGTCCCATCAGATTCTCTGTCTGTACCAAAGCTCTCTGTCTTGCGGATTCCAGCCTACGGCTTTCTGCCTCATCCAGAGCTTCCTTCGCTGCTGTTTTGGTCTTTTCCCATTCGGCAAGTATTTCTTCAATGCTCATCTGGCCATCCGCCTGCTTCTCCGGTTCTTCCGCCTGCTGCTTTTCAGCCGGCTGCTCTTCCTTCAGAATCTCACGGAAATTCAGGTTCAGGGCATCATCGATTTCCTTTTCTGTTTCAATATCACGGAAAAGTTCCTCGTCATTTTCTTCGGTAAGCTCCTCGATCGGAAGCTGGGAATCCTTCACCAGTTTCTGAATAGACCGCATGGTGGACTGAACTGTCTGGGAATCCGGTGCATCCATAATCTGCTGCATGCCCTTGGCAAGCTCAGCCTGCAGATTGACTGTATTGTATTTTGCGCCATCCTGCACAAGCCCGTCTGCACTCTGATCCGCTGCTGCGCCCAGAGCTTCTACTCCATGACCGGCTCCGCCCTTTCTTGCCCGAAAAGCCTCCTGCTTTTTCGTCTGCTCTCTTGTCAGAACAGTATGGATCTGCTTTAATTCCAAGGCCTTTTCTACATATGCGCCATTACCGAAATAGAGATCGATATCATCGCACATCTGGATACATTTTTCTTTTTCTCCGGTCTTGTGATAGAGCAGTGCCAGCTCATAGGACCATTCCTCTGAGAATTCCTTGTCATTCAGCTTCTCAAGGATCGGAATCAATTCCTTGTCCGGACGCTTTCTTGCTTTTGCAATCTTATACTGCAGAAGATATCTCTTGCTGTCCTTTGGTGCGATCTCGGCATATTCCTCATAATATTCCTGTGCTTCCTCAAGATTGCCCTCCTGCAGGGCAACCTCAACCAGCTCATAGACAATAGATCTGCCGACAGTAGCATGGTCATAGGCCATCAGAAGAAGATCCTTGCCCTCTTTGTAGCGGCCTGCCTTGCTCATAATCATACCCATATTGCACAGGGTGGAAGCGCTTTTTACTTTTTTCCAGTTTACACTTTCAATAATAGCTGCTGCTTCACTGTAACGGTTCTGTGCTTCCAGTTCCTTGATCTTTCGAATTGTCTCTCTGTATTCCGCTCTGTCCACGTGTCACCTCGGTCCTGCTGTTATCCGCGATAGAAATTGATCAGGCAGCCCTTCAGAATAATGGTTCTTTCATCATCTGTAAGCGCACCCAGCTTTAATTCAATTTCCTTTGTTTCTCCTGCGGAAACAACAATTGCTTTGATTTCTGTAAGTTTATCTTCAATCGCTTTTCTGATATTCGGAACAAAAATATAGTCATCCTTTGCAAAAGGAAGCTCTCCCCTGTCAATCAGGAAAGGAATCATGCCCCAGTTAATCAGATTGGAACGATATCTCTTTGTTGCATATTCATTGGCAATATTTGCCCAGCCTCCAAGCACCTTCTGGCAGGAAGCCGCCTGCTCTCTGGCTGAACCGTCACCCGGCTTTACTGCAAAGATCGTGCTGCCGATTCCGGTATTTTCGTTTGTGATCTCAAATTCCTTACCAAGAATCTCCAGTACCGGTGCAATTTCTGCAAAGGCCTCTGCCGTATCTTCTCCGGCTTCTCTTGCCTTCTCGGCCTTCTGTACCTCTTTTGCCTTGCCGACATAAGCCGGATCCTTGCGGGAAAGGGTAAATTCTGCAAGTCCGAGCGGATTGGAACGGTAGGATGAGGTCTCTCCGGAAGGAATCAGCTCATCGGTTGTGGTAACCGGATCATGAATCTCACTGACAACCTTTAAAAGAAGATTGTCTGTCAGAGCCGGCATGCTCGGCCAATCCTTGATATTCGGTCCGAATTTTACCTCTACGGAAGGATCTGCCACTCCGTGAGAATCAAATACACGATTCTTGTAAATATTCTGATCGAAGAAGTACTTCGGATTGGAGTAGTTTACATCTACTTCTGTAGCCGGTGTCAGCTTGCCCTGATTTGCTGCTGTTGCCGCAATGGAGCGGGCATCCATCAGTGCTACAGATGCGATCTGTCCGCTCTGCAGCTTTGAGCCTTCTCTGTTCGGGAAGTTTCTGGTTGAGTGACGGATAGAGAATTCACCATTTGCCGGTGTATCTCCCGCGCCAAAGCAGGGACCGCAGAAAGCAGTCTTCAGAACCGCTCCGGTCTCCATGATCTTCGCTGCTGCGCCATTCTTGATCAGTTCCATATAAATCGGCATGGATGCCGGATATACGCTTAAGGTGAATTCATTGCTTCCGATGCTCTGTCCTGCCAGAATATCCGCTGCTGCGCAGATGTTCTCAAAACCGCCGCCGGCACAGCCTGCGATGATACCCTGCTCTACGTAAAAGCTTCCGTTTCTTACCTTATCTCTCAGAGAATACTCTACCGCATCTCCCAGGCTGACCTTTGCTCTCTTCTCGCAGTCATCCAGAATATCCATAAGATTGCGGTTCAGCTCTTCGATCTCATAGGTATTGCTCGGGTGGAAAGGCATTGCGATCATCGGACGAATCGTAGAAAGATCCACCTCAACCACGCCATCATAATAAGCAACCTTTCCGGGATTCAACTCCTTGTAATCCTGCTCACGTCCGTGAATCTCATAGAACTCACGAATCTTTTCGTCGGTTCTCCAGATAGAGGAGAGGCAGGTTGTCTCTGTTGTCATAACGTCAATGCCGATACGGAAATCAGCACTTAAGGAGGATACGCCCGGTCCGACAAATTCCATTACCTTATTGTTTACATAGCCTTTTTCGAAAACCGCACCAATGATTGCAAGTGCCACGTCCTGCGGACCTACACCCGGTACCGGCTCGCCGGTCATGTAGATACATACCACATCCGGTCTGTTGATATCATAGGTTCTGCTCAGAAGCTGCTTTACCAGCTCAGGGCCGCCTTCTCCCATTGCCATCGTGCCAAGTGCACCGTAACGGGTATGGGAATCAGATCCGAGGATCATCTTGCCGCCGCCTGCAAGCATTTCTCTTGCATACTGGTGGATAACTGCCTGATGTGGCGGAACATAGACACCGCCGTATCTTTTGGCACTGGTCAGACCGAATACATGATCATCCTCATTGATCGTTCCGCCTACTGCACAAAGGGAATTGTGGCAGTTTGTCAGAACATAAGGAATCGGAAACTTCTCCAGTCCTGATGCACGGGCTGTCTGAATGATTCCGACAAAAGTAATATCATGAGAAGTCAGGGTATCAAACTTGATCTGCAGCTTCTCCATATTTTCAGATGTATTATGCGCTTTCAGAATTGAATAAGCGATGGTATTCTGAGAAGCCTCCTGCTTGGAAATCTCCTCTCCGGTAAGGCTTTTCACCTGCTCTGCTGCACCATTTGTGTCCGGAACAAGCTTATTGCCGTCAACAAGATATGCTCCTGAATCGTATAATTTAATCATTTATATCCTCCTGTGCGCCTAGTACCTGATTTTCTATCTTAATTTAAATAATTATACCCTCTGCCCTGTTTGAAGACAAGAAAGAATCCTATTCTGCTTCCGGAAGATTCTCTTCCTTTTCTTCCGGCTCTGCTTTTGCTTCGGCAGACTGCTGGGCTCTTTCTTCTTCCTCCAGCTCCTTCTGTACAAAGTAAACCGCATCCCGGTCGATCTTTACCTCCAGCTCCTCTTCTTCCTTTTCTTCCTTCGGTGTGATCATCGCTTCCTCATCGTAAGCGGAATTTACCTGAACCGAAACAACCGGTTTTGCACTCTCTCCCGGCTTTTCTCCCCATCTGCGGGGTCTTTTCAGAGGACGGTAGGGCGTCTTGATCTCTTCAATGGGCTCCTCTTCCTCCTCGATATCCAGCTCCTTATGCGCCAGTTCAACTGCCTTCAGATAGGTATCCTCTTCCATGATATCCTTCAGCTGTCTGTGCAGATCCTTATGATTTGCCTCTACCGCATCCAAACGGCTCTCCATATCCTGGGAAAGTGCATGATTTGCCTTTTCCATATCCTTCTGGAAGCCCTGGATCCTGCGGAAGAGATTCTTCATGGCATCTTCCATATAGATCAGGGATGCCGCATAGACATCATCCGCTGCCTTTCTGGAATTTTTAAGCATCTGCTCACATTTTTTCTGGGTTCGCTTCACCGCTGTTGCATGCGCCTGCTTGGAAATTTCATAGCTGTCCATCATCGAATACATGCAGCGGTTAATTTCCTCGAGAAGTTCAAAAAGTCTTTCTCTGTCAACAATGACATGGCCTTCCATTCCCTTCATCTGCTGGGACTGTGCCAGCAGAAGATGGATCTGCCGCATGGTTTCTTCTACATGTTCCTGTTCTGTCATTTTCTACCTCAACCGGCCTTCTCTTTCCCAGAGTGCCGTCCTTTATAATCTGATCTTAATCTCTCTGTCTGAATGCGTATACTGATAATATCTTACGCCAGCCGCATCCAGCATTCTCCGGGATGCAATATTCGGCTTGGTATCCCCGTATTTATCAGAATCATAGATAATGGTCCGGATTCCGGACTGAATAATCGCCTTGGCACATTCATTGCAGGGGAAGAGGGTCACATACATCTTGGCCCCTTCCAGGCTGCCTCCCTTGTAATTCAGGATGGCATTTAACTCACTGTGCGTAACGAAAAAATACTTATTCTCCAGGGGATCTCCTTCTCTTGACCAGGGAAATTCCTCGTCACTGCAGCCCCTCGGAAAACCATTGTATCCGATAGAAAGGATTTTATTATCCTCACTGACAATGCAGGCTCCTACCTGTGAATTCGGGTCCTTTGACCGCATTCCCGCAAGAGCCGCAACACCCATGAAATATTCATCCCAGGTAATATAATCTGTTCTCTTACCAGAGTTCATTTTCTACCTCTTTCCAGTCAAGCTCTTCCAGCTTCACTTCTAATCTGCGTATATAGTCCTGAATGATGTCCACGCAGTCTGCATACTCCTTCAGGGATTTGCCATAGGGATCCGGCACATCCTGTTCTGCCTGGATATAACTGCTCAGTGAGAAGAGATTCTCCCTGTCTCCGAATTTGTCGACAACTCCCACATACTGCTTCTTTGTCATTGCCAGTATCAGTGTATCCTTTTGGAAATCCTCCTCCGACAGCTGCTTTGCACTGTGCATGAATTTCGGAATTCCCTTATTGATCATGATTGCTTCTGCTTTTTCATTGATCGGTTCCGGAAAAAGGGCAACCAGCCCTCTGCTCTCAACCTCCATCTCTTCCTTCAGCGGTCCATTATGAAATACCGCTGCAGCAATCGGTGCCAGGCAGGTATCGGTATCACTGACAAAGATCAGCTTCTGATAAACGATCATATCCTTTCCCCCTCGGCTGCATCAATCACCTGATGTCCTGCTGCCTTCAGCATTCTGTTCATGACTGCAATGCCGATTCCCGGTGCATCAAACCATTCCGAATAGATCACATCCACCTCCATATGATCAAATTCGCGCAGAACATCAAATAAATTTTTTGCGATTTCCTCTTCCTTTTCTCTGCTTCCCAGGCTCTTTGTGATTCCGTAAGAATAGCATCCCTCGCTCTCCTCTGTACAAAGGATTCCTACACTTCTCCCCTCTTTTTTTTCTTCCTCAGCAAGAGCCGATATTTTGGCAATAACCTCCTCGGTTTTGCCTTTTACCAGATACATCTGCGCCTTAGGTGCATAATGCCGGTATTTCATGCCCGGTGCCTTAGGCTTTGCATCCCCCTGCACCCGCATCAGAGCCGGATCCATCTTCACCTCTCCGATCACATCCTCTATCATCTCCGGTGTGATATAGCCCGGTCTTAGGATGGTTGGGCTTTCTTCTGTAAAATCAACGATGGTTGACTCCAGTCCGATCCCGACATCTCCGCCATCCAGGATCATTTCGATCCTGCCGTCCAGATCTTCTGCTACATGAGAAGCTTTTGTCGGTGACGGTCTCCCTGATGTATTGGCAGACGGTGCTGCGATAAAGCCGCCCTCCGCCCGGATCAAAGCCAGAGCCAGGGGATGATTCGGCATGCGAACTGCAACCGTTTCCAGACCGCCCGTTGTTTCCTCAGGCACCAATTCTTTCTTATTAAGAATCATCGTTAACGGCCCCGGCCAGTAGGCCTCGGCCAGCTGATAAGCCTTTTCACTGATCCGGCAGGCAATTTTTTCGAGATCTTCCATATCACAGATATGTACGATCAAAGGATTGTCTGAAGGTCTTCCCTTGGCCGCATAGATTTTTTCTGATGATTTTGCATTCAAAGCGTCTCCGCCCAGTCCATAGACGGTCTCTGTCGGAAAGGCAACCAGTCCTCCCCTTTTCAGGATCTCTCCTGCTTCTCTGACGCTTTCCTGAAAATTTGTTTCCTTTACTTCGATCAATTTTGTTTGCATAATCATATCTCCGTGCATAGTCGTTCTTATTATACCACAGAGTTTCCCGGTTGCAATTTATCAATAATCATATTATAATTTGAAGCTACAAGCGATAAATTCATCTCACAGGAGGAAAGAAGATGACAGCAACAGTTACAAAAGACACACTGATCGGCGAACTTCTGCAGATTGATGCCAATGTAGCTCCGCTCCTCATGGATATCGGAATGCATTGTCTTGGATGCCCGGCATCTCAGATGGAATCCATCGAGCAGGCAGCTCAGGTTCACGGTATTGATCCGGTTGCTCTGGTAAACAAGATCAACGAAACCATCGCAGCTGATCTTGCTGAAACAGAAGAGGCAGAATAATCTGCATTTTCAAAAATAGGTATTTTTTATGTCATTAGAAATTCTGATCGAATTTTCTATATCATAAGAAAAGAGGGACGATACAGGTCATATCGACGTGTACCGCCCCTCTTTTTCTTATTGCAGATACTGCTGAATCACCTGCCAGATATCCTCTGTCTCATATCCGGCCGCCCAACTTGCAATGCCGGCAAGGGAATGATTCTGCATTACCTGCATTCTCTCTCCTACCGAACCGGCATCCTCCAGCCATACCTGATAAGTCATTCCGTTTTCTGTATATTCGGCATAGTTTTGTCCTGTACTTTCATCTACACTGGCACTGACACCCTTTGATGCAAGCAATGTATTGATTGCTTCCATACCATAGGCCGTACTGCTTACGCTTCCGTCAGATCCGACAGCCCAGAGTCTGGTATAAAAAGGAATGCCCAGAATCAGCTTATCTGCACTGACCTCCTTCAGCATATTGGTCACGCTCTCCTCCGAATAGGAAATGCTGGCAACAGAACCGGCTTCTGATCCGGAATAATGCTCATCATAAGCCATCACAATAACATAGTCCGCAACCTCATTCATTTCTGCCCTGTCATAAAATTCTGTCATTGCAAAAAGCGGCGGAACATCTACCGAAAGAACAAGGCCGTTATTTCTGCAAAGAACAGACATCTCTCTTATAAACTGAATATAGGAATCCCCAACCTCAGAGCTCATTCCCTCCAGATCGACATTAATTCCGTCCACTCCGTTTGCAAGTGCAACAGACAGAATATTCTTCTCTACCGTCTCACGAATGGAAGTATGGGTCAAAATATATGTGGTGTCCACATCAGAAGTATCTGAATTTACAATATTTGACACCAGCATCCAGACCTCAATGCCTTGCTCATGCGCCGCCTGGACACAGCTGCTGTCTGCAATCGAGCTGACATTTCCTGCATTATCTGCAAAAGTTACCCAGGTCGGTGAAATAACATTTACCCCCGATGCACTTGCCAGAACATCCGCAAATTTCGTGTTTGCATCCTGCACGGAAACATTAAACCAGGTCAGGTTGATCTTATGATCTCTCTTCAGGGAAGTATAGTCAGGGTCCGAGAATTCCCTGCTCTTTTCTTCTGTATAAATGGTATTCAAAGCAGATTTTTTTACATAGCCAATATATCCATCTTCTGTTTTTACATGGGACCACTTGCCGGCATCATCAATCCAGGTCAGCTTTGTTCCTGCTTCCAGCTCTGTCAGAACCGGACTCTTCGGTCCTCCCAAAATACGAAGTGCCGTCTTTCCCTTTGTATCGGCATAGCTTATCTCGCCCCATTCGGAATTGATCACAAGCCGGTTCGGATCGCTATACTCTGTATAATCTATATTGGTAAAATTCTGCACACAGGCAAGGCTGATATAGATCTTTCCGTTGATATTTTTGGTGTATTCTCCCGCAATGTCCTTCGCCGATTCCGTCGGAAGGGTATAGATCAAAAGCTGCTCATTCTTATCCCAATAAAAACGACTGTTGATCTTTTGCTGAACCAGCTCCAGGCTGATATAAAGGGTATCATTTTCCTTATATCCATAATAGCCGAGAAGCTCATTATTCAATACCAAAGCCAGCTTTTCTCCCGGCTGATCTGCCAGAATGTCTGCATCCGCTGATACAGAAGCTGCAAAATAGGAATCCAGATCCGCCTTTTCCCCGGTCGGACCATATCTTTGCCAGGCAAATACGCCGATCACGATCAAAATCACCAGAGGAACCAAAATGAAAATCCATCCTCTCAGGCTGTGTTTTCTTTTCTTTTCTGTCTGCGCCATGGCTTAACCTCCTCATATTTCTCACAGTGTATCATAAAAAGGACCGGTCTGCCACGCAAGCATGCAGACCGGTCTCTTATGTAATTCACCGCAGCAGGGATTTTGTCATAGATTTTCCCTGCTCATCTGTTTATCACTTTATCAAATCTAACTTCCAGCAAATCACCTCCATCATTTTGAATATAATCTCTCATATAGGAGCCATTCTCGCAGCACATGCTCGCATCGGCAATCTCTTCCGGCGTACTTTCCACACCTGCAAGAAGCAGTCTTATGCCGTCTTTTCTATAGCCTACGAGCTCCAGGATGAGTTCAATCCATTCCTTATCCTTTTTTTCCTTTTCCATTTTCCGCTCCCTTCACATCCCCTTGGAGGCCAGATTCGTGATACTGTCATATGAAGAGAACATTCCGGTGTCGCGCTGTTTGCAACTCTTAACAACTGATCTTTATCCTTTTCATCTGGCAGCTGTCTTTTCTTCCGTTTCCATAAAAAACACACAGAGTATGAAACACCGTCTCACCGGCAGAACACACCTCCCTTCGGCTTTTTTCTTTTCCCGTTCACTTTTTAAATAGCTGGAATCCTTTTTGAACTTTTCGATAGCGATTTGATCCGATTTTTGGACAAGAGCATCCGTATGCCTGTATCGAAAAGGTTGTCATTAGAATCATGACAACTCCCTTGAATATCAAATGTAAATCAATGATTTCTTTTTATTTTTTAATTGTAATTTTCTTATGAATTTTCCGAAAAAGAAAATCTTTCGGTTTCTTATGAATGGCTTTTCCTGCGAACGGGAAAATCACTTTTATTATACCCCTTCCTTTTGATTTTGCAATTCTTTTACAAAAAAAAGCGCATTTTTTATCATTTTTAGTGCAAGGCGCACTATATAATGACAGAAAAAGCGCTTTTATCACTAGCTTTTATCACTAGCCCTTATTATTAGCCTTTACCATTCGGTTATCATTACATTCCGTAAAAGACCGATCAGAAAAGGAAGGATTAAGCTGACTATTAAGATGGCCTATTCCTCCGAAAGGGAAGGCTTCTTTTTGGCCAGTCTGCCATAGGTTCCGGCAAGAATCTTCATATCCCTTGCCAGCTCATCAGACATCTGTCCCTTGTTCATTCTCCACCGCCAGTTCTGGTTTCCGAGCGTAGAAGGCTGGTTGATCCTGGCATGATTATCAAGGCTCAGATAATCCTGAAGGGGCACAATGGCTGTATCTGCAACCGATCCAAAAATGCAGCGGATCATCTGCCAGCATGCTCCCATTTCATGACCGATCATGGCATAACGGTCGACAAATTCTCTCTCATGACCGCTGGTATTCCGGTACCAGCCGAATAAAGTCTCATTATCATGGGTTCCTGTATAGACAACGCAGTTGCGAGGATACTGGTAAGGCAGATACTCGCTGCTCTCTGATTCATCAAAGGCAAACTGGAGTACCTTCATACCCGGATAGCCGGTTTTGCGCACCAGTTCATAGACACTGTCTGTCAAAAAGCCCAGATCCTCTGCGATAATCTTCTGCTTTCCAAGCGCCTTCTCCACAGCCTCAAAAAGTGCATAGCCGGGGCCATCCAGCCAGACGCCCTTTTCTGCTGTTTCCATCCCATAGGGAATACTGTAATAAGCATCAAATCCCCGGAAATGATCGATCCTGACCACATCATAGAGATGAAAGGCATGTGCGATACGGGCGATCCACCATTGATACCCCGTCTTTTTGTGATAGTCCCACTGATAGAGGGGATTACCCCAGAGCTGTCCTGTCGGAGAAAATCCATCAGGCGGACAGCCTGCTACCGCCGCCGGCTTTCCATCCGCATCCAGATCAAAAAGCTCCGGATGGCTCCAGACATCGGCACTGTCCTCGGCCACATAAATCGGCATATCTCCTATGATCTCAATTCCTCTCTCATTTGCATATTTTTTCAGCCGCATATACTGCTCTTCAAAAAGATACTGCAGGAATTGATAAAAGCGTATTTCCTCTGCCAGCTCATTTTTTGCTTTCCGCAAAGCAGCCGCTTTTCTCTTTCTCAGCTCCTGCGGCCAATCATAATAAGCCTTTCTTTGATTTGCTTCCTTGAGGGCCGAGTATAAGGCATAATCATCCAGCCAATCCCTGTTTTTTACAATAAAATCCTCAAAGCCCTGTCTTTCTCTTGCCTCCTCTGCCGCATATTCCTTTCCTTCTCTATTGGAATAAGGACTTCTTTCATAGGCAGACCGTAAAAGCGCATATCTGTTTTGATACTGCTTTTCATAATCCACATACATGGGATCGTTTCCGAAATCCTTCGCATCCAGCTCTTCCCGGGTCAGATAACCCTTCTCCACCAGCTGGCAAAGATCGATAAAATAAGGGTTGCCCGCAAAAGTCGAAATTGACTGATAGGGGGAATCCCCATAACCGGTCTGCCCCAGAGGCAGGATCTGCCAATAGGACTGCCCCGCTTTTTCCAAAAAATCCACAAAGCGATAGGCCTCTTCCGAAAAGCAGCCGATTCCATATGGTGACGAAAGACTACTGATCGGCAATAAAACACCGCACTTTCTTTCCATTTTCTATTCCTCCCTAAGCATCATAAATGCCGCCAGATTGCCACGTTTTCCCTGACTTGCCCGATGAGAAAAGAGCTTCTTCGGATTGCAGCAGGTACAAAGATCCGTAGTCGCAATATGCTCCTTTTTCACACCTGCATGTTCCAGAACAAGGGCATTTGCCCTCCAAAGATCCAGCTGGTAATGCCCGTTTTTCTTGTCGATGAGGATTTCCTCTTCCTCTCCTGCAAAAGCCTCCCGGAACTGCTGCGCTACATCCTCGCTGATTTCATAGCAGTCCTGACAGATGGAAGGACCTATGGCACAGATCACATCCTCCACTCTTGTTCCGTACTCCTTTTGCATCCTTTCCAGGGTCGCTCTGCCTATCCCCTTTACCGTTCCCTTCCAGCCGGAATGGGCCAGACCGATCGCTTCATGCACCGGATCCACAAAATAAAGAGGGGTACAATCCGCATGAGAGGTAAAAAGCACCAGATTCTTTACATTCGTGACCAGACCATCTACGCCCTCATAATTCATTTCCTTTACCAGGCCCTTTCCGGCATCCGCTTCTGTAACCACTCTTACATGGTCCGTATGCTCCTGGCGGGAAAGTACAAAGCGTTCCTCTGAAAGGCCCAGCGCCCGGGCTATTCTATGATAATTTTCTCTGACTGCCTCCGGTCTATCTCCCCGGTTAAAGCTAAGATTCAGGCTGGATAAAACGCCCTCGCTGACGCCGCCTTCTCTGGTCGTAAAGCCATGTCTGATGCAGGAAATCCTTTCCAGCTCCGGAAAGAGCAGGATCGGCAGGCGGCCCTCCAGCCAGCCTGCTTCCACCATTCGACTTCCCTTTTCTTTTCTAACCCACTCCATTT
>CAVFAT010000031.1:0-29484 GCA_963620785.1 Bacteroidaceae bacterium
AGCACATCTGCTTGGCAAGAGCAAGTTATTTAATCGTCAAAAGATCCTCAACTGATCTGCGTGCCGGCATGCTTCCTTCTTTTTCAGGATAGCCCATAGCAATGAAGGCGGCAACGATTTCATCATTGGCAAGACCAAGAAGGGTATTTGTTTTTTCTTCGTCGATAATACCGAGAATAACGGTTCCGACTCCTTCGCTTTTAGCTGCGAGGCAGAAAGTCTGGGCTGCGATACCTGCATCAAACATTTCCCAGCCATCACCTTTTGAGGTAGTATAGCTGCCGTCTGCTTCATAGCCGCAGATGCCTTTCTTGATGGTCAGAACAGCAAGTGCTTTTGCACGGCTGATGGTCTTTGTATTGAATTCAAATCCGCAGACGCATTCTTTTGCGATTTTCTCTTTCAGCTCGGGATCCTCCACAATGATATAGGAAACACACTGGGTGTTTTTCCAGGAGGGAGAGCAGGAAGAAAGGCGAACGATTTCTTCGAGCGTTTCCTTTGCAATTGGCTGATCGGTGTACTTACGTACACTGCGTCTGTTTTCGACTACTTCTTTAAAGTCCATGATAATCCTCCTTATATATGAATGGATAAAATAACAAACAATCTGTATATTTTAAAAAATCTGAAGTTCCTTCAGCTGTTCCTGAATATGCTGCAGGGTTCTGTCGCTTTCCTCCTTCATGCGGCCGCTTGCCCGCAGATCAAGAATATACTGGGGATCGGTCGGCAGGGGCTTGGCATAATTTTGCTCAAAGAATGCATGCTGCATATCCTTTGCCAGATAGAGGAAAGTCGGAACGCCGGCTTCTTTCAGCTTCTTTGCATAAAGCTCGCCTTCCGCTCGAAGGGGATCCTGCTCACATACCATGATCACAGCCTTTGGCAGGCCGGAAAGATCCTTGGCAAAAACCGGGGAAATCAGTGGATTCTTCGGATCAGCATCTGCAACATAAAGCTCGTTGAAGAGTCTGGAAATAAAAAGCTCGTCCTCGGATTCTCCCTTTTCAAGCGGATCGGTTGCCAGATCCAGGAAGGGATAGTTCAGAAGCTGTCCTCTGATGAGGGGACCGCCCTTTTTCCTGGCGAGCAGGCAGACTGCTGCCGCTAAAGTCGAGCCGGCACTGTTTCCGAAGACACAGATCCGATCCCGGTCAAAGAGAAGCTTTGGCATATGATGGATGACATAGAGCATGGCATCATAGACATCATATAGGGCATCCGGGAAGGGGTGCTCCGGTGTTTTGCGATAGCCGATGGAAATGATATTGACATCCAGACGGTTTCGCATGTCGTCCCACATTCTGTCATCGCAGGCACAGCCACCATATAAAAAGCCGCCGCCATGCATGCCGAAGATCATAGGAGCATGGTCAGAGCTTGCGGCGTAATGTACGATTTCGATCTCCCGTCCTTCCAGCGGGAGCAGGTATCTTTTGCCGTGTGCCTTGATCTTGGCATTGATTCGTGTGGTTTTTTTGCCGATATTGATGATTTCTTCTTTTTCTTTATTCCTCGTATTCATGATTGTATTTTAAACTATATTTGGTTAAACTGAAAGAAAATTGTCAGATAAATATCAGATAAAATAAAGAGAAAAAATGCAGATCCTGGCGACTTCTACAAAAAAGTTTGTGCAAAAATGACAGAGTATGATCGAAAAAGGCATGAACTTAAGGGAGGCCAAAGGAATCTGCAGGGAGGTAAATAAAATGAGATACGAAGGTGCAGTATATCGTCCGCCAAGTGAAGCATATAGTCTGATCATTCAGGTAACCGTGGGCTGCAGTCATAATGGCTGTACTTTTTGCAATATGTACAAGGCGAAGAAGTTTCATATTCATACAGTAGAAGAGGTGCTGGAGGATCTGAGGGAAGCACGCAGCATGTACAACTATGTGGACCGGATCTTTCTTGCGGATGGAGATGCACTGATCTACAAGAAGGAGGATCTTTTGACTATTCTGGATGAGATCAAAAGGCTCTTCCCGGAATGTCATAGGGTAACAAGCTATGCAACACCCCGCAGCCTTCTTTTGAAATCCCAGGATGAGTTGGACGAGATCCATGCACATGGACTCAGCATGCTTTATCTGGGCTTAGAATCCGGCTGTGATGAGATCCTGAAGAGAGTGAACAAGGGTGTCAAAAGTGCAGATATCGTGCTTGCAGGTCAGAAGGCCAAAAAGGCAGGCTTTTCCCTTTCCGTAACCATCTTGTCCGGCTTGGGAGGAGAGGAACTTTGGAGGGAACATGCCATTGAAACAGGCAGGGCACTTTCCGAAATGAAACCGGATTATATCGGGGAGATGACATTAAATATTATCCCGGGAACAAAGCTCTATGAAGAGACGAAGGCAGGAAAGTTTGTGATGCCTTCACCGGAGCAGATTCTGGAAGAGACCAAGCTTCTGATTCAGAATACGGATGATGAGGGGGCGGTCTTCCGTTCCAATCATGTTTCCAACTATGTCAATATCAGAGGAACCTTTAATGCGGGCAAAGAGGACATGATCGCACAGATCGACCAGGCTCTGGAAAGGGGACAATTTAAGGTCAGACATTATACTAATATGTAAAGAGGCTGATGAAGCAGAATGGCAAAAGACAGTATATACGGAGATTGGAAAGAAATCCTGCCGATGATCCAGAAGGAGCTGATCGACAGGATTGAAGGCTATCGGGAGGAAGAAAAGGCGCTGACGGGCATCAAGGTCTATGAGCATTTTGAATCCCGAATCAAAGCAGAAGACAGCATGAGGGAAAAATGTGACAGGAAGGGAATCCCACAGACGGCACATTCGGCCCTTAGGGTGCTGAAGGATTCTATCGGTGTCAGAATCGTATGTGACTTTATTGATGATGTATATCGAAATATCAGCTACATCGAACAGATGGAGGGTGTCACCATCCTTGAGCGGAAGGACTATATCCGTCATGCAAAGGAGAATGGTTACAGAAGTTATCATATGATCCTTGACCTGGAGTCGGAGATTGAGGATGTGGACGGGAATAAGCCCGGACATTATTATGCAGAGGTTCAGATCCGGACGATTGCCATGGATACCTGGGCTTCCTTAGAGCATGAAATGAAGTACAAGAAAAACATACGGAATCAGAAGCTGATCGGGCAGGAACTGAAAAGAGTGGCAGATGAGCTGGCCTCCTGTGATGTTTCCATGCAGACGATCCGGGAACTGATCCGGGAAAATGCTGAGGATTGAGCATGAAATTATTATTAGCAGAAGACGAAAGAGAAATGCAGTATGCCTTGGTTACAGTACTGAAGCATTATGACTATGAGGTGGATTCTGCCTATGATGGAGAGCAGGCTCTGGAGCTGGCAAAAAGCGGAAGTTATGACTGCATGATATTGGATATCATGATGCCGAAAAAAACAGGAATCGAGCTCCTAAAGGAAATCCGTGCGGCAGGCGATGTAACACCCGTGATCATGCTGACGGCAAAGGCGGAGGTAGATGACAGGATTGAAGGATTGGATGCCGGTGCGGATGACTATCTTACCAAGCCCTTTGCGGTAAAGGAACTTTTGGCCAGGGTAAGATCTTTGACCAGAAGGAATGAATCCTATACACCTAAGACCCTTCAGTTTTCAAACCTGACCCTGCATATGGGACAGCAGGAGCTGGTTGCGCGTAATTCCATTCGCCTTGCAAGCAAGGAGTCGAAGCTGCTGGAGCTTTTTCTCTTAAATCCGGGGAAAGAGCTGTCGACAGAGGATATTTACAAGCATGTCTGGGCAGATGATGAAGAGGGAGATATCGAAGTGGTCTGGATCTATATCTCCTATCTCAGAAGCAAGCTTTTATCGGTAGATGCAGATGCAGTGATTCATGGAGAAGCAGGCGGCAGCTTCTGCCTGATGGAGAAAAGTATATGATCAATAAGCTGCGAAGAAAAATGATGCTGGTAGCCACGGGAGTGGTTGCCCTGATGCTGACAGCAGTTGTAATGACCAGTGCGGCCTTGACCTATTATCAGGCAGATCGGACAGTGAATAAGGCTTTGGAATATCTGATTTCGCAAAAGGGGGAAATTCCGGATTCCTCTGAGGATCTGAATGTTGAGCTGATCAAGGGAAATTCAGAAGAATTCGTTTTCCAGCTGCGCTATTTTAGTGCCATCATCAATCAGGACGGCAGCTATCAGAAGTTGAATACGGAAAATATTGCGGCCCTTTCGGACGAGCAGGTAAAAGTCTATATCGATAAGCTGCAGTCCAAAGCCCTGCCGAGAGGTTATTTTGAGGCAAAGGATGGCAGCAGATACGCCTATATGAAATCCGAAAATGCAGATAAGAGCCTGATTCTGGTCGTGCTGGATGTCAGCTATTATATGGATAATGTAAAGGAAACCTTCCATACGAATCTGATGTTTTCTCTTATGGCGCTTGCTGTTTTTGTGATCCTTCTTCGCTTCTTTTCCAAACGGGTTCTTAGGCCGATCATTGTGAATATGGAAAATCAAAGGCAGTTTATTACCAATGCATCCCATGAGCTGAAGACACCTGTTGCGATCATTAATGCTAATGCAGAAGCCCTGGAAATGATCGAAGGAGAAAATGAATTCACAAAGAATATCCGGCATCAGGGAGAAAGACTGGCCGGCCTGATCGACAATCTGGTTGCACTTTCCCGGGCAACCGAGAAGGGAGACCTGGTTCTTACGGATGTGGACTGCAGTGAACTCGCCCGGGACGTGGCAGACTCCATGGAGCAGCTTGCGATCAAGCAGGGGAAAATGCTGGCAAAGGAGATTGCCGAGAATGTGCATACCCAGGCAGAAGCGAGAGGCCTGCGGGAGCTGATGAATATTCTGGTGGACAATGCGGTAAAATATTGTGATGAAAAGGGAAAGGTAGAGATCAGCCTGAAGAGCGGAAGCAGGGGAAGGGGAATGGTCTTTTTGGTCTCCAATGATTACAAGGAGGGAGAAGGACAGGACTTTGACCGCTTTTTTGACCGCTTTTACAGGGAAGATAAATCCCATAGCAGCATCAAGAAGGGATATGGAATCGGCCTTTCCATGGCGCAGACCCTGGTGCAGAGCTACAAGGGAAAGATCACGGTATCCTATAAAGAGGGGAAGATCAGCTTCAAGGTTATGATTTAAGGTCGTGTTCTTTCTTGTTCTTGCTAGAGAAATTTCAAAAAAGATAAATTAATTTCAAAAAGGGACTTTACAAAGTAAAATAATCATGATAATATAATTGGGCGTCGTGAGGACGACGCAACATCGATGCGTGGCTCAGCTTGGTAGAGCGCTGCGTTCGGGACGCAGAGGTCGCAGGTTCAAATCCTGTCGCATCGATTTTTTTTATGGCTGCTGTGCTGAGGATTAGCACAGCAGCTTTTTTTATCGTATAGAAGCTTTGTTTCTATACGATAAAAGACCAGGCGATGGTTGATCTGTATGAAACGCTTGCCAACGATTACTTGACAGTAACCTCGTTGCCTTTATTGAATTCCAAACGTTGAGGGAAATAAGCCTCTATGATATGATAGATATATTGCACAGAATGGAGGAAAAGACATGGAGCGGAATGTTGAAGTCAGCATTATCTGTGATACCTATAATCATGAAAGTACAATCAGGGATGCACTCGACGGCTTCTTTTGTCAGAAGACAAACTTTGACTTTGAAATCCTGATTCATGATGATGCATCTACCGACCATACGGTGGATATCATAAAGGAATATGAAGAAAAATATCCGGGTATTATCAGACCCATTTATCAGGAGGTCAATCAATACAAGAAGAGTCCCGGTGTTATGTGGGGCTATCAGCTTCCCCGTGTAAGAGGCAAATATATTGCTATGTGCGAGGGAGATGATTACTGGACAGACGAATATAAGCTGCAAAAGCAGTATGACATATTGGAAAGCCATCCGGAACTGGATATGTGTACCCATGCGGTCAGCGGAGTGAATGCAAAGACCGGAGAAGAGATCTGGGTGCTGGGTCCCAAGGGAAAGGAAGGCGTGATCCCCTTAAGAGATGTAATCGACGGAGGCGGAGAATTCGTCGGTACCTGTTCCCTTTTCTACCGGACAAGCGTATTCGATAATGATTATAAATTCTGCAAGAACCGACTTTATGATTATATCCAGCAGATTCTGGGCTCCTTAAGAGGCGGTATGTATTATATTCCCGAGGTGATGGGGGTCTACCGCTACGGAGATTCCGGTTCCTGGACGGTGCAGGTTCTGCAGGACAGAGAGCTTTTTATCAGAACCTATTCCACACTGAACAAAATGCTGGAAGAACTGGACGAGGATACCAAGGGACAGTTCCATGATATGATCCACGAAAAGCTGGAGAAGAATACGGTTTCTTATTACTATAGCTTCGGAAAAGAAACCGATGGAAAAGACGATGTCTTTTATCAGTGGTACAAGCAGATTTCCTGGAAATACAAACTGATGCTGTTTATAAAAAATAAATGTACCCCCTTGTATAAGCTTTTGAAAAAGTTTATATAAGCGGATGTGGGATATAGGTTAAGTGAGTATGATAACAGTATTTCGAAAAAAAGACATTGACGAGAGCAGGATATTAGACTTCCTGGAAAAGGTTGATCTGAGCTTTCCGGTTCCGCTCTCCGAAAAAACGAGTCTGACAGATTACGCAAAAAAAATATATGAGAATGGCGTTTTATGTACCTATGTAGAAGATAATGAGATCGTAGCCATGGTAGCGGGATATCTGGACAAGATCAGAAACGGGATCGGATATATCACGCTGGTTGCGACGCTTCCGGAGTATCAGGGAAGAGGGCTGGCACACAAGATCGTTCGCCGCTTCCAGGAGGAAGCTGAGAAGATGGGAATCCGGGGCGTACATCTTTATGCGGTCCGCAACAACAAGAATGCGATCCGGATGTATAGCAGCCTTGGCTTTGAAGAAATCTGCCTTGAGTCGGAGGCAAGACCAAATGATGCCCATTTCATGCATTGGATTCAGCAGAAAACCGTACTGGTAACGGCAATCGGATCTTTTTCGGCAGGAAGTTCAGTAAAGATCCTGAAGGAAATGGGCTATCGCGTGATCGGCTGCGACATATATGACAGAAGATGGGTTGCAGAGTCTGAGAACGTAGATGCCTTCTATCAGGTGCCAAAGGCTGTAGAAGAAAAAGAATTCTTAGAGGCGCTTCTGGATATTTGCCAAAGAGAAAAGGTGACAAAGGTCATTCCATCCACAGATGTTGAGGTGGATTTCTTTACGAAGTATAGAAATGAATTTGAGAAAAAATACATCACGATCTGTATTTCAGGAAAAGAAAGCATAGAAATTTGCCGGAACAAGAAAAGGCAGCAGGAAGTTCTGACCGAAAACACAGGCTTTTCCAAGCCGATTCCCACGGAAGTCTTTCGCCGGGGTATGGAAGCGCCCTTTGCATATCCTATGGTCTGCAAGCTTGTAGACGGAAGAAGCAGCCAGGGACTTCTTTATATAAAGAATAAAGAGGAATGGGAGAGCTTTACCGGGACGGCAGACAGCAGCTATGTGATTCAGCCCTATATCGAGGGAGACATTGTTACGGTCGATGTGATCCGCCAAAGAGACGGCGGGAAGGTGATCGCCATTCCGAGGAAGGAACTGCTGCGAACCCTGAACGGAGCCGGAACTTCTGTACAGGTATTTGACGATGAAAAACTGGAAGCAGAGTGCAGAAGGATCGCAGAGCTCTTTGATGTGACAGGCTGCGTGAATTTTGAATTCATACAGCAGGGAGAGAACTACTACTTTATCGAATGCAATCCCAGATTTTCCGGAGGGCTGGCTTTTTCCTGTATGGCAGGTTATGACTGCGTACATAATCACATGCGCTGCTTCAAGAATAAAGAAATCGAGGATCAGCCAAGGATCAGGGAAATGTATATTGCCAGAAAATACGAAGAACATCTTATGGCAGTAGAAATATAAGAAGAGGGCAGAGGATGATAAGAGAGGAAGTAAAAAAACTGCAGGCAGACGGTTTTACGGAGCGTTTTGCCAGACTCTATCTGGAGCATCTCCAAAAAGAAAAGGAGAGCGGACTCTTTGAGGAAAGTCTGCTGAATTGGGCACATGAAAAAGGTTTTTTTGCAGAGACTGCTAAGCTTTGCAATCTGACAGAAGAGAATTGCCAGCCTTATATGACCGATTATGACTATTATAAGCTTTGGCCTTTTAATAACTGGACCAAACTATGGGTGGATGACAAGCTGACCCTGAAGCAGATTACGGCAGATCCGGAGCTGGAAGGCTTTTTGCCGGAATATTATTACTATTCTTATGAGGGACGGCTGATTCCCCAGAGAGAGCAGAAGGTCAGCAGCGAAGACCATGAAAAGGACTTCCTTGCACTGTTGAAGGAGAAGAAGGAATTTGCCTGCAAGCCCTGTAACGGAATGCGGGCGAGAGGCTTTTACAGACTGGCTTATGAGGATGGTGCTTATACGATCAATCATAAAGAGGCGACAGAAGAGGAAATCCTGCTCTTTTTGAGAGAGCATTCGAATTATATCTTTACAGAATACCTAAGGCCTTCTAAGGAGATGGCGGTATTCGGAGATACGATCCATACCCTGCGTCTGGTGGTGATCAATGAAAGCGGAAGGAATCCCGAGATCATTGGTGGCTATATGAGACTGCCGAACGCCAAAGCCGGCGAGATCAATTATATTGAATGCGAAGAGAAGAATGATGAGCGTTACAATATTTTCTGTGATTTTGACTTTGAAAAGGGCGAGATCGGCGAGGCGAAGAAAACCTTCAGTGATCATATTGAGGATCTCGAGCTTCATCCGGATACAGGGGCAGTGATCAAGGGAACCAAGATCAGTAATTATGAGAAGCTCCTTGAAAAGATCAACTATCTCTGCTGTAAGCTGAGCACCCTGGAATATATTGGATTCGACCTCGGGGTTACGGATGACGGTGTTAAGTGTATGGAAATCAATACCTTCCCCGGTACGGAATATATGCAGGTCTTTCATCCTATGTATGAGAATGAAAAGGTAAAGCGTTTTTTTACAAAGAAGCTTGAGCAGAATAGACAAAAAATCTTAAATAAGAGCTAATCACCCTTTTTGTGCTTGAAGAATAGATTTTTCTGAAGTATGATAGATTTCCGTGAAAAATAGGAAATTATAAAAAATAAAGGAGAAAACAGGTGAAGAAGAAAGTAGTTAAGCCTTTCCTTGCGGCCTTACTGGCATTTTCTATGACATTTTCCGGAGCAGGAGTTTCTGCCCTGGCAGTAGAAACAAGTCCTTTGCAGACCGATTTGGAAAGCGGCGAAAAAGGCACAGGAAATGAGCAGGATCCCCAGGCAACAGGGGATGCGCAGGAAGCGATTGAGCTGACAGAAGAAAACACAGAGATCACAGGCCTGGAGGATATGACCTATACAGGCAGTGCACTTTTTCAGGACAATCTGAAGATCTACTATCTTTCTGATTCTGAAGAAACAGCAAATGCTAATATGATCGAGCTGGAAGAGGGCGTAGATTATACTCTGGAATATGAGGATAACACCAATGTCAGCGAGAATGGTGCTTACATTACAGTTACCGGTATTGGCGATTACAGCGGCGAGCTTTTGCTGAATTTCATGATCAAAGCGAAAGATCTTTCCAAGCTGGAGATTGCAAAGATCGCAGATCAGAATTACAGTGGCTCAGCCCTTGAACCTAAGGTTAGCGTAAAGGATGGAACAAAGGAGCTGACCGAGGGAAGCGACTACAGCCTTTCCTATGAGAATAACAAGGAAATCGGTACAGCAACTGTTACCGTTTCCGGAAAAGGTAACTACAGCGGAAGCCAGAAGCTGAGCTTTAAGATCAAAGCTTCTGTAGAGAACGGTGTCGGACAGGTCGGCGATAAGCTTGCTTATTTTACCAATGGAAAGATTGACACCAGCAAGAACAAACTGGTTCAGGATCCGATTTCCAAGAACTGGTACTATTTCGTAAACGGTTATGTTGATAGCGACTATACCAATCTGGTTCAGTACAACGGCGGCTGGTATTATGTAAAGAAGGGCAAGATCGACTGGTCCTGCACGACTCTGGCTCAGGTAAACAATAAGGGCTCTTGGTATTATGTCGAGAAAGGTGCCATTAAATGGTCTTATACCGGTCTTGCGCAAAATCAGAATGGCTGGTTCTATGTACAGAAGGGTATCGTGAATTTTAGCTACAATGGACTGGTGAATCATTACGGCGGCTGGTACTATGTAGAGAATGGCAAGCTGAACTGGAATTACAGCAATCTTGTAAAGTATAACGGCACTTGGTACTACGTAAAGAATGGCAAGATCGATTGGTCCTGCACGACTCTGTCCCAGGTAAATAAGAAGGGCGATTGGTACTATGTAAAGAATGGCAGGATCGATTGGACCTATACCGGATTATCCTACTACAATGGCAGCTGGTACTATATCGAAAAAGGCAAGCTGAACTGGAACTACAGCAGTCTTGTCAAATATAACGGCGGCTGGTATGCCGTCACCAAGGGTGTGGTTACTTTCAAGCAGAGTGGTCTGATCAGCTACAATAAGGGACTTTACTATGTTAAGGGATCCAAGGTTGACTGGAGCTATACAGGTCTGGCAAACCAGAGCGATAAAGACTGGTATTATGTAGAAAAGGGTGCAGTAAATTACAGCTACACCGGCCTGGTAAATCATTACGGCGGCTGGTACTATGTAGAAAAAGGCAAGCTGAATTGGGATTACTGCAGTCTGGCCAAGTATAACGGCGGCTGGTATGGTGTTATCAATGGCCAGGTTAACTGGAACTTTACCGGTCTTCTGAGATACAATGACAAGGCATATTATGTAAACAAGGGCAAGGTTGACTGGACCTATACCGGAAATGCGACTCTTTACGGAAGCGATAAAGAGTACTATGTAAAGAATGGTGTTGCATCTGTTCGTGAGATGGATACCCTTGCACAGAAGTTCAGCAGTGAGACAAACTATCTTCTGATGCTTGACCGTTCTGCTCACAGACTTGGTATTTATACAGGCAGTGCAGGCAACTGGACCTGCTATGCATATTGGGAATGCGTTGTAGGAGCAGCAGAAACACCGACCCTGCAGCCGAATGAGGAATTCGAAATTGGTGACAGAGGTCTCTATTTTGAGACATGGACTGCAACCCAGGATGCAAGATGCTGGTACTGGACACAGATCTGGGGTCGCTGCTACATTCACTCACAGATTTATGACAGATCCTCTACTCCGGTTAATATTCTGGATGATACCATGGATGCAGCAGCATCTCACGGTTGTGTCAGACTGACACTGGATCGTGCAAAGTGGATTTATGACAATATTCCGTCAGGAACCAAGGTCTATATTTACAACTAAAGAAGCCGGATAAGATAGACTGAATTGATCAGAAATTCTCAAAATTCATAAAAAATAAAGGGAAAAAGCAAGAAAGCAGAAAAGATGCAGAAGCAGCTTTTCACTTTCTTGCTTTTTCTTATTTGCTGATATAAAATAGAGAAAATTGAATGCCTGTAGATTCATTCAGGAAGAGAGGTACAATGTGAAAAAAAGAGTAATACAATCAACGATCGCAGCAATGCTGTCAGTTGCAATGGTTATCTCTGGAAGCGGAGTTTCTGCATTTACAGTTTCTGCTTTTGCAGAAACTGTAGGGGATGGAACAAGTTCGGGAGATGCAAAAGAGCTGATTTCCTTATCAGAAGATAACACGGTTATGGAAGGTTTAAAGGCTCAAACCTATACCGGAAGTCCAATTACCCAGGATGGCTATGCGCTTTATTATGATGTTGATCCGAGTGATGAGGACAAAGAGCTTTTGATTGAAAACATAGACTATTCAGTAGCCTATGTAGACAATACGGAAGTGGGAACGGCTGCACTCCAGGTTACCGGTCTCGGTGACTATACGGGTGTTGTAGAGTTCGATTTTGAAATCACCGAAAAAGAGCTTTCTGCTTCAATGGTTGGAGCAATTGCAAACCAGACTTATACAGGATCTGCGATTAAGCCTCAGCTTACAGTAAAGAACGGTGATACAACACTTGTTCAGGATAAGGATTATACCGTATCCTATGCAAACAATACGGATATCGGTACTGCTACTGCTACCGTAACAGGAATTGGCAACTACACAGGAAGTGCAAGTGTTAATTTTACAATCGTTTCGAGTGTTCAGAACGGTGTGGGAACTTACAATGGACGTCTTGCTTACTTTACCAACGGTAAGCTGGATACAAGCAAGAACAAACTGGTTCAGGATCCGATTTCCAAGAACTGGTACTATTTTGCAAATGGATATGTAAATACAGGCTATACCAATTTGGTTCAGTACAATGGTGGATGGTACTATGTAAAGAACGGTAAGATCGACTGGTCTTGCACAACCCTGGCTCAGGTAGACGGCAAGGGCGTTTGGTACTATGTAGAAAAAGGTGCCATCAACTGGAAGTATACAGGACTCGTTCAGTACAATAATGTTTGGTACTATGTAAATGGCGGAAAGCTGAACTGGAGCTCTACTTACACAGGTCTTACCTATTATAAGGGTGTTTGGTACTATGTAAAGAACAGCGTACTTAACAACAGCTACAAGGGACTTGTGAAGTATAATGGCGGCTGGTTCTATGTAGAGAACGCTAAGGTGAATTTTAACTATACCGGTTTGGTAAATCACTACGGCGGCTGGTACTACGTACAGAAGGGTCAGATCAACTGGAATTATACCGGTCTGGTTCAGTACAACAAGGGCTGGTACTATGTACAGAAGGGCCAGATCAACTGGAACTATACAGGCCTGGTAAGTCACTACGGCGGCTGGTATTACGTAGAAAAAGGTAAGATCAACTGGAATTATACCAATCTCGTGAAGTACAACGGCGGTTGGTACTATGTACAGAAGGGTACCATTACCTGGAAATATACCGGTTTGGTTCAGTACAACAAGGGCTGGTATTATGTAGCAAAGAGTGCCATTAACTGGAATTATACAGGTCTGGTAAATCATTATGGTGGCTGGTACTATGTAGACAAGGGTGTACTCAACTGGAACTATACAAGCCTTGCAAAATATAACGGCGGCTGGTATGGCGTAGAAAAGGGTAAGATCAATTGGAAGCTGACAACCCTTCTTGAATACAAGGGCAAAGGCTACTATGTAAAGAACGGAAAGGTTGACTGGACTTACAACGGAAAAGCAACTCTTTACGGAACAAACAAGACTTATACAGTAAAGAATGGTGTTGCTGAGCTGTCAACTCCGGCTGAGCAGATGAAACAGAAGGCACAGAGCGTAGCAAGCTCAACCAAATATCTGATTCTGGTTGACAGAAGCACACATAGAGTAGGTGTCTTCACAGGAAGCCAGAACAATTGGACAAATGTTGGTTATTGGGAATGCGTAGTAGGAAGCTCTTCTACTCCGACAGTTGCAGGTCAGTATACAGTGGGAAGCAAGGGCAAGTACTTTGATACAGGAAGCAGAGGCAGATGCTGGTATTATACACAGATCACCGGCAACTATCGTTTCCACTCTGTAATCTATGACAGATCCAGCACACCGAAGAATGTCATCGACGGAACAATGGATGCAGCAAAGTCAGACGGATGTGTAAGACTTTCTCTTTCCTGCGCGAAGTACATCTATGATAATGTACCGAAGGGAACAAAGATTTATATCTACTAAAAAAGCTATATTTACCAAGGAACTGTTGATAAAATCGGCAGCTGCTTCATTCATTTCGTATGAATAAGATCTGCATATGCAGAAGACAGGCGTTGAAGGCTCGGGAGTCGAAAGACTCCCGAGCTTTTTTTTTTTTAATAGAAAACTGTCTTCCTATTACATGAAAAGGCTCCTTGAGAATGTATACTGCAGCATACAATAGAGATGTCGCAAGCGACCGACAAAGGCGCAAGAATGTCCAAAGGCGCATTCTTTTCTTAGCCTTTTACTTGTGGTAGAGTAGCAGTATAGAATAAGAATGTGTAACTTGAAAAATTGCAAAATGCAAAATGCAAAAAAAGAAAGGCGAACTTGAGCGGTTCTTCTTTAAATAGAGATTAATAGGAGGGACAGGAATATGGAAACAAGACCCTATGTAGATTGGGAACTCATGAATAATTTTATGATTGATGTATTTGAAAAGTATGGTGTACCAAGAGAGGATGCTGCGATTTGTGCGGACGTTCTTCTGGAAAGCGATAGAAGAGGAATCGAAAGTCACGGTTGTAATCGTTTTAAGCCGATTTATCTGGATCGCATCAAAAAAGGTACTCTGCTTCCCAAGACGGAGATTGAGATCGTAAAGGATACACCGACGAGCCTGGTAATGGATGCCCATGACGGAATGGGAATGGTAGCCAGCTATCGGATGATGGAGCTTTTGATTGAGAAAGCGAAAAAATATGGTATGGCAGGCGGATGCATTTATAATTCAACACATTACGGGATTGCGGGATATTGGACAGGAATGGCAGAAAAGGCCGGTATGATCGGAATTTCCGGAACCAATGCAAGACCTTCCGTGGCACCGACCTTTGGCATCGAACCCATGATGGGAACCAATCCTCTTACTTTTACCATGCCGACAGATGAGGAATTTCCTTTTAATCTGGATTGCGCAAGCTGCATTATTCAGAATGGAAAGATCGAATTCTATGAGAGACAGGGCAAGGAAACGCCGGAAGGCTGCGTGGTCAGTGAGACCGGTGAGACCATGACAGATTCTGCTAAAATTCTGAAAGATATGAGAGCCGGACATGCAGCCCTTCTTCCGCTTGGAGGACTGGGAGAGGAGACTGGCGGTTATAAGGGTTATGGCTTTACGACGGTGGTAGAGATCCTGTCTGCAGCCCTTGCAGGCGGTCCCTTTATGAAGGCACTGAGCGGAGTGGATGAAGAAGGAAATCCGAGGATGTATGGACTGGGGCATTTCTTCTTTGTGATCAATCCAGAATTCTTTATGGGACTGGATACCTTCAAAAAGACAGCGGGAGATATTTGCAGGGGACTTCGTGCATCAAAGAAGGCACCGGGGCAGGAACACATCTATACCGCAGGAGAAAAGGAATATCTGGCCTGGCAGGAAAGAAAAGAAAAAGGAGTGCCGGTCGGTGAATCGATTCAAAAGGAATTGATCCAGCTGAGGGATGAGTGTGGCCTGAGTCAGTATCATTTTCCTTTTGAATAAGGATAAAGCAGGAAGCCAGAGATAAGGTGGGGTGAGCGTATGGCAAAAAGCCAGGAAAAAAAGGAAGAAAAAAAGACCAAGGAAGATAAGACAGAACTAAAGCTGGAAAAGAAGGTTAAGGAAGATAAGGCCGAGCTGAAGCTAGAGAAAAAGCTCAAAGAAGAGAAAGCCGAGCTGAAGGAAGAAAAGAAGGCCAAAGAAGAAAAAGGCCCGAATGGGGAATATAGCTGCTTTGTGAACAGGGAAATGAGCTGGCTGGAATTTAACCGACGGGTGCTGATGGAAGCGGCAGATGAAGGACTTCCATTGATTGAACGATTGAAATTTCTGGGAATTTATCGTTCTAATATGGACGAGTTTTTCATGGTTCGCGTGGGCATTCTCACTCATCGGGCGGAGCTGATTCCGGATCATGTGGATCGACTGAGCGGCTGGACACCCCAGCAGGAAATTGATCATGTCCTGGAAGAGGTTCGCAGGCAGCAAACGACTGAGAAAAGCATCTGGAATGGGATCAAAGAGGACTTAAAGAAGGCTGGCGTGGATATCCTGGACTTCAAGAAGATCTCCAAGGTGGATGAATTGATGTGCAAGAAGATCTTCCGCGATATCCGTTCCGAACTTTCTCCCAGATTCCTATATCAGGATCAGCCTTTTCCCTTCCTGCAGAATGGACAAAGCTGTATCGTTGCAAGGGTAGGAAGGGGAAAGGATGCCAGAATGGGCATTGTTCCGATCGATCATTTGCCGGAATACCAGGTCTTTGAAATTGATGGCAGGCAGAAGGTGGTTATGACAGATGTCCTGATCCGTCATTTTGCGGCCATGCTCTTTAAAAAGATGGAGATAAGCGAGACTGCTGTGATCCGGGTTACCAGAAATGCCGATGTTTTTATTTCCAAAAAGGTGGAATCAAGAAGCGGCGAGTTCCGTAACCGGATGCAGAATGCCCTGCGGGTAAGAGAGCGGCAGAAGGTCGTCAGGCTGCGGATTAACGGAAAGGTATCGGAGGAGTTAAAGCTGGAGCTGGCTGCTCAGCTGGGAATTAGCCGTGACCGGGTTTTTACAACGCCGATTCCTTATTCCTTATCCTTCTGGAAGGCGCTTCGCAAGGAGAAAGGCTTTTTCTATGAGGACAGAAAACCCTCTACCGGTATGAGGAGAAAAAAGGGAGAGTATCTGGAGGCAGTCAGCAAAAAAGATATGCTCCTTTCCTATCCCTTCCAGAGCATGCTGCCTTTTATTGATTTACTCTATGAGGCAGCAGATGACCCGACCGTAGAATCGATTCAGATCACCCTTTACCGGGTATCTTCCAGCAGCAAGGTGGCAGCTGCCCTTGTTTATGCGGCTGACCAGGGGAAGGAAGTTATGTGCCTTCTTGAGCTGCAGGCAAGATTTGATGAGCAGAATAATATTGACTATGCGGCGGTTCTTGAGGAAGCAGGCTGCAAGGTAATCTATGGCACACCGGGGACAAAGGTGCACAGCAAGATCTGTCTGATTACGCGCAATGTAAATGGAGAAATTTCCTATATTACACAGGTGGGAACCGGCAACTACAATGAGGTGACGAGTGAACAGTATACGGATCTTACCTTGATCACAGCAGATCAGAATGTCGGAAAAGATGCGGTTGAGGTTTTCAGAGCTCTGGAGCTTGGAAATATTCCTCCCAAAAGCGAGCATCTCCTGATGGCTCCGCTTTGCTTTAAAAGCTGGGTTTTGGACTATCTGGAGGAAGAAAGACAGAAGGGAGAAAAGGGACGCGTCAGATTTAAGGTCAATTCTCTCAACAGCCTGGACATCATGAATAAGCTGATTGAATGCTCTAAGGCGGGGGTAAAGATTGAGCTGGACATTCGTGGAATTTGTTGTCTGCGTCCGGGAATTCCCGGTGTATCCGACAATATTACCATCCGAAGTACCATCGGAAGATGGCTGGAGCACTCCAGAATCTATGTCTTTGGAGAAGGCGAAGATGCCAGGATGATCATCGGCTCAGGTGATCTGATGAACCGAAACCTGGAGAGGAGAGTAGAAGGATTTCTTCCGGTGAAGGATCCGGCGATCAGAAGGCAGATCGAAAAAATCCTCCGAACCTACCATGATGATGGAGAACTGGGCTGGATCATGAATCGAGATGGCTCCTACAGCAGGCAAAGATTGGGAGACGGAAGCATCAGACAGGAGATTTTATATCAGTACTTTTCCGCTATGACAGCAGAGAAAGAGGCCTTAGAGGAGAAAAAAGAAGAAAAGGAGAAGGCGGGAGTAAAAGTAAAAGCCAAAAAGAAAAAAGAAAGAAAAGGTTTTTTGTCCGGAATTTTCTTTTCGAGAAGAGGCTGATGACTGCTTATAGTAATAAATTCGGCAGCAGGCATGTAACTTTAGATAAAAACTGAATATGAACAAAATATGAACGAAAAATGAATACTCAAATAATGTAAGATGGGAATTTGCTGAAAAAGAAAAGGAAAGTCCAAAAGATAATCTTGCAAAATTCACAAAGAAAAAAATGTGATTTACTTTAGTTTACAAAAGTGCTAATATAGCCACGGTGGCCGAAGGGTGTCCTAATGGAATGAATTTTTTGCTCTAAATCCATTATCACGGCTCATAGAAAAGAGCATCTATGAGAGGACGTTTCCCCGCAGGTGGGGGATTGAAAGATAATGGAGTTATCGCAAATCTACGAGGAGCAGTATATTCCGAATCTGAGAAGGACACAGGTATGAGAAGGCGCCTTAGTATATGATGATGTTCGTTTTTTACGATGTTCAAAGCGGAACTCCATAGGTGGAGTTTCGCTTTTTTTGTTTTTTATTGTTAGAAAAATTCTTGCGCCATGGCAAATATTTATGCAGAGATTGCATTGCGGCAGCGAAAAATGGCGTCATCTGATGCAAGCTGAAACAGGCGGAGAATTCTGTAAGTAGGGCTTGTTTTTGTACAAAGTAGACAAAAAATAATGTCGAATTTGTGCAAAGTAAATGATAAATTTAGCCGTTTACTTTAGAAAACAATAGGAGTATAATTCCAGTCGGTTAGAATAGGAGGTGATGAATGGTATGGATTTGATCGCTGAAAATCTAATGGAAGAAATGAATACAGTTACAGTCTTCACGATTCCGATTTTCGGAGGCATTCCGATATTGGAGTCGGTAGTAGTGACCTGGATCATTTTAGCATTGGTATTAATCCTTTGTCTGATTCTGACGCGAGGACTAAGAATTGAAAATCCATCCAAAAAGCAGGTGATACTGGAAATGGGAATTTCCAGCTTGTGCAACTTCTTTGAAGACACGCTTGGCGAAAAGGGAATTCGTTACGGACCCTATCTGATGTCGGTGCTGATCTATCTGGCCTTTGCCAATCTGATCGGTATCTTCGGATTCAAACCGCCGACAAAGGACATTAATGTGACGATTGCCCTGTCTGTCATGAGTATCATTCTGATCGAGGCAGCGTGTGTCCGCGAGAAAGGCGGAAAAGGATGGCTGAAGAGTAAGGCGGAGCCGATGGTAATCCTGGCACCGATCAACTTCTTAGAGATCCTGATCAGACCCTTGTCCTTGTGTATGCGACTTTTCGGAAACATACTTGGCGGATTCATCATTATGGAGCTCTTGAAGCTGGTTCTTCCGGTCTTTTTGCCGGCACTGGCAAGTTTGTATTTTGATATTTTTGATGGCTTGATTCAGGCCTATGTATTTGTATTCCTGACCTCTTTATTCCTGAAAGAGGGATTGGAATAAAAGTGTAATAAAAAAGCGCAGGCGAAATATCCGGCAAATAAAAAACCAAAGCCAGAAAAGATAAGCAGCAGGCGCTTGGTGACACAAAAGAAAACAATTGAAAACAACAATTGAAAAAGTAAAATTCAAAAGATATTAGTTTTAATTAGTTATTAAAGAATTAATTAGCAATTAAAGAATTAAAGAGATTGAATTCAAAAGATTGAAATTAGAAAGAAAAAAGGAGAAAAATTATGATCGCAATTGGAGCAGGTATTGCAGTATTAACAGGTCTTGGCGCAGGTCTTGGAATCGGTAAAGCAACAAGTGCAGCAATGGAAGCAACAGCAAGACAGCCGGAAGCATCCGGAAAGATCACAACAAACCTTCTTCTTGGATGTGCCCTTGCAGAGGCAACCGCTATCTATGGTTTCGTTACAGCACTTCTGATCATTATGATGCTTGGCTAAACATTGTACTGATCTGGAGGTAAAGGTATGTTTAATATTAATTTTTGGAATATTCTTTTTACAATCATTAATGTTCTTGTGCTTTATGCAATATTCTATAAATTTCTATTAAATCCGGTTAAAAATATTATCCAGAAAAGAGAAGATATGATCCGCGGACAGTTTGAATCTGCTGAGCAGACACAGAAAGAGGCAGATGCGCTGAAAGCGGATCTGGAAGAGAATCTTTCTCATGCTCATGAAGAAGCAAATGCAATTCTTCTGGAAGCAAAGCAGCAGGCAGCAGCAGAACAGCAGAAGGCTCTGGAGGCCACAAAGGCGCAAACAGAGCGCATGCTGGAGAAAGCAAATGCCGAAATCGCAGATGCGAAGCTTCGGGCTGAAAAAGAAACGAAGGATCAGGTTGCTGTTCTTGCAATGATGGCAGCAAAGAAAATTCTGGAAATGGGTGAAGTAAATGACACAAGCAGTAAATGATAATGCGAGAGCTCTTTTACAATTAGGACTGGATAGAGTGGAAGTGGTTTCTGTCGCTTCGGTTTTCAGAGATAACAAGGTGCTCTATGAAGCACTGACAGATGCAAGCGTAACAGAAGACCATAAGGATAAAGTTCTGGACGGCATTGCAGAAAAGATGGGCTTATCGAAAGAAATGCTCGGCTTTTTGAAGGATCTTTGCAAAAAAGGAGATATTGAGAACTTAGAGGAAATTTGCGAAGCATATTATGAACTCTATGATAAGGAACACAATATCATCCATGCAACGCTTACTTATGCCGAGGAAAATCTGGAGGCAATCAAAGCAAAAGCGCAGGAAGAACTGCAGAAATTTTATCCGACTCCCAAGTTTGTAATTGAGGAGAAAAGAGATGACAGCCTTTTAGGCGGTTATAAGTTGTCCTTTGACGGACATGAATATGATGCCAGCTATGCAAAGCAGCTGGATATGATGCAGAAGAAGATCATCGACAGTGTCGGAACAATTGATTCTTCCGATATTATTTCCCTGATCAAGAATGAGATCGAGAATTTCGATGAGAAGGCAGAAAATCTGGAATCAGGCCAGGTAATCTGGGTTGGTGACGGAATTGTAACAGTTCACGGAATTGATCATGCCGTTTACGGAGAAGTTGTTCAGTTTGAGAACGGCGTAAAGGGTATGGTACAGGATATCAAACAGAATGAGATCGGTATTATCCTCTTTGGCCGTGATACGGGAATCTTTGAAGGAACAAAGGTTTACAGGACAGGTAAGAGAGCCGGTGTTCCGGTCGGAAATGCTTTTTGCGGAAGAGTCGTAAATGCACTCGGTGAGCCGATCGACGGCCTTGGCGAAATCGCAGAGGAAGGTTACCTTCCGGTAGAGCAGGAGGCGCCGGGTATCATCGACAGAAAATCAGTCGACACCCCGATGGCAACCGGTATTCTGTCAATCGATTCCATGTTCCCGATCGGACGTGGACAGAGAGAGCTGATCATCGGTGACAGACAGACAGGTAAGACCTCAATCGCAACCGATACCATCATCAACCAGAAGGGAAATGGTGTAATCTGCGTCTATGTTGCAATTGGTCAGAAGGCTTCTACGGTTGCAAAGGTCGTATCTACGCTGAAGAAGAATGATGCCATGGATTATTCCATTGTTGTTGCATCAACAGCATCTGATCCGGCACCTCTTCAGTATATTGCTCCTTATGCAGGAACCTCGATCGCAGAGTTCTTTATGCACCAGGGCAAGGATGTATTGATCGTATATGATGACCTTTCCAAACATGCGGTAGCTTATCGTGCGATCTCCCTTCTTCTTGAGAGATCACCGGGACGTGAGGCTTATCCGGGAGATGTATTCTACCTGCATTCCAGACTTCTGGAGCGTTCCAGTAGACTGTCAGATGAATTGGGCGGCGGTTCTATTACAGCTCTTCCGATCATCGAGACCCAGTCCGGTGATGTTTCCGCTTATATTCCGACCAACGTAATCTCAATTACAGATGGTCAGATTTATCTGGAATCCAACCTCTTTAATGAAGGTCAGAGACCTGCTGTTAATGTTGGTCTTTCGGTATCCCGAGTTGGTGGTGCGGCACAGACCAAGGCAATGAAGAAGGCTTCCGGTACCATTCGTATCGATCTGGCTCAGTATCGTGAGATGGAGGTCTTTACCCAGTTTGCTTCTGATCTGGATGATGCGACAAAGGCACAGCTGGCACATGGAAAGGCTTTGATGGAACTCTTAAAGCAGCCCCTTTCCAGTCCGCTTTCATTGAAGGAACAGATTATTACTCTGGTTATGGCGACACATGGTATTTTCGATCATATACCGGTTGCTGAGGTGAAGAAGACACAGGGCGAGCTTCTGGAGCATTTTGACAGTGTACATGCAAAGATCGGTGATCAGATCGAAGAGACAAAACAGCTGTCAGATGAAATGATTGAAGAGATTGTCAAGATTGCAAAGGATTATGTCGCTGCACATACAGTAGAAGAGAAAGAAGTACAGTAACGTATGGCAAGTATAAAAGAGATTCAGGATCGAATGAAAAGCATTCGTGACACTCTGAAGATCACGAATGCCATGTATATGATCTCCACCGTAAAGCTGAGGCAGTCAAAAAAAGCGCTTGCTGATACGGAACCCTTTTTCTACAATCTGGAGCTTGAAATGGCCAGAATCATCAAGAATGATGACGAACTTGGCGGTGCCTACTTTAGGAGTAAGGATTGTCCGCCGGAAGAGAAAAAGGTAGCCTTTATCGTAATTACAGGCGACAAGGGTCTGGCCGGTGCTTACAATCACAATATTCTGAAGAATATTGAAGCGGAACTGAAGCAGTATCCGAATCATATGATTTTCAGTCTGGGAGAGGTCGGTAACCATTATCTGACCTCTCACGGATATAAGATCGACAGACATCTGAGCTATTTTGGATCGCATCCGGAATTTACCAAGGCCAGAGATCTGTCGGAGGAAATCATTGAGGACTATCATCAGGGCGTCTTTGATGAGATCTGTCTGATCTATACCAGAATGGTAAATGCGATGACGGAGACGGTTGAAGTGAAGCGACTTCTTCCTATTAGAAAGGAGGAGTTTGATCCGCCTGAGCTGAAGGATGATCCCCACAGAAACCTGAGCTATGATCCGGGTTCTGAGGAATTTATGAATCAGCTGGTTCCGATTTATGTGACAGGCTATTTGTATGGCTCCTTTGTCGAGGCGGATGCCTGCGAGCATAATGCCAGAATGATGGCTATGCAGTCTGCATCCGATAATGCAAGACAAATGCTGGGAGATCTTGAAAACCAATACAACAGGGCAAGACAGACTGCAATCACACAGGAGATCACAGAGGTTATTGCCGGTGCAAAGGCACAGAAAAAGAAGAGGAAATAATAAATGTTAACAGGAAAAATCGTACAGGTGCAGGGCGCAGTCGTAGATGTTTCCTTCGAAGGACAGAAAAAACTGCCCGCAATCCGGGAGGCTCTTCATGTGAAGAACGGAGATAAGGATTGTGTAATGGAGGTCGCTCAGCATCTTGGCAGACATGTAGTAAGATGTATCATGCTTTCGGCCAGTGAAGGTCTTTACAGAGGCATGGAGGTTACGGCAACAGGACATGGAATTCAGACTCCGGTAGGAGAAAAAACACTGGGACGTCTTTTCAATGTATTGGGCGAAACGATTGACGGTTTGGACAAGATAGAGGATGCTCCGGTATGGGATACCCATAGGGAACCGCCGGCATTCGAGGATCAGAATCCGGCTGAGGAAATCCTGGAAACAGGAATCAAGGTAATTGACCTTCTTGCGCCCTATGCAAAAGGCGGAAAGGTCGGACTTTTCGGTGGTGCCGGTGTTGGTAAGACCGTTCTGATCCAGGAGCTGATCAATAATATTGCAACAGAGCACAGCGGCTATTCTATTTTTACCGGTGTTGGTGAGCGTTCCAGAGAGGGTAATGACCTTTGGAATGAAATGAAGGAAAGCGGCGTTCTGGAGAAGACAGCTTTGGTATTCGGTCAGATGAATGAACCGCCCGGAGCCCGTCTTCGTGTAGCGGAAACAGGTCTGACTATGGCAGAGTACTTCCGTGATGAGAAGAAGCAGGATGTGCTGCTCTTTATTGATAATATCTTCCGATTCACCCAGGCCGGATCCGAGGTATCAGCCCTTTTGGGACGTATGCCTTCAGCCGTAGGTTATCAGCCTACTCTGGCAACAGAAATGGGTGAGCTTCAGGAACGAATCGCATCTACAAAGGATGGATCCGTTACCTCCGTTCAGGCGGTATATGTGCCGGCCGATGACCTTACAGATCCGGCTCCGGCAACGACCTTTACCCATCTGGATGCAACAACGGTTCTTTCCAGAAAGATCGTAGAGCAGGGTATTTATCCGGCTGTTGATCCTCTGGAATCTACTTCTCGTATTCTGGAACCGGATGTTGTTGGAGAAGAGCATTACCGCGTTGCAAGACGCGTGCAGGAAACACTGCAGAAGTATAGTGAATTGCAGGATATCATTGCAATCCTTGGTATGGATGAGCTTTCCGATGAGGATAAGCAGACCGTTTACCGTGCTCGTAAGATCCAGAGATTTCTGTCTCAGCCTTTCCATGTTGCAGAGCAGTTTACGGGCGTATCCGGTGTATATGTTCCGCTGAAGGAGACCATCCGTTCCTTTAAGGCAATTCTTGACGGAGAGATGGATGAGTATCCGGAAGGTGCATTCTTCAATGTAGGAACTCTTGAGGATGTAAAGAAAAAAGCCGCAGAAATGGCAGAGATGGAATAAGATGAGTGAACTTCGGGAAAAAGAATTTACATTAAGAATCATCGCTGCAAACAGGAGCTTTTATGAAGGCCCTTGCGAGAGCATTATTGTCCCCCAGTATGACGGTGATATGCAGGTTCTTATGAATCACGATAATATGGCAACTACACTGCATGCGGGAACCGCACGTTTCCGCAGACAGGGAGAGGATTACCGGGAGGTGGTTCTTGGCATTGGTTTTATCGAGATCATCGACAATGTAGTAACCGTGCTGGTAGAAAGTGCAGAGACACCCGAGGAAATCGATATTCTGCGTGCAAAGCAGGCGGCGCAGCGCGCGACAGAAAGACTCAGGGAGCGTCAGAGCAAGAGAGAGTATCACCATACATGTGCGGCGCTTGCACGTGCAATGGCGAGACTGGCAGCGACCAAAAAATACGGAAGCTGATCCCTTACAGAAAGGGCAGAAGGAATCAGGACTTTCTGAAGAAAAGCAAAACAGAATCGTAAAAAGAAAAAGAGGCAGAAGCTGTATTGTATGATGCAAAAGTGGCATATTATACAGGCTTCCGTCTCTTTTTTTTCAGCATTTTTTTTTGTATAATAAAAAAAGACAGAAAAAAGAGAGCAATAAAGGAGGAGAGACTATGTATAGAGTAGGAAAGCTATACAGCGCAGATGAGATCATCAAAGAATTCAAAGATGGTCAGACAATTATGATCGGCGGACAAGGTGTACACGGAAGCCCGAATCATTTAATTGATCTTTTGCTGGAAAGTGGGGTGCGTCATCTTACAACGATCTCACTGGACGCAGGTAAGGAGAATTGTGATATCGGCAAGCTGGTACACAATCATGTCGTAGATAAAATGATTACTGCTCATGCAGGTAAAAATAAAGAAGTAATGAAGCAGCATGCCGAAGGAAAGCTGGAGATTGAATTCTGTCCCATGGGAACCATGGCGGAGAGAATCCGATGCGGCGGAATGGGCATTGGCGGCTTTTATGTTGCAACCGGAATGGGAACCGGTATTGAAAAAGGCAAACCCTTAATGGAGATCGATGGCAAGACCTATATGCTGGAAACTGCGCTTCATGCAGATCTGGCTCTGGTCAGATGCAGGGCGGCAGATCCGCTTGGCAATCTGTCCTATCATGGAACCAGTGAAAATGTCAATCCGATGATGGCGATCAACAGCAGCAAAACACTGGTTGATCCGGATATCATTCTTGAGATTGATGAGATCGGTATTGATCGTATCAAAACACCGGGCGTGTTTGTTGATATGATTCTTTCATGAGAGGAGGGACTGACAGATGAGTAATACAGAAACAATGAGCAACAGAGAGTTTATTGCCCGTAAGGTTGCAAGCTTTTTCAAGAGCGGTGATGTGGTAAACCTCGGTGTTGGTATTCCTACCATGTGCAGCAATTATACAAGGTCGGGTGTCTGGATTCAGGCAGAGAATGGTCTTCTCGGCGTAGGCGAAGTAGCAACAGAAGCCTATAGTGTAAGGAAGGTAGAGAGCTATTGTAATGCAGCAGGAGATGAGGTTATTCCGGTAAAGGGAGCCTGCTCCTTCGATTCTGCCTTATCCTTTGGTATGATGCGTTCCGGCCGTGTAGATGCATCTGTTCTTGGATGTCTTCAGGTTGCCGGAAACGGTGATCTTGCAAACTGGGCAATGCCGGGCCGTTCCCCGGGAATGGGTGGTGCGATGGATATCGTATCCGGTGTAAAACAGGTAATTGTTGCAACAACACATTGCTCAAAGGACGGCAGTCCGAAGATCGTTGAAAGATGCAGCTATCCTCTGACCGGCGTTGGTGTTGTAGATTATATCGTAACAGAATACTGCGTGATGCAGATCATTGATAAGAAGCTTTATCTCAAAGAGATTCGCGATAATATCTCAGTTGACGAGCTTCGTGATATCACTGCAGCAGAATTTGTTATTGCTGACGATCTGAAGCCGATGGAGCTTGGCAGATTTGGTAAATAAGTAGGAAAAAAGCTTTTAAAAGAAGTTATGTTGACATCAACACGTTAAAAGAGTAAAATATTGCCTATCCAAAGAAGGGTTTTGTCAAAAAAGACAAAGCCCTTCTTTTTTTATTGTATGCACAGCGGCGCATCAGGCGAAGCCTGATTTTTGGGAGGGAAAAGTTATGGAAGGATTTACAAAAGCATTAAATGACATTCTTTCGGCAGTAGACAGCTTTGTCTGGGGACCGGTTATGCTGGTTCTCCTTGTCGGAACAGGTGTTATACTGACGGTTCGGATTGGATTCAGAACCTGGAAGAATCTGCCTTATGCCATCAGCAATACGCTGAGCAAGGAGGCAAGACAGACGAAAGGCGAGGGTGATATTTCACCTTTTGCAGCTTTGACAACGGCTCTGGCAGCAACGATCGGAACCGGTAACATCGTAGGTGTTGCAACGGCCATGGTTTCCGGTGGCCCGGGTGCTCTGGTTTGGATGGAAATCAGTGCCTGCTTCGGTCTGACGACCAAGTTCTCTGAGTGTATGCTGGCTGTAAAATACAGAGAGAACAATGAGCAGGGCGAGATGGCCGGCGGTCCTATGTATACCATGAAAAATGCTTTTAAGAATAAGAAGCTGGGTGCAGTTCTCGGTTGGCTCTTTGCCTTATTTGCAGCGATCGCAGCCTTTGGTATCGGAAACCTGACACAGGCAAATTCAATCGCCGACTCTATTCATACCACCTTTGGTGCTCCTCTTTGGGGTATTGGTATTGTACTTACAGTTCTGTCACTGATCATCATTGTTGGCGGAATCCAGTCTATTTCAAAGATTTCTTCAGTACTGGTTCCCTTTATGGCAATCCTTTATATCATTGGTGGTCTGATCGTTATTTTTGTGAATATCAAAAACGTTCCGGCAGGTGTTGCAACGATCTTCAGCATGGCCTTTAGCGTAAAGGCTGTTGGCGGCGGTATGGCAGGTTCTATTGTAGCTTCCATGATGCAGGCAATGCATTACGGTGTTGCCAGAGGATGCTTCTCGAATGAGGCAGGAATGGGATCTGCAGCAATCACAGCAGCAGCGGCATCTACTGACAATCATGTTCACCAGGGTTATATCAATATGACAGGAACCTTTTGGGATACCATCGTAGTTTGTACGATCACCGGTCTTTGCATTGCTTCATCAGGCGTTTTGGGAACCGTTGATCCCTCAACCGGAGAACTCTATATCGGCGCTTCTCTTTCCATGGCAGCTTTTGCTTCGGTATTTGGAAAAGCGGGATCTGTATTTGTTTGTATCTCAATTGCGCTTTTTGCCTTTTCAACCATCCTTGGTTGGGAGTATCATGGAGAAAAGGCCTTTGAGTATATCATGAAGGGGCCGAAGTTCAATATGGCCTATCGAGTTATTTTCTCACTGATCGTTTATATCGGTGCAACAACGACGCTGAGCATTGCCTGGAACTTCTCGGATATTGCCAATGCCTTGATGGCAATCCCGAATCTGATCTGCCTCCTGGTTCTGAGCGGAGAGATTAAGAAGGATGTTATTGCCTTTGAACCGACAATTAAAGCATATAAAATAAAGAAGAAAAGAAAAGACTGAGCAGCCGCAATAAGGCGCTAAGACTGAGAATTTGGAAAGGAATCATTCCTTTGCTTATGGGGCTGCTTAGGGTGGAGGAGAAGGATGGAGTTTTATACCGGGCAGATTCTTACCCTGAAAAAGAAGCATCCCTGCGGCTCATGTGAATGGGAGCTGATTCGTCTGGGAGCAGACTGCAGACTAAAGTGCTGCGGCTGTGAACATCAGATTATGCTTCCACGCAGAAGCCTCGAAAAAAGTATCAAAAAGAAATAAGGAAGACTTGAAATCACGAGCGTATTATGATATCATATACGCTCGTGATACATTATTGTTCCTTGCTCCCAGCAAAAGATGGGGGCCGGAGACCAGAAGGAGGTAACAGCATGAACAAGTACGAATTAGCAGTTGTTCTGAATGCGAAAATCGAGGACGAAGCCAGAGCGGAAGTTCTGGAGAAGGTAAAAGCTCTCGTAGAACGTGCTGGTGGTACAATCAGCGACGTGGATGAGTGGGGCAGAAAGAAACTGGCCTATGAAATCCAGAAGATGTCAGAGGGATTTTACTATTTCATTCATTTCGAGGCTGAGGCTACAGCACCGGCAGAAATCGAATCCAGAATCCGCATTATGGACAATGTTCTCAGATATTTGTGTGTCAGACAGGATGCATAGATAGAGAGGTAATATATGAACAGAGTAACTTTAATTGGAAGACTGACAAGAGATCCGGATATCCGCTATTCCCAGAACAGTGAACAGCCGATGGCAATCGCCAGATATACACTGGCAGTAGACAGAAGATTCCGTCGTGAGGGAAATGATCAGAATGCTGATTTTATTTCCTGCGTTGCATTCGGACGTCAGGCTGAATTCGCTGAGAAATATCTGCATCAGGGAATGAAGATTGCGGTAAACGGCAGAATTCAGACAGGAAGTTACACAAACCGCGAAGGTCAGAAGGTATATACAACAGATGTTGTAATCGAAGATCATGAATTCGTGGAAGGAAGAAATGCATCTGCCGGACAGGCAGGAGGCAATGCTTCTTATTCAAACAATAACTATAATAACCATACGGCACCGGAGCCGGCAGCGGCTGCGGGGGACGGATTTATGAACATTCCGGATGGAATTGATGAAGAACTTCCGTTCAATTAATACAGGAGGATATCATGGCATATAACAGAGGTGAGAGATCCGATTCTCCGATGAAGAGAAGAGGCGGACGCAGAAGAAAGAAAGTTTGCGTATTCTGTGGAAAAGACAACACAATCGATTACAAAGATACAGCTAAGCTGAAGAAATATGTATCTGAGCGTGGTAAGATTCTTCCGAGAAGAATTACAGGCAACTGTGCTAAGCATCAGAGAGAACTGACATCTGCTATCAAGAGAGCACGTCACGTTGCACTGATGGCATACGTACAGGACTAATCAGAGCATAAATGAAAGGTGCCGGATTATGGTTTACAAAAGCCATAATTCGGCACCTTTTTTGTGCTATGCATTATGCAATATAGGGCGAATGGGACGAGAATGATTCTGCCAGATCAAAAAGGCGCTCTCGCTCTATATCGTATCATTTTAGCCTTCTGTTGCAAGCTGAGAATTCAACAGACAGGATTTTTTATCTTGTCGAATTTGCAATGTTTATTGGACAAGGACGAGAATGATTCTGCCAGATCAAAAACACGCTCTCGCT
>CAVFAT010000032.1:0-3923 GCA_963620785.1 Bacteroidaceae bacterium
CGAACCAACGAATGCAGGAATCAAAATCCTGTGCCTTACCGCTTGGCGATAGCCCATTAGTTCCATCCATGCTGCCATGAAATTAGGAAGGGTAGGTAGAGGGACTCGAACCCTCGATCTTCGGAACCACAATCCGACGCGATAACCAACTACGCCATACCTACCATATGCAATTAGTGCTTTGCTATTATATACTGTAATGACGTTTCCGTCAAGCAATAATCGCAAACGTGCCCGAAGGGATTCGAACCCCCGACCCACGGCTTAGAAGGCCGTTGCTCTATCCAGCTGAGCTACGGACACAAAGAGCGGGTAGCGGGAATCGAACCCGCGTATCCAGCTTGGAAGGCTGGTGTTCTACCATTGAACTACACCCGCAGAACAGATGCTAATCGGGGTGACAGGATTCGAACCTGCGACCTCCTGGTCCCAAACCAGGCGCTCTAGCCAAGCTGAGCCACACCCCGTCATTCCCTGCGACGCGAATATTATTATATTGCAAGATCAAAGGAATGTCAATACACTTTTTTCATTTTTTTATCTTTTTTTCTTTTTATATCTTCCCCGGTCTTTTTTCGCACTTTTGCCCGCAGAAGTTCTTCCTTAAACTACTGCCTTAAGCAGCTTTCTTACCCTACTTCCTTGGAAGACTTTCTTAGAGTTCTTCCTCCTGCAAAAGCAGAAAGATCTGCTGCAGAGCCTTTCCCCTATGCGAGATTTTATTCTTTTCCTCCGGAAGGATTTCTGCAGAGCTCATGCCATATTCCGGCAGATAAAAAATCGGATCATAACCAAAGCCATGTTCTCCTTTGATTTCATAGCCGATTCTGCCCTCCATAACCCCACGGACAACCAATTCCTTCTTATTGGGAAGAATTGCTGCTACCGCACAGACAAAGCGGGCACTTCTCTTTTCATCCGGAACCCCCTCCAGACGATCCAGCAGATTCTGATTCTTGATATCATAAGAAACATCCCTGCCCAAATATCTCGCTGAATAGATTCCGGGCTCCTTATTCAGATAATCGATTTCCAGTCCGGAATCATCCGCAATCACAAGATCATCCGTAAGTGTTGCGATGCCACGTGCCTTAAGCAGGGCATTCTCTTCAAAGCTTGTCCCTGTCTCATCCACATCCACCTCAATACCGGCTTCCTTCATAGATATGACCTCCAGATCCAGAGGCGCCAGTATTTCTCTGATTTCTCTGATTTTTCCCTGATTTCCGGAAGCTACAATCACTCTCTTTTTCATTCTTCTCTTGTCCTCGGTTTCTTTGGCGGTTTTGGTCCCGGAAAGATATAAAAATCAGTCCGGATCATGCCGTTGTAAATTTTTCTCTTCTTCGCTGCTTTCCTTCTGATATATTTTTCTGTATCAGAATAGCTGGTAATCAGATAAGCCGACCAAGTGTCCAGCCGATCCAGGGCATCTCCAATATCGCCGTAAATCGCAGGAAGGGTCGCATTATCCTCCATTCGTTCTCCATAGGGAGGATTTGTGATAATAAAGCCATATTTCTTCGGATGGGATAGCTTTGCTACCTCTCTCTCCTGAAAATGAATCAGCTCGGCAACACCGGCTCTTACCGCATTCTCTCTGGCAGCTTTCAGAACCTCTCCATCAATGTCATAGCCCTGCAGATCCGTTTTGACATCGAGATCAATCTCTGCTCTCAGCTCTGCCTTGATTTCCTGCCAAAGTTCCGGATCGATCAAATTCTCCCAGCCCTCTGCCGTAAAATGCCGATCCAGCCCCGGTGCAATATTTGCTGCTATTCTGGCTGCCTCGATCAGGAAAGTACCGCTCCCGCAAAAAGGATCCACCAGAATCCGGTCTGAATGCCACGGTGTCAGCATAATCAATGCTGCAGCCAGTGTTTCGGAAATCGGTGCCTTTCCGTGCATGGTTCTATAGCCCCTCTTATGAAGAGAGTCCCCACTCGTATCCAAAGCAACCGTTACCTCATCCTTCATCAAAAAGAGTCTTAAGGGGTATTCGCTTCCATCTTCTTCAAACCAATCCTTCTGATAGGTTTGCTTCATTCTTTCTACCATTGCTTTTTTGACAATGGACTGAATGTCTGACGGGCTGAAAAGCTTACTCTTCACAGAAGCAGCCTTTTTGACCCAGAATTTGCCATCCTCCGGAATATAGTCCTCCCATGGAAGTGCCTTGATTCCCTCAAAGAGTTCATCAAAAGTCTCCGCATGAAAGCTGCCTACTTCCAGCAGAACACGCTCAGCCGTTCTTAAGGAAAGATTTGCCCTGACAATTGCTTCCGCATCGCCTTCGAAAGTCACCTTTCCATCCTCTACCTTAGTGATCTCATAACCAAGATCATAGATTTCTCTCTTTAATACTGCCTCCAGGCCAAAATGACATGGTGCAATCAGTTTCATTAACTCCATCCCAGCTCCATCAGCATGCGCCGTCACCCAGCAAAACAATCTTCAGTGTCATAAACAAAAGCTTGATATCCAGGCCGATTGTCCATTCATTGATATACTGAACATCCAGACGCACAACTTCTTCAAAATCTGTTATATTGCTCCGGCCGCTCACCTGCCAAAGTCCCGTGATCCCCGGCTTTGAGCTAAGACGGGCCCTGTGGTGAAGGTCGTATTTCTCATATTCCTCTACTGTCGGCGGTCTGGTCCCGACCAGACTCATTTCGCCTCGCAGCACATTCCAAAACTGCGGCAGCTCATCAATGGAGAATTTTCTCATAAATTTTCCAATCGGAAAGATTCTTGGATCGTCCTTCATCTTGAACATCATGCCGCTCATTTCATTTTCTTTTTCCAGCTTTTCCTTTTGCTTATCGGCATCCACGCACATGGTTCGGAATTTATACATATCGAATATTCTGCCGTTTTTGCCGACTCTCTGCTGTTTGAAAAAAATAGGGCCCGGAGACTGAATTTTGATCACCGGTGCAAAGATAAGAAAGGCAATGCCCATCAAAAGAAGGCCCACAAGGGAGCCTACGATATCCATCGCCCTTTTCAAAAGAACCTGTCTGGGGCCTGCAACCCGCATACAGGTTGTAAGAACTACAAAATTACCATAGCTTTCTACAATACGGTTAGGCATGATCCTTTTGATTCGAATCAGATTATAATGAACAGTAACCCCCATCTCCAGAAAACTCTCTGACATTTTTTCCAGGGTTTCATCATCTGATCCATTGATAAAGACCTCGTCAATAATATGCTCAGCCGTATATTCATAGACATGCTCGGCATTTGAGACAACTGTAAAGCCCTCAATCGTCTCGCCAACACAATCTTCATCCATAATAACCAGGCCTTCTATGATACAGTCAACCATAGGGCTCTGATTAATTTCCTCGAGGCAGGGTCTGATATTTTCCTTCATGCCGATGATCAGCATTGTCTTTGCTGCCTCAATATTTTTTAGCTTGTTCAGAATCCTGTACTTCAGAAGACATCTTCCGATATAGCTGAAAACAATCGTCATCAGCAGGAACAAAGCAATCATGACACGGGATACCCAGTAAGTTTGCTTTGTCACGTAAGTATAGATCAGAAGGCAGACAAAGAGCATGGTATTCTGCCTGATTACCGCAAAAAACTCCTTCAGCCAGCCTCGTCTCAAAATTCCCGTGTAGCTTTCCGAAAAAAAACAGATTACAATCTGCAGCAAAACGGTCACAATTGAAAGTCTTCTGTAAAAAGCGCCGAAGAGAGGATCATTTACATATGCAAAATATGCAAGATAAAAAGCCAAGAGTGTGCATACCAGATCCAATACAATAAAATCCAGATGCTTAACCCAGCTTCTTGATTCTTTCTTATACATTTTATAACCTCACAATAGGCTTAGTTAGGTTAATCCTAAGTGAATTTTCCCTTTATGTCAAGAAATGCCTTGGATTGACTTATTGAAATAGCTTAGA
>CAVFAT010000033.1:0-10612 GCA_963620785.1 Bacteroidaceae bacterium
ATGTGTCGCTAAAGCGACCCGCCGCAGGCGGAGAATCCTGCAAGCAGGATTCTTTCTTGTTATACTGTAGGTGATGGTCTGGAGATGCTTACAATTCTGTGAACCTGAAAGGGGAAACACGATTCACTTGATTTTTACAAAAAGCAAGGAAGTGTCGCAGTAACGATTTTAAAAGTCGCTATTGCGACACTTTTATATGGAGTTGTAAAAAAGGCAGGATTTGATATAATGATTCCGTACATGAAAAACTGCCTGATAGACAGGAGGACATTGAAATGGCTGAAGACAGATATGTAATCTGCTCAGGTGAATATGGAAATGTAGAGATTGCTGCAAATGTAATTATGACCATTGCAGGAATCGCAACGCTTGAGACAGAAGGCGTAAGTGCCATTGGCACTTCAATTACAAGAGAAAATATCGGAAAGCAGAGTGAAAAAGCACTTGCGAAAGCAGTTCGTATAGAAGTTCTTGAAAATGCAGCGAGTATTGATATTGCACTGAATCTGGATTTTGGAGCAGAGATTCCGAAGGTAGTTCCGATCGTGCAGGAAAAGGTAAAAAATACAGTTGAGAACATGACAGGACTGAATATCGCAGATGTAAATGTAAAGATTATCGGAATCGGAGCCGAAAACTAAAAACAAATCTGGAAAGGATGTCCCGTCAGGCGGCATCCTTTTCTTCAAGGAAGGAACTTCATGACAAGAAGAGAACAAAGAGAACAGGTATTCAAACTCTTATTTCGTGCAGAATTTCACGATTCTGAAGCAATGGAAGAACAGAAGGACTTCTTTTGCACAGAGAATGATGAAATGGATCCGGCAAGCGAAAAAGAGACCACTTATATTACAAAAAAGGCAAAAGCAATTCTGGATCATAAGGAAGAAATTGATCAGGAAATTGATCGTGTAGTAACAGGATGGAAGACGAACCGGATGGGAAAGGTCGAACTTTCCATTCTGCGTCTTGCTTATTATGAAATGAAATACGAAGAATCCGTTCCTTCAACCGTAGCGATCAATGAAGCAGTTGAGCTGGCAAAAAGCTATGGACAGGAAGAAGCGGCATCCTTTGTAAACGGCGTTCTTGCAAAGCTGGTATGAAAGAAAATGCATATACCGTATCCCAGGTAAGCACTTATATCAAAAAGATGTTTGCCCAGGATTTCATGCTTCGCAGGATCTGCATAAAGGGCGAAGTCTCAAATCTGAAATACCATTCTTCCGGACATATCTATTTTACCCTGAAGGATCAAAGTGCAACGATGGCAGCCGTAATGTGGAAAAGCGCCAGAAAGGGTCTGCAGTTTCCGATGAAGGACGGGGATACCGTCATTTGCACGGGCAGCATCGAGGTCTATGAGCCTCAGGGGCGTTATCAGTTTTATGCAAAAGAAATTCGTTCAGAGGGAGAAGGCTACTTCGCCAGAGAATTTGAAAGGCTGAAGCAGGAGCTGGGCGAAATGGGGATGTTTTCTCCGGAATATAAGAAAGCCCTGCCCTTCTATGCGGCAAGGGTCGGAATTGTGACGGCACCGACGGGAGCGGCAATTCAGGATATCAGAAATATATCCATGAGAAGAAATCCTGGCGTAGAGCTGATCTTATATCCGGCTCAGGTGCAGGGAGAGGGAGCAGTCCAAAGCATTGTGCAGGGCTTAAGAAGGCTGGATCAGTATGGTGTGGATGTGATCATCTGCGGCAGAGGAGGAGGATCCATAGAGGATCTTTGGGCCTTTAATACCGAAGAAGTAGCCAGAGCAATCTTCGAATGCCAGACGCCGGTCATCTCTGCGGTCGGACATGAAACAGATACGACAATTGCAGATTTTGTAGCAGATTTGAGGGCACCGACCCCTTCGGCAGCTGCAGAAATGGCAGTCTGCGAGCTAAGCGAGCTCCTTGACGGGATTCAGGAGCAGCAAAGGAAACTCTTTCGCCTGATGCAGAACCGGATTCAGTTGGAACGCAGCCGGATCAGACAGACGGAGCTGCGGCTGAAGATGCAGAGTCCGGAGCAGGTCTTAAATCAGAAAAGAGGCAGACTGCTGGAGCTGGAAACGCTTTTTCATGACAGAATGGAGCATAAGCTTGCGCGGGAGAAGGATCGTCTGGCTTTACTTGCTGAAAGACTGGAGGGTCTGTCCCCCTTAAGGCAGATGGCAAGGGGCTATGCCTATGTTGCTGATGAAGAGCATAAGGCAGTGCAGAGCGTAAAGGCACTTGCAGCAGAAGAGAGACTGACGCTTTATTTTTCCGACGGAAGGGCGAAGGTCCGGGTAGAGGAGAGAGAAGAAGATGAGCTTGAGCGAAGAAATAAATGAGTCCGGCAAGGAGTCTGGTAATGCGTCTGCAATGAATGAGAACGGAAATGGGCCTACTTTAGAAGCAATGCTTCAGGAGATAGAGGAAACCATTGCAAAGATGGATTCTCCTGAGATCAGTCTGGAGGAAAGCTTTCATGCTTATGAAAAGGGAATCCGGATGATCCGGGAAGCAAATCATAAGATCGATCTGGTAGAAAAGCAGATGGTTATTCTGCAGCAGGAAGCAGAAGAAGCAGGAGAATAGGCATGGATATTGAAAAAGAAATTCATGAGAAGGCAGTCAGGATAGAGAAACTTTTGGAGGACTTTCTTCCCAGGGAGGAAGGCCTGCAGAAGGATATTTTTTCGGCGATGAACTACAGCCTTCGTGCAGGAGGCAAGCGCCTTCGCCCGATGCTGATGGCAGAAACGCTCAGCCTCTTTGGAGGAAAGAGTAAGGCTCTTCCCTATTTCATGGCGGCAATTGAGATGATTCATACCTACTCTCTGGTGCATGATGATCTGCCGGCAATGGATGGAGATGAATACCGGAGAGGGAAAAAATCCACCTGGGCCCAGTATGGAGAGGCAATGGGCGTATTAGCCGGAGATGCTCTTCTGAATGCAGCCTTTGAAACAGCGGCAGCAGCCTTTGATACAGGAGAGGATCCCCTGCGGATCGGAAAGGCCCTGCAGGTGCTTGGCAAAAAAGCAGGTGCTTACGGTATGATTGGCGGCCAGACAGTTGATGTGGAGATGGAAGGGCAGGAGATGCCGCTTGAGACTCTGCGTTTTATTCATCGTCTGAAAACCTGCGCCCTGATCGAAGCTTCCATGATGATCGGTGCGATCCTGGCAGGAGCAGGAGAGAAGGAACTTGCTTTAGTGGAGGAGTCGGCCTATGAGCTTGGCATGGCCTTTCAGATTCAGGATGATATTCTGGATGTGGTAGGCAGTCAGGAAGTCCTGGGCAAGCCAATCGGCAGCGATGAGAAGAATGGCAAGCAGACTTATGTCAGCCTGCTTGGGCTGGAGGCTTCCAGACAGGAGGCAGAGCAGCATTCCAAAAAGGCAGTTGCTCTTTTGCAAGAGAGTGGATATCAGAATGAATTTCTGATGCAGCTGATGCTGTATTTGATGAATAGGGAAAGATAAGCGATGGTACTGGACAAAATTCAGAATCCCAATGATATAAAGAATATTCCGATGACGGAGATGCCTCTTCTGGCAGAAGAAATCCGGGAATTCCTTTTGGAAAAGGTTTCCCGGACAGGAGGACATCTTGCGTCTAATCTTGGTACGGTTGAGCTGACAATGGCACTTCATCTCTTCCTGAACTTTCCGGAAGACAAGCTGGTATGGGATGTAGGACACCAATCTTATACCCACAAGCTTCTCACAGGAAGAAAAGAGGGATTTGACAGTCTCCGCAAGCTAGGAGGCATGAGCGGTTTTCCCAAGACCAAGGAAAGTCCCTGTGATGCCTTTAATACAGGTCACAGTTCTACTTCCATCTCAGCAGCCCTGGGCATTGCGGCAGCAAGAGAGCTGAGGGGAGAGGACTATAAGGTAGTTGCAGTCATTGGAGACGGTGCAATGACCGGAGGACTGGCTTATGAGGCCCTCAATAATGCATCCCGGATGAAGACGAATTTTATGATCATCTATAATGATAATGAAATGTCCATTTCGGAGAATGTAGGCAGCCTTTCCAAGAATCTGAGCAGGCTTCGGACCTCGGAAAATTATCGGGAACTGAAGGATAATGTAGAGCATTCCCTGTCAAGAAATGCCCTGGGCAAGCATATTGCTTCGGGACTCAGGAAAACCAAGAATTCGCTCAAGCAGATGATCGTTCCGGAAATGTTTTTTGAAGACATGGGAATCACCTATGTTGGCCCTGTAGATGGCTATAATATTCCGGAAATGCTGGAGCTTTTCCAGGAGGCTTCCCATGTAAACGGTGCGGTTTTGGTTCATGTTAAGACCGTAAAGGGAAAGGGATATGAGCCGGCAGAGAATCATCCGGCCAGATTCCATGGAACGGGAGCCTTTGATCTGGAAACGGGACTGAGCCCATCCAAGGGAAAGAAGGCTAAGTATCAGGATATCTTTTCTACTGTTATGAGAAAGATGGGAGACAGGGAGCCGGATGTGGTTGCGATTACGGCAGCCATGGCAGACGGCACCGGTCTTAATCGCTTTAAAAATATGTTCCCGGATCGTTTTTATGATGTTGGAATAGCCGAGGAGCATGCAGTAACCTTTGCGGCAGGCTTGGCAATCAACGGAAAGATACCGGTATTTGCCGTATATTCTTCCTTTTTGCAGAGAGCCTATGATCAGGTGATTCATGATGTCTGTCTTCAGAATCTGCATGTTGTTTTTGCCCTCGACAGGGCCGGCATCGTCGGTGCAGACGGAGAGACCCATCATGGCCTCTTTGACATTTCCTTCTTAAGTGCAATTCCGAATATGACCGTAATGGCTCCGAAGAATAAATGGGAGCTTTCTGATATGATGAAGTTTGCGATCAGGCATAATGGCCCGATTGCCATCCGTTATCCGAGAGGAGAGGCTTATACCGGTCTGGAAGAATACCGGGCGTCAATCGAATACGGAAAGAGTGAAGTGATCTATAGGGAAAAGGACATTGTTCTTTTTGCTTATGGAAGCATGGTGAAGCTGGCAGAAAAGGTTAGAGACTGCCTGAAAGAGGCAGGGAAAAGCTGCTCTTTGGTAAATGTAAGATTTGCAAAGCCCATGGATCTTAGCTGCATTGAAAGCTTTGAGAAGGATCATTCCATTTTCGTCACGATGGAGGAAGGAATTCTGAAGGGCGGAATGGGAGAAAGTATCCTGCGCAAGGTTATGGAAGACGGTGCAGGGGTAAAGGTGATCCCTGTAGGAATCGAGGATTGCTTTGTGGAGCACGGAAGTGTTCCGGAGCTTTTTGAACTTTGCGGATTTACGGAAGAAAAGATTACAGAAAGGATTCTGAAGGCATGAAACAGCGATTGGATATATTGGTTGTGAATGCGGGTCTTGCCCCTTCCAGAGAAAAGGCCAAGGCCTATATCATGAGCGGCGATATTTTCGTTGACGGACAAAGAGAGGATAAGCCGGGAAGCACCTTTCCGGAAACGGCCAAGATCGAGTTTCACGGCAAGCAGCTCAAATATGTCAGCAGGGGTGGCCTGAAGCTGGAAAAGGCAATGGAAGCCTTTCAGATCGACCTGAGTGGTCAGATCTGTATGGATATCGGGGCATCCACAGGCGGTTTTACCGACTGTATGCTGCAAAATGGTGCGGCAAAGGTCTATGCCATTGATGTCGGCTATGGCCAGTTTGCCTGGAAGCTGAGACAGGACGAAAGAGTCGTTTGCTTAGAAAAAACGAATTTCAGATATTGTACAAGAGAGCAGATCCCGGATCCGGTGGATTTTGCTTCAGTGGATGTTTCCTTTATTTCCCTGGATAAGATCCTTCCGGCAGCCTACCCCCTTCTGACGGAAGAGGGACGGATGGTTACCCTGATTAAGCCGCAGTTTGAAGCGGGCAAGGATAAAGTTGGGAAAAAGGGCGTTGTCAGAGATAAAAAGGTGCATTTAGAGGTAATCGAAAAGGTCCTCGATGTGGCAGGAACTCTGGGCTTTACTGTCCTGAATCTGGAGTATTCTCCGGTAAAGGGTCCGGAGGGCAATATTGAATATCTGATGTATATCACAAAGAAGGAGGAGAGCCAGGTAGCAGACTTTGACCCGGCTCAAATCGTGGAGGAAGCGCATAAGGCGCTGGATTAAAAAAGACTGATCAGGGAGAAAACGATGAAGGATCTGGTTTTGGTTACAAATCCATCAAAGGATAAGGGACTTTTCCTTACCAAAAAGATAAAGAATCATGTAGAAAGACATGGCGGTCAATGTGCTGTTTTCGAAAGCCGCAATGAGGCAGGAGAAAGCGGTGTGATTCGTAAGGAAGATATTGGCTTCGAGCCGGAGGGCGCTGTTATTCTGGGCGGCGATGGTACCTTTGTCCGGGCAGCCAGAGATCTGGAGGCCCTTTCTCTTCCGATGCTGGGCGTGAATCTCGGAACCCTGGGCTATCTTTGTGAGGTAGAAGAGGAAAATGTGATCGATGCGGTGAACCGGCTTTTGATCGGAGATTATCTCGTTGAGAAAAGGCTGAAGCTTTTTGGAGAGGCGGTCAGCGGCAATCAGAGAGTGCCGATGCACAGTGCTTTAAATGACATTGTCATTCACCGGTCCGGCGCAATGCAGATCGTTTCCCTGAATCTTTATGTAAATGGAAAGTTCCTTTGCAATTATAGTGCAGACGGCGTGGTAATTTCGACTCCGACGGGTTCTACCGCCTACAATCTGTCTGCAGGAGGTCCGGTTGTGGATCCCAAGGCCAAGCTGATAGTGGTGACACCGGTATGCCCGCAGGGAATTACCCTGAAAAGTATGATCATTGACGCAAATGATGAAATTGCAGTAGAGGTTCTGCAGAGAAATACCAATCGTGACAAGGAAAAGGTAGAAGTTTCCTTTGACGGTGATTTTAACCAGAAGGTATCTGCAGGAGATGTGATCGTTGTCCACAAGGATCAGGCAGAAACAGAGTGTATTAAGCTGAGTGAGCTTAGTTTTATTGAACGAATGCATAAAAAAATGATCCGCTAAGGATCTGAGATTCTAGGGACAGGGAATAGCTAGATGAAATCAGCAAGACAGGAAAAAATTCTGGAATTGATCTATCACCATGACGTGGAAACGCAGGAAGATCTGATGCGCCTTTTAAATGAGGCAGGCTTCAAGGTAACGCAGGCAACGGTTAGCCGGGATATCCGGGAGCTGAAGCTGATCAAAAAGGCTTCGGGAAAGGGCCGGCAGAAATACGTAGCCTCAGCGGATCAGACAGAAGACTTTACCACCAAATATGCGGCAGTGTTCCGGGAAGGCTTTGTGGCAGCGGACACAGCAGAAAACATTTTGGTGATAAAAACCGTTTCAGGCATGGCGATGGCGGTTGCGGCAGCTGTCGACGCGATGAATTACAAGGAAATTGTTGGCAGTATTGCGGGTGATGACACCATCATGTGTGCCGTCAGAAGCGCAAGGGATGCTGTCAGGATCAAGGAAAAACTGGAACTTCTGGTTCGGTGAGAGAGAAGAAACCGGAGGCAGTATGCTGGAAACATTACATGTAAAAAATCTTGCCATCATTTCAGAGGCAGAAGTAGAATTCGGTCCGGGTCTAAACATCCTGACCGGAGAAACCGGCGCGGGTAAATCTGTGATACTCGGCGGTGTGAATCTTGCTCTGGGACAGAAGGCTTCAAAGGATCAGATCCGTTCCGGTGCAAAGGAAGCACTTGCGGAGCTGGTCTTTTCTGTTTCGGACGAAAAATTAAAAAAGAAGCTGGCTGAACTGGGCTATGAAACAGAGGAAAACTGTCTGATCTTCAGCAGAAAAATCAGTGAGAGCCGGAGTGTCTGCAAGCTGAACGGAGAACAGCTCCCGGCCTCAAAGCTGAAGGAGGCAGGGGCCTATCTGATCGATATTCATGGGCAGCAGGACAGTCGTTTTTTGCTGAACAAGAAAAATCACCTTCATCTTCTGGATGCCTTTGCAGGAAAGGAAGCAGAGGAGCTGCTGGGGGCATATCAGGAGGCTTACAGAAGCTTTTGCAGCTTAAAAAAAGAGCTGGAGAAAAATTCTTTGGATGAAGAGGAGAGGGCAAGAGAGCTTTCTTTTCTGGAATTTGAGATCAATGAAATTGAGAATGCAGCCCTGAAAGAAGGCGAGGATGAGGAAATCGAAGAGCGCTTTCGGATGATGAGTGCGAGCAGGCAGATCCTGGAGGCTTTATCTTCGGTCTCTTCTCTTACCGGTAGTGAAGGTGCCGGAGCGATGACAGGGGATGCTCTAAGGCAGCTTGGAAGTGTGATCCGTTACGATGAATCCTTAGAAGAGCTGGGAAAGCAGTTAGAAGAGATTGATTCTTTGCTGGATGATTTTCAGAGAGATCTGGGAAGAGCCATCGAGGAGCATACCTTTTCGGAAGAAGCCTTTGCAGAAGTAGAGCAAAGATATGATCTGATCAACCAGCTCAAAAGAAAATACGGAAAAAGCATCTCCGAGATTCAGAAGGCATTGGCAGAAAAGCAGGAAGCCTTCGAAAAGCTGGAGTATCTGCAGGATTGGCTGGAAGAAAAAACAGCAGAGTGCGAGAAGGCAAGGGAACAGGCCCTCTCTTTGGCAAAGGAACTGCATGACCTAAGAGAAAAAAATGCCCTGCGCCTGTCGAAGGAGATCGAAAAGACCCTCACAGAGCTGAATTTTCTGCAGGCAAAGTTTGAAGTAAGGATCGAAGAGAAAGAGGACCTGACGGAAAAAGGAATGGATCAGGTCGGCTTTTATTTATCTACCAATCCGGGAGAGGAGCTTCGTCCTTTGGAGAAGATCGCATCCGGCGGAGAGCTTTCAAGGATCATGCTGGCACTGAAATCTGTTTCAGCAGATCGGGATGATACGGAAAGTCTGATCTTTGATGAAATTGACAGCGGTATCAGCGGAAGAACCGCCCAGGCAGTTGCGGAGAAGCTGAAGAAGCTTTCGGAAAGTCATCAGATTATTTGCATTACCCATTTGCCACAGATTGCGGCAATGGCAGACCGTCATTTTCTGATTGAAAAGAATGTAAAGGACGGAAAAACCGCCTCCGCTATTCGCTTCCTGGAAGAGGAAGAGAGCGTAAGGGAGCTGGCAAGAATGATGGGCGGAGCAGAGCTGACAGAAGCTGCGATCGAGAATGCGAGGGAAATGAAGAGTTTAGCGAGGAAAGGTGCAGTATAGGCTGCGTTTGAAGCCTGGAAGAAATATGTAGAATTGCGAAGTGTAATGATATGCACGGAAAAGACGGAAGCAAGGCTTCCGTAGGGAGCTGCACTCTAGCACGAAGGCGGGCGCATGTTTGAGCCCGCAGGGCGAGTTTGCGCAGGAGCCTGAGTGAATCAGCGAGTGCAGCGAGTAGGAAACGCAGCGTGTCTTGACGGCATATCTCACACGTGCAATGCGATAGTCGAGCTGTATGAAGAATTTGCCAACGATTACTTGACAGTAACCATCTTCATCTATTTCAGCGTTTTCTTTTGCCGCGTTCTATTCTTATATGCTATACTAAAGCCATCTTATCCTTTCATCGGATTTGTCTGAATCCGTTTCCTGTAGTTCTTACAGGAGGTAATATTGATTCCCTATACAGAATTTATCAAAGAATCCCGGCTCTATTTTGAGCGGCTTTTTCCGGATGCAAAAATCCAGGTCAGTCCGGTCTATAAAAATAATGACCTGCGGCTTGATAGTTTGTCTGTTCTTAAGAAAAATCAGGCAGCTTCTCCAATGATCTATCTGAATCACTTTTATGAGATTTATCAGGATACTGTTGATCTAGAGGGAACCTTCCGAATTATGGAGAATTTCTATCGAAAACATCTTAAAGAAATCCCACCTTTCGCAAATGATTTTATGAATTTTGAAGCGGTAAAGCCCAAGATCGGCTGCCGTCTTCTTAGTGTAAAAAGAAACCGCCATCTGCTGGAGGATTTGCCCTTTCTTCCTTTTTTGGATCTGGCCATGGTCTTTTTCTGCCTGCTGTCCTCTACTGATGTAGGACAGGCCAGTGTTCTGATTACAAAAAAGCATTTGGAGATTTGGGGGATTAGTCAAAAGGCACTCTGGGAAAGTGCGATGCAGACGGCACCTTTTGCATATCCGCCCCTTTTATGCTCTCTGCCGGATTTACTTTTTGAGCTTAGTGCTTTTGCACCTGAGCCGGAAAAGGAGCTTCCACTTTATGTTTTGACAAACAAGGAAAAGCTTTATGGTGCCTCAGCCATGCTTTATCCGGAAGTGCTCAACAGCTTTTCTCAGAAAATGAATTCCGATCTTTATATTATACCCAGCAGCATTCATGAGGTTCTGCTTCTGCCGGTTCAGGAAATCGGATATCAGAAAGAAATTGATCGGATGATCCAGGAAGTGAATGAAGAACAGCTTGCACCCGAGGATATTTTGTCTGACCATGCCTATTATTATAGCCGGTCAGAGAAACGAATCCTGATGCATCCGCCGGCAGTATAAAATCCTTGCGAGGTGTTTTTATTGTATTGGAAGGAGATTTCTGATAGAAAAAATAAAAAGACAGTCACATTGAGAAATTAATGTGACTGTCTCATTTAAAGAAAGCCGATAACCGGATTCGAACCGGTGACCTATTCATTACGAGTGAATCGCTCT
>CAVFAT010000034.1:0-17391 GCA_963620785.1 Bacteroidaceae bacterium
TTTTTTGGCGGGTACAGGTGGGAATCGAACCCACCCGAGCCTGTGAAAGCTCATACCGGTTTTGAAGACCGGAGGGCACACCAGCCACCCTTCTGCACCCATATTATAATACTATATAGGAAGTGCTCTTCCTAAACAATAAGAATTGGGGAATTGCGATGCGATTCCCCAATTCTCATTTGCCCCTATATTAGCCACAGCATCCATCACAGGATTCTGTAACAAGGGTAGAATAGTCATCAATGCTTCGATCAACTGCAACGCTTTCGCCATTTGCACAGCGTTCCGGAATGGAAAGCTGTTCTGCATAAAGCTTGTTGCGTTTTTCGGCAATCATCGCCTGGGTAATATATACACCATCCTTCGTATAAGCTTCCTCGTCCGGAATCTTTTCGATCTTAACGGCACATACCTTGTACTCAGGCGCACGGGCAATACTGTCGAGTGCATCATTGGTCAGCCAGTTGGAATTTCCATCCAGGAAATGGAAGGGCATCCAGCATTCGCCCGGATTTGTCTTATTGGAAACCCTTGCCTCAGAAGAAATTGTTCCTCGGCGAGAAGATACCTTAATACGCTCTCCGTTATGGATACCGGCTTTTTCTGCATCCTTGGTATTGACCTCAATGTAGGAGTGACCGGAAATTTCCATAAGACCGGGTGTCTTATCTGTCATGGCCATCGCATTGTAATGGTAGAGGTTACGTCCTGTCATCATGATCAGCGGATATTCTTCATCCGGAAGCTCCTGAGAAGGCTTGTATTCTGCCAGATAGTAGTTACCCTTACCGCGACTGAACATACCGACATGCATGATGGGTGTTCCCGGATGATCCTTGGAAGGACAGGGCCACTGAATACCATTTCCGCCGATTTCCTCGCTGTCCAGTCTTTCATGGGAAATACCGGTAAAGCTTGGTGTCAGAGATGCAATTTCATCCATAATCTCAGCTGCAGTTAAGTAAGGCTGCGGATATCCCATACGATTCATGATATCCGTAAAGATATCGGTATCCAGACGGCTGTTACCAGGAACTGTGATTGCCTTATGAATACGCTGTACACGACGCTCGGTATTGGAGAAGGTTCCTTCCTTCTCTGCATAGGAACGACCCGGCAGGACAACATCGGCCATCTTTGCGGTTTCTGTCATGAAAAGCTCATCTACAACCAAAAAGTCCAGGCTTTCCAATGCATGCTGCACATGATGGGTATCCGGATCTGTTCTCATCGGATCTTCTCCGAAGATAAAGAGACCCTTGATCTTGCCCTCAATCATAGCAGGGAAGCATTCGGTTGCCTTTGTACCCGGATTCGGATTCAGCTTCACACCCCAGGCCTTTTCGAATTTCTCCCGGTTCTCCGGAATATGTACCTTCTGATAACCTGTAAAGTCTGTCGGCATAGCGCCCATATCGCAGGCACCCTGTACATTATTCTGGCCTCGGATCGGGTTTACGCCACAGCCGGGACGGCCAAGCTTACCGGTAACCATAGCCAGATTGGAAAGGGACATAACGCCTTCTGTACCGGTAGAGTGTTCTGTAACACCCAGACAGTAGATGATCGGCGCCTTATCTGCCTTTGCATAGAGGCGGGCTGCCTCACGAATATCATCCGGATCTACATTACAGATCTTTGCTGAATATTCAGGGGTATATTTTTCAACCAGTTTTTTCAGTTTTTCGTATTCTTCAACCTCGGTACGCTCTTTGATAAATTCATCATCTGTCAGGCCCTCTTCAATAATAACGTGAAGAAGAGCATTGATAAATGCAACGTTTGTACCTGGTCGTAATTTCAAATGCACATTGGCTTTCTTTGCAAGGTCAATCTCACGCGGATCTGCCACAATGACCTTTGCGCCTCGTCTTACAGCGGCTCTCAGCTGCATTCCGAGTACCGGATGTGCTTCTTCAGCGTTGGATCCAACGATCATGATCACGTCAGATTCCTGGGTAATGTCTGCAATGGTGTTCGTCATCGCACCGGAGCCCAATGTTGTCGCCAGACCGGAGACCGTAGGGGCATGTCAGACACGGGCACAGTTGTCCGTATTATTTGTCTGGAAAACTGTGCGAACCATTTTCTGAAGCATATAAATATCTTCGTTTGCACTTCTTGAACAGGCAAAACCGGCAAGTGCATCTCCGCCATATTCATCTCTTATTGTCGTAAACTTACTTGCAATAAGATCAAGTGCTTCATCCCAGCTTGCTTTTCTAAATTCGCCGCTCTCTCTGTCTTTGATCAGAGGATCTGTCAGACGATCGCCGGATTCAACGAATTTATAGGAACCAAAACGGCCCTTTACGCAAAGCCTATTGTGGTTTGTCGGGCCATCTGCGCCCTCCACACCAACGATATGGTTATTCTTGACCAGAAGGTCCATCTGGCAGCCGACTGCACAATGAGGGCAGGTCGTGCGGACACGATGGATATCCCATTCACGGTAATTCTTTGCCGCCTTTTTATAAAGAGCACCTGTTGGACAGGCCTCGGCACAGTTACCGCAGGATTCACAGATCGAAGTATTCTCCCAGTTCTCTCCAAAGGGAGCATCAATCACGGTAAACATACCTGTTTTGCTGAGCTGGATCGCTCCTCTTCCGCTGACCTTATCACAGGTTGCTACACATCTTTGACACTGAATACATAAGGTCGGACGGTAGCCAAGGAAGGGATGGGCATTTTTTTCGGTCGCCTCGATCTTATAGCGGGTTCCGTCATAAGTGGTACGATAGACACCATATTCATTACAAACGGCCTGCAGCTCGCATTTACCGTTTGATGCACAGGAGAAGCAGTCCTGATGATGATTGGAAAGGAGGAGATTCAATACCATTTTCCGGTATGCTACCACCTTATCCGACATCGTTTTGACGACCATGCCTTCTCTTGCGATTGTATTGCAGGCAGTTAAGAGCTTTGACTCTCCTTCTACCTCTACTACGCAAAGACGGCAGGAGCCGATCTCATTGACTTTCTCCAGATAACAGAGTGTAGGTATCTTTATACCATTCTGGCGGGCTGCATTCAGGAGGGTATATCCTTCCGGAACCTGCAGCTGTCGACCATCAATGGTAAGATTAATCATTAAAGTCTCTGCCTCCTTTCAATACACCGCAGCCAAAGTGATCACACCGTAGGCAGCGGCTGGATTCCTGCATTGCTTCCTCATAGGTATAAGCATTTTCAACATGCTCAAAATCATGCTTTCGAATATAAGCAGGTCTCTCTGTGATGTTTGCACGGCCGATCTGAATACGGGTATTCTCTCTCGGAAGCGGTGCTTCTACATCACATGGCTGGGTATGATGATAACCCAGGTATTCATCTATATTTCTTGCTGCAACTTTTCCTGCAGCAATCGCACGGATTGCCGTAGCCGGAGCTGTCGCACAGTCACCACCGACAAATACACCCGGCATATCGTCAATCGTCGTATCCAGATTGCCCTGGAATACACCACGGTTAGCCGGCATGCCAAATTCTTCAAAGGGAGCGGATACGATATCCTGTCCTACCGCGATCAAAACAGCATCGCAGGGAATGCGAAGCGGATCCTTTTTGGCATCCATGGGGCTGGGTCTTCCTGCCCGGTCATAGGGACCAATCATCTGAGGCTGAACCACCAGAGCGGCGCATTTGCCATAGCTGTCCTTTTCGATGGATTTCGGTGCCTGCAGAGTCATAAATTCGATACCTTCCTGCATTGCGGATTCAATCTCAGAATCCAGGGCAGTCATATCCTCCTGACGACGTCTGTAAATAACACGGACATCGTCTGCTCCACAGCGAAGGGCGGATCTGGCCGCATCCATCGCAACGTTACCGCCTCCGATAACACATACGGTCTTGCCTGTATAATCCGGTCTGTGTCCTTTACCGACACGATCCAGCATATCAACTGCGGACTCTACATTTGCCGCATCGATACCATCCAGTCGCAGTTTCTTGCCGACCTGAGCACCAATTGCTACAAAAATCGCATCATGTGCTTCCTGTACTTCCCGAATCTTCTCGGCTGTATCGATATGGGTATCATACTTGACCTCAATATCACCGGCAGAAAGGATACCGTTAATATCCTCGTCCAGACGATCTTTGGGGAATCGGTAATTAGGGATTCCGTAACGAAGCATACCGCCAAGTGCCGGCTGACGTTCGTAAATCACAACCTTATGTCCCATAAGAGCCAGGAAATATGCGGCTGTTAAACCTGCCGGACCGCCTCCGATAATACCGATACTCTTGCCTGTAGAAGGCAGATGCTTTGGTACCTGAACCTGATCTACGGGGATCTGATCTACTGCAAACTTCTTAAGACCACGAATATTAATGGAATCATCGATCAGGCGACGTCTGCATCTGTTCTCACAGGGATGTTCACAGATCATGGCACAGGAAGTTGGCAAAGGATTGTCTTTGCGGATCAGATTGATACTATCTGCATAACGTCCCTCTCCAACCAGAGCAATATATCCCGGAATATCAACATGCGCCGGACATAAATTAATACAGGGTACTTTCTGTCCGACATCTGAGGGACAGACATGGTCATGGATATGGCTTTCATATTCAAGTTTGAAATTATCCAGCCCCTTAAGCACCTCACCTGCTGACTGATAACCGATCGCACAGTCTGCACTTTCATGGATCATCGTCGCCAGAAAACGAATCTGTTCAATCGTTTCCGGTGTGCCTTCTCCGTCCAATACCTTCTTTAATAAGGAAGACAGCTGGGGCAGTCCATCACGACAGGGAACACACTTTCCGCATGTCTGGTTCATGGATGCAACCAAAAGGGAGTACTGTACGGTCAGAGGGCAGGTTCCCGGTGGGTAGCTCAGTACCTTATCGACAAATTTTTCCAACATATTGCCAATCCTGACATCACAATTGTTCGGATCGGCCAAATAGATTTTTGCCATAGGGTTACACCTCTTCATTTGTTATCTGTAAATCTTATCAAAGGACAAAACTACAGATAAATATATTTCTTCCAAGTTACTATTAAAATTATAAAATGGCAAATAAATGAATTCAATACAAGAGCATCCATAAATGGAGATGGCTTTTGTGTTCTACTGCACAATTTTAAAATAAATTTTAGGCTTTATCAAATAATTTTCTCTTGCGGTTAACTGACATGAAGACTGAAGACTGAAATGAATGTGCCTAGAAAAGCCTGACACAAGTCAGCAATAACTGCTTTATGGAGAAAAGATAAATTTTTGATCGTCATATACATATATATGTATGACTATATGACATTATCCATTCTCACATATTTGATAAAGGCCTCTGCGCTGGATTTGCGGATCTCATCATTTCTGTAAAGAAGGTAGAGATTTCTTTGGGTATCGCAGTTTGGCAATTCAAAAGAGAGAAGCTTTCCCTGATCAATTTCGCTTTGTGCCGAACACTGGGAAGAAACCGCAACGCCAATCCCGGCCTCAACCAGCTTTTTCAGAGACTCCTGCTCGTTGACCTGACCTGCTGAGATCCTTTCTTCTTCCTTTATGCCGATTTCCTCCAAAAAATGATCTGCATTTTTCTGGCTTCCGCTGCCGCTCTCTCTTCTCAAGAATGGTGTTTTTTTCAGCTGATCAATAGAAATCTTGCCTTCGGCTTTCCAGGATAAGAAGGGCTCTTTGACAGGCGTGATCAAGACCATATGATCCTTGCAGATTGGCAGGAATATCAGATCGCTGTCCTCTGTTTTCATTCCGGAAAAGCCGACATCAAATAGTCCCTTCTGCACACCTTCGATCACATCCTTGCTGTCTCCCTGCTTTAGCATAAGGCGAATATTCTGATGACGTTTTTCAAAGCCGGTTAAAATAGGAGGAAGCAGATAAGCGGCCGGAATGGTAGATGCCCCTATTGTTAAAAGACTTTTTTCTTCTCCTGACCACTGCTCAAGCAGGTTGTCTCTCATATCCAGCACATGGCGGGCAAAGGTATAGAGTTCAAACCCCTTTTCCGTAATCTCAACACTATGGGTAGTTCGAATTACAAGCTTTGTTTTCAGTTCCTTCTCCAGATCCCGCACATGGGTACTGACGGTTGGCTGCGAAATAAAAAGCTTATCAGCCACCTTGCTGAAGCTGCGGTATTTTACCAAGGCCGCAAAGGACTGCAGCTGTTTAAATTCCATAGTAGGTCCTCCTTTCTTTTTCTCTATGTGTTTATAGGTCTCTATTTTTCATTCTCTTCTTTTCTTTTTCTTTTATACCTTCTTATGAAATCTGTATCATAAAAAGCTCTCTTTCTATTTTATTATTATTTTTAATAAATAGCCAGTCTTTATTAAATTCTTTTTCCCCTTTTTAGATAAATTCTTCCTATAATAAAATATAGTGAAAAGAATAGACATAATTGCAGACCCTTGAATTTGACAAGGGCTCTGATAGGAGAAGGATATTTTGGAAACAGAAGTAAAACTGACCAAGCTTGCCGGATGTGCCGGCTGCGGTGCAAAGGTAGGCGCAGGTACGCTCTCCCGCCTTTTGGAAGGATTCGAAACGCACAGTGATCCCCGTCTGCTGGTGGGTTATGATAAGAGCGATGATGCAAGTGTTTATCAAATAAATGAGGATACCGCTCTGATCCAGACGACGGATTTTTTCCCGCCAATCGTCGATGATCCCTTTCTTTTCGGTCAAATAGCGGCCGCAAATGCCCTGAGTGATGTTTATGCCATGGGCGGTGAACCGAAACTGGCTCTGAATATCATGTGTATCACAGATGCCATGGAGAAGGAAACCGTACAGGAAATTCTTCGCGGCGGCTATGCGAAAGCTTATGAGGCAGGAGCGATTATCACCGGCGGACATACCATCTCGGGAGCTGAGCCGATCTATGGTCTGGCGGTTTCCGGTTTTGTGCATCCGAAAAAGGTGCTGACCAACAGTTCTGCCAGACCGGGCGACCTCCTGATTCTTACCAAACCTCTTGGCATCGGCATTCTTACCACCTCTGCAAAGGTAGATCTGGTAGAGCGAACGGATATGAAATTGATCTATCAGCAGATGGCCACTTTAAATAAAACTGCCCGTGATATCATGGTAAAATATCCGGTAAACAGTTGTACCGATGTCACCGGCTTTGCCCTGCTCGGGCATAGCTATGAGATGGCACAGGGAAGCAATACCAGCATTCATATCCAGGCCGATCAGGTTCCCTACCACGAAGAAGCCTTTGATCTGGCCAATATGGGGCTGATTCCTGCCGGTGCTTATCGAAATATGGAATATGCAGGACCGGGCGTAGAACTGATCCGTGAGATTCCCCAGCCTCTGCTGGATATTTTCTATGATCCACAAACTTCCGGCGGACTTTTGATCTCTCTTCCGGAAAAGGCTGCTCAAGAGATGTTAAAGGAACTTCAGGAGCAAATTCCTTCTGCCGCAATCATTGGCTATGTAACAGAAAACCAGGGAAGCAGCATCTATATTGAATAAAAGTGCTTTCCTGTCGCTTAAAAAGGAGGAGAGTCTTTTATAAGTCACATCAGTCACAGTCATAAGAAGAATGATACAAGCGAAGGAGAAAGGCATGATTTATTTTGATAATGCAGCAACAAGCCTGCATAAGCCTCCTGAGGTGGCCGATGCAATCTGCTCTGCCCTTCAGCATATGGGAAATGCCGGCAGAGGTGCCCATGAGGCTTCCCTGCAAAGTGCGAGAACCATTTATGACACAAGGACTTTGCTTTCAGATTTTTTCGGTTTGGGCAATCCATCCGGTATCGCCTTTACTTCAAATTCAACGGAAGCCTTAAATACAGCGATAAAAGGCGTCCTTAATCCGGGGGATCATGTAATTACCACGGTATGTGAGCACAATTCTGTTCTCCGCCCTCTTTATGAGTTGGAGGAAAAGGGCCTAGCGCTTTCCTTTGTTTCCGCAGATGAAAAGGGCCGGCCAAATTATGAAGAGTTTGAAGGGCTTATACAGGCAAATACAAAGGCCATTGTTTCTACCCATGCTTCTAATCTGACCGGTAATCTTCTGGACATTGAAAAAATCGGACAGATTTGTAAAAAACATGGTCTTCTCTTTATCCTGGATGCTTCCCAAACAGCGGGCGTCTTTGATATCGATATGCAAAAGATGGGAATCGATATTCTCTGCTTTACCGGGCATAAGAGCATGCTTGGTCCCCAGGGAACCGGCGGCATCTGCGTCAGAGAAGGGATCCATGTCCGCCCCTTAAAAAGCGGAGGCTCGGGTATCCTTACCTATTCCAAAAAGCATCCTGAGCAAATGCCGACTGCCTTGGAAGCAGGTACTTTAAATGGTCATGGCATTGCAGGTCTGCATGCCGCAGTAGAATTTTTAAATAAAACCGGTCTTAGCCGTATCCGGGCAAAGGAAGAAACTCTTTTGAGACGTTTTTACGAGGGAATTCGGGATTTGCAAGGTCTGAAGATCTATGGGGATTTTTCTGACTTTAACCGCTGTGCCATTCTTGCCTTAAATATCGGAGACTATGACTCCTCGGAGGTGGCGGATGAGCTGGCTCAGGATTATGGAATCAGCACTAGGCCCGGTGCTCATTGTGCACCCCTGATGCATAAGGCTTTGGGCACGGTTTCACAGGGAGCGGTTCGTTTCAGCTTTTCTTACTTCAATACGGAAGAAGAAATCGATACCGCAATCCGGGCACTAAAGGAAATGACCGTAAGTATATAAAACAATAAATAAAGTATATAAAAATTTTATTGAACTTATGCCGCATGATAAATCGTGCATTGCACACTGTGGCTTTGCTTTATCGCATTGCTTCATAATACGATAGATTAGTAAAAAGAATCAGAAAAGGAGAACATGATGAAAAAAACAATTGACTGCAGAGGAATGGAGTGTCCGCTTCCGGTTGTAAATGCAAAAAAAACTGCGGAAGCTTTTACCGAGGACGGAACCCTGCTGGTTCAGGTAGACAATGAAACAGCAGTACAGAATCTGACAAAATTTGCCAATTCCAGAAATTTCGTTAACAGCAATCAGAAAGTGGCTGAAAAGGATTACCTGGTAAGTATTCAGGTAAGCGTAAATCCGGCTGCTGCTGCAAAGGCTCTTCCGGAAGCTCCGGAAGCAGAAGCTTCTGTAGCTGAAAGCGCCGATCGTTTTACGGTAGTAATCTCTTCTAATCGTATGGGAAATGGAGATGATGATCTGGGAAAAGCATTAATGAAGGCTTTTATTTTTGCTTTGACCAGCCAGGACAAGATTCCTGAGAATCTGATCTGCTATAATTCAGGTGCCTTTCTGACCTGTGAAGGTTCAGATTCCCTTGAGGATCTGAAGCTCCTCGAGGAGCAGGGAACCAAGATTATCACCTGCGGAACCTGCCTGAATCATTATGGCCTGACTGAAAAACTGGCTGTAGGCTCTGTTTCCAATATGTATGAAATCGTAGAAACCCAGATTAAGGGCGGAAAGATCATTAAGCCATGAGAAAAAAACAGCTAAAGCTCGTCATTACCTTTCGAACGACAACAGAATCCATGGCTATGGAAAAGCTTTGCAAGGATAATGCCGCAAACGGCAGAATGATTCCTGTTCCCAGGGAAATTTCTGCCGGCTGCGGCCTTGCCTGGGCAGCGGATCCGGAAGAAAAAGAAAATCTGCTTGCCCTGATGGAGCAGGCCGGTCTTCAGGCAGAAGGCATGACAGAGTGTATGGTTTAAACTTTATACAGCGGCATGTAACTGCCTTTGACTCTTTATTAGCACAGAAGAAGGAATAACAGATTAAATCCGTATTTCGTCTTCTGTGCTATTCAAATTTCCTGCATACTATTTTTTCATTCTGACTGCATCGATTTCAGCATTAATCTCTTCTAATGTCATTTCTGATGTTCCATTCATCACTGCGGCATTACTTAACTCCTGAAGTGCCCTCGCCGCTCTTTTTGTAATTCAATTAATTTCTGAAAACAATTTAACTGCATTTTTTATCTGTCACGGATAAATCGACAGATCTTTCTTGACTTTCATGGATAAAGACGAGCGACAGGATAGCGCTTACAATAAGACTATCTTAAATGGAAATGAAGAGAAAGGAAGCATTTTATGGAAAAAATTGTATCCGGTATCTGGACACCTGAGGAAAGTCTTGCCCTTAGCTCTCTGGTGATTCAGGAGGGCGCAGAGATTACCGCCCCTGAGGGAAAATATATCACACTGACAGTAGATGGAACGACTCACACCATTGCTCCCGGTACTTATACCGGCGACGTGAGACTCACGGTTTGCGACAACTTTACCCACAGCACCATGCGTTTCGGTGAGGAAACCATCAGCGATTTCCGTGCCGCTGTAATCGTGAACGATGGCAAAGTGCTAAAGGAAAGCTCTGTTGCAGCTGCTCTGAAGGGAAGCAGTGCAACAGATCAGGCTGTAAAAGATGCAAGAATCGACTCTATCGAGTGGGACTTTAACGGTATTCTCGTTGCCGGCAACAGCGATTATGAAATTTCTGACACCGAGATTCAAATGGTCGGTGACGGTACAGACGATTTCGTTGGTATGGGCGCTGCCATTGCCGCCATCGACAAGGCAAATCTTACCATCAACAATACCAAGGTGCACACAGAAGGCATCGGAAGAGGTACCCTCTATGTGGGTGGCCAGGCAGAAGTTACTATGAATGACTGCGACTTTTCCACTGTCAGCCATGTTCCCAGCCAAGAGGAGCTGGAGGCCGGCGCAAAGCTGGAACGTATGATGTGTCCTCCCTGGTCTATCGGTCTCCGGGGTAACGGCAGAACTTTGAATCTGGCTGGTGACGGTCATCTGACTTTGAACCGCTGTCATGTAACTTCTAATAGCTGGGGCGTGCTCTCCATCGATGGTGCCAGCCTCAATCGGATGTACATCAATGACTCCCTGATTGAGATCACCGGATCAAATGGCTACGGCTTCTTCAATATTGCTGATAACATCTTGCTTGACTATGACAGTATTGATGAGCCCGGCTGCATCACTGTAGCGGATCATTCCACTTTTAACGTTCCCTACACTGCCGCTCTTATGAGTCTGGGCAATGGCGTAGCAGAATTCAAAAATGGCTCTGTAGTCAACTCCGGACGTTTCGGTGTATTCTGCCATCGACATAATGGAGGCGAGCTGAAAATCAACTCAGGTGCGGAATTCCATACAGATTCCTCCTGTATCATGGTGAAGGGCTCTAATCTGAATATCACTCTGGATGATGCCGTGCTGGAACCCAAGAATGGAATTATTCTCCAGCTTATGGATAATGACGATGTGGGTATGTGCGATGATCCCTTCCTCATTCCTGTAGGTGAAGTAGATGTGAGAGATCAGAGAGATCTGACTGAGGCTATTGCGGACGAAGATATCTTTGTTACCGTGTCCAATATGACTGCCAATGGCAATTTTCTGAACTCAACCACAGATTTCATCGCTTGTAATCGTCGTCTGCCTAAGGAAAATCCTGCCCCCGAAATGCCTCTGCCGCCCGGATCAGAAAAGCTTCGCGGCTTTGTAGGTGATGTATTGATGGGTGCAAAGAATCTGGATATCAAGATTCAGAATGCTACTGTTAACGGTATCATCAGTGCAGCTACTGCCGCATATAAGGAAGGTTTGACTCAGATTACCAGTGAAAACTGTGAGGAACTCAGCAATATCACCCAGACACCGGCCGCTCCTATCAATAACGGCGTGATCGTCTCCCTGGATGAAAACAGTATCTGGAACGTTACAGGCACCAGCTATCTTACCAAGCTGACCATTGCAGAAGGTGCAAAGATCAAGGGCGCTTCCATGACCGTTGACGGCCTTGCAACCGAAATTCTTCCCGGTAGCTATACAGGCATGATTACTCTTGCCGTTTAATTTATCCCATTAAATGAAAGCAGGACAGAGTTTATCATGCTCTGCCCTGCTTTCAATTTTCTTATCGTATAGAAATTTTCGATACTCTGGAGTAATTATTATGAAAGAAAAAAGAACGCTCATTCTTACAATTATTGCAATCTCCATGTTTCAGATGGGCATGGTGGCTCTCTCCCCGGTGGTTTCTTCCATCACGACAGCTTTTCCCGGAACCTCAGCCCAAACGGCTCAGCTGGCTATGACCTTTCTCCCCCTGATTCTCGTGGTCTTTGCTCTCCTTTCCAGTCCCATTTCCAAACGGATCGGACGCAGAAAGATGGCGATCATCGGTCTGCTGCTCACGGTCTTTGTCGGACTTGCGGCCCCCTTTCTCACTCTTTCCATTGAAATCGTATTCCTTTGGTCCGGACTTCTGGGCGCCGGCGGCGGCCTCTTTATTCCTGTCGCTTCCAGTCTGATGGTGGACTACTTTGATGATCAACAAAGACAAAAGGTAGCTGGCTGGCAAACTGCCGGCGTAAATTTAGGAGGCGTATTACTCAGTATTTTAGCCGGACTTTTGGCAGGACTCCGTTGGAACTGTGCTTATTTGGTATATCTTCTGGCCTTTCCCGCCATTCTGCTTTGCCTTCGTTTTCTTCCCAAGCAGGATCCGGTACAGGCTGATGCATCCGATAACAGGAAGCATTCTATCCCGGGTATTGTTTGGTCAGCCTCCCTGCAAACATTTTTATTCGCAATTATCTACTTTGCTTTTACCACAAATATCTCTCTTCTGCTGGTTGAAAAGGGACAGGTCAGCACCACCATTGCCGGCATTGCTACCGCAATTTTCATGCTGGGTGGCTGTATCTTCGGATTCATTTTCCTCCATGTCCTGACGCTCTGCAAAAATCTTACCGTTTCTGCTGCATTTACACTTTTGGCTCTGAGCTACCTGCTTATTTATGTAACAGACGGTCTTCTTCCTCTGATGATAGGCGCTTTTGTAGGCGGAGGAAGTCTCAGCCTTATCTTTCCCTATTTTGTGGTTTCCGTAGGCGGAAAGGTGGATCCATCCATTTCGGTCCTCTCCAGCTCCCTGATTCTTTCTGTTGCTCCGAATCTTGGCTCCTTCGTTTCCCCGGTCATTGTGAATTTCATCACCGGTCTTGTTGGTGGCACTAGCGTCAATGCAAAATTTCTGGTTTGTGCTGCCATAGCGATTCTACTAGCAGTTATTATTCCATTGATCAATAAATTGAGACCGGCATCTGCAAACTAAGACATAATATAGTAGGTCAGTTGCCGGAAAATTTCTTTCTCCTATGACGTTTTTTATACCTAGAGCTTTTATATCTAAATCAAGATCCGATATAGTCACATTTCTGGCATTGTGTCATTAAATATGAAACAACTGGATCAAAACAAGTTCGGCTAGTCCGTAATATGTAACAACTGCAACCAGATCATTGACCGTTGTAATCAGTGGGCCAGATGCAACTGCAGGATCAATATTGATCTTATGGAATAACATGGGAATGATCGTTCCGACAAGGCTCGAAATTGCCATTGCAAGGACCAATGAGATTCCGACGCATCCTGAAATCAGGAAGGAAGAAATCCATACGTAATGTTTAAACAAATGGATATAAATTCCTAAAAATACGAGTGCCATAAGGGCCAGGCTCGCTCCATTTAGGAAACCAATCTTCATTTCTTTAAATAATAATGCTAGCTTTTTCTTTCCTGACAGATTTTCATCCATTAATACACGGATGGTTACAGCCAAAGACTGTGTTCCAACATTTCCTGCCATATCAAGAACCAAGGACTGGAAACAGATGACGATCGGCAACACTGCTACGATAGATTCAAATATTCCGACAACAGAGGAGACCGCCATTCCGAGGAATAATAATGCGATCAGCCATGGAAGTCTCTTCTTCATACTGACTATCGTAGCTTCATTTAGATCCTCCTCTTCTGTTAAACCGGCAAGTTTTGCATAGTCATCTCCCATCTCGTTATCGACTAATTCTACGATATCAGAAGATGTTAAGATACCTGCGATTTTCTTATCCTGTGTGAGAACGGGAATCGAATCTTCCTCGTAATCTGTCAAAACTTCCATGCAATCACTGATCTTTTCATGTTCATAGACATAAGGATAAGAACTGCTTATGATGTCCTGCAGATTATCATGTTCTCTTGCAATGATCAAATCTTTCAGATCGATCGCTCCTGCAAAGATTCCATTCTCATCTGTTACATAAAGTGTCTGGATATTATCATGTTCTCCTGCCTCTTTTACAAGGGTACTCATTGCCTCACGAATCGTTACATCATTTTTTACAACGATATAATTATTCGTCATACAACTACCGATCTGGTCTTCTTCATAAGATAACAGTTTCTGAACATCTTCTTTTGCGTCTTTATCCAGTCTCTTTAAGAGCTTGTATTTATCTTCTTCACTTAGTTCTTCAAAGAGATCCATCGCATCATCGGAGTCCATGTTTGATACGACTTTCGCTGCCATATCAAGCGGCATCTCTTTCAGATATTTTCCTGGTTCTTCTTCGATATATGCAAAGATTTCTGCAATATCTGCAATGTCTAAAAGGTCATAGATACATTTTCTAACTGTTTTATCTGATTCTACGATCGCATTCGCAATATCCCTTTCATGATATGCCCCGATCTTTTTCTTTAACTCTTCTTTATCTTTCGTTGTCTGTACGATTTTGATTAATTCTTTTGCATAGTCTCTTCTATGCTGCTTTTTTGCAGTTCTCATGATGTCCTCCTTCTTTTTCCCAAATTTGGTTACAACATAGCGATATTTAGGCAATATAATAGAATCCTGCTTTGCAGGATTCTCCGTCTGTGTTGTGATGTAAAGGATTTTTCGTTTCGCGGTGTACCAAAAAAGGACATCATAAGACAAATGCTGCTGTTAGTATATCTTCACAGAGAGCCGCATTCGTATCTTATGTTTTCTTTTTCGAACCCGCATACAACTTCGTCCTATACGATCGCAACTATCCATGAACCTACACCTCCATTCCTAGCTTTGCTGATATTTCTCAGCGATCTTGCTTTTTATTCTGGGTTATGGTATCAGATTTTTCTGATAAGCTCAACCCTCTTTACATTTATTTTACGTTCAAATTACTGTTAGCTAACCATTGGCAAATTCTTCATGAACGCAAGAAAGATTTCTCTAGATTAACATTCCCCAAATGCACTCCAGGAGCGTCAGGGCAAGGATTACATTTATGATGCGGAAATGGTGCAGATAGAATTTTTGGATCAATAGCCCCATTCCAATCCAGGTAGAAGTTGCAATCGTTCCAATCGTTGCGATAACAAATTCAAAAAACATTAGAGCCGGGAATGCGGGCATATAGGCTACAACATATCCTGTCAGTGCGGTTATACCAAACATGTAGATCTTCACATTAACAAATTGAAGCATAAAACCCTTTAAAAAGGATGCAGAATCTGCTGAATTGTCTGAAGAAGGCTTGCTAATTGCAATATGAACCGCAAGCCAGAGGATATAGACCGCACCAATGTACTTCAATACACTCATTACATTCGGCAGTAAAGCATTCACTCCGTATACAAAAATGCCACATATCGTCTGCACCACATAGTAGCCTGCGAAAATCCCGAAAAATAAGGGTTTGCCCTTTTTGTAACCGTAATTTGATACGGTATTCAACGCCAAGATATTTCCCGGCCCCGGCGTAAAAGCATTTATGACACAATAAATCAAAAAATTTCCAAGAACATTAATTGGCATAGTATTCACTCCTTCTCTGAGTGCAACTCTACCACCAATCAAGTCTCCATACATAACACCTATTTTATATGCTTATCCATAGTTTGAAACTATGTATTTTGAGGTGCATACTTACATATTTCCTCAAGATAAATCTTGCCTAATTCGCAAAGGGTTTGCTTTTCATTTAATACATATCCGATGTGCATGATTTCATTTTCAGAGAGGGGAACTGCAATGATCTTTTCTCCATTGAGGTATTTGGGATTTATTCCGCTGGAAATCGTATAGGCATTCAAACCGAGCATAAAGTTGACTATGGCACCCCGGTCGTTTACACGAATTTCTTTGTCTGCCGGCAAAGAACTGAATAATTCTTCGGAAAAATAAACAGATTCATACTCGCCCTGCACAAAATTTAAGCGTGGATATGGAGCAAGATCTTTCAAGGAAATGATTTTCTTCTCCGCCAGCGGATGGTTTTTTTGCAGGAAAACATGAGGCTTTGCAGAAAACAATTCAGTAAAAGTCAGATGCTCTTCCTTCATTATTTTTCGCATAACTGCCTCATTTTCACTCGATAAATATAAAATACCCAAATCGCAGACACGGTTTTTCACATCCTCCAGGATCTGATATGCGCCGGTTTCATTGTAATAAAAGGCGTAACGTTCCTGGCCGAATCGTTTTACCAATTCTACAAAGGCGTTTTCTGTAAAAGTATAATGTTGGGCAGATACACCGAAGGTCAGTTTCTGCGGCAGATTTGATATATAACGATCCTCCAGCAGCTCCATTTGCTGTAAAACCTGTCTGGCATAACCCAGAAACTCTGTTCCTTCTTTCGTCAGTGTAATGCCGCTTCTGCTGCGGGCAAAAATGGTAATTCCCGCTTCCTTCTCTGTCTCTTTAATAGCATTCGACAGACTTGGCTGTGATATAAAAAGCTGTTTTGCTGCTTCGGTAATAGAACCAACCTCGGCTACCGCCAAAATATATTTTAACTGCTGAATCGTCATTTTCTTTGCCCCAATTTTGCTTCTTGTATTGCTAATTCAAACGCTTATTTAAAGCGGATTTAAGATTTTACTTATTCCTGGAAATTCAACACCTATTATATTTTCTTCTCATATATCTCTCAAGTATTCTCTTCTTACCCGATACACTCCATATGAAAAGCCATGTCAAAAATCAGGCAGAGAATAAACGATATCGAGCAGAAATACAGAAAAATGTGTTTTTGATGTGGCCAAACTCAGAAAAATGTGCAAATACTTCGCTGCGATTTTCAAAAAAACGTGTTTTTTGTTGCAATCATACTCAGAAAAATGTGCAATAATATCATTGAAATTCCAAAAAAATGTGTTATCCTATGATTAATACTCAGAAAGGATGGTGATGCATTTGAAACGCAATGCAATTTCAGAATTGATTCAATGGAAAGCCAGCCCCGAACGCAAACCCATGGTGCTTAAAGGAGCAAGACAGGTTGGAAAGACTTGGCTGATGAAAGAGTTTGGGCAAAACTACTATGACAATTTCGCCTATTTCAACTTTGATGAGGAAGATGAGTTGAAGTCCATCTTCGAGACAAACAAAAATCCTCAGCGTATCATCGAGCTGCTCTCTATGATTGGCGGCGAGAAGATCGAACCGGGGAAAACATTGATTATCTTTGACGAAATTCAAGAGTGCCCCGAAGCACTGAATACCCTGAAATACTTCAAGGAGAAAGCGAACGAATAC
>CAVFAT010000035.1:0-3577 GCA_963620785.1 Bacteroidaceae bacterium
GTAACAGGCGAAGTTAAGTTCAAGCTTTACAAGGGCAATATCATTAAGGCCGGCACAACTTCCCCCTACTCTCTCTACAGTGAGTCTCTTGCTAGCTTCACAACAGGTGAGCTTTATGACCACCATGATGCAGAAGGCTTCATCAACCTCTTCGGTCTTCCGCTGAAGGTTCGTGCTATGAAGCTGCAGGCTCTTGAGGAAAACAAATAAGCTTTTTTCAGAAAAGGCTAAGCTTTATAGCCTATCATAAAACTTTATGATGACTCAATTTATAGCGAATCATCATGTGCCAAAGAATCCTTTCTCCGGCACACGCAGATAAAAAGAGCTGTCCTACTAATTTGTTAGTAAGACAGCTCTTTTTCTTTACATATTTTTCGGAAGCCTTTTTACCACTTCCCCGCCGATCAGACCGATCACAAGGCCGGCCGCAACACCGGTAATACACAATACCGGGAAATAATAGATCAGCTCTTTTGTTTCCAAAACAAAGATGGCTACGATGATCTGCCCCAGATTATGGGCCACACCGCCTGCCGAGCTGATACCCACCGAACCAAAACGGTCGGTTTTTTTCAGCAGATACATGACCAAAAAGCTCAGCATACCTCCTGCCAGGGAATAGAGCATGGCAAACATATTGCCAAAGGTAAATGCTACCAGAACAATTCTTACGATATTGATCATAAAAGCATCTGCCGGTTTCAGCATATATAAAGCCACGATTACGACCAGATTGGTCAAGCCCAGCTTCATTCCGGGCACTGCAAAAAAGACCGGAAAAAGGCTTTCTACGTAGCTCAGTATCATCGCAAGTGCAATTAAGAGTCCGATTGTTGCAATTCTTTTTGTTTTCATTTTGCCACCGCATCTATCTCATCATTTCCGTCTTCTCCTGCCTTGGCCTTTTCATCACTCTTGATCGTGACAACAACCTTATGCGGAAGACAAACGATCGTTTCTCCGTCATACTCTACCCTGCCCGTTTTCACACAAAGCTCATCCGGACAATCCGCCTGGCTCATATAAGCCTGTCCATCTTCAATGACAAGGGTATTTTTCCCGCCGTCAACACCGGTAATTTCATAGCTTCCATTTTTATTCAAACGATACGAGGCTACTTCTTCCCCGTCTACCGTAACGACAGCTATACCGCCCTCCTGCTTCAGGATCTGCATGAGTCCCATAATCAGAAAGGCTATAACAAGCAAAGCAAGCACCAGCTTGATATCATTTTTTTGTTTCATATCACTAACCTTACTTTATTAAAAAAGAATGTGCAAAGCACATTCCAGCGCCGAGCACGGTCGCCTGCGACAAACTTCCTCTTCCTGCGAATAGGCATCCTCTGCAGCTACCATCTCTATTTCTCTTCGCTATAGTAATCCCTGTGGAACATTTTAATCGTATAGGAAGGAAAGCCTATACGATTAAAACACATCCTACATCAAACATCAAAGTTTCTTAAACCCAATCCTCTAAACGGAACTTCTTTGTAGCGGTAATCGCCAAAGCTCCGGGTCCGATATGACAGGATACACTCAAAGAAAGCGGATCGATATGAATATCAAAATTCGGATGAAGGGCAAGTACCTCCTCCTTATACTCCTCTGCCGCTTTTGTATTGTAGGTATAGGCCATATCAAAATAACAATTGTCACCTGTCGGATCATCAAAGCGGTCTCTTGCATCCGCAATTACCTGCTCCAGCATCTGCGCCTTGGCCTGCTTCATGGTTCTTGCCTTTGCAAAGGTATCCAGCTTTTCACCCTGGATCTGCAGAACCGGTTTGATCCGCAAAAGTGTTCCGATCGCTGCTACTGCAGGTGTCAGACGTCCACCCTTTTTCAGGTATTTCAAGGTATCTACCGTAATATAGATACTGGAATCAAAGGCAGTTTTCTCCAGGATTTCCTTGATCTGGGCTGCATTCTTGCCAGCTTCAGCAAGGGCAAGCGCATCCATCACGGATCTGCGAAGGGTTACGGAAATTCTCTGGTTGTTGACAACCTCAACCTTTCCGTCATACTCCTCTGCCAGCATAATCGCTGTTGAACAGGAGGAGGACAAACCGCTGGACATGGGAATGTATACTACCTGCTCATAGTCCTTCAAAAGCTTATCCCACATATCTGTCGTATCTGCAACAGCCGGCATAGAAGTGGAAATCTCCGCTCCATCCTGCAGCTTTTCATAAAACTCTTCTGTGGTCAGGTTGATATTTTCCAGATATAACTCTTCATTTATAAAAAAAGGCATAGGCATTACAAAAACGCCCAGCTCACTTGCTTCCTTTGGTGTGATTCCTGCATTACTATCTGTCAGGACTGCAATTTTGCTCATTGAAATAACCTCATATTATATAAATTTCTTGAAGTATTCTATCATAGTTTAACGGCTCTGACAACACGGACTTTGCCGCCTCTCCATTTAAAAGAAGAGCAGGTAATCTCTTTTCATTACCTGCTCTTTTCTCTTTTTTTATTTACTTTTATTCATTTTTATCCGAATCTTCATCAGGATAATTCAAAAGCACCGGTGTAAAGCTTATAATATACACCCTTCTGCTTGATCAGATCCTCATGATCACCTCGTTCAATTACCTTGCCCTGATCCAGAACCAGGATTGCATTTGCATTCTTAACGGTAGAAAGTCTGTGGGCAATTACAAATACTGTTCTGCCCTCCATCAGCTTATCCATACCTTCTGATACAACATTCTCTGTTCTGGTATCGATGGAAGAGGTTGCCTCATCCAGGATCAAAACAGGCGGATCTGCAACTGCTGCTCTCGCAATCGCCAGAAGCTGACACTGTCCCTGAGAGAGGTTACCACCGTCATTGTCAATTATGGTATTATAACCATCCTTCAGATGAGAGATAAAGTAGTCTGCATTCGCCAGCTTGGCTGCTGCGATAACTTCTTCATCCGTAGCTTCCAGGCGTCCGTAACGGATATTTTCCATGATCGTACCGGTAAAAAGGTGGGTATCCTGCAATACAATGCCCAGAGAATGACGAAGATCCTTCTTCGCAATATGTCTGACATCAATACCGTCATAGGTGATCTCACCTTCCTGAATATCATAAAAACGGTTGATCAGGTTTGTGATCGTTGTCTTACCGGCTCCGGTATGACCTACAAAGGCAATTTTCTGACCCGGCTTTGCAAATAATGACAGGTCTCTTAAAACCGGCTTATCCGGATTATAACCGAAGGTAACATCATTGAAGCGAACGTCACCTGCCAGCAGTCTGTATTCTGCACTGCCATCTTCTTTCACACGCTTCCAAGCCCACTTTTCGGTACGCTCCTTGCTTTCGCTGACGCTTCCATCTTCTGCAACTTCTGCATTCACCAGACTGACTGTTCCGTCATCAATCTCCGGCTTCTCATCAATCAGGTTGAAGATACGTTCTGCACCGGCAAGAGCCATGATCATGGTATTCAACTGCTGAGAGATCATTGTGATCGGCATGATCAGGTTCTTTGTAAAGGTCAGGAAGGATGCCAGAACACCAAGGGTAATTGCCGCAAAACCGGATACCGCAATCGCTGCACCGGCAATTGCCACAA
>CAVFAT010000035.1:3804-17964 GCA_963620785.1 Bacteroidaceae bacterium
GACAGCTTTGAAATCTTCTGGGTCAGGATCATCATGACGATCAGGAGAATGACAACAATACCGGTCAGAGGAATACTCAGGGTAAGCATGGAAACAAATACGGAAACTGCTGTAATAATAGCAGATACGATCTGTGTCATACCCTGTGACAGGAACATACGAAGGGTATCCGTATCATTGGTATAACGGCTCATCAGATCGCCTTTTGAATTGCTATCGAAATATCTGAGCGGAAGGGTTTCCATGTGTTCAAACATTTCATCACGAATGGTCTTCATGATGCCCTGGGATACGGTTACCATCAGTCTGTTATAAATATAGGTAGAAACAATGCTGACAACATATGCCAGTCCCATTGCTCCGATAATCACAAAGAGCAACTTCATTTCAGGATTTTCCATCCCGATAAAAGGAGTGATGTAGTCATCGATCAGATAACGCATCAGATAGGTACCTGCTACCTGACCAAGGGAAGCAAGGATCAGCGTAATCACTACTACCGTAAAATGAAGGGTATAGCCATTCTTTACATAGGAAAGAAGTCTCAGCGTCGTCTTGCCCATATTCGGTTTTTCTCCAATATAAGCCATCCCTCTTCTGGGCTGCGGCGTCCGCTGTCTTTGATTCATTTCAGATCTGTCGCTCATTCCTCATCTCCTCCTTTCTTCTGTGATTCATATACATCTTTGTAAATCGCATTGCTCTCGAGCAGTTCTTCATGCGTTCCAATACCGCTGATCTCACCCTCATCCATAACAATGATCTTATCTGCCATCTCAATGGAAGAAATTCTCTGGGCAATGATAATTTTTGTTGTCTCAGGAATAAAGTTCTTGAAGCCCTGCTGAATCTTTGCATCTGTTGCCATATCAACTGCACTGGTAGAATCATCCAGGATCAGGATCTTCGGATTCTTCAGAAGGGCACGGGCAATACAAAGTCTCTGCTTCTGTCCACCGGAAACATTACGTCCACCCTGTTCAATATAGGTCTCATAGCCATCCGGCATCTGATCGATAAATTCCTTGGCCTGAGAAATCTCGCAAGCCTCAACCAACTGCTCATCAGTCGCCTGCTCATTGCCCCAACGCAGATTTTCTGCAATGGTGCCGGAGAAAAGCTCATTTTTCTGCAATACAACAGAAACCTGATCACGCAGTGCCTTCATTTCATATTCCCTTACGTCAACTCCGCCAACCTTTACACTTCCTTCTGAAGCATCATAAAGTCTCGAAATCAGGGAAACAAGTGAAGTCTTGGAACTTCCTGTTCCACCCAGGATACCGATCACCTGGCTGCTTTCAATCTTCAGATTGATATCGCGAAGAACATACTTATCTGCACCTCCGCCGTAACCGAAGGAAACATGATCGAATTCAACGGATCCATCCTTTACTTCCTTAATCGGCTCAGCCTGATTGGTCAGATTACTCTTCTCATCCAGTACCTCTACGATACGGTCTGCAGAAGCCTTCGCCATAACCGCCTGGATAATAACCATAGAAACCATCATCAGAGAGCCCAGAATCTGTAAGGTATAGGAAAAGAGACTCATCAGCTCACCGGTCTGCAGGTCTCCGACAATGATCATATTGGCTCCGAAATAGGAGCAGACCAGAGTGCAGACATAAACTGCAACGAACATGATCGGGTTATTCAGGATCAGCATCTTTTCTGCCGCTACTGAGAAGAACTGCATTCCGCTAGAGGTCTCTTTGAACTTTTCTACCTCTTCTTCTTCTCTGACATAGGCCTTTACTGTTCTGATACCAACCAGGTTTTCCTGTACAACCGTATTCATCCGGTCATAAACCTTAAACAGTTTGGTGAAATAGCCATGCGCCTTAAAGGAAATCACAGCAATACAAACTGCCAGGAAGGGAATTGCCAGCAAAAAGATCAGAGACAGCTTCACATTGATGATGAAGGCCATGATCATGGAAAAGATCATCATGATCGGTGCTCTTACCAGCATACGGATGATCATCTGAAAAGCATTCTGTACATTGGTAACATCCGTCGTCTGTCTGGTAACCAAAGATGCTGCCGAAAACTTATCGATATTGCTGAACGAAAAGGTCTGAATATGATGATAGAGATCCGTTCTCAGGTTTCTGGCAAGTCCGGCAGATGCGATCGCCGCATAGCGTCCGGACATAATACCGCAAAAGAGGGCAATGATTGCACAGACCAGCATGATAGCGCCGATTTTAAATACATATTGACGATTATCCTGCGTGAACCCATTGTCAATCATCAGAGCCATCAGATAAGGAATCAGTACTTCCATAAATACTTCACCGACTACGAATATCGGTGCAAGGATTGCCGGTTTTTTGAATTCCCTGACTGAGGCGCCAATTTTTTTAATGACGTCCATTTTAATCCTCCATAAACTCCATTAAACTTCATTAATTTGATAAATTTGTTATCATTTGTTTGATATAAGAAAGGGCTCTGCTTTTGTCTTCTTCACTGAAGCCCTGCAGCAGGATGTTTTCCTCTCTTTTTCTGTTTGCATCGCCTTCCTCCAGCATCTTATTGGCCTTTTCCGTGAGGACAAGTCTTTTATAACGCTTATCCTTCTCACTCGGAAGCCGTTTAATAAACTGCTTGGCCTCCAGTCTTTTTACAATCCCGGTTACTGTCGGATTGGAACAATGCAGGTATTTTTCAACGTCGATCTGATTCACTTCTTTATCCTTATTGAAGGCCAAAAAAATGATCACATCCATCTGAGATGCTGTCAGTTCAATTGGTGCCATCCTTTTATTCCGGCCCTGCTCCATTACATTATAGAGCTGTTTGAGCCAGAAGCCGATGTCATTATTCCAGGGCTGACAAAGTTCATCTCCCATAACTCCACTCCTTTCTCTAGTTTTTTCTTATATGACAGTCTTTTTTAGGAAAGAAAAAAGGCATATCATGAATATAGCACGCTATCTAGCACGCTATATTCATGATACATAGTTAGCTATGAAATGTCAACTCCATCTGTGAAAAAATCCACAAATAAGTTTTATTTCATTTTTTCTAAAGAAAAGGAACTTCTTTCTGCTGCATTTTTACAGAAATCGGGAGCCGGGTATAAGCCCCGGCTCCCGAAAATATTTCTTTATCGGAAAACGATATTCTGTTTTCTCTGAGAATTACATCATTCCGCCCATGCCTGCGCCTGCTGCCGCTGCCGGGTTTTCTTCCTTGATGTCTGCTACGATAGACTCTGTTGTCAGTACAGTAGATGCAATGGAAGTTGCATTCTGAAGAGCAGATCTTGTAACCTTAACCGGATCAAGGATACCTGCATCAACCATGTTTACATATTTCTCATTGTAAGCATCGAAGCCTGTTCCAACCTCAGATTCTTTTACCTTATTTACGATAACCGCACCTTCTAAGCCGGCATTCTGTGCAATGTGGAAGAGAGGAGCCTGAAGTGCTGCAAGGATTACCTTTGCACCTGTCTTCTCATCACCTTCCAGATCAGCTGCAACTTCTTCTACCTTCTTTGCTGCATGAATGTAAGCAGATCCACCACCGGAGATAATACCTTCTTCTACAGCTGCTCTTGTTGCATTCAAAGCATCTTCCATACGAAGCTTGCTTTCCTTCATTTCTGTCTCTGTTGCAGCACCAACACGGATTACAGCTACGCCGCCTGACAGCTTAGCCAGTCTTTCCTGCAGCTTCTCACGGTCGAATTCAGATGTTGTTTCTTCCAGCTGAAGCTTGATCTGAGCGATACGGGCATCAATGTTTGCCTTGTCGCCTTCACCGTCAACGATAACCGTATTCTCTTTTTCAACCTTAACGGATTTTGCACGTCCGAGCATATCCATTGTTGCATCAGAAAGGCTCAGGCCAACTTCTTCAGAGATTACAGTACCGCCTGTCAGGATTGCAATATCTTCCAGCATTGCTTTTCTTCTGTCGCCATAGCCCGGTGCCTTAACAGCTACTACGCTGAAGGTTCCGCGAAGCTTATTCACGATCAGAGTAGTCAGAGCCTCGCCTTCAACATCTTCTGCAATGATGAGGAGCTTCTTGCCTGCCTGTACGATCTGCTCAAGCAGAGGAAGGATTTCCTGGATATTAGAAATCTTCTTATCTGTAATCAGGATCAGCGGATCTTCCAGATTTGCTACCATCTTATCCATATCAGTAGCCATGTATGCGGAAATATATCCACGGTCGAACTGCATACCTTCTACCAGGTCAAGTTCTGTCTGCATGGTCTTGCTTTCTTCGATTGTGATAACACCATCATTGGAAACCTTTTCCATAGCGTCTGCTACCATGTTTCCGACTTCTTCATCACCTGCAGAAATTGCAGCAACCTTAGCGATCTGATCCTTACCGTTAACCGGTGCGCTCATATCCTTAAGTGCTGCTACAGCTGCATCTGTAGCCTTCTTCATACCTTTACGAAGAACGATCGGATTTGCACCTGCTTCCAGGTTCTTCATTCCTTCATTGATCATTGCCTGAGCAAGAACAGTTGCTGTTGTAGTACCATCACCGGCAACATCATTTGTCTTTGTTGCAACTTCCTTTACCAGCTGAGCGCCCATGTTCTCAAAAGCATCCTCAAGCTCAATATCCTTTGCAATGGTAACACCATCATTTGTGATCAGCGGTGCGCCATAAGACTTATCCAGAACGACATTACGTCCTTTCGGTCCAAGTGTAACTCTAACTGTATCTGCAAGTGCATTCACACCCTTGCTGAGTGCTGCTCTGGCATCTGTTCCGTATTTGATTTCCTTTGCCATTGTTTATTTCCTCCTTGTTCCCGTAGCGGGATCTTATGTCTTAGTCTTCGATAATTGCAAGAACGTCATTCTGACGAACGATGATGTACTTCTCGTCTCTGGAAGCTTCTACTTCTGTGCCTGCATATTTGGAGTAGATTACCTTATCTCCTGCCTTTACCTGCATCACAACTTCTTTTCCGTCAACAACTCCGCCCGGGCCTACTGCGATAACTTCTGCCTGCTGCGGTTTTTCTTTTTCTTTACCCGGAAGTACAATTCCTGAAGCAGTTGTCTCTTCTACTTCAATCGGTTTCAGAACGATCTTGTCTCCTAAAGGTGTTAATTTCATTTGTAATTCCTCCTTGTTTATCTTCGAGAAATGAATTGTTTTCTTTTTAATTTATTAGCACTCATTTCTTTCGAGTGCTAACTCTGTAGGATATAATAGGCTTTTGCCCATTTTGCCGCAACTCTGTATATTTCTGTTTATCGCGATTTATCCTGTTATTTCCTCTTCTTTTCTCGTTTTTTCTCTTCTTTTTCTTTTTCTCTTCTTTTTCTCTAAATAAGTTCTATATAAGTTCAAACTCTTTCAAGGCATAAGCCAGTCCATCATCATGAAGATCTTTGGTGATAAAATCCGCTGACTGCTTGACAATTTCCGTTCCGTTACCCATCACGATACCGGTCCCCGCGAATTCGATCATATCCTTATCATTGATGCTGTCGCCGATTGCAAAGGTATCCTCTCTTTTGATTCCCAAATGCTCCATCACGAAGGCAATTCCACTCGCCTTATTGTTTCCCTTGGGTACCAGCTCCGTAAATTCTCCCTGGTGCAGCATGATCTCAAAATCATTCTGCATCTCTCCCAGAATCTCATAGAGGCTCTGATCTCCCCGGTTAATGCTGAATTTATTGACATGCCAGTTTTTCTCATTTCCAGATACTGACAAAAGCTCCTGGCCCATGGTCTGCTGCAGAAAGCCCCAGAATCTATCTCCGACAAAATCCTCTGCATCCGCATAAAGATAGTCGGCTCCCTCCATCACAAAGGGCAAGCGGTATTCCTTCATTAAAGAAATCGCCTTTCCCAGCTTTTCATTTGGGATCTCAATATTCCGCAGGATTTTTCCTTCCTGCTCTACATAGGTACCGCAGCCGCCTACGATTCCATCAAAACCAATGGCAAAAAGATTCTCTCCCCGGATAAAGGAACGGGTTCTTCCACTGCATAAAAAAGCATAATTCCCATTCTCTCTCAGCTTGCGGATTGCCATCACCGTGCTCTCCGGAATCCTTTGCTTTTGATCCCAGATCGTTCCGTCAATATCAAAAAAAACTGCTTTACTCATATCAGCTTACTCCACATTTCTTTTATACTTTCCCCACTGACCGGATGCCGGTAGTAAGGAGCCAGCTGCATCATCGGTTCCAATACAAAGCGTCTGTTCTGCAGATCCGGATGCGGCAGAATCAGTTTCTCTTCCTCCAGGATCAGCTTGTCATAGAAAAGAATATCCAGATCCAGGGTTCTGGGCCCCCAATGGATTTTTCTTTCTCTGCCGGCTTCCTTTTCAATTCTCTGCAGTTCCTCCAGCAATACCTCGGGCGGCAGGATCGTTCTGAGCGCTGCCACGCCGTTTAAGAAATCATCCTGCTCTACTCCGCCATAGGCCTCTGTCTCGATCAGATCCGATACAACTTCCATCCTGCAGCCCTTTATTTGCCGGATACTTTCCAAAGCGCCCTCCAGATAAGCCTTTTTATCTCCCATATTGGAGCCAAGACCAATATAAGCCATATGCCAGCCCCGCTTAATGCAGACAGATACTGTTTCAACCGGCAGGCCGATCGGCGCCCAGGGCTTTTTCAGCTCGATCTCAACATTTTGTATCCTGTCATACGTCAAAAGAAGCATTTCGGCGATTTCTTCTGCTGCCGCCTCGATCAGCTTATAGGTATGCTCCTGCATAAAATCCGTAATACTCCTGCATACCTTGGCATAATCGATTGATTTTGCAATATCATCCGCCTTGCCGGCCTCCCTTGTATCTGTATCAATCAGGACATCCAGCAAAAACTTCTGTCCCAGTCTGTTTTCCTCCGGCAGTACCCCATGTCTGGCGAATACTTCCAGCTCCCTGATTCTGATCTGATCCATCTCAACCTCTATTTTTCATCCGATTATCTAATCCGATTTTTTTTGCATTTTCTCTGTCAGCCAAATGGCCTTCCTAAGGATCTCTCCTTTTACGCCTGCAGAATTGCCTCTGTCATTTGAACTGCCCTTTTATTCGCTCTTACATCATGCACACGAACAAACATGCAGCCCGCCATGGCAGCCATGACACTTGTTGCTATTGTTCCTTCTTCTCTCTGATCCTTCGGCAGATTTAAGGTGTTGCCGATCATGGATTTTCTTGACGTTCCCAACAGAATAGGAAAACCCAGCTCTTTAAGATCAGCCAGATGACCGGTTACCTGAAGGTTCTGCTCTGTACTTTTCGCAAAGCCTACTCCCGGATCCAGGACAATTTTATCCTTCTGAATGCCAGCCTCTTCGGCAATGCGAACTGTCTCTTTTAGATCCTCCATCAGGTCCGTCAAAAAATCCTGATAATCCGTATTATCCCGATTATGCATCAGGCAGCAGGCCGCTCCCGAAGCGGCAATCACCTTTGCCATCTGATGCGCCTCATCTTCCGGTGCCCGAAGTCCCCAGATATCATTCAGCATATCCGCTCCTTCTGAAAGAGCCGCCCTTGCTACTTCGCTTTTATAAGTATCTACCGAAACCGGCAGGTCAAAGTCTTTCTTTATCACCTCAAGAACCGGCAGGAGTCTTTCAATTTCTTCTTCATCACTGATCCGGCAATAGCCCGGCCTGGTTGACTCTGCCCCGATATCTACGATATCCATTCCATCCTTTATCATCTTCTCGACCTGAAAAAGAAGGGCATCCATCTGTTCCTGTCTCAAGCCGCCTCTTTGTCCCAGATCCAGAAATCTTCCTCCATCTGAAAAAGAGTCCGGGGTAACATTTAAAATCCCCATGATATAGGTTTTTCCACTATCCTGAAATATATGCTTTCCTATCTGCATCACACATTCTCCTTTTTCAGCTCGGCAAAGGCCTTCTTCACTTCTCCCAAATAAGACAGGGAGCCGAATGCCAGAACAATCCTTTCCGGTCCTGTCAGCCGGTCTGCCTCCTCAAGGGCTTCCTTTACCGACCCTTTTGCCTCTGCCTCTTTTATATAAGGCTCAGCCGCTTTCGCCAGTTCCTCCGCCGAAAGGGCACGGGGATTATCCGGCTTAATTGTAAAGAGCCTTTCTCCCAAGGGCATGGTTTCCTTTAAGACCTCTTGAAAATCCTTATCTGCAAGGACCCCCATAATATAGGTCAGCTTTTTCCCTGCAAAATAGCTTTCAATGCTCTTCCGAAGCTTCTCTGCCGCAGCCGGATTATGCGCACCGTCTATATAAAGATCTGCTCCTCCGGGCAGACTTCCCACTTTCTGCAGTCTTCCGGGCCAGCTTGCTTTTTTGATTCCGGCTTCAATTACTTCATTCTCAAGATAAAAGCCTTCTCCACCCTTTCTTTGATTAAGAGCCCAAACACTTTCTATGGCAAGGGCTGCATTCTCAAGCTGCCACAAGCCTGCCAAGGGCAGTTCCAGATCAAGTCCCTTATAGGAAAAGCTTTGCAGAATTCCTTCCTCTGTAAAGGAAAAGGAAGGATTTTTGATCTCCGTGCGATCCACCTGATAAAAGGCGGAATCCATTTCTTCTGCCTTTTTTCTTAAGATTCTCGTGACGCTTTCTTTCTGGGCTGCCGAAATCAAAGGCGTCTTTTCTCTTAAAATTCCTGCCTTTACTTCTGCGATTTCTTCCTCGCTCTCTCCCAAAAATCTGGCATGATCTTTTCCGATCGAACTGATGATGCAGGCCAGGGGCTGCTTCATCACATTTGTCGCATCCTCTGCTCCGCCCATTCCACATTCGATGATCATGAGCTGACAGCCTTCCTGCCGGAAATAAAGAAAGGCGGCAGCAGTCTCTACCTCAAAAAGGGTGGGATGCTCTCTCCCCTCCCTTTCCATCTCAGCACAGGCTTCTTCCACCTCACTGTAAAGAACCGCCAGTCTTTCTTTTTCAATCGGATGTCCATTGATCTGAAACATTTCTTCATATTGAAAGACCGCCGGGGAAGAGAAATGTCCAACCTTAAGGCCTGCTGCCTGATAGATTGCAGACAGCATGGCACCTACCGATCCCTTTCCATTGGTTCCTGCGATATGAATTGCCGGTACCCTGTCCTGCAAAAGCTTTTCGTCATCCGGATAAAGCTGCGACAACTGCCTGCACAGAGCACGAATACTATCCAGCCCTAAGATGCTGCCTCGTTTTGAAATTTCTTTTATATAATTTTCTGTTTCTTCAACTGTCATCTTTATCTTTCCGCTTTTTCTCTTTCCCATCGGCTTTCTTTTATAGCTGGTCTGAGTCCAAAATGATGGTAAAGGGTCCATTATTCAGCAGTTCCACCTTCATATCAGCTCCAAATGAGCCTGTCTGTGTATAAAATCCTGCCTGCTTCGCAAGCTCAACACAATATTCGTAAAGCTCATTGGCCATATCCGGAGCCCCTGCCTCAATGAAAGAGGGTCTGTTTCCCTTTTTACAGTTCGCATAGAGGGTAAACTGGGAAATCATCAACAGCTGTCCGTCCACATCTTTCAGAGCCAGGTTTGTTTTGCCATCTTCATCCTCAAAGATACGCATATTCAGGAGCTTTCGCATCATTTTATCCGCGGTTTCCCGGCTGTCTTCTCCGGAAACACCGATCAGAACCAAAAAACCTTTTTCAATCTGGCCGATTGTTTTTCCCTCTACCGCAACACTTGCATGACTGACTCTCTGAATTACAAAGCGCATTTCCTTGCTCCTTTATCTCTGTTTTTCTACAATACTAATCGCTATTCTACTCTAAGAAAGAAGCAAAAGCAATTTTCTCTCCACTCGTAAGCAAAAAGGCGAGAATACTTCTGCCGGATTGAAACCGCTTATCAGAAGATCTCGCCTTTCATTTCTTTTATTTGATTTTTGTCTTTGTCTTTTGACTCGCTTATCTCTCAGCGATCAGACGATCAAGTGCCTTCTGTGTATTGCACTTATGCTCTTCTCTGTAACGCTCAACATCATCGGAAGTAATTCCAAGTGCTTTTGAAGCGCTAACAACCTGTGACAATACAAATCCACTCATTTCCCACATCTCTGACATATCGATTACCTCCTTCTTACTGAAGTCCTTTCGGACCTGACTGCTATTTCTTATGCCTTTATCTTAAAGACTTTTCCGGAAGAAATCCAATGCCGGTATGTGTTACAAGTATGTGATTTGGTTATGTAAAAGCTTAACAATCTTTTTCGTCATTTATCTTCAGATGTCCAATCTTCCCATTGTTGTAAAGGAAGAGGATCAGGGAAGCGGCTATGATAATTGCATAGCCCAGAAAGCTCAGAGCATCCGGAATCTCGCCCAGCACCAAAAATCCCAAAAGGGTGGCAAAGATGATCTGCGTATAATCATAGATCGATATTTCTCTTCCCGGCGAATGCGTATAGGCTGCCGTAATCGCAAACTGGCCTCCTGCCGCACAGCATCCTGCCAAAAGTAAAGTTCCGATCTGCACCCAGCTTGCCGGCTGATAATTCAGCGCGATATAAGGCAGACTGGCCAGACAGGAAAAGGTCGAGAAGAAGAAAACGATCATCGCTCCGGGAACACCATTTTCTCCCAACTTCCTTACATAGGTATAAGCCAGGCCTGCTGCCATGCCGCCCAAAGCACCGATCCAGGGGGCAATCCCGTAAGATGCCATAGAAATAAACCCCGGTTTAATGATGCACATTGCTCCGACAAAAGCACCCAGTACACAGGCCGCCTGAAAGAAGGTCAGACTTTCCTTTAGAATAATCACGGAAAAGAGCAGTACAAAAAAGGGTGACAGCTTATTCAAAATAGAAGCATCTGCCAGATCGATTTTGCCAAGTGCATAAAAATTGCACCAGATTCCGACCGTTCCTGCAATCGACCGGATCAAAAGCCCCGGCAAATTTCCTTTTCCGATCCGGAATGTCGTTCCTGAACGCTTCAGCATATAAAAAGCGACTAGAAGGGCAACCAGATTGCGGAAAAAGGACTTTTCAATTGCAGGCAGATCCCCTGACAATCTGACAAAGAGATTCATCAGGGCGAAGCAAAAGGCCGATATGATAATATATATAATTCCCAGACTTTTCTTCTTTTCCATTTGCTTAATGATGATTTCTAAACTGCATCGGTGTCATGCCATATTTCTTTTTGAAGATTCTCGTAAAATGCTCTACATTTTTGTATCCGACTGCCTCTGCAATATTTTCTACATTCATATTGCTGTTCTTCAGAAGGGTACGGCTCTTTTTCATGCGGACATTCTTTACGATCTCTCCGAAGGTCTTGCCGGACTTGTCCTTAATATATTTGGAAATATAAGGCTTGGAGAGATGAAGCTCATCTGCAAGATCATCCAATGTAACAGTCTGATAATTGCCCTGAATGATATTCATGATCTCATTGAGTCTCTCATCCTGAACACCGTTCCCAAGTCTGACTCCGTCCAGCTTATTGATGCAGACACAAAGTGCATTGATGGATGCCTTGATAATATCCTCATCTATGCCAACGCCCCACTGCATCTTGCCATTGCAGGAAATGCCTACATAAGCAACCGCCTTGGAGGAAGAGCCTCTTGAAAGCGCATGCTCTTCATATACAGAAAGCTCATAGCTGATGCCGAAGAACTGCTTCAGAGCATTGCTGACCGCATCCAAACGGCCGTTTCCGTTTGCATGCACCTGTCTGCTAACGCCGTTATAAGCAACCGTAGCTTCTGCCATAATGCCGTCTACCTGCTTGAAATGGCATTCTGTGATCTGGAAATAAGGCAGGTGATGAATATAATGATCCTCAAAGATCTCATAAACCATATTCGGAGTCAGCTCCTGGTGTCTCTTATCAGAAACATCCTTCACCAAATAGCCAACCTGTTCTCTCATTCGCTTCGGAAGATTAAAGCCGAAGTTCTGATCCAGGATAAAGGCAATACCACCCTTACCGGACTGGCTGTTGATACGGATTACATCACCGTCATAGGTACGTCCCACATCCTTGGGATCGATCGGAAGGTAAGGCACTGTCCATTTCTCATCATGGCCATCCTCGCGCCATGCCATTCCCTTTGCAATGGCATCCTGATGACTGCCGGAAAAGGCAGTAAAGACCAGATCTCCTGCATAGGGCTGTCTGTCCGGAACGGACATTCTGGTATAAGTCTCATAACGTTCTCTGATACTTGGAATATCCGAGAAATCCAGCTTCGGATCCACACCATGGGTAAACATATTCATTGCCAGGGCAACAATATCCACATTGCCGGTTCTCTCTCCATTGCCAAAAAGAGTTCCCTCAATACGGTCTGCTCCGGCCAGAAGTCCCAGCTCTGCATCACTGATTCCACAGCCTCTGTCATTGTGCGGATGCAGGGATAAGGTTACGGCATTTCTGTATTTCAGATGTTTGTGTACATACTCTACCTGGGTTGCGAAAACATGGGGCATTGCATTCTCTACTGTTGTCGGCAGGTTGATGATTACCTTATTTTCTTCCTTCGGCTGCCAGATATCCAGAACGGCATTGCAAACCTCAACCGCATAGTCAACCTCTGTTCCCGGGAAGCTCTCCGGACTGTATTCAAAGGAGAAGTTTCCTTCTGTCTCATCGGCAAGCTTTTTCAGAAGCTTTGCACCATCGATCGCGATCTGCTTTACTTCTTCTTTATTTTTCTTAAATACCTGCTCACGCTGGGCAACCGATGTAGAGTTATAAACATGGATAACCGCATGCGGTGCACCCTTTACTGCTTCGAAAGTTCTGCGGATAATGTGCTCTCTTGCCTGAGTCAGAACCTGAACCGTCACATCATCCGGAATCATATTGCGTTCGATCAGGGTACGCAGGAAATTATATTCCGTCTCAGAAGCAGCCGGGAAGCCAACCTCGATTTCTTTAAAGCCGATCTCAACCAGCATCTCAAAAAATCTAAGCTTCTCATCCAGGCTCATCGGCTCGATCAAAGCCTGATTGCCGTCACGCAGGTCAACACTGCACCAGATCGGCGCCTTGGTAATTCTATCTTTTTTTACCCAGTCATATGTCGGCTCCGGCGGCATAAAATACTGGATTTCATATTTCTTTGTACAATCTGTTTTCATAATATTTTTCCCTCTTTTCCTTGAGCATGAACCAATTCTAACATACTGTAATTTTATTGTACAGGGTTATATTTAATCTTTTCTATTGATTTTTTTTAATTTTTCAGATTTGATTCTATCAACTTTCTTGATTTTTTCAATGAATATGCATAAAAATGCTCTATCTGGGGTTCGGTAATAAATTCAGCAAAAATCAGTATTTTCTGAGATCATCCTCATCATCACCGGCCTCTATCTTTCTTACCTGGACATAGAAGCTGTAATTCTCATTCACCTTGACCTGAACCCGGTCTCCCACCTTATGGCCATTAATGGCTGCGCCCAGAGGAGAGTCAATGCTGATCCTTCCCTGTATGGAATTCCCCCGGATGGTGGTCGTCAGCTTGTAAACCTCCTCCATATCATCCTCTTCAAAATACAGGGTCACAATATCATTCAGCCCGATTTCATCTGCTGCACTATGATCTTCAATGATTTTTGCCGTTTTGATCATTCTTTCCAGATAACGGATTCTGCTTTCATTCTCATTCTTAAACTTTTTTGCTGCCTTATATTCAAAATTTTCAGAAAGATCCCCCTGCGCTCTTGCCTCTTTAACATCCTCAAGCGCTTCCTTCCGGACCACCAGCTTTCGATGTTCAATTTCCTCCTGCATTTTTTCAATGTCGCTTTTGGTCAGTTCATCGTACATTATTCAAACCTCGCATGCTGTTCATTCAGCCACTTTACTACTTCTTCTTTTCCTTCTTCTGTAAAAGGAAAGCTTTTATAAGTCTTTTTCTCTTCCTCTGTGAAAGCCTCCGCAAAGGGCTCCGGCCATACACAGGCTTCAAAAAGATCCTCTTCATTCTCCTTGCTGCCCTTTGCCAGCATCGAGACGCGGTAGCGCATTCCCTTATCGCTCCCCGTAAAGGGCTCCTTATAGGTATAAAAATTAAAATTCAATATTTCTTCGCTTGTGATCATATTTCTTCCAGCTTTCCTAGACGATAAAAAACCCTCGAAAGCATTTGCTTCCGAGGGCAATTTTCAAGTAGCGGAGGGGGGATTTGAACCCTCGACACCACGGGTATGAACCGTGTGCTCT
>CAVFAT010000036.1:0-43781 GCA_963620785.1 Bacteroidaceae bacterium
TTGCTTTTCTGATTGCTGTTCATGGGATCGCAGTAGAAAACCCGGCACTGGATTTCTCCAGTTTCCGTATCACATTCGATTCTGACTGGATCGGTAAATTCACTGCCTCGATCCGTGACGATCACCTGAAAGAGTGAAGAAAAGCGCTGGTTGCCAAGCCGAGTTCTCAATGTCCGAAAGATTTCGGACACGGACGCCGCCGTGTTACGATCCCTGATGTACATAAGCTGCAGATCACAGTTCTTGAACAGGATCGTAAGCAAAACCTTGCCACCTTTTCTGCCGATGACACTGTCCATCTGGCTGATTGCGGCATCCGGATGATTTGAAACATAAGCCTCGTAGTCCTCATAACTGCGACCGATATGGCATTGCTTGTCCACTCTTAATACCGGCCCGCTTTTCTTTCGGGAAGGCATTCGGAGCTTGCGGCGAAGATCAAAGTTATCCGCATCCAGGAGACCGCTGTTGATATAAGTATAGAGGGTGCGATCCGATACAGGCATTTCTCCTTTGTGTGTATTCCACACAACAGAAACGGCCTGGCCGCGCTTGATTTCAGGGGAAACAACGGCATCAAGGTAGTACAGTTCTTCTTCTGAAAGCGAAATGCCTTTGCGGGATTCGGAGCGGAGTGTTTCGTATGCCTTCTGTGCCAATTTCGCATCGTATTCCATTTTTTTGCAGGCGGCATGTACGACGATCTGGGCAGGCCGAGCATACATATGGTGGTTTTCATAACGGATGCAAAAGTCTTCACGGAAGCGGTCACAGCCACTTATGCAGTCTCCACAAGCACCACCGCAGTCCTGTTTTCCTTTATGGCACCCGTACCGGTACCGACCTGGTGTGTACTGAGAGCAGAAATTTGGAAACTGACACTCATTCCTGTGAATGCAGTTGTTGCCTTTTGAGTTGTGAATCGGAATACGGCGTACTTTCACTTCACGGCTGACGGTGGTTCGATCAGAATTGATGCGCTGGGCAATGGCGGTAAAGCTTTCGCCAGATTTCAGCCCCATCTGAATCTCCAGGCGCATGCGCCCAGCATGCTGTCCCTTGACTTAAGTTCCCGCTCCTTTAACGAGAACAAAAAATCCACTTTTATCGTATAGGAACGAAGTTTCCTATACAATTAAAAAGGAGCTGCTGCATGAACTGAATCATACAGCAACCCCTGAGGAAAGGCACTATAAAATATTAAACTGTATTTATGCGAGCTGCCTATTACTACCGGCTTTGACCGACGACAGATACAATTGCTTCACCTTACAAGGTGCGGGAAGGAAAATGCTTTGGGTAACTAACAAAATGATTTGGGTAATGCGAAATGCTTAACGACGCTTCTATTTTAAGCATCTCTGACTTTTTTCCACAGGCAAAAAAAGGATCTTCGTCCCGACATTGACAGCCAAAGGGCTACATGACCATCTGCATTGACTCTTTCATCTTCTTTTCATTCAATGCCAGCAGTAATAGACATCTCTCATAGGAGAAAGAGCTGCCACACACCTGCCGGCTGTGGCAGCTCTTTCCAATTGATAAAAGGTGGAATACTAGAAATTTTAATTGTTTTTACTCACGAGTTACTACTGCTGCACATCCCATGCCGCCGCCAATGCAAAGCGTCGCAAGACCCTTCTTTGCATCACGTCTCTGCATCTCATAAAGCAGGGTAACCAGAATACGGCAGCCGGAATCTCCGAGCGGATGGCCAAGTGCAATCGCTCCTCCATTCACATTAAGCTTGTCCATATCAAATCCCAAATCACGTCCAACAGCCAGACTCTGTGCTGCAAATGCTTCATTTGCCTCGATCAGATCCATCTCTGCAACTGTCATGCCGATTCTTTCCATCAGCTTATTTGTTGCTGCGATCGGACCTACGCCCATGATCTTCGGATCAACACCGCCCAGGTCTCCTCCGACCCAGGTTGCCATCGGCGTAATGCCAAGTGCTTTTGCTTTCTCTTCACTCATCATGACAATTGCAGATGCACCATCATTGATTCCTGATGCATTTCCGGCTGTAACAACACCATCTTTCTTAAAGACAGCCTTCAATCTGCTTAAGCCTTCCTTTGTCGTTCCGGGACGCGGACCTTCATCTGTATCTACGATCACGGAACCCTTCTTATTTTTCACCTCAACCGGAACAATCTCATCTTTGAATTTTCCGGCTTCCTGCGCTGCAACAGCCTTCTGCTGGCTCCATGCAGCAAACTCATCCAGTTCCTCGCGGGTCAGCCCCCACTGTTCTGCAACATTCTCAGCAGTAACACCCATATGAATGCCATAGAATGCATCATGCAATGCATCATACTGAAGGGAATCCTCTAACTGACCTGCACCCAGACGATATCCATAACGACCGTTGAGAACCAGATAAGGTGCAGTAGACATACTCTCTGTTCCGCCTGCAATTGCAACATCAATGTAACCGCCTGCAATCTGCTTTGCTGCAAGATTGACACTATGCAGACCTGATCCGCAAAGCACGTTTACGGTTGTAGCCGGGCATGTTACCGGAAGACCAGCGCCCAGAGCACACTGCCTTGCCACATTCGGCTTCTGTCCGGCCTGCACGCCGCATCCCATAAAGACTTCGTCTACATCTTCTGCTTTGATGCCGGCACGGTTGATTGCTTCCCGAATCGCAACAGCACCAAGCTCTCCTGCTTTCAGTTTGCTAAGTGCACCGCCCATTACGCCGATCGGCGTACGGCAGGCTGAAACGATAACTACTTTATTCATATTCTATTTCCTCATTTCTTAAATTACTTTGTTATTACGAAGTGCATCAATCTTTTCTGCATCGTATCCTAACATGCTGCCCAGAATCTCATCTGTGTTCTCACCCAGAAGCGGAGCATGACGGTAAATATGAGCCGGTGTATCACTCAGCTTGATCGCATCACCATTTACATACTGCTCACCAACGAGCGGATGTTCGCAAAGCGGGAACATTCCTCTATCCTCAACAATATGGGGATCATGGGTAACCTGATAAAGATCAAAGATCGGTGCAGCCGGAACGCCCTTGCTTAAACACATATCAACAACTTCATCTACCGTGTACTGAACAGTCCACTCTTCGATCAGCTCTTTCAGGGCATCTGCATTCTCTGTACGGATCAGGTTATTTTCAAAACGCGGATCCGTAAGCCATTCTGTATGTCCAGTTACCTTTTCACAGAATTTATTGAAAAGATTCTGATTGCCGCAGCCTAATACAAAATCGCCGTCCTTTGCATGGAAGCTGTCATAAGGTGCAATAGAAGAATAAGCATTTCCCAGACGGGGCGGAATCTGGCCACTGACACGGTAACGGGTCAGATAGTTCTCCAAAAGAACAACCATGGTATCCAATAATGCTACATCTACCTTTTGGCCTCTTCCTGTAATTGTACGGGCATTCAAAGCAGCCAGGGCACCAAGTGCTGCATTAATACCTGCTGTCAAATCTCCGATGGATGTGCCGGCACGAGTCGGCTCTCCGCCGCGTGAACCGGTCAGACTCATCATACCGCCCATTGCCTGGGCCAAAAGATCATAACCCGGCCTCTGGCTGTAACGTCCATAACCGCCGAATCCGGAGATTTCGACATAAACCAGCCTGGGATTTACTTCCTTCAATACGTCATATCCCAGTCCCAGCTTGTCCATAACACCCGGACGGAAGTTTTCAACAAGAACATCCGCTTTTTTCACCAATTCCTTCAGGATTTCTTTTCCTTCCTCGGTCTTCATGTTCAGGGTAATGCCTTCCTTGTTGCGGTTGATATTGGTAAAGTACATGGATTCCTTATTTCTGTAAGGACCATACTGACGGGAATCATCTCCGATTTCCGGTCTTTCTACCTTAATTACACGCGCTCCCATATCCGCAAGAATTGAAGTGCAGTAAGGAGCCGCCAGTACACGGCCCAGATCCAGCACGACAAGATTTTCCAATGCGCCTTTTCTTTCCATAATATATAGTTCTCCTTTTCATTTTATTTTCCGCTTTTGGCGGTTTATTTCTTTTTCAATGCTTTTTGATAAGCAAATAAAGCCGCTCCCAGAGCTCCTGCATACTGGGAAAGAGGGTCTGTCGCAATATGCACACCCAGACCATTTTCCAAGGCTGCAACAACATCTTGGTTCTGGCTGACTCCGCCTGTCATTGCTACTGCTTCCCGAACGCCAACACGATGTGCCAGTCCGATTACCTTGCTTGCCACTGAACGATGAATTCCGGCAGCAATATCACAAGGCTGTTCCCCTTTTGATAATTGTGAAATGACTTCACTTTCTGCAAATACCGTACAGGTCGAACTGATCTGTACAATTTTTGTGCTTTTTGATGCCAGTTCATCCATTTCACTCACATCTATATTCAGAATACGAGCCATTACATCCAAAAAGCGTCCCGTACCTGCAGCGCACTTATCATTCATCTGGAAGGTATTCATTACCCCTTTTTCCACGCCCAAAACCTTTATATCCTGTCCGCCGATATCAATTACCGTACGCACACCGGGGAAAATGAAGTCCGCTCCCTTTGCATGACAACTCAGCTCACTCATATCAAGATCAGCCAGACCTACATTGTGTCTGCCGTAACCGGTAGATATCGTAACTGCCATATCTGCCTCTGTAAATCCCGTTTGACTTTCTACCTCGGCCAGGGCCTTTGCCGGGCCATCTGACCCGGTTCCACTGGCCACCAGAGACTTTGCAAGGATCTTTTTTCCGTCCTCAAGGATTACACATTTAGAAGTTGTAGATCCAATATCAATACCTAATGTGTATATACTCACAACATTCGCCTCCTTAGCCTAACAGGCTGATCAATGCACCTGCTGCGATTGCTGATCCGATTACGCCGGCCACATTCGGGCCCATTGCGTGCATCAAAAGGAAATTTCCGGGATTTTCCTGCTGTCCAACCTTCTGTGAAACACGTGCTGCCATCGGTACTGCCGAAACGCCCGCTGAACCGATAAGAGGATTGATCTTATCTTTCAGGAAGAGATTCATGAATTTTGCCAACAGCACTCCACCTGCTGTACCCATACAAAAGGCAAATACGCCCATCAGCATGATGCTTAAGGTCTGCACTGTCAGGAAACGTTCTGCTGTTGCTGTTGCACCAACGGAAATGCCCAGGAAGAGGGTTACAATATTCATCAGCTCATTCTGTGCTGTCTTTGAAAGACGCTCTGTAACACCGCATTCCTTCAAAAGATTTCCGAACATCAGACATCCGATCAGGGGCGCTGCAGAAGGAACAAGAAACTCTACAATGACAATAACGAGAATCGGAAATACGATTTTTTCTACTTTACTTACAGGACGAAGCGTTTTCATGACAATGCTTCGTTCCTCTTTCGTTGTTAAAAGCTTCATAATAGGCGGCTGGATAACCGGAACCAAAGCCATATAGGAATAAGCTGCCACCGCAATGGGACCTAGAAGCTCCGGTGCCAGAAGACCGGTTGTATAAATCGCAGTCGGACCATCCGCTCCACCGATGATACCGATGGAAGCTGCCTGCTGCTGGGTGAAGCCCAGGAACTTTGCGGAACCAAGATAAGTAATAAAGATACCGATCTGTGCTGCTGCCCCAAGGAAAAGACTCTTGGGGCTGGCGATCAGGGGACCAAAATCCGTCATTGCTCCAACACCGATAAAGATCAGACATGGATACAAGCTGGCCTTAACACCAATGTACAAGATATCCAAAAGACCTCCATCATGAATAACGGTCGTAAAATTCAGATTTTCAATAACCTCCCCTGCACTGTTAATCCAGGGGGTTCCCGAAACATAGGCATCCCACATATCCTGGTGATACATGCCTGCGCCCGGCAAATTTGTCAACAAAACACCCACTGCAATACCAACCAGAAGCAAGGGCTCAAACTGCTTTTTAATTGCCAGATAGAACAGCAGGAATGAGATAAGGATCATTACCAGCTGTCTCCAGCCCAATGTGCCGAAGCCTGCTAACAGCTGATACAAACCTGTGGATTGAAGAAAAGTGATCAACTTCAATTCCTCCTTTCAATACATCTGTATAGCTGATTAACCGATTACAGCCATCTGTGCACCGACTTCCAGAGTCTGTCCCTGGGAAACATCCACAGACTTTACTGTTCCTGCCTGCCCTGCGAAGATCTCGTTTTCCATCTTCATGGCTTCTACGACAAAGAGAATCGTATTTGCCTGTACAGCATCTCCTACCTTGCAGTTAACCTTTAATACGGTTCCGCCAAGCGGTGCCTGAATCACAGTAGATCCTGCCGGCGCCGGAGCCGCTTCTGCTGCTGCCTGCTTCGCCGGTGCCGGAGCTGCTTCTGCTGCTGCCTGCTTTGCCGGTGCAGAAGGCTGCACCATTGGCTGAATATTGGCAACCTGAACGCCGCCGGACTTCTTTGGAATAACATCTACATCATAGCTTTTGCCATTGATCACGATCTGATAACTCTTCATTTCTATTTTCCTCCGTATTACTTATAAGCCTTCTCTGTTTCGAACAAGGGGATTCGCCTGTTCGTCTTCAAAAGCCTGTTGTACTGCTGCAATAATGGCAGCTATTTCTTCTTCCTCTTCCTGTGTTACTGCAGCAGCCGCCGGGCTAAGAGATGCCTTGGCGGCCGGCTGCTCCGCCTTTGCCGGGATGAGAACAGGAAAAAGACTGATAATAAAGCTTAGAACTGCCAGTCCGACGAACACCGCCAGCAGACAAATTCCTACAATTTGCAGATCTGACATCCTGTCTCCTCCTTATTTCATCCAATTTTTCTTATTGTCCCAATCGCGAATCATACGCGGTACCATCATCTGATCAAAGGGGCAAAGGCTGATCGGATTCTGATAAGCGGCACCGACAAAAGCACAGATATATTTGCGAATCTCCGGTACGCTTACGATCTCATCCAAAAAGCCATGCTGTGCACAGTAATTCGGGCGGGAATCATGACGATACTTCTCGATCATTGCATTCATCTCATCGATTACCGGCTGAATATCATGTCCTGCATCGTGCTCCTTCACCAGACGGCGGGCATACATTGCTGCAGCAGCGGTCTCACTATTCATTACATAGATCTCTGTAGCTGCAGTTCCGATACTAAAGGTATTGGTATCATTTGCCTGGGGACCGCCCATAACATAATGTGCAGCGCCGGAGCCCTTTCTTAAGGTAACCTCCATATGCGGAATGCCTGCCTTCTGTGAATTCTGTACGGAATAGATCAATCCTGCACCAAGTGCCAGAAGTTCTTCCTTCTCCGCATCCTCACCGACATCAATACCGGTTGTATCCTGGAACCAGATGACCGGAATCCTGTCGCGGGCACACATTGTCACGAATTCATTCATCTTCATGAGACCCTGACGATAAAGCTTGCCTCCGATTGCCGCGCCATTTTTGCGGTACTCCGGATAGTTCATAATAATGCCCTGATTATTTGCTACGATACCAGCCAGCAAGCCATTGAAACGGGCCAGACCACAGGTGATCTCCGGACCATAATCTGCTTTATATTCTCTGTATTCGCTGTTATCAAAGAGTCTTGCCAGGATTTCCTTCACGTCATAAGCACGACGCTGGTTCAAGGGAATCAAACTGTAGAGATCTTCTGCCTCATACTTCGGCTCCATAGGCGGTGCAACCCGATAGAAGTTCTCATCATATGCATTACATGCACCCACATATTTCTTCAGTGCATCCAGGACGCCTTCTTCTGTACCGTATACTTCGCGGAAGAGACCTGTCTCGTTATAATGAATCTCTACATTTCCAAGCGGGGCAACCTTTCCGGCACTCTTTGTAGCCTTGATCAGCTCCATAGCGCCTTCCTCGTCCATATGTCCCTTCGGTTTCATACCACCGACAATACCAGCTCCGCCGACAGCCATATTGGCTTTTTCATGTGCCACCTGGATGGTCGGTGTAACTGCATGATAACCACCGCCTGCAGGATTTGTTCCAAAAATACCTACGATAATCGGTATGCCGGCCTGATTCAGCTTTGCATGACGATAGAAAGGTGTACCTCCTCCGACGCGGGCTGCCATAACTCTTTCCTGCTCATCCAGTTTGATTCCGGAGCAGTTGAGTACATATACAACCGGAACACGAAGCTTGTAGGCCATTTCCAGCGCCTGACATAGTTTGTAGGCCTGTCCGCCAACCCAAACACCTGCCATCTTTTTGTGATCGGAAACAATTACGATGCTCCAGCGATCATTGATCTTTGCAAGACCTGTCAGGATTGCTGTACTTCCATTCTTATTTTCATAGGGATTGTAAAGACTGTTCATCGGACACCAGGTGCCTGGATCGATCAGCTGCTCCAAACGCTCCATCGGTGTCAAGAGACCACGCTTGTGGAGTTTTTCATCCGGTGTGCCTGCATCCGTAGAGCGCTGAATCTCAGCTGCAATGTCTGCCTCGATCTGTTTCATCTCTGCGGCATTGTCCTCCTGAGAACCCTTCAGAGCTTTTCCGATTTGCGGCATATCCTGGAAATACCTCGGCATGGGATACCCAAAATTGCTCATATTTTCCTCCTTTTTTTGCTGCTTTATTGTTGCTTTTGATGTAATTCTTATCTTGTCTGTATTCTAGCATTCAGGTTTTTATAATAAAAATATGGGTATACGATAGAATCCATAAGATTTTAATATGGGAAATTTCCTGCTGCCGCAGTAAAAAACTCACAAGCCAGTTCCTTCCTTTCCGCTGCAGTGCGATCTTTGTGGAGAATTTTTTCGATAAAAAGGCATAAAAAAGGCAAATCCTGTGCTTAAACAGGACCTGCCTTTTCTAATTTCTTCTCCATTTATTAAAATTTTAAAATTGCATCTCTTTAAAACAGCATCACAATTTTATCCCATGACACAGAGTTCATGGAAAAAGCGCATATTTATCATTGGACAAAATGCGCTCAGCTTGGTATCACAAAACTATCTCAATGCTCCTACTTCTTCACTCTTATTCAGATGACAGCTGAAAAAAGCCTAATCCAAAGAAGCAGCATCTATTATTTATTCGGGGGGGAACAAATGAAAAATTTTCTAATCGCATTAGAGGCAATTATACCTTTTTTACTTTATCTCGGCTTTGGCTATTGTGCCTGCCGCAAGGGGGTTTTCGATGAAGCCTTTGCAAATAAACTCAATAAGGTTGTTTTCAAGCTCTTTTTCCCCTGCCTGACTTTTTACAATATTTACAATGCAAAAATTGATGCCCTGCCCAGCCCCCGGCTTCTCTGCACCATCATCATCAGTCTTCTAAGTCTGATCCTGCTGCTTTGCCTGGTCGTTCCACATTTTGTTACCGTACGAAATCGTATCGGTGTTGTCGTGCAGGGTATTTTCCGCAGCAATGTTCTGCTCTACGGTCTGCCTCTGACCATCAATCTCTTTGGGGAAGAAAGCGCGCCTATGACAGCAATGATCGTAACTGTCTGTATTACGATTTATAATGTAATGGCCGTCATTGTCTTAGAGCTCTTCCATGGTGAAAGCCGTACGAGTGCCAAAAAGCTCTTTCTCAGCGTCTGCCAGAATCCCTTATTACAAGGAGCTGTATTGGGTATGATCCTCTTTGCAGCAAATATTCATCTTCCTGCCTCTGTTGAGAAGGTAATATCTGCCTTTTCCGGAATGACCTCACCACTCGCTCTCTTTGTTCTGGGCGCGACCCTGCATTTTCCTGCCATCCGGAAAAACTGGAAATACATCAGCAGCGTACTCTGCATCAAAATGCTCCTGCTTCCGGCTCTTATGCTGGGGCTTGGTCTGCTGCTGCAGCTGAAAGGAATGGAACTCTTTTTGCTTGTCATGGTATATGCCACACCGGTAGCAACCTCATCCTATCCAATGGCACAGAATATGGGCGGAGATGGAGAGCTTGCCGGTCAACTGGTCATGCTGAGTACGGTCTTTTCCCTCTTTACCCTCTTCTTCTGGATTTATCTGATGAAATCACTGATGCTCTTTTAAGCTTTTAAGCATTTGTTACAGCCTATTTGTTCTCTGCCACAATTGCTTTCCTTCTTTATTTTTTAGCTGTTCGCCACTGCAGTCCCCATTGAAATGCCTGATCCATAGTCCTGTGACCAGAATAAAACTGAACGAGCTTTTCAACACTGAAGGTTTCATCATTTACATTCTCAAAAAGAGCAAGTGCACACATCGTATTCTGCGTATCATAATGATCCATCTTGACTACGAGATCTTCTGCGCCCGGATATTGGATCCTTACCGTCGCATCTGCCTGCTTCCAATTTGCGATTCCTTCATAAATAAAGGTATAGATCAAGATTCTTTTGATCTCAGAAATCCTGTTACCATTGATTCGCAGATTTTCTCCATCCGCACAGGCTCCGGTTCTGTCATCTCCATCCAAAGAAATATAGGGCGCTTCCCTTAAGGATCCAAACCTCTTGCCCAGTGCCTGCACCGTTCCCTTTTTTCCATTTTTCAATTCATAAAGGCAGCCCAGATCCAGATCAATTCCAGGATTCTTTTTAAACAGACTTGCAAAAAATCCCGCATCCAGGGGTCTGGAATTCCAATTCAAATTGATAAGAATTTCTCCCAGTCCTTTGACATCGTTTTTCTTTAAGCTAACCTTTTGTCCCTTTTGAAGATTAATTGCCATGTCCTTTTCTCCTCTTCTCTCTTTTTCTGCAGCCCAAAGCAGCTCTCCTGCCTAACTGTTATTTCCCTGTAATTCCGGCATTCTCTTCTGCCTGCTGAATAGATGCCCTTATTTTAACTACAAGAAGAAAAAAATTGGTCGCATGTCCGGCGACAATAACAATAATAGAAATAAGGCGCTCGATACGCTAAGGAAATTGGGCAGGTGCATAACTTTACTGTTGTTGACTTCTTAAATTAGTAAAATTCTGATCTACTTACTAAATGTTCCTATATTAAATCATTTATCCGTTCGATTCTTTCCTCTGCGAAATCACATCCATACTTTTTAGAAATAGCATAATACTTTAACGCCAGCTCATATTTGCCAATTCTCTCATAATAATCAGCCAGGTTAAAGGCTCCAGCTTCAGCCTCTGCCCTCCACAAGTAAAAATCATCCTCTTCGCATAACGCCAAAGCATCTTGCATAATGTAATTCAGTGCTTCCTCATAAAGAATCAGCTCATCTTCATCAGCATCCTCAACACAAAAATTACTTTCTACTATTTTCCATGCTTTTGATGTATCCATAACTACTCCCTCTTAGAGATCTAGTAAATATATTGCAATATTAATCTGCTTAAAATAATCACCTTTGTTCTGAATCTTCGTGATCTTAGCCTTAAGAAGCTTTCCCGCATCCATCAGTCTCGCAAAAATAATATTATCTTTTTCCGGGACATAGCCAAGCTTCTTTTTTTCAGCGGTAAGAATCAGAATCGCATTGTTATCAAATTTGTTCTCTTCACGTTGAAGTATTAATATATCTCCAACTTTTATTTCATCCAAAACAGACTCATCTTTCAAATGAGTTGTACCGGCAATATAAGAATCAAAAAGATGAATCTCCTTGATGAGAGGTTTGATGATATCTCCAATCGCATTTCCCTGGACAACTGAAACCATTGTTTCTTCTTTTTTACTTAATTCATTCTCCATATGAAACTCACCTCATTCTCAAGTAATCCTTTAAGGATTTCCTCTAACTGATTTCCATATTCCTCATACGATTTCTTTTCTTCATTTAAGGAATCTTTTTTCGCCTGAACAGCCCCTGCATCCTCAAGTAAAAACTTGTACTGATATGGATCTGTCTCTCGTATTTTAGTAATTTCTGCTTCAATCACTTCGATCTTTTGATTAATATCAGGAATCTCTACATCTATTGTATTCTTACCCAACTGTTCCAGTACCTTGTTTACAAGTATTTCCAGCTCTTGCAGTTCCTTCAAATCATTACAATTATAAGCTACTAAAATGCGTTGCCAAAGCTCCCGCAGTTCCTCTGATTTTTCTACCATTGGATTAATATCCGGGTGAATCTGCTTTGCCATTTTATGATAAATCTTCTTTATCTGAATAAGGTCAAATTCTGTTATTCTGCTGCCATTTTTTGCAGCATCCGTATCCTCTATCATTACATCCAGTTGCTCCTGGAAAGCGGCAAGTTCCTGCTTCAAATATTCCTGCAGGCGATTTCGATCAACCTCCTTACCATGGTTTACAGCAGCCTGGCAAAACTCTATTGTTTTCTTTTTGCGAATGCACTCTATCTTTATACGAAATACTTCTAGTATTAAATCGCCAAACTCTTTTGTAAAGGCTCTCTCATAAAGAAATGCTTGCTTTCTTATAGCATCTCGTCGCATCAGCAGTTCTTCATATCTGTCATACGAAATATCTTTAACTCTGATAATCCCATTCATTGTTTTATCTGTCCCAGCATGTCTTTTTATCTTCCTCTGTAATTGCTCGAATCACCTTACAGGGATTTCCAACTGCAAGGCTATTATCTGGAATATCCTTCACCACAAGGCTTCCTCCGCCAATCACAACATTACTGCCGATCCTAACCCCCGGCATAACCTGAACACCGGCTCCAATCCAGACATTATCTCCCACTGTAATCGGATATGCATATTCCAGGCCCTGATTTCTTCTCTCTAAATCAATCGGATGACCTGCCGTATGAAATCCGCAATTCGGCGCAACAAAGACATTATCTCCAAATGTAACCTTTGCTCCATCAAGAATAACCGTATTATGGTTGGCAAAAAAATTCTCTCCGATTTCTATATTATAGCCATAATCACACCAGAAAGGAGCAATTATACAGAAGTCCCCCTTGGTTTTTCCCAGCAGCTGACCCATAATTTTTTTCTGCCCTTCCTCATCTGACGGGCGCAGCTGATTATAGTCGTAACAAAGCTCTTTTGCCTTCCTTCTTTCTTCCAATATGACTTTGTCATAGTTTGCATCATAAAGCATCTGATTTTGCATTTTTTCTTTCTCTGTCATTTTATTGAAACTCCTCCAAGTTTTCATATCCATGACTAAATCTCGCCTTCATTTGCCTCTTCCATCTCCACGGTTTCCTGTCCTATGCCTTCCGCAAAACGCACTTGCAGCACAGCCTGGGGCCAATTCAATGAAACCAGTGCATGTTTTTCTCTCGCTGTAGCCTCTTCATTAAAAATCTCGAGAAGCTCATTTAAGATTTCTTTTGTTAAATATCCGCCTCTCCAATGAAAAAGAAGCACCTTTCCCTTCTTAGCAGCCTGTCTGCTTCTGTTTCGCACCTCATCCAGGGTTGTCCATGAAACTTTCTTTTCTTTATAATAGAAATGGTCATGATCAGAACAAGCCGGCACTTTCCAGATAACAGGCTCATGATCCCTGAAAATCTGCTTATCTGAAAGATTGACATAGTCATATCGGATCAGATCATTATTCGAAAGTGTATTATCAAATGTGGCATCCAAATGATAGTATTTCCCAGCAATTCGAATGACATTCCAAGCGTGACGATACTTAATCCCTTTCTCAGGATTATTCTCCGACAGAGCTACGATACACCAGATTCCCAGGGCGTCGCAGAGTGCTTTTACTGATTTGGCAATACCCTCGCAAACCGCCACTCCGTTTCCAAGCGCCCCGATGATCTCATGAGAATACTCTTTCTTTAATTTATCGTAGTGTACATTCTTGCAGATAAAATCGTGAATGTAGAGTTCTTGTCCTTTTTCATCCAGTTTCTCAGCCTGTCTTGCCAGTTTCTTCACGCGGGATTCCATGGCCTGCCGATGTTCTTTTATTTTATCCTTTGTGAAAAGATACTCCGGAATCAGCTCCACGTAGGTTGAATCATCATAATAGCGATATTTGAAGGTAACCGACCAAAAGATCATGGGATTATCCATTCTTACCATAAAATAAATATCGCCTAATTCTTTTTGATCAAGTCGCAGCACTGGAAAGGATGTTTCCATCTGCAGCAGTCCCTGCTTCATCGCATAGTATACCTTCTGCTGGTCTTTATTCAATTGATTATAATAATAGCTTTCTGCTTTACTCATACTTTTATCTTTGTTCTCTTAGTGATGATGTCCGCCTCAAATTACAACATTTGCATGATTCTCTTTTACGCATTTTCTTCCAACCAGCGGCTGGCACAATGTGCCAGGCAGGCTGCTCCGATCGGGCAAACCTCTTCGTTAAATCTTACCTTGGGATGATGCGCCGAATAGGCTCCGCGCTCATCCAAAAAACCGGCAGAAAGATACATAAATGTGCTGGGAACCTTCTCTGCAATATTGGCAAAATCCTCTGATGCACTGGCTGTCACATCAGGATATTCCGCAAAATCCGGTATCGAAAGCTCTCTCATATAGCTCAGCATCTCTGTCGTTAAATTCGAATCACAAACAAGAGGCGGAACATTGGATAACTCTTCCACTTCTGCCTGTCCTCCATAGACTGCTGCCGTAAGCTCCGCCACTTCTCGAATCCTTTTTACCAGCTTTGTCCTTTCTTCTCTGTCATTGGTGCGACATGTTCCCTCCAAAACAGCCATATCCGGAATAATATTCGCCGCACTTCCCGCTTCGAATTTTCCGATTGTCAGGACGCAGGCCTTTTCCGGATCACTTTCTCTCGCAATCAACTCCTGCAAAGCCAGATGGATATGAACACCAATATTGATCGGATCAATGCCCTTCTGTGGATAAGCCCCGTGTGCGCCTTTTCCCTGTATTCTGATCCGGAATCCATTGACCGAAAACATCATCGGTCCATGTGCATTATACATAACCAGCCCCACCGGCATTTGTCCCGGTGATACGTGGTAAGCCAAAGCCGCATCTACTTTTGGATTCTCTAAAATGCCTGACTCGATCATATCCTGGCTTCCTTCAAAACTTTCCTCAGCCGGCTGAAACATAAGTTTCACGGTTCCCTGCAGAGAAGACTCCTTTTCCTTTAATATCTTGGCCGCTGTAAGGAGCATGGCTGCATGAAAATCATGACCACAGGCGTGTGCTTCCTTGCCGCTTTTGCAGGCAAAGGTCTCCCCACTTTCCTCAGCCATAGGGAGGGCATCCATATCTGCCCGAAGAAGAATACACTTGCCGCCCTTTCCAATCCTTGCTGTCAGTCCATGGCCGCATTCTTCTGCCTCGATCCCGTAAGAGGCCAGCTCTCTCTTAATATAGTTCCGTGTCTTCGGCATGTTTAATCCTACTTCCGGATGTTCATGAAAATACCTTCTGTTTGCTATGATTTCTTCCTTTAATTCCAGGGCTCTCTGATACTCATTCACTTTCTTATGCTCCTTATAAAATAACAAATCTCCCAGGCAATGCTCATTCCTGCCGCTAATCCGCAAGCCATCAAAAAGGTTTCTTTTCCATATACAAAAGCCTCCGGCAAATTTCCTTCCAGCATACTGTTCATACAATAATATAAGCTGCTTCCGGGAATCAAAGGAATCACAGATGTAACAAAAAAGGAGGTGGACGTTGCCTTGCAGACTCTTGCCAGAATTTCTGCATAGATATCTGCGATAAGGCCGGCCAGCAAGGCCGGAAGAAAAACGCCTCCCCATAGCTCTTTTCCAATCAGAAATAGCAGCCAGCTGATCGCTCCCCCTATAAAAACCAGCGGAAGGTATTTATTCTTTATACGAAAGATAAGACCGAATCCCACAGAACCAAGTGCACCGCTTATCAGCTGCATAATAATTGTTGTCTTCAAAGTCCCACCTTCTTAAAGAAAATAATTGCTCCCATAAATCCAAGTGCCAATGCTGCCGCAAGAAGCAAGGCCACGATCAAACGGATAATTCCGGAAAGGGTATCTCCAATGAATACATCCCGCATCGCATTTGTTGCCATCAGTCCGGGAATCAGAAGCATAATATCACCAATCATGATCTTATCCATATGAAGCAGCGGATAAATATCTGCCATCCCGCAAATTGCAGCCCCCACTAAAAAGGAAGCTGCAAACTGAAAAGCCACATCATTCATACAAACCGGCCGGAAATACTGCTGTAGGAGCCAGATCAACACTGCGCCCATCCCTGCTGCCACGGCATCCGCAACGCTTCCTCCATAAAAAAAAGTAAAACTGCAGGCAGCCAGGAGACATCCAAGAAAGCTTATCCATGCCTTCGGTTTATCGGCATTTATTTTTTCAAATTCCTTCCTTAGCTCTGCTGCCGAAAGCGGTTCTTGGCAAAAGCGGCGGCTTAAGTCATTTAATTCCTCCAGCTTGGTAAAATCATTCCCGCTGCCGTCATGAATCCTGCGTGTCTGCGTCCTTGCACCGTCTCCCGGAAATTCCATTGTGACCACGATACTGGATGTGATCACAAAAACATTCATATGCGTGGCTCCGCAAGCATAGCCCATTCGATTCAAGGTATCTTCCACACGAAAGATTTCCGCACCGCTATTTAGCAAGGCTGCTCCTATATCAAGAAAAATATGCAAATAACTTTTGGCTGTCTGCATGAATATTACTCCTAAAATTTATCTGTCTCAGGTCTTACGAATTTTGAAATAATCGCTTTTCCTTAATAAAGCTTTGCTCCGGCCGGAATGGCATCATTCAGCATAAGAAGATTCAACTTTTCCTCCCCATTTTCATAATGAACAGCTGACAATAGCATGCCACAGGAATCGATTCCCATCATCGCTCTTGGCGGAAGATTTGTAATGGCAAGCAGCGTCTTGCCTACCAGTTCTTCCGGCTCATAATAGGCATGGATTCCGGAGAGAATTGTCCTGTCTGTCCCAGTTCCGTCATCCAGTGTAAAATGCAGAAGCTTCTTAGACTTTGGCACTGCTACGCAATCCTTTACCTTTACCGCTCTAAAATCAGACTTTGAAAATGTATCGAAATCCACCTGCTCCTGAAATAAAGGCTCGATTCCAAGACCGTTTTCATTCTCTATCAGCTTCATTCCCTCTTCCTCTTCTTTCGGGAATTCAGCTTCCATCTCCGTATTAATGATGTCCTCGGATGCTTTCATTGCTTCCAATGTTTTCTCCAAAAGCTCATCCAGCTCCCATCCAAGCTGCTCTGCTCCTCTGGCGATCACTTCTCTGGAACATCCTACAGCAAAGCCCTTGCTCTTATATTTCTTCTTAAGGGACTTCAGCTCCATATCCTTGGTACTCTTTGAAGGTCTCATAAGGGACGCTGACCAGATCAGACCGGTAAGTTCATCCGCTGCAAATAAAACCTTTTCCATCAAATGGCTTGGTTCAACGTCTATGGTAGTACCATTGCCAACTGTGATTCCATATCCGTGTGAGCAGATTGCATGAATCATATCCTCGCCCACTCCGGCTTCTCTCAAAAGCTCCGGTGCCTTAAGGCAGTGCTCGTCCGGATACTGCTCAAAATCAATGTCATGCAAAAGTCCAACGATACCCCAGTACTCTGCATCCTCTTCGAATCCCAGCTCCTTTGCATACCATTTCATGACAGCTTCCACTGTAAATGCATGCTGAATATGAAACGGATCCTTGTTGTACTTCTTTAATAATTCAAATGCCTTGTCTCTTGAAATGTAATTCATCTTAATTGCTTTCTCCTTTATTAGTGTTTATTTTCCTCTCCCAAAATTCTATTTTCAGATCTCATTCAACGCCTGTTTCAACATTTTTCTGTATTCATCCCGGCCCTCTTCCTGGCAAAATTTCAATCTGTTCTCCTCCGGCAATGTAAACATATCCGCGAAACACATACAGTATAACAAAAAACTCCCACAAATGGCATCTTTCAGCCTCTCTCCTGCCAGCCCAAGCATCTTTTTTTGAAACTGAAATTTCGACTTACATTATCCTGAAATTTATAGTATGATAGGTTCTGCAAAATTTAACACGGAAATGAAATAACGACATTAAATATCTGCATGGCTTTTGTCTGGTGGCCATCTACAGGTACTTAATGTCGTTTTTTATTGCCTCATTTGAAAAGAAAAGGAGAATTTTTATGCCAAAAACAAAATTTCAAAGTGTCATTTTTACCCTTCTCATGGTTTTTTTCATGGTTTACTGCATGACGGTCTATACCATCGCCCTTAAATTCGGGGCACTAAGCTATCAGGTATTTTTCCTTGCGATTAAAGAGATGTGGCTGGAGTATATTCTTGTCTTCTGTTTGATTTTTTTTCTGATAACAAATACAGCAAAAAAGCTGGCCCTCCGAATCATTGATCCTGCCAGCTCTCAGCCAATCTATCTGGTTCTGGCAATTCAGTCTTTTACGGTATGCCAGATCGTTCCCCTTATCACTTTGCTTGCAACACTGATCCATAATGGAATTTCTGCCGCCTGGTTTTGTCAGTGGATTCAACTGGCAGTCACCTGTTTCCCAATGGCTTTGTGCTTACAGATCTTTTTTGTAGGCCCCTTCGTACGCCTGCTCTTTAGAACTCTATTTAAAAAACAGCTCTGAAATATTTTGCGGTTTTAAACCGCAAAACTTTCAGAGCTGTCGCCTTCTTATTAAATATCATTCTTCATGTGATAACATGCTTTGACACATGTCCTCGATCCATTCCCGTTTCTTGATCACTGCAAGCCATTCCTTTGGAATTGCTTCATACCCATAATATAATCCGGCCAAACCTCCGGCGATTGCTGCTACCGTATCTGTATCATCGCCCAGATTAACCGCTTTTAACAAGGAAGCCTCGAAAGAATCCTGTGTAATCAGACACCAGACTGCTGCCTCAATCGAATCAATCACATAGCCGGAACTCCTAATCTGATTTTCCGGTATTTCCTTAAGCTCCTGCAAATAAAACAATCGTTCAAGATAGGCCAGTTCCGGAAGATTTTCCATATTACGACCGTAATACTTCACGCCTCTGTCAATGCCTTCCTGCAAAATATCACTGAATACTCTGGCAGTCTGCTTTGTATCCGCAAAACTGTCAACAATGCTTTTCACCATGAAATAATAGATTCCACAGCACATTTGAGATCTTAAATGATTATGGGTAAGAGCACTGATCTTATGAATTCCCTGTATCGCTTCATCCTCTGAGCAGCCATCCTTCTTCTGCCTCTCATAGTAATAGAGGCAGGCCGGAAGAATTCTCATTAATGCACCATTCCCATTTGCATGCTCCCCGGTTGCACCACAGGTCTTCACATTGGAGTGCTCTGCAAATCTGTCTATTGCGCTTTTGCATGTATTTCCCTGATCAAAAGCCTTGCCAAAAGGAGTATACTCTCCTTCCCGCTCCCACTTTACAAATCTCCTCATGATATCAGCCGGGTCCGCTTTTCTTTTCTCAATCAAACTTGCGAGTGTAGCCAGTGCCATAGAGCTGTCATCCGACCAAGTCCCTTCCGGCATATTGTAAACACCTCCGGCTTCCATTCCCGTCACGGCACCTTCTGCTCTATTCTTTATTTCATTCCTGCTCATGAACTGCAATGGAACGCCAAGTGCATCTCCGACAACAAGTCCCATCATCCCATCAAGCCAAATATTCTTTTCCATAAGCCGTGACCTCTCTTCGCGCATAATCCTTGTTATTTTGTCATTCTTTATTGCAATAAGCTTCGATATTTTTTGATGGAATCATTATACGAAATAGCTTTCTTAAACCGGTCTCTTGATAGGCGACGTTAAAAAGGCAATCTTAAAAATGATTGTGAATTTGCAAATTAACCATGCCTTTTTGAAATTATGAAATGATACAGGGCAAACCATGCTCTTCAAGCTGAATATCCAACTCGATCATGTCATAAATTTTATTCTCAATAAAATAAGAAAAGATAATATCGGTCTTATCACAGGGCGATAATGCATAACCCGCTCTTGCTAGCAGATCCTTCGCCTCATCCAAATTCAACTTGGCGCCGATGCACAAGCACAAGGCGGTCAGTTTGTTCGGATGATAATTTGCATGATTCTTTATCTTGGAGAAAACCTTCCTATCCACGATTGCCCGCTTCCAAACCTCAGCATTCTCCATATGTTTTTCAGCTATCAGATACAACAGATATTCTGAGTAGCTATCAGACATATGCCTCATGCGTTCTTCCAAGCTACTCTCATGCTGCCCTTCAAAATCTATAAAAGCTAGCTGGGATGATTCTAAAGATTCCTCGCTGACAGCTTCTGCATTTATTGCATTCCTTCTTTCTGATCCTGTCTCCCCGGAGAAACCCTTATCATATCCATATTCTTCCTCGCTGGCAGCCTCTACATAATTCTGCTCAATATAGGCTTCTAAGCCCGGATATAGCTTCTCTCCAAGCTGGGTTGCTTCGTTATCAAATACAACCAGAAAAATCTCCATTTCATTTCTTAGGAGGAATGCATTGATTTCATCTACAGCAATTCGGATTCCTTCTTCCAGGGGATATCCGAATCCCCCGGTAGAAATCAGAGGAAATGCAATCGATTTTATCCCCTTCTCTTTTGCTGTCTGCAAGCTCTTTCGATAAGCGGAACGAAGCTTTTCTTCCTCTCCTTCTTTTCCTCCCTTATAAAGAGGGCTTACCGCATGAATAATAAACTCCGCTTGTAAATGAAAGCCCGGAGTAATAAATACATCTCCCTCCTCTACGATGCCAATTTTCTCTACTCTATAATTTAGAAGTTCGTCATAGCCTGCCGCCTTGTAGACGGCACGATCACAGCCGGGGCCAACCGTAGGATAAGCATTCGCTGTATTGACAATGGCTTCTGTATTCATTTTTGTAATATCATTACGCACAATCTTAAATGGCATAAACTGGGCCTCCTGTTCACCATAAGCCGGAAGGAATTTCTTAAATGGACTTGGCAGATCTGATCGCTAACATTCTTTTTTTGTAGTATCCTCTTGCTATTCGGAAACAGCTTTCGCAAAATACTTTGTTTTCTTTTGTTCTATCGCATGCGTTGATTTTTATATTTTTCATAGATCGCAAGATATTCTTCTTCTACTTCCTTAAAAGACCTCACGCTATAATCCAGGCTAATACAAAGCTTTGGTTTTTCTCTTGTCTGCCCCTCGCCAAGAAGCTCCTTCAGATCATACCAAAGCATGGCATGGTCAATTTCTTTTAGCTGCCTCTGTTCCTCTTCTGTCAGATCTGTCCCCAAGAATTTCTCATAAATCAGACTTAAAAGCCGATCCTCCTGCTCACCATAAGCTGGGAGAGATTTCTTAAATGGACTCGGCACATCTGACAAATAGCATTCACTGGCATCATGAAGTAAACAGGCCAGGATCATTCTCTCTGACAAGCCACGTGCCCTTGCCTCCTTGGCACAGCAGATACAATGCTCGGCTACCGACCAGAAAGTATGCACATGTCCATTTCCCCGGCAGATTAAGGATAAGGCATGCGCAATATCCCTAATATCTATCGCTGCCGGATCCGGATTCAAGAGTTCAAAATGCTTTCCTGTGTATGTTGTAATATAATCCATCTGCTTCATATTTATCTTTTGAAAAATTAGCTTCTCTGCTACAGTTGCTGGATTCTACTCTGCCAATTTTATATTGTACCGACATTTTCAGACTATTATAATCAAAATATGGGTGCTACCATAACGGTAGGCGGTTAGTCCTTCTCCAGAGGGACTGTGACCCTCTGATTACATAGAAACCTGTAAAGGAATCCAGTGAAAAGGAGGGCTAAGCCAATGAGTATTGTGGATTTCATTGCAGTCGTGTGCTTCGGCTTAACCTGCTTTGGTATCGGATATACATTAGGCAAAGATAATCATAAAACACAAAAATAACCGCCCTGTCTGCAAACTAAGCGGTTATCTTTGTAATCAATAAGTATGTGGACTAACCGTCTATCGGTAGCACTCTTTTTCTACAATCAGATTAGCATGCATCTGTAGAAATGTCAAAAAATTTTCGATAAATTGTTTTTGACTTAGAGTCTGCAAACATAAGCAAGTCTGTTAATTTATCCTACGATAAGCGCACCTCGAAAATGCTTCGCATTTCCTCGGTCGCGGGCATTCGCCAAATGCCCGCAAGCACGCAAAAAGAGCCACATGCAAGTAAACTTGCAGTGGCTCTTTTTATCGCGCTTTCACGCGCTTATCTCATTGCTTTCGCGTAGATTATTCGATGATTGTAGCAACTCGGCCTGAACCTACAGTTCTACCACCCTCACGGATAGCGAATGTAAGACCCTGCTCCATAGCTACCGGATGGATCAGTTCGATTGTCATCTCTACGTTATCACCAGGCATGCACATCTCTGTTCCTTCCGGAAGGTTGATAACACCTGTTACGTCAGTTGTTCTGAAGTAGAACTGCGGACGATAGTTGTTGAAGAACGGAGTATGACGTCCACCTTCGTCTTTTGTAAGAACGTAAACCTGAGCTGTAAATTTCTTGTGGCAGTTTACAGAACCCGGTTTAACAAGACACTGTCCTCTTTCGATTTCTGTTCTCTGAACACCACGAAGAAGAGCACCGATGTTATCACCAGCTTCAGCCTGATCAAGAATCTTACGGAACATCTCGATACCAGTTACAACTGTCTTCTTGATTTCGTCCTTCAGACCAACGATTTCTACTTCGTCGTTGAGGTTCAGTGTACCACGCTCTACTCTACCTGTAGCTACTGTACCACGGCCTGTGATTGTGAATACGTCCTCAACCGGCATAAGGAAAGGAAGATCTGTTGCACGCTGCGGATCCGGAATGTACTCATCGATTGTATCCATGAGTTCCATGATCTTGTCGCCCCATTCGCCGTTCGGATCTTCAAGAGCCTTCAGAGCAGATCCCTTAACGATCGGTGAATCTGTGAATTCATACTCTTCCAGAGTCTCTGTTACTTCCATTTCTACAAGCTCGATCAGCTCTTCGTCATCAACCATATCGCACTTGTTCAGGAATACAACGATGTAAGGTACACCTACCTGACGGGAAAGAAGGATGTGCTCCTTTGTCTGAGCCATAACACCATCAGTTGCAGCTACTACAAGGATAGCGCCGTCCATCTGAGCAGCACCAGTGATCATGTTCTTTACATAATCGGCATGGCCCGGGCAGTCAACGTGTGCATAGTGTCTCTTCTCTGTCTCATACTCAACGTGAGCTGTAGAGATTGTGATACCTCTTTCTCTCTCTTCCGGAGCCTTATCGATGTTTGCGAAATCTACAGAAGAGTTTCCTTCTACTCTTGCAGCCAGTACAGATGTGATAGCAGCTGTCAGAGTTGTTTTACCATGATCTACGTGACCGATGGTACCAATGTTACAATGTGGTTTAGTTCTTTCAAAATGCGCTTTTGCCATTGTTCTAAATCCTCCTTGCATAATCGCCCGAAATTCGGGGAATTATAAGCTTTTGATACTGATTCAACTAACTTCGATTATATTAAAAGGGTTAGTCTTTTTCAAGTAGTTTTTATGAATTACGGTTAGAAATAACCTTTTCCTGTACAGACTTCGGAACCTGCTCATATTTCTCGAAGAACATAGAGTAGTTACCACGTCCCTGTGTCTTGGAACGAAGGTCTGTTGCATATCCGAACATTTCGGAAAGCGGTACATAAGCCTTAACGATTCGGCCATTACCAACAGTATCCATACCCTCTACACGTCCACGACGTGAGTTGATATCACCGATTACATCACCCATGTATTCTTCCGGCATGGTAACTTCGACCTTCATGATCGGCTCAAGGAGAACAGGATTTGCTGTCTCCATAGCCTTCTTGAATGCCATAGAACCTGCAATGTGGAATGCCATCTCGGATGAATCGACTTCATGGTAAGATCCATCGTAAACAGTTGCGTGAACACCAACAACCGGGAATCCAGCCAGAGGACCTGTCTGAGTTGCTTCTTCGATACCTTCTCCAACAGCCGGGATATATTCCTTCGGAATGTTACCACCGACAACGGTAGATTCGAACTTGAAGAGCTCTTCACCGTTCGCATCCATCGGCTCGAATTTAACTTTACAGTGACCATACTGTCCACGTCCACCGGACTGCTTCGCATATTTGGAATCTACATCAACAGCCTTGGTAAAGCTTTCTCTGTATGCTACCTGAGGAGCACCAACGTTTGCTTCTACCTTAAACTCACGAAGGAGACGGTCAACGATGATCTCAAGATGAAGCTCACCCATACCTGCGATAATGGTCTGACCTGTGTCTCCGTCTGTATGTGCACGGAAGGTCGGATCTTCTTCTGCAAGCTTAGCAAGTGCTTCTGCCATCTTGCCCTGTCCGGCTTTTGTCTTCGGCTCGATTGCGAGCTGAATAACCGGCTCTGGGAATTCCATAGACTCAAGGATAACCGGATGCTGCTCATCACAGATTGTATCACCTGTAGCTGTAACCTTCAGACCTACAGCTGCTGCGATATCACCGGAGTAAACCTTATCCAGCTCCTGACGCTTGTTAGCGTGCATCTGGAGGATACGGCCTACACGTTCCTTCTTATCCTTTGTTGCATTTAAAATGTAGGATCCGGAATTCAGAACACCTGAATATACACGGAAGTATGCAAGCTTACCAACGAACGGATCGGTAACGATCTTGAATGCCAGAGCGGAGAAAGGCTCATCATCAGATGCAATTCTCTCGATCTCATTGCCATCCATATCAACACCCTTGATTGCAGGGATGTCTGTCGGAGCAGGCATAAATTCTACTACTGCATCCAGAAGCTTCTGGATACCTTTGTTCTGGTGAGCGGAACCGCAAAGTACCGGTACACCTTCATTTGCGATAGTACCCTTACGAAGACCAGCTTTCAGCTGCTCGATAGACGGCTCTTCGCCATCCAGGTACATCATCATCAGCTCTTCATCAAAATCACAGATCTTCTCAACGAGTTCTGTATGATAGAGCTCAGCATCATCCTGCATATCCTCAGGGATATCAACGATAGAAATATCTTCTCCCTTAGAATCATTGTAGATGTATGCCTTCATTTCAAAAAGATCAATGATTCCATCAAAATGATCTTCTTTTCCGATCGGAAGCTCAACAACAACTGCATTCTTTCCGAGCTTTTTGCCGATTTCATCTACGGTGTTGAAGAAGTCAGCACCGAGGATATCCATCTTATTTACAAAAGCGATACGGGGTACGTTGTAGGTATCAGCCTGACGCCATACGTTCTCAGACTGCGGCTCTACACCACCCTTTGCATCGAATACACCAACAGCTCCGTCAAGGACACGCAGTGAACGCTCTACCTCTACAGTAAAGTCAACGTGACCGGGAGTATCGATGATATTGATACGATGCTCAAGTGCGCCCTTTTTCGGCTTTGCCTGCTCTTCCTCTGTCCAGTGGCATGTTGTAGCAGCAGATGTGATTGTGATACCACGCTCCTGCTCCTGCTCCATCCAGTCCATGGTTGCAGTACCTTCATAGGTCTCACCGATCTTATAATTTACACCAGTGTAGTACAGAATACGCTCTGTCAATGTTGTCTTACCAGCATCGATATGAGCCATGATTCCGATATTTCTGGTTCTCTCAAGCGGATATTCTCTTCCAGCCAAAGCTTTTCCTCCTTATAAGAACGCGCAGACTAGAAACGGTAGTGAGCAAACGCCTTGTTTGCCTCTGCCATTTTGTGCATGTCTTCCTTACGCTTAACTGCAGAACCTGTGTTATTAGAAGCATCTAAAATCTCGTTTGCGAGCTTGTCCTGCATTGTCTTCTCACTTCTTGCGCGTGAGTAGTTTGTCAGCCAACGAAGTGCAAGTGCCTGACGACGATCCGGTCTAACCTCGATCGGAACCTGGTATGTAGCACCACCAATACGTCTTGCTTTAACTTCGAGTGTCGGCATGATGTTGTTCATTGCCTCCTCGAACACTTCGATAGCAGGCTTTCCAGCCTTCTCTTCTACTTTAGCAAATGCGCCGTAAACAATCTTCTGAGCTACGCCCTTCTTGCCGTCGATCATGATGTTGTTGATCAGCTTTGTAACGACTTTATTGTTGTAGATCGGATCTGCTAAAACATCTCTTTTCTGAATATGTCCCTTACGTGGCACGTGTCTTCCCTCCTTAATCATGTGGTTAATTCACAGGTACTCAAAGGTTGATTTTTCCCTTGTCGTATGCCGGAAAATAAGTGAAAATTTCCAACATTACAAACCAATTACCTAGTGATCTGTCTTGTTCATTCCTGATTCGCTATGCTGCCGAATTATTTTTTCGGTCTCTTAGCGCCATACTTGGAACGACCCTGTTTTCTGTTGGCAACACCGGCTGTATCCAGTGTTCCACGGATCACATGATATCTGGTACCAGGTAAATCCTTTACACGTCCGCCACGAATAAGAACAACGCTATGCTCCTGAAGGTTGTGACCTTCTCCCGGAATGTAGCTTGTTACTTCAATTCCGTTAGAAAGACGAACTCTGGCGATTTTTCTAAGTGCTGAATTCGGCTTCTTCGGCGTTGCAGTCTTAACAGCTGTGCAAACACCACGCTTCTGCGGAGAGGATGTCTTTGTCTGCTTCTTGTGAAGAGAGTTGTATCCTACCTGAAGTGCCGGTGCTGTAGATTTCTTGACAGATGACTGTCTTCCTTTTCTTACGAGCTGGTTAAATGTTGGCATTCTTTTCACCTCCTGTTTTATTTTTATTACCGCAGCTTTTGAAAAAAGCATGCAAAACCATGCACCCTAATAAGCGTGCTTTTTGATTATATCCTTCAAAAGATGCCCTGTCAAGCTAATTTAACAAGAAAGACTTACTTGCAGGATATCGGTCGCTTTCACGACACCATTCCTCTCTGCCACAGTGCGATCCATGTGGCGCATGATTATCTTATAGGAAGAAAGTTTCCAAGAAGATAATAAAAAGGAGCTGTCTTTCATGCCTTACGGCAGGAAAAACAGCTCCTTTTTTCGGACAATGCAATGCCCTTCTTATGATAAGGTCATACTGCTCAAAACAGTATTCCTTTTTTCACTTATTCTGCTCTTTTAGAGAATGGTTTCTTCTACATCAGAAAAAACATCTGCTACTGCATCTTCTTCTCTTGTATCTGCAGCGCTGTCCTCAATGATATCGCTTGCATCCAGGATCAGTTCCTCAGTGTCGTCTCCGAGGATTTCCTCATCCATTGCCTCCTGAAAGGCTTCGGTCTTCACATCTGTATTCAGACGAACACCACGGTAACGCTTCATACCGGTTCCTGCCGGAATCAGCTTACCGATAATAACATTCTCTTTCAGACCAATCAGCGGATCAACCTTACCCTTGATTGCGGCATCGGTCAGGACCTTTGTTGTCTCCTGGAAGGATGCTGCTGACAGGAAGGAATCGGTTGCAAGAGCAGCCTTTGTGATACCAAGGATCACTCTCTCACCGGTAGCCGGCTCAAGTCCCTGTTCCTCAAGCTCTTTGTTTACCTCTTCTACCTTCAGGTAATCAACCATTGTACCCGGCAGTAAATCAGAATCACCGTTGTCCTCAATGCGGACCTTCTTCAGCATCTGTCTTACAATTACCTCGATATGCTTATCGTTGATTTCTACACCCTGCAGTCTGTAAACTCTCTGTACCTCACGAAGCAGATATTCCTGAACAGCGCGGATACCCTTGATACGCATAATATCATGCGGGTTAACAGAACCTTCTGTCAGTTCCTGTCCGGCCTCTACATGCTCGCCATCCACAACCTTAATTCTGGAGCTGTATGGAATAACATAGGTCTTTTCTTCCATATCATCTCTATTGGTTACGATGATCTCACGCTTCTTCTTGGTATCCTTCAGGATAACATCACCTTCGATATCGGAAATAATCGCAAGTCCCTTCGGCTTTCTTGCCTCAAAAAGCTCCTCTACTCGAGGAAGACCCTGTGTAATATCGTTACCAGCTACACCACCGGTATGGAAGGTTCTCATGGTAAGCTGTGTACCCGGCTCACCGATAGACTGAGCTGCGATGATACCAACAGCCTCACCAACCTGAACAGGTGAACCAGTCGCCATGTTCGCACCATAGCATCTTGCACAAATACCAAGTGTACTTCTGCAGGTCAGGATAGAACGGATTCTTACCTTTGTCAGCTCTCCGCCGTCCTTGCCAACGCCCTTGCTCATGATCAATGCTGCACGAGCCGGTGTAACCATCTTATTTGCATCTACAAGAATGTTTCCATCCTTATCATAGATCGGCTCACTGAGGTATCTTCCTGTGATACGCTCCTGAAGTGTCTCGATTTCTTCCTTGCCGTCCATGAAGGCAACAACTTCAACGCCCGGAATCTCTTCTGCTCCAACAGAGCAATCTGTTTCACGAACAATCAGATCCTGAGATACGTCTACCATTCGTCTGGTCAGGTATCCGGAATCGGCTGTACGAAGAGCAGTATCGGAAAGTCCCTTACGAGCACCATGCGCAGACATGAAATACTCCAGAACGTCCAGACCCTCACGGAAGTTTGACTTGATCGGCAACTCAATGGTACGTCCGGTTGTATCTGCCATCAGGCCTCGCATACCGGCCAGCTGCTTGATCTGCTTATCAGATCCTCGCGCACCGGAGTCAGCCATCATGAAGATGTTGTTATATTTGTCAAGACCGCTCAGCAGGAGATGAGTCAGCTCATCATCCGTATTCTTCCAGGTCTCAATTACCTCATTGTAACGTTCTTCCTCTGTAATCAGGCCTCGCTTGAAGTTTCTTGTGATCTGATCGACCGTCTTCTGTGCCTGATCAAGCAGCTCCGGCTTCTGTGCCGGCACTGTCATATCGGAAATAGAAACTGTCATTGCAGCCTTGGTAGAATATCCATAACCCATTGCCTTGATATCATCAAGAACTTCTGCCATCTTGGTAGCACCGTGGATATTGATGACCTTCTCCAGAATCTGCTTCAGACCCTTCTTGCCAACATGGAAGTCAACCTCAAGCGTCAGCTTTCTGTAAGCTCTCTCTTTTTCGATCTTTTCTTCATCCCAGCCATTTGCCTTCGCATCTGCAAGCAATGTCTCCTCGCTCCTGTCTACGAAGCCAAGATCCTGCGGAATGATCTCATTGAAAAGAAGTCTTCCCAATGTTGTCTTCAAAACAGTAGAAATTTCTGTTCCGTCTGCAAGCTTTCCTGTTTTGCGAACATGAATCTTCTGATGATAGGTGATATCACCATTCTCATAAGCAAGAAGTGCATGCTCTGTATTCGCAAAATAGTGTCCCATGAGATCACGTGGTGTACAGATAACATAACGTCCCTCGTCATTTACCTGATACTTGATCATGGTATTGATATCAATGCTGCCCTCATTTCCGTTCAGGCCGAGTGCCTCATCAATTTCATCCTGGGTCTTAAATACATGCTCAATGCTTGCATCCAGTTCCTTGTCATCGGAATGATCTACCATTCGTCCCATGGTCAGATAGTAAATACCAAGGACCATATCCTGAGAAGGAACGGCTACCGGGGCACCATCTGACGGCTTCAGAAGGTTGTTCGGTGACAGAAGCATAAATCTGCACTCTGACTGTGCTTCTACGGAAAGCGGAAGGTGTGCAGCCATCTGATCTCCGTCGAAATCGGCATTGAAGGCCATACATACGAGCGGATGAAGCTTGATTGCCTTACCTTCTACCAGGATCGGCTCAAAAGCCTGAATACCAAGTCTGTGCAGTGTCGGTGCACGGTTCAGCATAACCGGATGCTCTCTGATGACTTCTTCAAGAACATCCCAAACCTCTGTCTGAAGTCTTTCTACCATCTTCTTGGCGTTCTTGATATTATGAGCAATTCCTCTGGAAACCAGTTCCTTCATAACGAAAGGCTTGAAGAGCTCGATTGCCATTTCCTTCGGCAGACCGCACTGATAAATCTTCAGTTCAGGTCCTACGACGATAACGGAACGTCCGGAATAGTCAACTCGTTTTCCGAGCAGGTTCTGACGGAAACGTCCGCCCTTACCTTTCAGCATATCGGAAAGAGACTTAAGCGCACGGTTACCAGGTCCTGTTACCGGTCTTCCTCTTCGGCCATTATCGATCAGAGCATCAACTGCTTCCTGCAGCATTCTCTTCTCGTTTCTAACGATGATATCCGGCGCACCCAGATCCAGCAGTCTTCTCAGACGGTTGTTTCTGTTGATGATTCTTCTGTAAAGGTCATTCAGGTCGGAGGTTGCAAAACGGCCTCCGTCCAGCTGTACCATCGGACGAAGATCTGGCGGAATAACCGGAACAACTGTCAGGATCATCCATTCCGGCTTATTTCCGGAAGTACGGAAGGCTTCTACAACCTCCAGTCTCTTGATGATTCTGGTACGCTTCTGGCCGGTTGCTTCCTTAAGCTCAGCCTTAAGCTCTACAGATTCCTTTTCCAGATCAATGTCACGAAGAAGTTCAAGAATCGCCTCGGCACCCATTCCTACACGGAAGGTATTGCCGTAAGCTTCTCTGGCCTCAGCATATTCTGACTCTGTCAGAACCTGCTTCTTAACCAGATTTGTATCGCCTGAATCCAGAACGATATAAGATGCAAAATAAAGCACTCTCTCAAGAATACGGGGAGACAGATCCAGGATCAGTCCCATCCGGCTCGGGATTCCCTTGAAGTACCAGATGTGAGATACCGGGGCAGCCAGTTCAATGCTGCCCATGCGCTCACGTCTTACGCTTGATTTTGTGATTTCAACACCGCAGCGGTCGCAGATCACGCCTTTATAACGGATCTTCTTGTACTTGCCGCAGTGGCATTCCCAATCCTTGCTCGGTCCGAAGATACGCTCACAGAAAAGTCCGTCTTTCTCCGGCTTTAAGGTACGATAATTGATTGTCTCCGGTTTTGTAACCTCGCCGTGAGACCATTCCCGGATCTTGTCCGGGGAAGCCAGTCCGATCTTAATCGCATCGAATGTTACTGACCGGTTATATTTCCTTGCTGTCGTTTCCGGCATGTTCTTCGCCCCTTCCTTATTCTTCGTCCTCGTCTGCGGATCCAACGATCGTTTCGATCAGATCGTCATCCTCCTCCATTGTATCTTCTTCTGTCGGGTCTTCTTCTACAACACCGACAAGTTCTTCATTCTCATTGAATTCCTGAGTTGTATAGCCCTGTGCCTCAAAAGACTCATTCTTGTCATAGGAATAGTCCTTCTCATTGCCAAAAACAGAATTCAGGTTTGTATTGCCATATTCGCTGGCTTCAATAAGCTCAACCTCGTCTCCGTTCTCATCAAGCACCTTCACATCCAGAGCCAGTGACTGAAGCTCTTTCAGAAGTACCTTGAAGGATTCCGGAATACCCGGCTCAGGAATATTGTCACCCTTAATGATCGCCTCATAGGTCTTCACACGGCCAACAACGTCATCTGACTTCACAGTCAGGATTTCCTGCAGGGTGTAGGCTGCACCATAAGCCTCGAGTGCCCAAACCTCCATCTCTCCGAAACGCTGGCCACCAAACTGAGCTTTACCACCCAGCGGCTGCTGTGTAACAAGAGAATAGGGACCGGTAGAACGTGCATGGATCTTGTCGTCTACCAAGTGATGCAGCTTCAGATAATGCATGTGTCCGATGGTAACTGCTCCGTCGAAGTACTCACCGGTACGTCCGTCACGAAGTCTTACCTTTCCGTCTCTAGAGATCGGAACACCCTTCCAAAGGGCTCTGTGCGCTCTGTTGTCAGACAGATACTGCATTACATCTGGATCAAGCACATCCTTATATTTCTCATAGAATTCATCCCATTCGAAGTTTACATAGTCATTTGCAAGCTCCAGGGTATCCTGAATATCAACCTCGTGCGCACCGTCAAATACCGGTGTAGCAACGTTAAAGCCAAGTGCCTTTGCTGCAAGAGAAAGGTGAATCTCCAGGACCTGTCCGATATTCATTCGGGACGGCACACCCAGAGGATTCAGTACGATATCCAAAGGTCTTCCGTTCGGGAGGAAAGGCATATCCTCTACCGGAAGCACTCTGGAAACGACACCCTTGTTACCATGACGGCCGGCCATCTTATCTCCGACAGAGATCTTTCTCTTCTGTGCAATATAGATACGAACTGACTTTGTTACTCCCGGCGGCAGATCGTCGCCGTTTTCTCTTGTGAAGATCTTCGCATCTACAACAATACCGTATTCACCATGCGGAACCTTCAGGGAAGTATCTCTTACCTCACGCGCCTTCTCACCGAAGATCGCACGCAGAAGTCTTTCTTCTGCTGTCAGCTCGGTTTCTCCCTTCGGTGTTACCTTGCCGACAAGAATATCACCTGCATGTACTTCTGCACCGATGCGGATGATACCTCTCTCATCCAGATCCTTCAGGGCATCATCACCAACGCCCGGAACGTCTCTTGTGATTTCTTCCGGTCCAAGCTTGGTCTCTCTGGATGCTGCTTCGTATTCCATGATATGGATAGAAGTATAAACATCCTCCTGCACCAGACGTTCGCTCAGAAGAACGGCATCCTCGTAGTTATATCCTTCCCAGGTCATGAATCCGATCAACGGATTCTTTCCAAGCGCAAGCTCACCATTGGAGGTAGATGCACCATCTGCCAGCACATCGCCTTCCTCTACATGCTCACCCTTATTTACAATCGGTCTCTGGTTGTAGCTGTTGTTCTGGTTGCTTCGTTCGAATTTGGTCAGCGGAATATTTTCCTTGCTTCCATCATCGTAAAGGATACGGATCTCGTTAGAGGAAACTCTCTCGATCGTACCCGGCTTCTTGGCAACAACGCAAACGCCGGAGTCAACTGCAGCCTTCTGCTCCATACCGGTTCCTACTGCCGGAGCCTCAGTGGTCAGAAGCGGCACTGCCTGACGCTGCATGTTGGATCCCATCAGAGCACGGTTCGCATCATCGTTCTCCAGGAAAGGAATCAGGGCTGTTGCTACTGAGAATACCATCTTCGGTGATACGTCCATGTAATCAAACATGGTCTTTTCGTATTCCTGTGTCTCCTCACGGAAACGACCGGAAACCATGTTTCTAACGAAGTGTCCCTCTGCATCAAGCGTCTCATTCGCCTGTGCTACATGATAGTTGTCTTCCTCATCCGCTGTCATATAAACAACTTCATCGGTTACAACCGGATTCTTCGGATCTGTGTGATCAATCTTACGGTAAGGTGCCTCAATGAAACCATACTCATTGATTCTTGCATAACTTGCAAGAGAGTTGATCAGACCGATGTTCGGTCCTTCAGGTGTCTCGATCGGGCACATTCTTCCGTAGTGGGAATAGTGTACATCTCGCACCTCAAATCCGGCACGATCTCTTGACAGACCGCCGGGTCCAAGTGCGGAAAGACGTCTCTTGTGTGTAAGCTCGCCCAGAGGGTTGTTCTGATCCATGAACTGGGACAGCTGGGAAGATCCAAAGAACTCCTTTACTGCAGCTGTAACCGGTTTGATATTGATCAGGGACTGGGGAGAGATATTTCCCTGGTCCTGTGTTGTCATACGCTCACGTACAACTCTTTCCAGTCTGGAAAGACCGATACGATACTGGTTCTGAAGCAGCTCACCAACCGCACGAATACGACGATTGCCCAGGTGATCGATATCATCGCTGTTACCGATGCCCCATTCCAGATGCATATTGTAGTTGATGGAAGCAAGAATATCTTCCTTTGTAATATGCTTCGGAACAAGCTCATGAATGCTCTTCTTCATAGCATCGATTCTGTCTTCTTTTGACTCATTCTCCTCAAGAATGGTCATCAGCAGCGGATAGTAAACGCGGCTGTTGATTCCCAGATCTTCCTCTGTGATATCGCAGAAGTTCTCAATATGAACCATCATATTGGAGAGAACTTTTACCACACGTTCCTCTGTCTGTACCATAATATAAGGAACAGCGGTATCCTGAATGCGGTCAGCAAGATCACGGCTGACAACCGTTCCCTTTTCCGCTACGATCTCGCCTGTTGTCGGATCTACAACATCCTCTGCCAGTTCGTGTCCGGAAAGACGGTTCCGGAAGGAAAGCTTCTTATTAAATTTGTAACGTCCAACCTTAGCCAGATCATATCTTCTGGAATCGAAGAACATGCTGTTGATCAGGCCTTCTGCGCTCTCTACAGTAAGCGGCTCGCCCGGACGGATTTTCTTATATAACTCAAGCAGACCACGCTCATAGGAGCCGTCGCCTGTTTCTGCTGAAATGGATGGATCTTTTCCAAAGCTTGCAAGGATCTTCGGTTCTTCGCCAAACAGATCCAGGATTTCCTGGTTCGTGCCAAAGCCAAGCGCACGGATCAGTACTGTGATCGGCACCTTTCTGGTTCTGTCAACTCGAACATAATAAATGTCATTTGAATCGGTTTCATATTCCAACCATGCACCACGGTTCGGAATTACGGTCGCTGAATAAAGCTCCTTACCGGTCTTATCATGGGAAACTCCATAATAAATACCCGGGGAACGTACCAGCTGGCTGACGATAACTCGCTCTGCACCATTGATCACAAAGGTTCCGGTCTCTGTCATCAAAGGAAGATCGCCCATGAAAATTTCATGTTCATTGATCTCGTCAAGCTCTTTATTGTAAAGGCGCACTTTTACTTTTAACGGAGCAGAATATGTTGCATCTCTCTCTTTACACTCTGCGATGGTGTACTTCTTCTCATCCTCGCACAGTTTAAAGTCAACAAATTCCAGGGATAAATGGCCACTGTAATCCGCAATCGGGGAAATGTCCGCAAATACCTCTTTGAGACCGTCGGTCAGAAACCACTTGTAGGAGTTTTTCTGTACCTCGATCAGATTCGGCATAGAGAGCACTTCTTTTTGTTTCGCATAGCTCATACGAATACCTCTACCGGATTTCATCGGTCGTATTCTGTTTTTCTCCATTGACGCTTCACCTCTCATTTTCTTTAATCCATCCAATAAATCACCTTTTACAAATGCGGTAAGCATATGTCACCACAATAGTGCACCCTACAGTATATCTATAACACTCACCCCTGTCAAGAATTATTTTGGAAAATTCTTCACTTTTTTATAAGAAAGAATACCGCTTGCAGGATATAGCCTGTGGAGCATTTTTATCATATGGAAAGCTTCCTTCCCATAAGATAAAAAGAGCAGTCCGATTTCTCGAACCGCTCTTCTGTCATTCTTTTGATCAAATGCTCAAAGGTTAAATTATTTAAGAGTAACCTTAGCACCTTCAGCTTCAAGCTTAGCCTTGATGTCATCAGCTTCTGCCTTGTCAGCACCCTCTTTGAGTACCTTCGGAGCTTCGTCAACAACAGCCTTAGCTTCCTTCAGGCCAAGTCCTGTTACTTCACGAACAACCTTGATAACCTTAACCTTGTTCGGGCCAACTTCTGTCAGCTCTACATCGAACTCAGTCTTCTCTTCAGCTGCTGCAGCCTCTCCGCCTGCTGCTGCTACTACAACGCCTGCTGCTGCAGAAACGCCAAATTCTTCTTCACATGCCTTAACAAGATCGTTCAGCTCTAATACTGTAAGCTCTTTGATTGCTTCAATGAACTCTTCTGTAGTTAATTTTGCCATTGTATTTTCCTCCAGTTAAAATTATTCTTCTGTTGCCGGAGCTTCCTCAGCTGCCGGAGCTTCTTCTGTTGCCGGAGCTTCTTCAGCTGCCGGAGCGGCTTCTCCACCATTGTCAGCGATCTGCTGCAATACGCGAGCAAAGTTTGCAATCGGTGACTGCATGCTTCCAAGCAATCTGGAAAGCAGTTCTTCTCTTGCCGGAACCTTAGCTACCTCAGCGATGCCTTCTGCATCGTAGTAGTTTCCTTCTACCACACCTGCCTTGAGTTCAAGTGCCGGTGCTGTCTTTGCAAAGTTTGCAAGAATTCTTGCCGGAGCTGTTGCATCTCCCTTGGATACTGCAATTGCGCTCGGGCCCTTTAATGCCTGGCTAAGCGGTTCGAACTCTGTATCTTTGACTGCAAAGTTGATCATTGTATTTTTATATACTTTGTAAACTACATCAGCTTCACGAAGCTGCTTACGCAGTTCAGTATCCTGATCTACAGTAAGTCCACGGTAGTCAACAAGTACAACAGCGCTTGCGTCTTTGACGCATTCAGAGATTTCCTGAACGACCGGCTGTTTTTCAGCTACTTTTGCCATGTTCTGTATACCTCCTTATTTTATTTGTGTAAGAAAAAAGTCTCTTACTACCCAAAGACAGTAAGAGACTTGCATAATCTTCTATATGCTTCCTCGGCAAGCGATGATTTAAACCAAAGGGGTACTTGCTGTCTTCGGATATTCATTTTTAATCACGAGCGTGATTATATCATTAAATTATATATGATGTCAATCCCAAAATTATGACAGTTTTGCAACATTAAGCTTAACGCCCGGGCCCATTGTTGAAGTAAGAACAAGGCTCTTTACATACTGTCCCTTCAGTGCTGAAGGTCTTGCTTTTACGATTGCATCCATAAGTGTCTGGAAGTTGTCTTTTAACTGTTCTTCAGTAAATGAGGCTTTTCCAATCGGCACATGAATGATGTTGCTCTTATCAAGACGGTACTCAATCTTACCAGCCTTGATATCGTTGATTGCCTGTGTAACGTCCATTGTTACTGTACCAGCCTTCGGGTTCGGCATAAGACCTTTCGGTCCGAGAACACGACCAAGACGTCCAACAACACCCATCATATCCGGTGTAGCAACAACAACATCAAAATCAAGCCATCCATCGTTCTGGATCTTCGGAATGAGTTCCTCGCCACCAACGAAATCTGCACCTGCTGCTTCTGCCTCATCAATCTTATTTCCCTTTGCGAAAACAAGAACGCGAACAGTCTTACCTGTTCCGTGCGGAAGAACTACAGCACCACGGATCTGCTGCTCAGCGTGACGTCCATCGCAGCCTGTTCTGATATGTGCTTCGATTGTTTCATCAAATTTAGCATTTGCAGTGCTCTTAACGATTGCAATTGCTTCATCAGCTTCGTAGACAGCCTGCTTGTCAAACTTCTTTAAGCTCTCTACGTATTTCTTACTACGTTTCATTTAATACCTCCTGGTGGTGAAACGGGGAAGTCCCTCCCACCTATAAATCAATACGAAATTCTAACTTATCTTACTCTTCTACTGCAACGCCCATAGAACGTGCTGTACCAGCGATCATGCTGATTGCTGCCTCGAGAGAAGCTGCGTTAAGATCTTTCATCTTGGTTTCTGCGATTTCCTGAAGCTGGGCTTTTGTAATTGTTGCAACTTTTGTCTTGTTCGGAACACCTGATCCGGACTTGATGTTGCATGCCTTCTTAATAAGAACTGCTGCGGGCGGTGTCTTTGTAACGAAGCTAAAGCTCTTGTCAGCGTATACTGTGATAACAACCGGAATGATTGTATCTCCCATATCTGCTGTTCTAGCATTAAACTCCTTTGTAAAAGCAACGATGTTAACGCCGTGCTGACCTAAAGCCGGTCCAACTGGCGGAGCCGGTGTAGCTTTGCCGGCCGGGATCTGTAATTTAATATATCCTTCTACTTTCTTAGCCATGTCTGCTAACCTCCTTTACTGCATTTTTTGAACTTCTGCGAAACTTATTTCGACCGGTGTTTCGCGACCGAAGAGCTCAACATTGATCGTAAGCGTCTGCTTGTGATAATTCATATCCTGGACAGTACCAACCGTGTCCTTCCAGACACCGCCAATAACCATAACCATATCGCCCACCTGATAATCAACGACAACGTTGTCAACCTGAATTCCAAGCGGACGCATCTCAGCCTCTGTAAGCGGAACCGGTTTGGATCCCGGTCCTACAAAGCCCGTAACGCCTCTGGTATTGCGTACCACATACCAGGTATCATCATTCATGACCATGTTGATCAGAACGTAACCCGGGAATAGCTTTTTCTGGACTGTTTTTCTGGCGCCGTTCTTCAGTTCCACCATCTCCTGCATTGGAACGCGGACCTCAAGAATCTGATCTTCCAGATGTCTGTTTTCAATTGTCTTTTCAATGTTGGCCTTTACCTTATTCTCATATCCCGAATAAGTATGAACGACATACCAGTTTGTTTCTGCCATAAAAACGCTCCCTTTCCTATAAATCAAAGTCTGTAAGACAGGCGTCTCACATTATAATCCGATCAGGAAATCAATCCCGTATTTCACTGCAGTGTCAATCACCGCAATCAGCACGCCTGCCACAAGTGAAACCGCAACGACCGCAATAGTCTGCTTTGTTACAGAATCACGATCAGGCCAGACAATCTTACGGAATTCGCTTTTGAGACCGTCAAACCAGCTCGTTTTATCTGAACTGTTATTTTTCTCTGTTCCCATGTTTACATCCTTCTCTCGGGAATCTCACCCGTCACTCAAAACTTATGTCAGATTATTTTGTTTCCTTATGTAAGGTATGAGTTCTGCAGAATCTGCAGTACTTTCTGACTTCCATACGCTCTGGGTGATTTTTCTTTTCTTTGGTAATGTTGTAATTACGCTGCTTGCATTCTGTACAAGCCAAAGTGATTTTTACACGCACAACTTCCACCTCCACTTTCAGTTAAATTTGGGCATAAAAAAAAAGCCTATTTTCATCGCCGTAACAGCATATCATAGGCTTTTTCCTTTGTCAATCACTTTCGCAGAAAAGATGATGACTTAGACAAGTAGCGGCTCCCGTTTCTTTTACCGGGAGCCGCTGGGTCACTTTATTTAGCTTAGAGGATCAAAAGACTATTTCTTACTCTTCCGGAGCTGTCCAGTCATAGTTTGTAACTTCTGCTGCCTTCTTCAGAATTGTGATCATGCCGTCTTTCTTACCGTTCGGCTCGCATGTATTGATTGCAGCTTCTGCCTTAGCTTCGAAAACTGCTTCCCAGATCTTCTCAACATCAGAATCTGAGAATTCTACGAACTTGTTGCCTGTTGCGTCTTCAACAGTCTTGATATCAGAATCGATTGCATCGTCATAGAGATTTGCTGAGTACTCTTCTGTTGCATCAGCTGCTGCCTGAACGAGTGCCTGCTGATCAGCTGACAGGCTGTTCCACTTATCAAGGTTGATTGTGAACATATTACCTGCTGTATAAGTTCCGTCAAGTGCCCAGTAAGAAGCTACATCCTGCCATCCCATGGATACCATCGGAGCAAGACCCATCTGTGTAGAATCTACAAGACCTCTCTGCAGTGCATCATAGGTATCGCCAGGGCCTACAGAAGTAACCTGGAATCCAAGGTACTCAAAAATTGCTGCATCCATGTTACCGAAGGACTTAGATCCGGAAACCAGAGTATCAAGATCTGAGAACTCGTATGTTGTACAGAAAGCATTTGCTCCACCAGCTACAACGTTCAGATATTTCAGATTGTTGTCTTCAGCTTCACCCTGGATCAATGCGGATGTTTCGGGATCATCAAAGATCAGAGTATTGAAATAATCAAGAGCCGCCTGTGTTCCGCCAGGAGCAAATCCCGGGAAGGACAGATAGTTCAAAACATCCAGATGCGGCATATGGCCAAGAGCAACCATATCTACACCGCCTGAAGATACACCATCAAGCTCGCCTGCGGTATCATATAAAGTTCCGCCCCAGTTGATATCAACTGTTGCATTTCCGTTTGAATGATCAGCCAAGTAATCAATAAAGTACTGGATAATCTGTCCGCCTGTTTCTGTCTGCTGGAAGGTTGTTGAGAATACCAGCTCAAACGGCTCTACATCATATACATCGCCTGAAGCGGATGCTGTAGATGCTGAAGAATCAGAAGAAGAAGCTTCTGCTCCGCCTGAGGAAGCACTTTCATCACTTCCACTGTCTCCTGAGGATCCGCATGCTGCAAGCATGGAAATGCTCATTGCTCCAACCAGCAACAAAGATAATACTTTCATTTTTTTCATTTTTCCTGCCTCCTAATAGTAGTTGATTTATGATAGAACACTCCCCTCGAGTAGATCTATTCTTAATTAAATATTTGATTCCTTGTATATTCCTATCCTATATAGATATTCGCGCCCTTATATATTTCTAATATAATTCCCATATAAGCTATTATATCGTCCTATATCGGTTCGCTTTATCATTTGCTTTTTCCGTCCTTTTAGATTCCAGGTGCTCCCAGAAGTCTCGGCAGGAAAAGTACAATGTTCGGGAAAATTCCGATCAGAATAACGATTGCAAATTCACAGATGAAATAAGGAATAACACCTGAGAAGATTTCGCCCGGGTTAACACGAAGTGCATTTGCTGTAGCAAATACATTCATGCCGATCGGCGGTGTCAGACCGGCGATCTCGCACATAAAGCAAAGCGCGATAACCAGTGCATAAGGACTATAGCCCAGTGCATTCAGAACCGGGAATACAACCGGAACCGTGATAATGATAATGGAAACAATATCCATTACGCATCCGCAGAAAACATAAAGTAGGATAACCAGCATGTAAATGAAGAAGGCCGGTGCATGCACACCTGCAATTACATTTGCAAGTGCATCCGCAAGTCCTGATGCGGAAATAAAGGAACCGAAAAGCTGGCCTGCAATGATGATCGGGAAGATACCCGCTTCCATCGTCGCTGCTTCCCAAATGGAATGCCAGATTTGCTTCAGCGGCAGTTTCTTGAAAATCGCATAAATACAAACTGCCATTGCGCCGATCGCGCCACCTACAGTTGCTGTAAACCAGCCTGCAAATGTTCCACCAATGATCAATGCGAAAAGGCAGATGATCGGTACCAAAAGGGTCAGGCTCTTCATTTTTTCGCTGATCGGAACCTTAGGTCCTCCTCCGGCAGGAATTGCATCCTTATGAAGAACACCGATTACTCGAACCGTAACGCAAAGCGCAAATGCAGTTACGAGGCCCGGGATAACGCCTCCCATCAGGGCTGTACCGACATTCATGGTGATCGGAGAAACCAGGCAGTACATAATAATCGCCATAGAAGGCGGAATCAGTGTAGAAAGAGCACCTGATGCTGCGATACAACCAAGTGAATATTTTCTGTCATAGCCGGCTGCCTCAAGCTCCGGCATGGAAAGTTTACCAAATACAATGTTTCCGGCGATAGATGAACCGGAACAAGCACCAAATACTGCATTTGATGCAACGACTACGAAAAGAAGACCACCCTTTACCCTTCCGAGCCAGGCCTTCATCGCACTAAAGGCTCCGTTTGCAATTCCTGTTTCACCGGCTAGCGACCCGACTAACATAAACATGGGCAAAACCGCGTAGTTATAATTTGCTGCCAGATCAAAAGGTGCCGTTGTCAGCTTGGATACCATCAGAGTCGTATCACCATGACGCAAAACGATAAATCCAACCAAGGCACAGGAAAGCATGGATACAAATACCGGAACTCCGGCAAAAATAAGCACCATCATAATAAGAAAGATAACGATGCCGACAATTGCTGCATAATCCATTAAGCCGCACCCCCCTCTTCTTTCTTCGGTGTTTTAAAGATTCTTACGATACTCCACAAAAACGTAAATGCAAGTATCATAAAACCAAATGAAAAAATAACACCGAAAGGCCAGATCGGGAAACCAAAACCGGTTACCGCACTTCTGGAGTGATGCTCGATCATGTCGCCTACACGTACAAAACCTCTTAGGCCGACATAAAAGCAGATTGCTGTTGCAATAATGTTACCGATAATTGACAAAACTGTCTGCGCTGCATGCGGCAAATGTTTGGATAAAAGATCAATCTTTGTATGACCCGCATCCAAAGTTACATAGGCTGCTGCTAAAAAAACAACAGGTACATGCAAATAGGTAATAATCTCTGTAGACCCCGGAACGCCATGGTGGAAAATTTTCTCACCTAATACATTAAAAAATGCAACCAGCATGATTCCGATCAGGCAAATACCTGATGCCTGAGAGATCCCCTTAACAATTTTGAAAATAATTGCATCTGTTTTTTCAAACCAGCCACTTTTACTTTCGTTCAAAATAGTTCCTCCCCCTTTTTCATAAAAATTACATACAGTCTTCCCCTGAACTGTTTGCATGTTCCAATTATAAATTGCGAAAAAGGGCCTTGTCTATCTCTTTTTACTTATTAAGCGATGCATTATTTGCATTTATTTGTATAAATTGCATGATGTTAAATTCTTGACAATTTATTTTTGCTATATTTTTTCTGCCAACAAATGCTCTAACTAAGAAGCAGCTATGGTCACTGAACGCAATGACAATAGCTGCTGAACATAAAAACGATAAAAACGAAAGAACTACAGATACTGAAGAAATTTTGTTAAGGCAGGATTCGGATTATCCAGGCGATAAAGGATTCCTTTCCTATATTCATTTGCACCGGAAACCGGAACAAGTGCAACCTGAGGATCCAGGCTCATGATATGACTACTATTTGAAATGGTTACACAAAGACCCGCCGCAACCTTTAGCGGCATAGATTCAAACTTGGAATCAATCGTGCATAAAGAATCCGGTATTTCCATCTTCAAATTGCTTCTGGCTGACTGAATTGGCTCTCCCACGGAATCATAAGAATCCAGCGTGATCAGGCAAAGCTTCACTTCCTTCAAAAGTTCATTAGCCTGATGCGGTGTCATCTCCCCCTTATAACGAAAAGCACGGCTGCTCTGCATAGCAATACAGGATGGTTCCCTACTCAGTTCTACAAATTGGAATTCCTTCATAAAATGTCCATCCAAATCAAGGACATTTGCAAAGTCAATTTTTTGGTCAACCAGACCACTATATAAATCGGAAAGATTAGAGCGATCCAATCGTATATGAACATTCGGCTCATCCTCTCTGAACTGATCGATCGCATCCATCAAACGCTTGCTGATTACCTGATCATCCTGAACTGCGATGGTCAGATGCTTTGCCCCCATTGCCGCCACTTCCTGGGTTTCATGTAAAAGTGAGGTCAGCTCCTGATATACAGAAGGCAGCCCCTCCTGCAAAACCTTTCCTGCCGCCGTAAGCTCTACACCATGCTTACTTCTTTCAAAAAGCTTTACATTCAGCTCTTCCTCCAGAGATGCAATCTGTCTCGACAAGGTGGGCTGGGTAATAAAATATTTCTCGGCAACCGCTCTGAAATTCAGTCTTGAAGCCAAGGACATAAAATACTGTAATTGATTGATTGTCATGTTCTACACCTGATTCTTCGCTATGCTTCTTGCATAACACCCCTTTGCAATATTCAAATATCGAATAAAATAATACAATTTTTATATTAACATGCCGGAAAATGTTATTCAATCTGATAAAAAGTTAGTTTAAAAAAGCCCATTTTTATTCACAGCATGATCTATAGAGCACTTTTATCGTGTAGAAATAAAGCTTCCTATACAAAAAAAGAGACTGCAGCATGAAATCAATCATGTCACAGCCCCTTAATCTTGTAAATTATTTCTAAAAAAGCGCTCTGTTATACAGACGCGCAAGGAATACTGAAGATTAAATTAAAGATGTTACTTAAATTAAAGATGTTAGAACTAAATTTGGATAAAAAATATGCCCAGTTCCGGAATCGAACCAGAGACACGGGGATTTTCAGTCCCCTGCTCTACCAACTGAGCTAACTGGGCATAAAAATTGCGGGGACAGGATTTGAACCTGCGACCTCCGGGTTATGAGCCCGACGAGCTTCCAAACTGCTCCACCCCGCGATAATAAAAATGGACGGAGAAGGATTCGAACCTTCGAAGGCGTTGCCAGCAGATTTACAGTCTGTCCCCTTTGGCCACTCGGGAATCCGTCCATATATATAAACATTACTCCCTTATCATAAAGGAAATAATGTTATTTGTAAATACAACAAACGCCATATGGCGTTTGTTGTTCAATGGGACCTACAGGGCTCGAACCTGTGACCCTCTGCTTGTAAGGCAGATGCTCT
>CAVFAT010000037.1:0-14335 GCA_963620785.1 Bacteroidaceae bacterium
AAAAAGCCGAAAGCTTACGCTTTCGACTTTTCATGCCGGCGACCGGGATCGAACCGGTACGGGTATCGCTACCCACGGGATTTTAAGTCCCGGGCGTCTGCCAGTTCCGCCACGCCGGCATTTTGTCTTTTCCTTTCGGATGACAAAATAGATTATATCATATTTTTTAAAAATATGAAATGGACGGAGAAGGATTCGAACCTTCGAAGGCGTTGCCAGCAGATTTACAGTCTGTCCCCTTTGGCCACTCGGGAATCCGTCCAAATATGACTTTTATTGAATAAAAATCAATTTCCTATTCAATGAAAATCATTCCTGCAGAGCAAATGCCCTGCAAGAATGAATTATAACATAGCAAAAAAACTGACGCAAGAATATTATTCAAAAAGCGCATCGATTTCTTTTGCTTCTTCTCTTTCCTTGGAAAAAAGTCCCTCGAATTCTTCCCTGGTAATTTTTTCCTTCTCCAGAAGAAGGGCACAGCTCTTCTCCAGCACATCCTTATTTTCAAGGATAATCCGCTTTGCCTCGGCATAGGAATGATCCATGATCTTCTTCACCTCAAGATCAATCGCCGTCGCTGTCTGATCTCCATAGGATTTTGTATGCGCCAGATCTCTACCGATAAAGACCTCATCATCATCGGAACCATAATTGATCAGGCCGATCTCCTCTGAGAATCCGTACTGGGTCACCATTGCTCTCGCCATAGAAGTTGCCTGCTTAATATCCTGAGAAGCTCCGGTTGTGATATCATCCAACACCAGCTCCTCTGCCGCACGGCCGCCCAAAGAAACAATGATCTGCTGCAGCATTTTGCCCTTGGTCATAAACATCTCGTCCTTTTCCGGAAGCGGCATGGTATAACCGGCTGCTCCGCTTCCCGTCGGAATGATAGAAACGGTATAAACCGGTCCGACATCCGGCAAAAGATGAAAGAGAATCGCATGTCCCGATTCATGATAAGCCGTGATTTTCTTCTCCTTTTCGGAAATGATCCGGCTCTTCTTCTCTGCACCGATTCCGACCTTGATAAAGGCCTGATTGATGTCACTCTGCATGATATATTCTCTGTCTGATTTGGCTGCGACGATTGCTGCCTCATTCAGGAGATTCTCCAGATCTGCACCGGTAAAGCCTGCTGTGGTTCGGGCAATGCTCTCCAGATCAACATCCTCTGCCAGAGGTTTGTTTTTGGCATGTACCTTCAGAATTGCTTCTCTTCCTCTGACATCCGGCCTGCCAACAGTCACCTTTCGGTCAAATCGTCCCGCACGAAGAATAGCAGGATCCAGAATGTCCACACGGTTGGTTGCCGCCATTACGATGATGCCTTCGTTCACACCAAAGCCATCCATTTCTACCAGGAGCTGATTCAAAGTCTGCTCCCTTTCATCATGGCCGCCGCCCATACCGGTTCCTCTGCGTCTGCCGACTGCGTCGATCTCATCGATAAAGATGATACAGGGCGCATGCTGTTTTGCGTCTGCAAAAAGATCTCTTACCCTGGAAGCTCCGACACCGACAAACATTTCTACAAAATCAGAACCCGAAATGCTAAAGAAGGGAACGCCTGCTTCTCCTGCTACTGCCTTTGCCAGAAGAGTTTTACCGGTTCCGGGAGGGCCTACCAGAAGAACGCCCTTTGGAATTCTGGCTCCCAGTCTGGTATATTTCTGCGGATCCTTCAGGAAGTCCACAACCTCTTCCAGCTCTTCTTTTTCTTCCTTCAGGCCTGCCACCTTTTCAAAGGTTACTGGATGATCCTTGCCTTCTGTCATCCTTGCCCGGCTCTTACCGAAATTCATCATCTGGTTATTGCCGCCGCCTGACATCATCGCCTGACGGTTAAGGAACATAAAGAAAACGATCACGATTGCAAGAATAACAAAGAGCGGAATATTTTCCGTCAGCCAGTTTTCCTGCGGAACATTGTCAAATCTGTAATTCGTAAATGCATATTCCCCCATCAGATCCTGGGCCTTGGTTACGTCCGGAACATTCAGGGAATAAAACTTTTCCTCACCATTTTCTTTTGCACTAATGATGAGCACACCTGTCGGTGCTTCTTTATTCTGTGAGATCTCAACCGAGCTGACACTGCCTTCTTCCAGCATGGTCTCGAATTGAGAATACTGAATGGATTCGTATCCTGCGCTCATATTCCCGATCATATAGTAAATTCCAATAATCACGAGCATGAGAACGACATAGAATAGCAATCCGCTTCTATTCTTTTTCTGATTCAAACTTCTTCCTCCGAATTATTCATCAAGATGTACGATTCCGATATAGGGCAGATTTCTATACTTCTGTGCATAATCCAGTCCATATCCTACTACAAACTCATCCGGAATGGTAAATCCGGTATAATCTACTACAACATCATTTACGATACGTCTTTCCGGCTTGTCCAGAAGGGTGCAAAGACGCAGGGATGCCGGTTTTCTGTGGCTTAAAGTCTTCATCAGATAAGAGAGGGTCTTTCCGGAATCAATAATGTCCTCTACAATAATGACATCCTTTCCCTCTAAAGGATCATCCAAATCCTTGATTACCTTTACGATACCTGATGTTTTTGTTCCGTTTCCATAACTGGATACAGACATAAAATCAATGGATACCGGAACTGTAATTCTCTTTGCAAGCTCTGTCGCAAAGAAAACACTTCCCTTCAGAATGCAGATCAGATGAACGTTTTTTCCTTCATAATCCTTGCTGATCTGCTGACCGATCTCAGAGATTCTCTTGTCCACAACTTCCTCTTCGATCATAACGCTAACTGTTTCACTCATGATTTAGCCCTCTTTTTCTTTCTTTTTTGCTTCTATTTTAAGAATATGCTTTGTCTTCTCCGAAAGATAGAACTCATAACTGAGTCTGTCCCCCAGGATCCAGATAATATGGGATCCATCCGCCAAAAGCATCTTTCTCTCCCTTTCCTCTGCCGGAATCTTCTGATCAATAAAATATCTGCGGAGGCTCTTTTTATGTCCGCTTCTATCCAGGATCAGATAGTCTCCCGGTCTTCTTGTCCGAAGAACAGGTTTAGAATCCATTTTATCATAATCAATATATTTCGTATATGGATTTTCTTTTTTGATTGTCCGGAAATCTACATTCTCAGCTTGCAAATGGCTAAGCTCCAGCTCCCACTCTTCGGCAAGAAGCCTTTCTTCCCCTCTTCTAAGAATCAGCTCATCATAGGAAAGGATGGCCTTCATCTCATAAGGAAGATCGATCTGCTTGCCGGACTGGCCAGCGATCAGCTTCTCCAGATCCTGCAAATGTTTTTCTCCCAAATCCAGCCTATGGCCTCCGACATTTTCCATCATATCCATAAAAAGATACGATCGAAGAAGGGGATCTGCCTCCTGCAGTCTGTCAGTCCGAAGGCGAATCTCATTTTCTGCCTTTCTGATTACAGCTGTTTCTTCCAGATGCTTTGCCTCTTTTGCCAAATACTGATCTGCCCGGCGAAGAAAAGTAGCTGTCCTCCCCATGTGCTCTACCGCCTTGGGATTGATCCTTTCTAATTCCGGAAGGACGCTGTGGCGAATCCGGTTTCTGCTGTAGATCACTTTCTCATTGGTCTGATCCCTGCAATAATCCTGTCCAATTGCGTCAAGATAAGCCTCGATTTCCTTTCTTTCCAGACAAAGGAGGGGACGAATAAAGGAATCCCTTACTGCAGCAATGCCGGCAAGTCCTGCCAGAGCGCTTCCCCTCGCCAGATGAAAGAGCATCGTCTCCGCATTATCGTTCAGATTGTGAGCTATAGCCGTCTTCTGATACTTTTCCTCTTTCATCTTCTCTGAAAAGGCCTGATAGCGCATCTTTCTTCCGGCCTCTTCCTCGCTGAGTCCTTCTCTTTTGGCTATCTCCGGAATGGGGAAGGATTTCTGCTCAAAAGGAATCCCCTTTTTTTCACATAATGCTTTTACAAAGGCTGCATCCCTTAGAGATTCCTCTCCCCTGATACCATGCTCAATATGCAGAACACCAATGGAAACCTTCATTTTAGGAGCCAGCTCCTCCAGGATACACAGGAGGCATACGGAATCTGCTCCGCCCGAGACGCCGAGCAGGATTTTCTCCCCCTCCTTTAGCATTTCCTTCTCTAATATGAAGTTTTCCACCTTTTTGAGCGTTTGCTCCCTGATTTTGTCCACATATCCTCCTTGTTTTTCCTATACATAGGAAGGAAACTTCCTATTACAGAAAAATGCACAGGCAAACCGTCCTGTGCATTCCATAAGGTTCTTTCTATATCCTATATCAGTTCTCCCGGAAGACCTCTTCTCCCGGAAAAACAAGACCAAGCTTTTCTCTTGCCATTTGAATGATATAATCATCTGATCCGACATAAGCTCTGTAGCTTTCGATCTCGCTCTGCTTATCCTCTTCATCGGCAAGCTGCTGCCGCAGTTCTTCTTCTCTTTGTGCATACTCCTGATTCTTTTGATAAAGCTCTACACAACGAAAAGAAAGGACGCCTACCAAAATAAGCACAACGACTGCTACACTCATATAAGTCGTGCGATTCTGCCGCCTTATGCTTTTTTTCCTTGTCCTTCTTCTCTTCACGAATCCTGCTCTCCCAGCTTATTTGCCCATGTGCTCTCCTCTTTTCCAGGCACTGCTCGCCCCATCCGGGCTTCTTTAAAAAAATCACAGCTCAATAGTTGACATAAGCAAATATTATTGTAGCCTCTCCCTTATGGAATTACAATCCTTTTCAGCGCAAATCCCTTCTTTTGTGAAAGTTGCCAATGTCTTTTGTCTATATCTGCCGGCAAAACAGGATCAGATATATTCAAACAGTTCTTTTGCTTCTTCCTTTTTCACGGTTTCCGCAACATTCAAGACCCTTACTTTCACACTTTTGGTGCCGAATCCGATTTCGATCACATCTCCAGCCTTCACCTTAGCCGATGCCTTTGCACTTTTTCCGTTAATGCTGACCCGTCCCGCATCACAGGCTTCATTTGCTACCGTTCTGCGCTTGATCAGTCTTGATACCTTCAAAAATTTATCCAGTCGCATCTCTTTCTCCTCTTATGTATCTCTTCCTATGTAAAAAGGCTGTTCTTTTGAAAAGAACAGCCTTAACTAGTATTCTTCTTTTGCTTAAACTTAGGCGTTTACAGCATCCTTTAATGCTTTACCAGCCTTGAACTTCGGAGCCTTGGAAGCTTCGATCTTCATTGTCTCGCCAGTCTGCGGATTTCTGCCTTCTCTTGCAGCTCTCTCGGAAACCTCAAATGTTCCGAATCCAACGATCTGTACCTTTTCACCTTTTTTAAGTTCTTCAGAAATAACATCAGTAAAAGCCTGTACTGCTGCTGCCGCATCTTTCTTAGCCAAGCCTGTCTTTTCAGCTACTGCTGCTGCCAGTTCTGTTTTGTTCATAGTAATAGTCCTCCAATAAAATTTATGTCTGGTCTGTTCTGCCAAACCTCACTAAATAGTTATACTAATATTTCTATGCAGTGTCAAGAAAAACCCACATTTTACAAGGCTTTTTGCCCCCTACATGTACTGCTCCATATAGGCTGTAAGAGCTTCCTTCAGAGCCTTTGCTTCCTGGTCTGCATTCTCGATCGAACTGCCCTTTACACCGAAATAAAGTTTGATCTTCGGCTCTGTTCCGGACGGTCTTACGCATGCCCAGGCATTGTTCTCAAGATCATAATAAATAACATTTGACTCGGGCAGACCGGTCGGCTTTGTCTCTCCTGTTGCCAGATCGGTAATGATGTCCTTTGTATAATCGCGCTTATAAAGAACCTTCAGACTTCCAAGGCTTTCCGGTGTATTTTCCTTTAAGGCATCCATAATAGAGGCAATCTTCTCCAGACCTTCCTTGCCCTCCAGGGTAATGGATTCTACTTCATCTGCATAATAGCCATAACGCTCATACATCTCGAGCATCAGATCCCAGAGGGTCTTTCCCTGGCTCTTATAGTAAGCGGCAGCTTCACAGAGAATCATACTTGCTACTACAGCATCTTTGTCTCTTGCATAGGTTCCCGGCAGGCAGCCATAGCTTTCTTCCATACCAAAGAGATAGCTTCCCTTGCCCTCCTGCTCAAACTGCAGGATCTTCTGACCGATATACTTGAAGCCTGTCAGCACCTCGATCAAATCCACCTTATAATATGCTGCGATCGCATCCATGAGATTGGTGGATACAATAGATTTTACAATGGCACCGTCTGCAGGGATTTCCTTCTTCTGGCTCATCATGTATTCACAGATCAGGGCACCTGACATATTACCGGTCAATACATGATACTGGCCTTCCTGATCCTTTACACGAACGCCCAGTCTGTCTGCATCCGGATCGGTTGCCAGTACAAGATCCGCATCCACTTCCTTGGCATCTCTCATTGCCAGTGCAAAAGCTTCCTCTGCTTCGGGATTCGGATAGCTAACAGTCGGGAAGTTGCCATCCGGCAGTTCCTGTTCCTTTACAACATGTACATTGCTGAAGCCAAGCTCCTTCAGGACACGGCGAACCGGCAGATTTCCTGTACCATGAAGTGGTGTATAGACAATGCTCAGCTCATCCTTCATCGCTTCGATTGCTTCCGGATTGCTCACCTGGGTTTTCAGGACTGCAATATAAGGATCATCGATATCGCTTCCGATCACCTGATAAAGTCCCTTCTCTACTGCTTCTTCCTTGCTGATGCTCTTTACAGCAGAAAAGTCCTTTACAGCACGCACCTCATCCATGATACCTGTATCATGTGGCGGTGTGATCTGGGCGCCATCCTCCCAATAAACCTTATAGCCATTATATTTGGAAGGATTGTGGCTTGCCGTAACATTAATGCCTGCCGTGCAGTGCAGATAACGGACAGCAAAGGAAAGCTCCGGTGTCGGTCTTAAAGAATCAAAAACATAAGCCTTGATTCCATTGCCTGCTAGCGTAAGTGCTGCAGCATCCGCAAATTCCGGTGACATATTTCTGGAATCATAAGCAATGGCAACGCCCTTATCCTGGCTGCCACATTTTATGATATAGTTTGCCAGTCCCTGAGTTGCCTTGCGAACCGTATAAAGATTCATTCGATTGGTTCCCGCTCCGATGATTCCGCGAAGACCTGCTGTTCCGAATTCAAGTTCCTTATAAAAGCGTTCTGTAATTTCCTTTTCATCCTCTGCAATGGCACGAAGCTCAGCCTTAGTTTCCTCATCGAAATACGGATCATTCAGCCACTCTTCATAGATTTTTCTTGCATCCATACTGCTACTTCCTCCTATTTTGATTTACTTTATCTGTTTTATCACGTAATCCCTCAGCGTTTCATAAGTATTTGCGGAAGGATTGTCTACAACATATGCTAGTGCCTTATGCAAAAGTTCACCGATCTGCTTTCCCTGGGGCAGGCCCAGTTCCATCAGATCCTTGCCGCTGATCTTCAGATCCTTCAGGCTGACACAGTCTTCATTCTCCAGTATCTTCTCATAGGTCTTTTGATAAAAGGCAAGCCTTTTTTCCTTGTCCTCTCTCATATAAGAAGACTGGGCATGAATGTCTGCTGTCTTCACCTCAAACATTTCCGGAAAATAATCCAGGCCGATTTTGCTGACCAGTCTCCTCACGGACTTTTCTGTCATCTCCGGATTCGCATCATGCCAGAGAACGAAATTACAGACTCTGCTTCTGGTCGCATTGTCAAATTTCAGCCTTCTCATAATCTTGGAGCAGGCTTCCTTTCCTGCTGCCGGATGACCCTTGAAATGATCTCTTCCAAATTCATCCCTTGTCCGGCATTCCGGCTTGGAAATATCATGGAAAAGCATGGTGATTCTCAGGATAGGATCCTTCCGAATATTCATGATGGCATGAATCGTATGCTCTCCGACGGAATACATATGATGTGGTGTATTCTGCGGTGTCCGCATCATCAGATCAAATTCCGGCAGGAAGATGGCGGTAAGTCCCAGTTGATAGGCATCCCTTATCTTCTCCGGATAGTCCGAAACAAGGAGCTTGACCAGCTCCACTCGGATCCGTTCCGCTGACACCTTCTCCAGGAGATAGGCCTGTCTTCGGATTGCTGTCGCCGTCTCTGCTTCAATCTGAAAGCCCAGCTGGGCAGAAAAGCGAACCGCTCTCAGCATCCGAAGGGCATCCTCTGAAAAACGTTCCTTAGGATTGCCAACTGCCCGGATCATTTTCATCTCAAGATCTTCTCTTCCTCCAAAGACATCTACCAAACCACTCTTCTCACTGTAAGCCATGGCATTGATCGTAAAATCCCGTCTTTTGAGATCCTCTGTCAGATCCGAAGTAAAAGTCACCTGATCCGGATGTCTTGCATCAGAATAGCTTCCGTCAATCCGGTATGTTGTTACCTCATATCCGCTCTTTCCGATCAAAACAGTCACCGTACCATGCTCTATCCCGGTATCTACAGTCCGTTCAAAAAGCTGCTTGATTGCATCCGGCTTTGCGGAGGTCGTAATATCCCAGTCATCCGGCTCTCTGCCGAGAATGGAATCCCTGACACATCCGCCAACCGCATAAGCCTCATAGCCGGCTGCTTCAAGCGTCCTTATGATGTAATTTACATTTTCCGGTAAACTGATCTGCATCTTTTAGTATGCTTTCCCCCAATATACAAGCTTCTTCGCAGGCTTGCCGCAGCATACACAAACATCAGAAATCTGTTCCTGCTCAAACGGCATACATCTGCTCGTTGCTGTTGTATCTTCTTTAATCTTTTCTTCACAAGCTACATCACCGCACCACATTGCACGGATAAAGCCCGGCTTTTCTTCGACTGCCTTGCAGAATTCTTCATAATTCTTCGCATCAGAAAAATGCGTGTTCAGGAATTCTTTTGCACGTGCAAGCATATCATTCTGCTCCTGCTCAAGAACTTCCTTCGCCTTATCTGCCAGCTCTGCAATCGGGCAAACGATCTTTTCACGGTTGTCTCTTCTGACCAGAACACACTGACCAGCCTCAAGATCCTTGGGACCGATTTCTACACGGAGAGGAATTCCTCTCATCTCCTGCTCAGAGAACTTCCATCCCGGACTCTTCTCGGAATCATCCAGCTTTACAGAAAGTCCTGCTGCCTTCATGGATGCCTGCATTTCTTTAGCTGCATCCAATACGCCTTCTGCACTCTGGCGGATCGGAACGATCATTACCTGGGTCGGTGCAATACGAGGCGGAAGAACAAGACCGGAATCATCACCGTGTACCATAATAATGGCACCGATCAATCTGGTTGATGCACCCCAGGATGTCTGGTGTACATACTGAAGCTGGTTGTTCTTATCTGTATAGGTAATATCATATGCTCTCGCAAAACCGTCGCCAAAGTTATGGCTGGTACCGGACTGCAGGGCCTTGCCGTCATGCATCAGAGTCTCAATCGTATAAGTGGACTCTGCACCGGCGAATTTTTCCTTATCTGTCTTGCGTCCCTTTACTACCGGGATTGCCAGATAGTTCTCACAAAAATCGGCATAGACATTCAGCATCTGAATGGTTCTTTCTTCTGCCTCCTCAGCAGTTGCATGAGCTGTATGTCCCTCCTGCCATAAAAATTCGGAAGAACGAAGGAAGGGACGGGTTGTCTTCTCCCATCTGACAACAGAGCACCACTGATTGTATACCTTAGGAAGATCACGGTAAGACTGTACGATATTGCTGTAAAGCTCACAGAAGAGAGTCTCAGAAGTCGGACGTACGGCCAGTCTCTCCTGCAGGGGTTCTGTACCACCCTGGGTTACCCAGGCAACCTCAGGTGCAAAGCCTTCAACATGATCTGCTTCCTTCTGAAGCAGGCTCTCCGGAATCAGCATCGGCATATATACATTCTCGACACCGGTCTCTTTGAACATTGCATCCAGGTTCTTCTGGATATTCTCCCAGATTGCATAACCAAGCGGCTTATATACCATAAAACCCTTGATGGAAGAATACTGCATCAGCTCAGCCTTCTTTACAACATCTGTATACCACTGCGCAAAATTTTCTTCTCTTGACGTAATGGCTTCTACGAATTTTTTATCTTTCGCCATGATTCTCTTTTCTCCTTATTCCGGTGAGTCTTCTCTGCTTTTTGCCTCCTTCCGAAGGCGCACTCACCTCTTTAAAATATACCATAGACAGGGGCCAATCTCAAGAAATCTCACACCTTGAAACGATATCCGACACCCCAGATTGTCTCTATATACTGGGGTCTGGATTTATCCGGTTCGATTTTTTCACGAATTTTCTTAATATGAACCGTTACCGTCGCAATATCCCCGATTAGTTCCATGTCCCAGATCCTGCTAAAGAGCTCTTCCTTGGAAAAAACATGATTGGGATGCTCGGCCAAAAAGGTCAGAAGATCAAACTCTTTCGTAGTCAGATTCTTTTCTTCTCCATTCACCCAAACCCGTCTGGCGGTTTTGTCGATTTTCAGCCCACGGATCTCAATTTCATCATGACTCTCTGTCGTATTACTGGAAATTCTCTGGTATCTGGAAATATGTGCCTTGACTCTGGCAACCAGCTCACTGGGAGAAAAAGGTTTCGTGATATAATCATCTGCACCTAATCCAAGTCCGTGGATCTTATCGATATCATCCTTCTTGGCAGATACCATCAAGATAGGCTTATCATTCTCCTTACGGATCTTGGTACAGATTTCAAAGCCATCCGTCCCCGGCAGCATCAGATCCAGGATATAAAGATCGAAATTCCCCTCCAAGGCTCTCTGCAGGCCACTTTCTCCATCCGTTTCAATTTCCACCTCAAAACCGGAAAGTTCCAGATAATCCTTCTCCAGCTCTGCGATTTCCTGTTCATCCTCTACGATCAGTATTTTACTCATTTTCTTTTTCCTCTTCGTACTTTTTCAATATGATATACATGGTCGTTCCCTGACCGAATTCACTTGTTGCCCAGATTTTTCCTCCATGATCTTCAATGATCTTTTTCACGATGGAAAGGCCAATTCCCGAACCACCGGTCGAGGAATTTCTGGATTCATCCGTTCTGAAAAAGCGGTCAAAAATATAGGGCAGATCCCCCTTGGCAATGCCTCTTCCGTTATCCTCAATCTCTATCTTAACGAATTTGCCTTCATCCAAAATAGAGAGGCGGATCCAGCCGGCTTTCTTGCCCATGTATTTTACGGAATTACCGACAATATTGCTGACCACCCTGTGAAGCTGCTCGGAATCTGCAAGGATCTTCGTATCCTTTTTGCAGAAATTCTCATAACGGAAGCCCAGTTCCTTTTCCGCAAGCTCCATGCTGATCTCCTCCGCACAGTCATCAAAAAATCCTGTCACCGGCAGAACCTGGAAATCATAAGGAATGGTATTGGTATCCAGCTGGGAATAAAGGGTCAGCTCGTTGATCAGCCGGTCCATTTCAATGGTTTTATTATAGATAATATGCAGATAGCGGTCCTGTTTCTCCGGCGTATCTGCCACTCCGTCCATGATGCCTTCCACATAACCCTTAATGGAAGTAATCGGCGTCTTCAGATCATGGGAAATATTACGGATCAGTTCTTTGCCTTCCTTGTCATGAATGAGATTCTCCTCCGCAACTGCTTTCAGCTGCTTTCGCATCTCCTCGAAATCCTTGACCAAAAGGCTGATCTCATCATGATTATCCTCCATGTCGAGGGTGAAGTTCAGCCTGCCTTCCTTGATATTTCTGCTTGCGATCTGCAATCTCCGAATCGGCGTGATAATGCTGGTATAGATCCACCAGATCAGAACCAAAGCCGTAAAGATCAGGATCAGAACAACTGCCAGCAGCATATCGGTCATAAACTCCTGAAAACCAGGCATTTCCCTGGCCACATCCTCCATAACGTCTACCGACACATATCTGCTGATCGCAAAATAAACCGGTATCGCCATCATGATCGGCATCATTACAATAATAAAGAATGAGATGATCAGTCTATTTTTCAGTTTCATTCAAATTCCCCTTTGAACTCATGCTATAATAATCTGTAATCTTTAGCAAGTATAGCATAATTGCTCTTTTTTCGCAGAATAGTTGCATAACATATAGAATAGAATCATAAGACACTATTAATCAGAATAGAATGAATAAGAATAGATAAGATATGGACAAAAGCCTTTCAAAAAGAAACCCAAAAATTGATTTTCTAAAAGGACTGCTGATTCTCCTTGTGATCGCAGGTCATCTGCTCAACGGTTCCATCCGCAGCTCCCTCCCCCGCTATCTCATTTATTCCTTTCACATGCCTCTTTTTATTGCTTTAACAGGCTATCTGATCCGGCCGGAGGGGCTTCTTTCCCTCTCCTTTTCTGCTCTCATCCGCAAATATTTTCACCGCCTTCTCCTTCCCTGGCTGCTTGCCCTGCAGATTTTCTACCTGATCAATCATCTCAGCAGCCCCAGCGAATTCTCCCTGATTTCTTATCTGTCCTCCTATTGGGATATTTATTTTCATCTCTGGTATATTCCGGGACTAATGGTCTGGATCCTTTTGACCTGGTTTTTGCTTCGGATTTTCTCTGCCGGATTTGCTCCCGGCTCCGACAAAAAGAGCTCTTTCTATTTGCCTCTGCTTATCTCTGCCCTCCTGATCAGCCTCTTTTTCTGCATCTGGTATATCATGCCGCTGACCTCTCCTGCGGCAGAGCAGCTTCAGTATATCGTCTATCATGACTTTCATCTGCTCTACTATATTTACTTTATCTTCGGCATGTATCTGAGAAGCCATCCGCTAAAGAAGAATTCTATGACCTGCGGGATCCTGGCAATGGCCTTCTTTTTCCTCTATCTCCTTCTCTTTTTCCAGCCGGAACAGCCTGCGATCGAGCATGCCGTCAAATTTGTTTTGAATATCAATCTTATCGTCTTTTGCTTCAGTCTGTTTTCGGGAAATACTGCAAAAGGCAGGGAAAGCTTTGGCATTTTAAGCTCACAGCCTCTCTCTCAAGCTTTTTCGCAGACTTTTTTGCATTCTTTTTCGCAGACTCTTTCGCAGACTATTTCTTCTTATATTTGCTTTATTGGTCAGCATTCTATGGCCTATTATCTCTATGTACAGCTTGGCAAGTCGCTTGTGCTTCAATTCGTAAGCCGGAAGGAAGCGCCAATTCTCTATGGCATTTTGCTTGTGGCTTCCTCCCTTTTGCTTATGCTTTTGATCAGTTTTCTGCTGCGCTATAAGGCTTTTCGGAAATACGTGGCTGGAGAGCGCTAAGCACAAGCATTCCTTGGAGAGATGCGCTTTCCTTTATACGTTCAAGCAAATACATACATCATTAACTGTTATAAAAAATGTCATGAAAATACAGGACGAGAGTGATTCTGCCAGAATAAAAAACACAGGACGAGAATGATTCTGCCAGAATAAAAATACAGGACGAGAATGATTCTGCCAGAATAAAAATACAGGACGAGAATGATTCTGCCAGAATAAAAATACAGGACGAGAATGATTCTGCCAGATCAAAAACACGCTCCCGCTCGAAGGAAGACATAGCAGATGCTAAGCTCGAGGAGCATGTTCCATGCACCTCTCGCTAAGCACTGATGTCTTCCTAACGGTTTTTGATCTTGGGCAGAACATCTCGTCCTTTTGCCTCATTTTTTGGCTACCCTGGTCAAATCCGCTTTGTGTGTAAATTGCTCTTAGGTATTTTTGCCTGAATCCTAATAACAAAATAGACATAGTCTGAACCATTGAGTAGAATCAAGTTACCCACACCAAATTCGAAAGAGGTTCAAAACTATGTCTGACAACATTATAAACTTTAACGACGAAGCTATCCATACCGAATTAGAGGAATCGCTCATTATGACCAATCCTTCACCGCGTCTTCCGATGAGGTGAATCTGCAAATGCCCAGTCAGGTTTTTGCTTGCCATGACGGTTAAATTTAGGCATGAATTTGCGAAAAATACTGACAATATAGACCAGATAATGCCCCATCAAATTGCCAAAAAGTAAATCGCATAAAAGGAAGACAATATTCCGGAATGGGACATTACAAAGCGTCGGTACTTAACGAACGCGCCGCCTAGGCGATGTGAGTTTAGTATCCGCTACGCTTTGTACTAAGCGCAAGCGGTCCCTGGAGGAATATGCTTCCTTTTATGGGTTCACGCAATTGAGCAGTATTCTCCGACGCAGTGCATTCCCTGCGATGCTTTTTTTCTATTCGACGAAAAAGGACGAACATGATTCTGCCAAAACGTAAATCGCATAAAAGGAACGCAATATTCCGGAATGGGACATTACAAAGCGTCGGTACTTAACGAACTCGCCGTCCAGGCGATGTGAGTTTAGTATCCGCTACGCTTTGTACTAAGCGC
>CAVFAT010000038.1:0-15503 GCA_963620785.1 Bacteroidaceae bacterium
AGCGATACGATGGAACGAAGGCGCTCGTGCGCTAGCACGCTTATCATGCGCCGTGAGTCTAATATATCGTATCGCTTCAGCGATACGATGGAACGAAGGCGCTCGTGCGCTAGCACGCTTATCATGCGCCGTGAGTCTAATATATCGTATCGCTTCAGCGATACGATGGAACGAAGGCGCTCGTGCGCTAGCACGCTTATCATGCGCCGTGAGTCTAATATATCGTATCGCTTCAGCGATACGATGGAACGAAGGCGCTCGTGCGCTAGCACGCTTATCATGCGCCGTGAGTCTAATATATCGTATCGCTTCAGCGATACGATGGAACGAAGGCGCTCGTGCGCTAGCACGCTTATCATGCGCCGTGAGTCTAATATATCGTATCGCTTCAGCGATACGATGGAACGAAGGCGCTCGTGCGCTAGCACGCTTATCATGCGCCGTGAGTCTAATATATCGTATCGCTTCAGCGATACGATGGAACGAAGGCGCTCGTGCGCTAGCACGCTTATCATGCGCCGTGAGTCTAATATATCGTATCGCTTCAGCGATACGATGGAACGAAGGCGCTCGTGCGCTAGCACGCTTATCATGCGCCGTGAGTCTAATATATCGTATCGCTTCAGCGATACGATGGAACGAAGGCGCTCGTGCGCTAGCACGACTATCATGCGCACAGCGGTGGAAAGGAATTGCGTTAAAAATATAACATTACCAAATCGCATACATGTATCGAGGATAGGCATTGTACAAATGAAAGGAAAAGTTGTTAAATAATTATCGAAGAGATGATTCGTTTCACCCCCAAAACCATACGAGTCATCCAATGATACCCTTTTCATTTTATAAAACTACTTCCTGAAAAACTCTGGTATTCCCCAGAGTTTTTTCTTGCTTATAGATATTAGGAAGACAAATATAAATTAGCTTTTAAAACGGAATCAGAGTGTTATAATTTAGACAATCAGATTTCCTTAGGATGGTTTGTGGAAGCCATCAATGTTAATTACATCTAATCCACAAAGAAAGAAGCGGTTTCCCTATGAATCGCTTCTTTTTATATAACAGGAATTATAGAACTGTAAACTTCATTCCTATTACATAAAAAAATTTTATGACTTGCGATACCGGTATAAAAAATAAAAACTAGAGTTTTCATATCGGATTGAAGGTGATATAATGCTTAAAAATGTTAGCAGCATATAAGCAACAAAAGTAGGAAAGGGGGAAATAACATGGCTTCGAAAAGAGTGATGGCCGGAACGATCGGAAAAGCAAGAGAGCTAAGTGATATTGCGGAAAGATGTAATTTCTCTGTTTTTGTTTCGGACGGCAGAATTACGGTGAACGCAAAGTCTCTGATCGGAATGCTGAATCTGGATCTTCAAGAAAAATGGATTCTGACCTATGACGGGGAAAACGCACTTTTGGATCGCTACATTGAGAGAAGCTCTGTTGACTGATCTGTGGTTAAAAAAAGAAGAAAAGATCAGAAAATTACAGGAAAAATGGAGGGAAAAACAGTCGATCTTCTTGGAAAGAAAGAATGCGAAAGAGGGGAAAGAAAAAGGGCGGAAATAGCTTGTATATATGGGAAATACGTGCTATATTATGCTAGTTAGGTCCTGAGGAAGCAAGTTGTTTCGTATCCTTGTTTCGGTTTTGTTATGTCTATTTTATTTTTTATGACCTGACAACTGAGAGCAGCGCAATGCGCTGCTCTTTTTTTGTCTTTTAGAAAACTTCTTTCCTATTACATGAAAACGCTCTGCGAGGATGCGTACTGCGGCGGATAGGAATTGTGTCGCTAAAGCGGCCCGTCGCAGGCGATATCCTGCTTGCACACCCATCCATATCCCTTTATAATAATCCCATTGTAAAATTGAGTGTGTTTCAAAAAGGAATTAGGGAATGGACGCAGAAAAAAAACTGATCGAGAGCTTTAAGCAGCTGACCAAGGAGGAGATGGTAGATAAGATCACCATCAAGGAAATCACAGATGGAGCGGGGGTAATTCGTTCCACCTTTTATTATCACTTTCAGGACAAGTATGAGCTGATTGAGAGAATTTTTAAGACAGAGATTCTTCAGCCGCTCTTTCCCCTGCTGGATAACAATATGATTACCGAAATGACATTGCTTATCTTTAAGAACCTGGAAAAGGAAAAAAGCTTCTATAGAAAGCTAAGCTATATGGAAGGGCAGAATTCCTTTGAGGAGATCGTACAGAAAAGCATTCGGGATGCCTTGCTTTCTCATATGGAAAAAAATATCGTAGAGCAGACCAGACAGGTGTTAAAAAAACATTTCGGCTGGCTGAGTTTAGAGCAGATTGCAGACTACTATGCTTCCTCGATGACCTTTGTTGTGATCAACTGGATCAAGGCCGAAATCGAGGTAACACCGGAGCAGGTAACAGAGATTACAGGCATGATGTTTAAGCTTTCTTTGAAGGATGTGATTGACATAATCAAAACTGGCAATCTCAACGTTTGAGTGCTAATACATCTTTTGAAGATTGTTTATCAAACACTACACAATAGTGAAAGTGTAGCAAGAAATGTGACATTGAATGGAGACTGGATATTTTCATATCCAGTTTTTTTCATTATTCTTTCCTAGAAACAAAAGTAAGCAGACTAAGAAGCAATGAAGTGAGGAAGTGAGTAAATGGAAAAGTTGAGTAAGCTGATTGTTAAATGGAGGCATTTGATACTGATCATCGGTATTTTACTGCTGATTCCATCCGCGATCGGCTATTTTAACACGAGAGTCAACTTTGATATTCTGACCTATCTGCCATCGGAGATTGATACCATGAAGGGACAGGATATTTTAAAGGATGAATTCGGAACAGGTTCCTATTCCATGATCGTTGTTGAAGGCATGGAAATGAAGGACGTTTCGGCACTCAAAGAGAAAATTGAGGATGTAGATCATGTAAAACAGGTTCTTTGGTATGACAGCTTTTCAGATCTTTCCGTTCCGGTTGATGTTCTTCCGGAGGAGGTGAAGGATGCCTTCATTAATGGCGATGCAACCTTAATGTTTGCAACCTTTGATACTTCCCTGTCATCAGATGAGACCATGCAGGCGATTGAAGATATCCGAAAGGTGACCAATGAACAGACCTTTGTCAGTGGCATGTCGGCAATCGTAACAGATACGAAAAACCTGACCAATCAGGAGCAGCCGATCTACGTTTTGATCGCGGTAATACTGGCGGCTATTGTTCTTGGCCTGACAATGGATTCCTGGATGATACCGATCTTTTTCCTGATTAGTATCGGAATGGCAATCGTATATAACCTGGGAAGCAATATCTTCTTAGGAGAAGTTTCCTATATTACAAAGGCAATCGCAGCAATCCTTCAGTTGGGTGTAACAATGGATTATTCCATTTTCCTCTGGCATTCCTTTACGGAACAGATGGATCTTTGCGATCACAATGATGAAGTGGCCATGGCCAAGGCGATTCAGCTGACCTTCTCCTCTGTTGTGGGAAGTTCGATTACAACAATCGCAGGCTTTATTGCTCTTTGTTTTATGAGCTTTACCCTTGGTATGGATCTGGGTATTGTTATGGCGAAGGGCGTTTTGATCGGCGTTATCTGCTGTGTAACGATCCTGCCGTCTTTGATCATGATCTTCAGCAAGATTACCGTGAAGACCATGCATAAGCCTTTGATCCCGGAATTCAGAATGTCTAAATTCGTGGTAAAGCATTATAAGGCAATTGTTATTATTTTCTGCCTGATGTGGATTCCGGCAATCTTCGGATACCAGCATATGTCCGTTTACTATAAGATGGACAGTTCTCTTCCGGACAACCTGCCCAGTATTCAGGCGAATAAGGAATTGGAAGACAACTTCGATTTGGGTGCAACCCATATTATTCTTGCAGATGCTCATCTCTCCTCCAAGGATGGAACAGAGATGAGCAATGAGTTGAAAAATGTTGACGGTGTAAAGAGCGTCCTCGGACTGGATTCCCTTGTTGGACCGGCTCTGGTAAGGGATATCGTTCCGGATGATCTTCTTTCGGATATCAAATCGGATAACTACCAGATGATTCTGGTTACTTCCGAGTATCAGGTGGCGTCTGATGAGATGAATACCCAGTGTGAGGAATTAGAAGACGTTATTAAGAAGTATGATTCCACGGCAATGCTGATTGGTGAGGGTCCATGTACCAAGGACCTGATCCAGATTACAGATCATGACTTTAATGCCGTTTCGGCAGCATCGATCGGTATCATTTTTGTCATCATTCTTCTGGTATTTGGTTCTATCTCCATTCCGGTGATTCTGATCTTTGTCATCGAGTTTGCAGTATATCTGAATATGGGCTTGTCCTTCTATACCGGAGCGACCCTGCCCTTCATTGCATCGGTTGTAATCGGAACGGTTCAGCTTGGTTCAACTGTCGATTATGCGATCCTGATGACGAACCGTTATAAGAGAGAAAGACTGGAAGGTGCAGAAAAGAAGGAAGCGGTTCTGACCGCACACCAGACTTCCGTTCAGTCCATCTTTATTTCTGCACTGAGCTTTTTCGCAGCAACCTTTGGTGTAGGTATTTATTCAAATATTGATATGGTTGGTTCCCTTTGCAGCCTGATGGCACGAGGTGCAATCGTCAGCATGATTACAGTTATGCTGGTTCTGCCGGCAATGCTGATGATCTTCGATAAGCTGATTTGCAAGACAACCCTTTCGATGAGATCTATTGGAAAGAAGAAAAATGTGAAAGCAGAGGAGAAAATCGTATGAGAAAGATTAAATATGTAAGAAAAACGACAGCACTTGCGATGTCCGCAATGTTATCCCTCGGTCTTTTGGCAGGATGCGGAACAGCCGCTTCTGATACAAATGCATCAGGTGATGCATCAGGAAACGCTTCAGCAGATGCAGAAGGAGCAAAAGCAAGCGTAAAGAAAAATACAAGCACTACATCTTCTTCAAGCGGAGATGCAGATAAGGAAGAAACTGTTTATGTATTCAGTAATGCAGACGGCAGTGTAAATTCTGTTACAGTCAGTGACTGGCTGAAAAATACCGGCAATCAGGCTACCATTAAGGATTCCTCCAACCTGAGTGATATTGAGAATGTCAAAGGAGAAGAAGGTTATACCGGCAAGGGCAGCAATATGGTATGGCAGGCTGACGGAAATGATATTTATTATCAGGGAAGCGGCAGTACCAAGGATGTTCCGGTATCCGTTAAGGTAAGCTACAAGCTGGACGGCAAGGACATTTCTGCTGAGGAGCTGGCAGGAAAGAGCGGCAAGGTTACAATCCGCTATGAATATACCAGCAATGCAACACAGGAAATCTCTACCAGTAAGGGCAAAGAAACCATTCCGGTACCTTTTGCAGCAGTAACCGGTATGGTACTCAGCTCAGATACCTTCCATAATGTACAGGTTGAAAACGGACAGGTTCTGTCTGACGGTGAGAATATGATCGCTGTCGGTGTGGCTGTGCCTGGTCTGAAGGAGTGCCTGGATGTTCCGGAGCTGAAGGAAGATCTGGACGATATGGATGAGCTTCTGGATAAGGCTGAGTCTTATGTGGAAATCACTGCAGAGGTTGAGGATTTCGAGCTGGGCAATACCATCACTCTGGCAACAGCAGATCTGGATTCTGTTATGGGTGATATTGATCTTGATACAAGCGATATCAGTGATCAGGCAGCAGAGCTTCAGGATGGTGCGGATCAGCTTCAGGATGGAACCGGAAGCCTGGTCAGCGGCGTTGAGACTCTTTCTTCCGGAACAAATACTTTAAAATCCGGTACTTCTCAGATTTCCTCAGGTGCTTCCAGCCTGAAGAGTGGTCTGGCAGCTCTGCTCAGCGGAGAGAATGCAGTAGTAGCAGGCTTTGAGCAGCTGACAGCAAATGGCAATCTGACAACCCTGCAGAATGGTGTCGGACAGCTGGCATCAGGTGCTTCCAGCCTGGCAAGCGGTACGCAGACTCTGAAGAACGGAAGCAGTGCTTTGGCAAGCGGAGCATCTAGCGTTGCAAGCGGAGCATCCAGTCTGGCAAGCGGTGCCAGCAGCGTAAGTGCAGGTGCAGAGAAGCTTTATAGCGGAACTAAGGCAGTTGAGGCAGGTCTTGCAGGAAGCTCTGAGAAAAAAGGACTTGCCGAAGGAGCACAAGAGCTGGCTGCTGGTTTAAGCACTTTGAATGATAGCGTTAGCAACTTAAATGTGGAGTCTGTTGATGTAGAAGCAGCACAAGCTCAAGCATCTTCTGCAGCAGCGGCAGCAGTTACAGATGAACAGGCAGCGGCAGTACTTGCAGCAATGGGAATTTCATCAGAGGATGAGAGCTATGCTACCGAGCTGGCAGTTGTTAAGGGTGCGCTTCAGTCAGCTGCATCCAATGGTGCTTCAGCGGGAGCAGGAGCTGTTGCAACACAGGTGAATACGACAATCGATGGTTTAAGCGGAAATCTTACAACTTTAAAGCAAAGTGTAGGAACACTTTCTGCAGGAGCAAGCAGTGTTTCCGAGGGTGTACAGAGCGTTTATGCGGGAACAGAGGCAATTGTGGCCGGCTATGAAGGAAATGCCGCAACCGGACAGACGGGGCTGCTGGATGGTATCAAGAGCCTGGAGTCAGGAGCATCACAGCTGGCGAGCGGAGCTGATTCTGTAGCAAGCGGAGCAAGCTCTTTGGATGAAGGCAGTGCATCTCTTGCAGCAGGTGCATCTACTCTTTCTGCAGGCGCAGACAGCCTGAACAGCAAGGTACCGGCTCTGAAATCCGGTATTGAGGCACTTCAGTCCGGAAGCCAGCAGGTTGGCAGCGGTCTTGCTACTGCTTATGCCGGATCTGAGACACTGGCATCCGGTGCGGAAACTCTGGATGACGGAACACAGACACTGGTTGACGGTGTGGTAGAACTGCTTGACGGTGCAAATGAACTGAATGATGGTATGACAGAGCTGAATGAGGAAGGCATCAGTAAGATTTCTGATCTTGCAAATGACCTGACCATCTTCTCAGATCGTCTGGATGCTCTGACCGGAGAGGACGGCGGTTATACAAACTACAGTGGTATCTCCGAGGGACAGAATGGTACTGTTAAGTTCATCATCAGAACAGAGGAGATCAAGAAGAGCAAATAAGCGGTTGCTTCATATTTGTTTGACATTAATATATTTAATACGTTGATATAAGTTGAGTTTTAAAATTACTTTACTACTTATACTTGCTTTGTAACAGTCTAAAGGCAGAAGTGCTTGGGAACTGTTATCTATAACTTCTCTCTTAAGGTCTGCCGGGATTCCGGCAGGCCTTTTCCGATTTATGCACATATTGATGAATCTTATAGTTATAGGCACACGCCCTTGAAATACAGCTCCGGTGACACGCTGCGTTTTCTACTCCGTGCACACGACTGATTTGCTTCGGCTCCCACGAAACTCGCCGCTGTATTCCATGGGCTTTATACCTGGTGAAGCATATTGTACCTTATAGAAAATATGGTATACTTTTACACGGTAAACATGAAATAGTCTGCTATAAGAAATAATGAAGGAGAGAAAATGCAAAAATACATTTCCTGGAATATAGATTCGATTAATGCAGCCCTGACAGGCACTTCAGATCGGGCAAAGCTGTCGCAGGCAGTGCTGGAAAGTCTGAAAAAAGAGGATGCGGATATTATTGCGATTCAGGAGACCAAGCTTCCGGCGACCGGACCTTCTGCAAAGCATCTGAGCCTTCTGGAAGGCTATTTTCCGGAATATAAGATTGAGTGGATCAGTTCCTGCCCGCCGGCCAGAAAAGGCTATGCAGGGACAATGGTGCTGTATAAGAATCAATATGAGGCGAAGAGAGTCGAGGCGAAGCTGGATGTACCGGATACCATGGATGAGGAAGGAAGACTGCTGGTATTGGATTTTGGCAGCTTCTATTTTGCAAATGTTTATACACCAAATGCCGGTGGAGAGCTGAAGCGTTTGCCTGACAGACAGGTGTGGGACAGGAAATATGCAGATTATCTGAGCAGACTGGATCAGGATAAGCCGGTGATTGCCTGCGGAGATTTTAATGTTGCGCATAAGGAGATCGATCTGGCCAATCCGAACAGCAACCATCATTCAGCCGGCTTTACCGATGAGGAGAGAGAGGACTTTAGCAATCTTCTGGCAAAGGGATTTATCGACAGCTTCCGCTATATACACGGAGATGTGAAGGACGTGTATTCCTGGTGGGGACAGCGCATCAAAACAAGCAAGATAAATAATTCAGGCTGGAGAATTGACTATTTTCTGGTCAGTGACAGGATCAAGGATAAGGTAACTAAATCCGAGATGATTGATTCCGGTGCAAGGCAGGATCATGCACCGATTCTCTTGGAGATTGATTTGTAGATAAGAAAAATTATGCAAAGCACATTCTCGCGCTGAGCAGCTTGCTTGCGATAGATTTCGTGCGATGCTTATGATATTTTATCGAATGGAAAAGAAGTATTTTATTTGATAAAAAACAGAAAAAGACCGAAGCAAAGGAAATGATTTCTTGCTTCGGTCTTTTTTACTTGATTTTGTTAGAACAGATTACTCTGCATCATCAGCATCGATGTACTGAGCAGCGATATCGGAAATAGTTCCGTCTGCAAGCATTTCATCGATTGCTGCATTGATCTTGGACAGAAGTTCTGTGTTGCCCTTGTTAACTGCGATTGCATATTCTTCAGAAGCGAATGCATCCGGATCTTCAACGATCTTCAGACCTTCGTTATCAGCAACATACTTCTGAGCTGTAGCAGAGTCGATAACAACAACGTCGCACTTGCCGTTTACAAGCTCCATAACGCACTCTGTACCCTTCTTGAAGGCTTCGTAGTTATAGCCAAGTTCCTGAACAACAGTCTCGCCTGTGTAGCCCTGAACAACAGAGATTGTCTTGCCTTCCATATCGGAAGCCTTTGCGATATCAGAGTCTTCCTTTACGATCATAACCTGAGTTGCTGTATAGTAAGGTGTTGAAAAATCAACTGTCTTTGCACGCTCTTCTGTAACAGTCATACCTGCGATTGTTGCATCAATCTGACCATTCTGAAGTGCAACCAGAAGGGAATCGAATTCCATGGACTGCATTTCAACATTCATGCCTGTTCTTTCGCCGATTTCCTTGGCAATTGCCATATCGATTCCGTCATATTCGCCAATAACACCATTTGTTGTGATGTACTCAAAAGGCGGGAATTCCGGGTTTGTAGCAAATACGATTGTGCCGTCTGTTTCTGTAGCGTCTGCACTTGCTGTAGCTGCGCCTGAAGCAGATCCGGAAGCAGAACCTGAAGCGGATCCGGAAGCGGAACCTGAAGCAGTTGTTGTTGCTGCTGTGCTGCCACAGCCTGCAAGCATACTGATGCACATTGCTGCGGAAAGCAGCATTACGGAAAGTTTCTTTTTCATAATCTTTTTCTCCTCTTAAAAATATGAAATTATAATATTTTACTTAAAAATCCACGAGTTCTTTCGTTCTCGGGATGATTAAATAACAGATCTGGTGTACCGTCTTCCATGACAGTACCTTCATCCATGAACATAACACGGCTTGCAACTTCTCTGGCAAAGCCCATTTCGTGTGTAACGATGATCATGGTCATACCGGATTCGGCAAGGGATTTCATAACATCGAGAACCTCGCCGACCATTTCCGGGTCAAGTGCAGAGGTTGGCTCATCGAAGAGCATTACCTCCGGATCCATGGCAAGAGAGCGGGCAATTGCTACTCGCTGTTTCTGGCCACCGGAAAGCTGGACGGGATATGCATCCGCCTTATCGTCAAGACCTACTCTCTGAAGAAGCTCATGCGCACGCGCAGTGGCCTGATCCTTGGTCATTTTGCCAAGCTTTACGGGAGCGTAGGTGATATTTTCAAGAATGGTAAAGTGAGGGAAAAGGTTAAAATGCTGGAAAACCATTCCCATCTTCTGGCGGATCTTGTTGATATCCGTAGAAGGATCATTGATCTGCTGTCCATCAAGGCAAACCGAGCCTTCGGTAATATCCTCAAGCAGATTCAGACAGCGGAGAAAGGTACTCTTACCGGAACCGGAGGGACCGATAATAACCACAACCTCACCTTTTTTGATTGTTTTTGTGATTCCTTTGAGAACCTGAAGATCCCCAAAGCTCTTTTTTAGATTTTTTACTTCGATCATTTCAGACATGGCATTTACCTATCGTATATCGGATTTACGAAGAGATTCTTCAATCTTGTTCAGTGCAATTGTGAGAATCTTAATCATAATGTAGTAAATAATTGCAGTTCCGATCAGAGGCATAAAAGCCAGGAAGGTGGAACTCTTGATAAAATCGCCGGCCTTCTGAATATCCATCAGACCTACGTAACCAACAATGGCGGTTTCCTTGATCAATACAATAAATTCATTGCAAAGAGTCGGGAAAATATTCTTGATCGCCTGGGGCATAACGATTCCGGTCATGGTCTGTCTGGCATTTAAGCCAAGAGAACGGCCGGCTTCTGTCTGTCCCTTGTCAATGGAAAGAATACCTGCTCGGATAATCTCGGCAACATAAGCACCGGAGTTAATACCGAATGCGATTGCGGCAATAATCCATTTGGGCCAGCGAACGGAAGCGAAGATGACGAAATAGATGATCATCAGCTGGGTAACCGATGGTGTGCCTCGGATTACATCAGTATAAACGCCGCCGATACCGCGCAAAAGCTTATTATTCGACAGATTGCAAAGGGCAATCAGAAAGCCGATGGCAATACCGATAATGACTGCCAGCAAGGATACGCTGATCGTAATACCGATACCTCGTACCAGGAGCATATATCGATCCTGCTCGATAAAGCAGCGGGTGAATTGTTCAGACAGGCCGGAAAACCATTCATTCATCTTAGGTGCCTCCATAAGTAGTAAATCGCGGGAATTGCATCAAAAAGCGGCATATTCCCTCTGCCATGAATGAATAAATATACTCTCTCAATGGCATAAATATTCTCTATATTTTACTTTGTTACTATATAAAAGTCAATTCTTTCACGAGCGATTGAAGGATAGGAAAGAAAAATCCTAATAAAATCAGGGAAAATATGGTATGTTATAGCTAACTGTGACTTCAGAAGTGCGACTTCAGAAGGAAAAAATAGAAGAGAAAAATAGAAGAAAAATATAGAATAGACCAAATGGGAGAAGGACTTTTGCATACCATTAGAAAAACAGAAAAGAAAAGACAAAAAGAGCAATATATTGTAGAAGAAATGATCCGGCTCTACTGCAGGAAAAATCATTCGGAAGGATCTATCCGGGAAGAAAAGTACGAAGATAAACAGTATGAAGGAAAAGATGACGAAGAGAGGGGCATTAATAAGAAAAAAGAGATAGAAAAGGGTATAGAAAAAGCAAACCAAGGAAAAGACTGCGAAGGCGAACTTTGCATTGAATGTCGGGAACTCTTGGACTACGCCAGACAAAGAAGCGAAAAATGTCCTTTTATGGAAGAGAAAAGCTTTTGCTCAAATTGCAAGGTGCATTGCTATCGGCCGGAGAAAAGAGAAGCCATCCGGAAGGTGATGCGTTTTTCGGGACCCAGGATGCTTTTTTACCATCCCTTGCTGGCTGTTTGGCATCTGATTAGCAGCAAAAGAGAAAAGAAGCAGGGATAGTGAAACAGGGATACTAATAATGAAGAAATCCTGATGACAACGATGACAACAAAGAATAGATATCAGAGATCGTAAGAAAGAGGTAAGAAAGAGAGGAGAAAAACTTGATAAAGAGAAGACTGGTGGGACTTTTGTCCCATGCGAAAAAATATATTGCTTTGATCGTCCTTTGCCAGTGGGCGGCTTTGCTTTCTCAGGTGCTGGCAGTTTTTTCTATTGCAGAACTCTTGGAAAAGCTTTTTTATCAGGAGCTGACAATAGAACTTACGGAAAAAACGCTTTTGATCCTGGCACTGGTTCTGATCCTTCGTTTCCTTTGTGAGAAGCTGGGGGCAAAATTTTCCTATCTGGCCAGTGTGGATGTGAAGAGAATCCTGAGAGAAAAGCTTTATGAAAAAATGCTGAGACTGGGAAGTGCCTATAGGGAACAGGTCTCCTCTTCGGAGGTAGTACAGGTTTCAACAGAGGGAGTGGAACAGCTGGAAACCTATTTTGGAAAATATCTGCCCCAGCTTTTCTATAGTCTGCTGGCGCCTTTGACCCTTTTCTGTATTCTTTGCAGGGTGAGCATGAAGGCAAGTCTGATCCTTCTGATCTGCGTGCCCCTGATTCCGATTTCCATCGTGGTTGTTCAGAAGATTGCCAAGCGGCTTTTGAATCAGTATTGGAGTATCTATACAGGGCTGGGAGATTCTTTCCTTGAAAATCTGCAGGGACTGACGACTCTGAAGATCTATCAGGCAGATCAGAAAAAGGCAGAAGAAATGGACGCAGAATCCCAGCGCTTCCGCAGGATCACGATGAAGGTACTGACCATGCAACTGAATTCTACCAGTGTGATGGATATTGTGGCCTATGGCGGCGCAGCGGTTGGCATGGCGGTTGCTTTGATGGAATTTCTAAAAGGAAATATTGGTCTGGCAGGAACGATCAGCATCCTTTTGCTGGCCAGTGAATTCTTTCTGCCCCTGAGACTTTTGGGATCCTTCTTTCATATCGCAATGAATGGCATGGCGGCAAGCGATAAGATCTTCAGAATTCTGGATCTGCCAGAGGCGGAAGAGGGAGTGCGGATTCTTACGGAGGGCTCGCTGGAGATTTCCCTGCAGAACTTACATTTTTCTTATGAAGAGGAGCGGGAAATCCTGAAGGGAATTGACCTGGAACTGCCGGCCGGATGTTTCGTATCCCTGGTGGGTGAATCCGGCTGTGGAAAGAGTACGATTGCCGGAATCCTGGCAGGCAAAAATAAGGGCTATCAGGGAGAAATCTTGATTGGCGGAATTCCTCTTTCGGAGGTGAAGGAGGAGAGCCTTATGCAAAGAGTTCTACTGATCCGTCATAATAGCTACCTTTTCAAGGGAACGGTAGAGGAAAATCTGAGAATGGCCAAGGCAGATGCAACAAAAGAGGAGATGGAGGCCGTTCTGAGGAAGGTGAATCTTCTTGGATTTTTAGAAAGTCAGGAAGGTCTGCAGACAAGGCTTTCGGAAAAGGCGGCAAATCTGTCCGGCGGTCAGTGCCAGAGACTGGTAATTGCAAGAGCCTTGCTCCAGAGCAAGGCCTCGGTCTATATCTTTGATGAAGCGACATCGAATATTGATGTGGAGAGCGAGGAACTGATCATGGAGGTGATCCATGAGCTTGCGAAGACAAAGACGGTGCTTCTGATCTCTCATAGACTCGCCAATGTGCTGGAATCTGACAGGATCTATTTCTTAAAGGAAGGAAAAATTCAGGAAAGTGGCCGGCATGAAGAATTGATGGAAGAAAGGGGAGATTACTGCCATCTGTATGAAAGTCAGATGTCCCTGGAAAATTATGGAAAAGAGAATGGAAAGCAGAATGGAAAAGATAATGGAGATGATGGAAAGGAGGGAAGGGCAGAATGAGCAGGATAGAGCAGAGAGAAGGAAGAGAGAAAATAGGGAAAGTACAAGTGAGTGAAACAAAAAAAGCTGGAGAAAGAAGAGAAAAAAGAGCAGCGCAAGGCGAAAAGAAAAGAAGAAGTGCGACCGCAATCATGGGCAGTCTGATCGGCCTGGTAAAGCCCATGCTTCCGATCATGCTGGCAGCCATTCTCCTGGGAACGGCAGGTTATCTGTGTGCGATTTTTCTGACCATCCTGGCAGGTCAGGTTGTCTTAAAAGGTCTTTTGCAGGGAGCGACGGGAGCTTCTGTTTTCATAAAAGGGGGCGGACTTTTACTACTTCCGGTCAAAAAGCTTTTGCTCATTATGCTATTGATCGCTTTTTTGCGCGGTATTTTGCATTATATGGAGCAGTATTGCAATCATTTTATTGCCTTTAAGCTGTTGGCTATCATCCGGCATAAAGTCTTTCGTGCTTTAAGAAGGCTTTGCCCAGCCAAGCTGGAAGGAAAGGAAAAGGGCAATCTGATTTCGATTATTACAACGGATATTGAGCTTTTGGAGGTTTTTTATGCCCATACCATTTCTCCGATCGCGATTGCCATTCTGACCGAATGTATCATGGTGCTTTTTATCGGAAGTTATCATGTTCTGGCAGGATGCTTTGCCCTGTTGGCTTATCTGATCGTCGGCCTGTTGATTCCCATCTGGAACGGGAAAAGAGGCGGTGATAAGGGAATGGCATTTCGTACGGGCTTCGGAGAACTGAACAGCTTTGTGCTGGATTCTCTGCGGGGCCTGGATGAAACAATCCAATACGGACAGGGAAGTAAGCGCAAGGAGGAGATGAGCCAACGCTCTGTGGAGCTGGCAGATTTGCAAAAGGATTTGAGCAAACTGGAAGGCAATCAGCGCTCATTGACAAATTTGGTAATCCTCTTGGCTTCCTTTGGCATGCTGTTTTTGATGCTGCTACTTTATGGAAGAAATGCGGTTGGTTTTGACGGCCTTTTGACCTGCACGATTGCTATGATGGGCTCCTTCGGACCGGTGGTTGCCCTTTCAAGCCTTTCCAATAATTTGAATCAGACCTTATCCAGTGGGGAGAGAGTCCTTTCTCTTCTGGAGGAAGAACCTCTGGTAGAAGAAATTCCAGATGAAAGGGAAAAAGAAGGAAGAGGATTTGCTGAAAGAGAGAAGGAAAATCAGGCTCATGTCGGAAGAGAAAAAGATGAAAGAACTTTTGCGGGAAGCAAGGAAATAGAAAAGGATTTTGCCGGTGCGGAAGCCAGAAATGTGTATTTTGCTTATCAGAAGAGCGAAGAAAATAAGGGAAATGCAATAAGAGGGGCAAGAGAAGAGAAGAAAGAAGAAAGGGAAGATACGGAAGTAATCTTAAAGGATTATTCCATCCGGCTGGAGCCGGGGAAAATCACCGGAATTCATGGCGCGAGCGGCTCCGGAAAGTCAACCCTCCTAAAGCTCCTGATGCGCTTTTGGGATGTAGATGCAGGAAGCATTCTGGTAGATAAGAGAGATGTTCGGACGATTCCGACAAGACAGCTGCGGGATTTGGAAAGCTATGTCACCCAGGAAACTCAGCTTTTCCATGATTCGATTGCCAATAATATTGCAATTGCAAAGGAAGGGGCGACAAGAGAAGAAATCATAGAGGCAGCAAAGAAAGCTTCCCTTCATGAATTTATTATGAGCCTGCCCCAGGGCTATGATACGGAAGTTGGGGAGCTGGGAGATACCTTATCCGGCGGAGAAAAGCAGAGAATCGGAATTGCCAGAGCCTTTTTGCATGAGGCAGAGCTGATCCTGCTCGATGAGCCGACCTCTAATCTGGATTCTCTGAATGAGGGAATTATCCTGAAGGCCCTGAAGGAGTCAGCGGAGAAGAAAACTGTGGTTTTGGTATCGCACAGGGCATCAACAATGAATGTAGCAGATACCGTAT
>CAVFAT010000039.1:0-39090 GCA_963620785.1 Bacteroidaceae bacterium
CAGGCTTTCGTGAGCACCCGTCTCGCGAGTGCCTATTTATAATACCTCGCTGTCAGGGGATTGTCAACAAGAAATTTCAAAAAATTTGCAATTCTTTTTTTGTGCCCTTTTTGCACCATTATTGCACCCTTTATGACCCTCCCCTGCAGCTGTTTTTATCTGCTTTTATCTGCTTTTATCTGCTCTGGAAAAGCAGGATCAGCTCGCCGATCTCCTGCGCACCATCGTCCACGTAGCTATAGCTGAAGGAGAATCCGCCTTCTTCCCAGGTGGCGTAGTGAATATTCAGCATTCTCTCTCCTTCAAATGCTTCAGCCAACTAGAAACTTCCTTCTCATAGCCGTTTTCGGTCGGCTCATAAAAGCACTTATCCTCCAGACCGTCCGGCAAATACTGCTGTTTTACATAATGCTCCGGATAATCATGTGCATATTTATAGTCCAAACCATGTCCAAGCTTGGCCGCTCCCGGATAATGGGCATCCTGAAGATGCGCCGGCACCCTGGGTGTCTTTTCTTTCTTTACCATATCCATGGCTGAGAAAATCGCATTCGTACAGGCATTGCTCTTTGGTGCAGATGCAACATAGATTGCCGCTTCCGCCAGGATCAGCTGGGCCTCCGGCATACCGACCCGCTCCGACGCAAGACTGGCACTTACTGCCAGTTGCAGAGCCGTGGGATCTGCAATTCCTACATCTTCTGCCGCACAGATCATGATTCTTCTGGCAATAAACTTAATATCTTCTCCGCTATAGAGCATTCTGGCCAGATAATAAACTGCTGCATCCGGATCCGATCCCCGCATACTCTTGATAAAGGCAGAAACAACGTCATAATGATTATCTCCGTTTTTATCGTAGGACAAGGTTCTTTTCTGAATGCATTCCTTGGCAACCTCCAGACTGATGTGCACCTTCCCATCTTCTGATTTTTCTGTTGTAAGCGCACCCAGCTCCAGGGCATTTAAGGCTGCTCTGGCATCTCCGTTTGCATAATCTGCCAGAAATTCTGCCGCATCCTCTTCCAGCTCCACATGATAGGAAGCCAGTCCCCTTTCCGAATCTTTCTCCGCTCTTCTCAAAAGGGTCAGGATATGCTCGGATGAGAGCTTGTGCAGCTCAAAGATGATTGATCTGGATAAAAGAGCTGAATTCACCTCAAAATAAGGATTCTCCGTTGTCGCTCCGATCAATATCAGGGTTCCGTCCTCTACAAAGGGCAGCAGGTAATCCTGCTGCCCCTTATTGAATCTATGAATCTCATCAATGAAGAGGATCGTCTTTTTCTGATACATTCCAAGCGCATCCTTTGCTTCCTTTACCACCGCTTCCATATCCTTTTTGCCGGCAACGGTCGCATTGATCTGGGTAAAATTAGCACTGGTCGTATTTGCGATCACCCTGGCCAGGGTTGTTTTTCCTGTTCCGGGCGGTCCGTAAAAGATAACGGAACGAAGCTGATCTGCCTTAATAGCACGATATAAGAGCTTGCCCGGACCAATGATATGCTCCTGTCCCACCACCTCATCCAGGCTGCGGGGACGAATGCGGGAAGCCAGAGGTGATTCTGACTTTTGCACCTTTTCTCTCATTAAATCAAATAAATCCATAGAATTATATTATTCAGTTATGCTCAAGCGAAGCTCCTTAAGCCTTCTTTTCTGTCCTTCCGGTCAGTTTGCCGTCTACAAGATCGATCACGATCTGATCCTCCTGCTCGACCTCATCCCCAAGGATCATCTTTGCACTGATCGTCTCTACACTCTTCTGCAGATAACGCTTCAGGGGTCTTGCACCGTAGATCGGATCATAACCTGCCTCAACGATGAAATCCTTTGCCGCCTCTGTCAAAGCTACTGAAATTTCCTTATCCTTTAGTCTGTCGTTCAGATTTGTCATTAACAAATCGATGATATGGGAAATATTTTCCTTTGTCAACGGATGGAACATGATAATCTCATCCAGACGGTTCAGGAATTCCGGTCTGAATCTGCTTCTCAGCTCATTCATGACCGCATTCTCACATTCCTCGGTAATCTCACCCTTTTCCTCAATACTGGAAAGGAGCTCCTGGGCGCCCAGATTGGAAGTCAGGATCAAAATGGTATTCTTAAAATCTACCGTTCTGCCCTGGGAATCTGTAATCCTTCCGTCATCCAATACCTGCAACAGAACATTGAATACATCCGGATGTGCCTTCTCAATCTCATCGAAGAGAACAACGGAATAAGGCTTTCTGCGGACTGCTTCGGTCAGCTGACCGCCTTCCTCATAGCCAACATATCCGGGAGGCGCTCCAATCAGTCTGGAGACGGAGTATTTCTCCATATACTCGGACATATCGATACGAACCATGTTATTCTCATCATCAAAGAGATTTGCCGCAAGGGCCTTTGCCAGCTCGGTCTTGCCGACGCCGGTCGGGCCAAGGAAGAGGAAGGAACCAATCGGCTTCGTCGGATCCTTAATGCCTGCTTTAGAACGAATAATCGACTCGCTGACACGTTTGATGGCATCATCCTGACCGATTACCCTCTTTCTCAGTTCATCATCCAGATGAAGGGTCTTGTTTCTCTCGCTTTCTGTCAGCTTCATAACCGGAATGCCGGTCCAACGGGAAACGATTCTGGCAATCTCCTCTTCTGTTACATTTTCATGCACCAGAGAACGGTCAAGGCTTTTCACGCTTGCTTCCTCTTCCTCTAAGGCCTTCTGAATCTGCGGAAGTCTGCCATACTGGAGCTCTGCCGCCTTTTCAAGGTCATAGTTCTGCTGGGCAATCGCGATTTCCTTATTTACTTCTTCTAATTCCTCACGCAGCTTCTGAACACGCTCAACATCATTCTTTTCATTGTCCCACTGCGCTTTTCTGGTCGAGAATTCGCTCTTCAGCTCAGCCAGCTCCTTCTGAAGTTCTTCCAGTCTTTCCTTACTGAGTCTGTCATCCTCCTTCTTCAGGGCTGCCTCTTCAATCTCCATCTGCATGATCTTTCTCTGCTGCTCATCCAGCTCAGCAGGCATGGAATTCAGCTCAGTTTTGATCATGGCACAGGCTTCATCTACAAGGTCGATTGCCTTATCCGGAAGAAAACGTTCGGAAATATAGCGGTCTGACAAAACAGCTGCCGAAACCAAAGCTCCATCCGAGATCTTAACCCCATGGAATACCTCATAGCGTTCCTTTAAGCCACGCAAGATGGAAATGGTATCCTCAACCGTAGGCTCGTCTACATGAACCGGCTGGAAACGACGTTCCAAAGCCGCATCCTTTTCAATGTACATCCGATACTCATCCAGAGTCGTTGCACCGATGCAGTGCAGCTCGCCTCTTGCCAGCATAGGCTTGAGCATATTGCCTGCATCCATAGAGCCTTCTGTCTTACCGGCTCCGACGATGGTATGCAGCTCATCAATGAAGAGAATAATCTGTCCATCAGAAGCCTTTACCTCCTCAAGAACTGCCTTCAGTCTCTCTTCAAACTCTCCCCGGTATTTTGCACCTGCGATCAAGGTGCCCATGTCCAGGGCAAAAAGTTTTTTGTCTTTCAGGCTTTCCGGCACATCACCCTTTGCAATACGCTGGGCAAGGCCCTCTACAACAGCAGTCTTGCCGACACCCGGCTCACCGATCAGAACCGGATTGTTCTTTGTTTTTCTGGAAAGAATACGAACAACATTTCTGATCTCTGTATCACGACCGATTACAGGATCCGTCTTCTGCTGTCTGGCACGCTCTACCATCTCATAGCCGTATTTCTCCAAAGTGTCATAGGTAGCCTCCGGATTGTCAGATGTCACCCGGACATTTCCTCTTACCTCGGACAGGGCTTTTAAAAAGGTCTCTCTTGTCAGATTATAGCTCTTAAAGAGCTCCTTGATTGCTTTATTCGGATAACGGATCAGACTCAGGAAAAGATGTTCTACGGAAACATATTCGTCTCCCATCTGCTTTGCCTCGTCCTCAGCATGAATCAAGACCTGATTCAGATCTTTGCCTACATAAATCTGTCCTGCACCGGAAACTTTGGTTCTTGCCTGCACTCTGGCAATGACATCATTGGTAAAGGCCCTGGGATCCATACCCATCTTTTCAATCAGTTTGGGAATCAGTCCATCCTCCTGCTGCATCAAAGCCAGCAAAAGATGTTCTTCTTCCATCTCCTGATTGCCATATTCATAAACCAGCTTTTCGCTCTGATTCACTGCTTCAATTGATTTTTGTGTAAATTTCTGTATATTCATTAATCCACCCTCTTTCCTGTGGCTCTATTTGTATTACATAAGGACAAAGAAGAAAGCCTATTCTTTCCGCTTCTCCTTTGTTCTATATATGGTATAACACATATAACTTCTTTTTGCAAGTATTTTCCGTTGCATATACAATCATATAAAAAAGGACGAGAATGATTCTGCCGGATCAAAAACACGCTTTCGATTTTTAATCCTAGGCAGAACATCTCGTCCTTTTTGCTTCATTCTACGGCTAACCAACCATACGAAAAACGAAGTATAACACAGTCCATGTAAAAATAATTCCCCACAAGGAAAATACAAGCTGCCAAACCGTAAATCGCATAAAAGGAAAGCAGTATTCCGGAAAGGGACATTACAAAGCGTCGGTACTTAACGAACACGCCGTTTAGGCGATGTGAGTTTAGTACCCGCTACGCTTTGTATTAAGCGCGAGCGGTCCCTGGAGGAATAAGCTTTCTTTTATGCGTTCACACAACCGTGCGCTCTTCTCCATCGCAATGCGCATCCTTTTGCAGCTTTATATTTTATTGAAACTCTAAATAAAAAAAGTTTCCTATACGACAAAAAAGAATCCTGCTGCCAGGATTCTTTTTTGTGAAGCTATTTTATCATCTTGTCTTTCTTTTCTTTTTCCCAAAGTGTCTTCATCATCGCAAAAACAAAAATACCTGCAATGATCAGCACAATGTCCACCGGCTGCGTTGTCCCCCTCACAACCGTGATCACAAGATTAACGATCGTTGCTATAAAAGCAATCACAGACAGCTTGTAGGTAAAGCTGACCGACCTTTCCTTTTTCATTTTTTCTTACTCCTGTTCTGCCGCATGATAAACAACCGGCTTGCGGTCATTGATATCCACATAAGGCTTATGCTGTCCTACATATTTGTATGCAGGACGAATGATCTTGCCCGCATTAACGATTTCCTCGATCCGGTGTGCACTCCATCCGGAAATTCTGGCAATTGCAAAGATCGGTGTGAAGAGCTCTTCCGGAATACCCAGCATGGAATATAAGAATCCACTGTAGAAATCGACATTGGCACAAATCGGCTTAAAGAGATGACGGTTGTCCATCAGCATACCGGATGAAATACGTTCTACACTTTCATAGAGCTTAAATTCGTCTGCTCTGTCATTCTGCTCTGCCATCTGCTTGGTATATTCCTTCAGCTGAATCTCTCTCGGATCAGAAAGGGTATATACGGCATGACCCATACCATAGATCAGGCCGGCATGATCAAAGGTCTTTTTATCCAGGATTTTCTGCAGATAATTGCGGATCTCATCCTCATCATCCCAGTTTTTGATATTTTCCTTGATATCATTAAACATCTGCAGAACTTTCAGATTGGCACCACCGTGCTTCGGTCCCTTCAGAGAAGATACCGCCGCCGCAATCGCAGAATAGGTATCTGTTCCGGAAGAAGTAACAACGTGGGTTGTAAAGGTAGAGTTGTTACCACCACCGTGCTCTGCATGAAGTACAAGTGCCGTATCTAAGGCTTCTGCCTCCAGATCCGTGAATTTTCCGTCCGGACGAAGCATATACAAAATATTCTCGGCTGTAGAATATTCCTTCTTCGGATTTCTGATCAAAAGAGCACCCTCTTCAATAAAATGATGATAAGCATAGTAAGCATATACCGCCATCAGAGGAATCTTTGCAATCAGCTGCAGGCTCTGTCTGAGAACATTCTTAACCGTTGTATCTTCCGGATTCGTATCATAAGAATAAAGTGTAATGATACTCTTCTGCAGATTATTCATGAGATTGGAAGACGGCGCTTTCAGAACCACATCACGAACAAAATTTCCTGACAATTCCTGCAGATCCGTAATAATATCAATAAAGGAGGTCAGCTGTTTTTCCGTAGGAAGCTCACCAAAAAGAAGCAAATAGGTTGCTTCTTCGAATTTATAACGTTTTCCCTGTCTTCCCTTTAAAAGATCAACTACATTGTAGCCCCAGTAATAAAGCTGTCCGTCATCCGGCACCTGTACGCCGCGATCGATCTTGTAGGAAACGACATCGGAGATCTCCGTCAATCCGGTCAAAACACCCTTACCGTTTGCATCACGAAGTCCTCTTTTTACGTCATATTCATAATAAAGCTGCTTGTCAATCACAGATGATTTCTTACAAAAGGTAACCAGCTTATCCAGCTGATCATCCAGCTCATTACTCAGCGACATCATTAAAAAGTTGTCTGCATGCTTTGAATCCATACTGCCTTCCTCCTCTCTTAAGAGCTCTCTATTCTGATGATTCGTCTCTGATTATTCTTCTGCCCGCAATGCCGCAAAAGCACTTTCTGTCAACTCCTCAATCAGATCATGAAGCTCTTCTAAGCCCTGTCTGCTCTGTGCCGAAAAAGGAATCAGAAGTTCTTCTTTTTCCATTCCCAGCACCCGTCTTATTGCTGCCGTCTGCTTCTGCAGCTGGCTTCTTTTTATTTTATCAAGCTTGGTTGCTATGATAATCGGTGTATAACCCTGTGCCTTGATCCAGTCATACATCATCTTATCGTCCTTTGTCGGATCATGACGTATGTCGATCAAAAGGAAAATTGCCGCCAGCATCTTTGACTGGTGCAGGTAGCGTTCGATCAATTCGCCCCATTTTGCCTTTTCAGCTTCACTGACCTTGGCATAACCATAGCCTGGCAGGTCTACAAGATAAAAATTGTCATTGATTCTATAATAATTAATGGTCTGCGTTTTGCCGGGCTGAGAAGAGGTTCTCGCCAAAGCCTTCCTGTTTAAAACAGCATTGATCAAGGAAGACTTTCCGACATTACTTCTGCCTGCAAAAGCAATTTCCGGAAATGCCGTATGCGGCAGCTTACTGGTATATCCGCAAACCGTATCCAGCTCTGCTGATCTGATAATCATTTTTCTATTCCTTTTCTGCAAGAGCTTCTGCAAGAACCTCTTCCATACACTCTACAAATACAATGCGAAGACCACCGGTGATTTCTTCGGAAAAGTCCTCTACATCTCCCTTGTTTTCTTTAGGCACCAGAACAGTCTTCAAACCGGCTGCCTTTGCCGCCAGAAGCTTCTCCTTGAGCCCGCCAATCGGCAGAACTCTTCCTCTCAGGGTAATCTCTCCGGTCATAGCCACATCAGCCTTTACCGGAATCTTTGTAAGGGCAGACAAAATCGCGGTTGCCATGGTAATGCCGGCACTCGGTCCGTCCTTTGGTGTTGCCCCCTCCGGAATATGGATATGAATATCACTTGTCTGATAAAAATCCTTGCTGATATGGTAATTCTCGCTGATTGAGCGAATATAACTAACAGCCGTCTGAGCGGATTCCTTCATGACATCACCAAGCTTACCGGTCAGCTGAAAGCTTCCCTTGCCCGGCATGACATTGACTTCCACCTGAAGGGTAACACCGCCAACGCTTGTCCAGGCCAGACCCCTGACAATGCCGACCGCATCCTTATTGTTCGCCTTCTTATAGCTGTATTTTGCCCTTCCGAGATAGTGTTCAATATTGGAAGCAGACAATCTTACCTGTTCTGCCTCTCCCTCAACGATCTCCCTTGCCGCCTTCATACAGATCTCGCCGATCCTGCGTTCCAGATTTCTGACACCGGCTTCCCTGGTATAATCCCGGATCACTCTTTCCAGCATTTTCTTGGGAATCTTCAGCTGATCCTTCGTAAGACCATTCTTTTCAATCTGTTTTTTGACGAGATGTTCGGAAGCAATATGAAGCTTTTCATTCTCCGTATAGCTGGAAATCTCGATAACCTCCATACGGTCAAGAAGGGGACCCGGAATCGTCTGTGTGCTATTCGCCGTTGCAATAAAGAGGACATCCGAAAGATCGATCGGAAGCTCTATGTAATGATCTGCAAATCTCGAATTCTGATCCGGATCAAGTACCTCCAGCAAAGCGGAAAAAGTATCTCCCTTATAATCATCACTGACCTTATCAATCTCATCCAAAAGCATCAGTGGATTCTTCACACCAGCCGACCTTAAGCCCTGGGCAATTCTGCCCGGCATGGCTCCGACATAGGTTCTCCTATGTCCCCTGATCTCCGCCTCATCTCTGACACCGCCGAGAGAAATTCGGATATATTTCTTTTCCAGAGCCTCTGCTACAGAACGTGCAATGGATGTCTTGCCGGTTCCCGGAGGGCCAACGAGACAGATGATGGGAGCATCTCCCTTTTTGGTAAGGGCACGAACCGCTAAGTACTCCAGGATTCTTTCCTTAACCTTTTCCAGACCATAATGATCCCTGTCCAGAATCTTCTTTGCATTCTTCAGATTCATATTGTCCTGGCTGCTCTTATCCCAGGGCATTTCCAGAAGTGTCTCAATATAACCTCTGCTGACCGCTGCATCTGCCGAATTCATACCCAAACTCTTAAAACGGCTGATCTCTTTTTTGATCTTTTCTTTGATCTCATCAGAAGCCTCCAGCTTATCTGCTTCTTCAAAAAAACGATCAATATCGGAAGCCACCGTATCCTCTCCGAGTTCCTCCCGAATCACCTTCAGCTGTTCTTTTAGGATATACTCTCTTTGATTCTTGTCGATTTTCTCCCGAACCTTACTTTCAAGCTCCTTCTTGATCTGAAAGGTCGAAATTGACTTTATCATAATCGAAGTTGCCGTTTCATAGAGTTCTTGCAGGCTATCTGCATTCAGAACCTTCTGTTTTTTCTCATAGGAAAGGGGCATCTCGGAAATCACATAATAAATGAAATGCTGCGTTGTCTGAAATCTCCACATCTGACTGCCAATATCAAGAGAACTCTTTCCGATCAATTCCTCATACTGACGAGCCAGATCCAAAATACCTTCCCGCATGGCTTCCTTCAGCTCCGGATCGGTATCCTCTTCATCAATTTCATCAGGCTTGATCGAAATACTGTCAAAGCCTGTCTGTCTGTCCTTAAAGACTCTCTTTCCACGGTAAACTGCCTTTAGCGTAATCCGAAAGAGACCACGCTTTACCGGAATGGCCTCCTCCACGTCTGCAACAATACCCACCTTATAGAGATTGGATACATCCTGGTCTTCCCCTTCATTGGTCGGATCCACCTGCGTAAAGACACAAACCGGCACAGCTCCTCTCTTGGCATATTCTGCTGCACGGAAGGCTCTTGTTGAATTTGTTTCAATCTGAACCATTGTTTGCGGAAGGACACATACACCCCGCAGATAAATGGCCGGAAATTTCTTTATATCAGTATTCATACAATGCTATACCTTCAAAAGCAAATCAGGCAGATTTGCTCTCACTTTTGCTTAATTCAACTTTTTTCTCAACTGCGGTATTCTGATCTACGAGTTTTTTCGTGATCACGCATTCCTTAACAGACTCATCAGAAGGAACGGTATACATCAGATCCATCATGACGCTTTCCATAATAGAACGAAGACCTCTTGCTCCCGTCTTGCGCTCTAAAGCCTTCTGGGCGATCTCCTCAATTGCATCCTTCTTAAAGACCAGCTTCACCTCGTCCATCTCGAAAAGCTTCTTGTACTGCTTTACAAGAGAATTCTTCGGCTCCTGCAGGATTTTGACCAGAGCTGTCTTATCCAGCTCATCCAAAGATACATTGATCGGAACACGTCCGATAAACTCCGGAATCAGACCGTATTTGATAAAGTCCTCCGGCAGAGCCTTCTTTAAAAGCTTGCCGACATTCTTGTCTTCTACCTTCTCATTCAGCTCGGAATGGAAACCGATTGAAGAGCGATCCATTCTGGACTCGATGATCTTATCCAGGCCTTCAAAGGCGCCGCCGCAAATAAAGAGAATATTGCTGGTATCAATCTGGATCAGTTCCTGATGCGGGTGCTTTCTGCCTCCCTGGGGCGGAACGGATGCAATTGTTCCTTCCAGAATCTTCAAAAGTGCCTGCTGTACACCTTCTCCGGAAACGTCTCTTGTGATGGAAACATTCTCAGACTTTTTGGTGATCTTATCGATCTCATCAATATAGATAATACCGTGCTCTGCACGCTCAATATCATAATCTGCAGCCTGAATGATCTTCAGAAGGATATTCTCAACATCCTCACCAACATAGCCTGCCTCTGTCAATGTTGTCGCATCTGCAATGGCAAAAGGTACATTCAGCATTCTGGCCAGGGTCTGTGCCAAAAGGGTCTTACCGGAACCGGTTGGTCCCAGCATCAGGATATTGCTCTTCTGCAGTTCAACATCCAGTTCCTTATCCGCCAGAATTCTCTTGTAATGATTGTAAACTGCTACAGAAAGGACTTTTTTTGCCTCATCCTGTCCGATTACATACTCATCCAGAAACGCCTTGATCTCCATGGGTTTCATCAGATTGATCTCGAAATCTTCTGATTTTCTGCCATAATCCTTCTGAAATTCTTCATCAACGATCTCTGCACAGATATCAATACACTCATCGCAGATATATGCGCCATTCGGTCCGGCAATCATTCTGCGAACCTGGTTCTCTGTCTTTCCGCAGAAGGAGCAGCGAACCTCATACTTCTCATCGCCTGTTTTTCCAGCCATGGTTTTCCTTTCTATAATTCAAGATAAGGGACAGCCGTGCTTCGCACTTCTGTCCCCATTGATCTTTTGTCTCTTATCGTTTCGTTACTACGCTGTCGATCAGTCCATATGCCATTGCTTCAGAAGCGTCCATATAGTTATCACGCTCTGTATCAAGGCAAACCTTCTCATAAGGCTGGCCTGTGTTCTCAGCCAGAATGCGATTCAGTCTTTCCTTTGTCTTCAGGATATTCTCAGCAACGATCTGGATATCTGTTGCCTGTCCCTTTGCACCGCCGGAAGGCTGATGAATCATGATCTCCGCATTCGGAAGAGCATATCTCTTGCCCTTTGCACCTGCAGAAAGGAGGAAAGCTCCCATGCTGGCTGCAAGGCCAATGCAGGTTGTGGAAACATCGCATTTTACGTAGTTCATGGTATCGTAAATTGCCAGTCCAGCGGTAACCATTCCGCCCGGGCTGTTAATATAGAGATGAATATCCTTTCCCGGATCCTCGGATTCCAGGTAAAGAAGCTGAGCAACAACAAGACTTGCTGTTGTCTCATTTACTTCCTCTCCAAGAAAGATGATTCTCTCCTTCAAAAGTCTGGAAAAGATATCATAGGATCTCTCTCCGCGACTATTCTGTTCGATAACATAAGGCATACTGCTCATGTATATTTACCTCCTGTCCGGACTGCATCCAGCCGGCAGAAAATTACTCCTCTGTCGTCTCTTCTGCAGCTTCTTCTGCCGGAGCGTCAACTTCTACAACGCTCTCCATTACATAGTCAACAGCCTTCTCGTTCTTCTTGTCGAGTCTGATGTTGTCCTTGTCGGAATCTGTAGCGATCTCAAGCAGGGTCTTCGGATCCATACCGTAGTTTTCGGCCATCTTCTCAAGCTCAGCATTTACATCTTCGTCGGTAACTTCGATGCCTTCTGCCTCAGCAATTGCTTCCAGTGCAAGAGCAACACGGATCTGCTGTTCTGCCTGGCCTCTGTACTGAGCCTTCAGGGATTCTTCTGTTGTATTTGTTACCTGATAGTACATGCTCATCGGGATACCCTGCTGCGCAAGATTCTGAGCGATCTCATTGATCATGGAGTTTGTCTGTGTATCGATCATTGCATCCGGGATGTCGATCTCGCAGCCATCTGCGATCTTCTGGATTGCTTCGTCACGCTGGTCACGTTTTGCGTTCTCTGCCTTTGTCTCAGCAAGCTTTTCCTTCAGGCTGTTCTTGTATTCTTCGAGTGTATCGAATTCGGATACATCCTGTGCAAAGTCATCATCTGCTGCCGGGATTTCCTGAGCCTTGATTCCGTTCAGTTTTACCTTGAATACAGCCGGCTTTCCAGCAAGCTCACTTGCCTGATAGTTCTCCGGGAAAGTAACATTTACATCGAATTCATCGCCGATATTGTGGCCAACGATCTGATCCTCGAAGGTATCGATGAAGCTGTGTGAACCAAGCTTCAGAGAATATCCTTCGCTCTTTCCGCCGTCGAACTGCTCACCATCGCAGTATCCGTCAAAATCAATATCAACGGTATCATCTTCAGCTGCTGCTCTGTCTGTTACATCAACAGTTCTTGCATTGTTCTGAAGCTGCTTCTCAAGTTCCTTCTCAAGATCCTCATCTGTAACTTCAAGATCTGCCTTTGTAACCTCAATACCCTTGTAGTTCGGAAGTGTTACAGCCGGCTTCAAAGCAACCTCTGCTGTAAAGATAAAGGGCTTGCCTTCTTCAAGCTGAACAAGGTCTACTGTCGGAGAAGAAACAACATCTTCGCCGCACTCGTCAACTGCCTTCGGGTATTCTTCCTGAAGAAGCGCATCTGCAGCATCGTTGTAGAAAACAGCCGGTCCGAACATCTTCTTAACAACCTCGTATTTTGCTTTTCCTTTTCTGAAGCCCGGGATGTTATAGCTGTTCTTGTTCTTGTTGTAAGCCTTCTTCATTGCGGCTTCCAGCTTTTCAGCTTCAACTTCAATTGTAAGCTTCGCCATGTTGTGTTCTAACTTTTCAACCTGTACGCTCATTTGTCTTTATATCCTCCTTATTAGAACCGGGGTATCCGGTTACTTTTCCTAAATTAAGTTCCTCTGCATATAGCAGGCTATACGAGAAGAAGGCGCTTTTTCAGAGCTTATTACACGCCGTGAGTATGTATTATATCATATTCAATTCGAAAAAGCCACACCCTTTTTCACTGCCTCTACTGCCTCATTTCCTGCAAGTTTTCCCACAATTGCGAAGGAAAAGGCAAGTGCCTGGGCCATACCATTTGCAGTGATGATCATGCCGTCTTCTTCCACCTTTGCTCCGGTGAAGATCACCTTATCCGAAAAGGCTCCTTCGCATCCCGGATAGCAGGTCGCTCTCTTTCCATCCAAAAGTCCTGCTGCCGCAAGAACGGTTGGTGCAGCACAGATTGCTGCCAGAAGCTTTCCAGCCTCTGCAAAGCGCTGAAGCACTTCCTTCAGTCCCTGGTGCACAAGCAAATTGTTGGTTCCCGGCTGACCACCCGGAAGGATCAGAGCATCAAAGCCATCAAATTCCGTCTCCTCATAGAGGCGGTCTGCTTCTACTTTGATCTGATGAGCACCTTCTATCTGCTTTCTTTGCATAATAGAGATTGTTGTTACCTCAAAGCCGGCCCGGCGAAGAACATCCACCTGTGTTAAGCCTTCAATTTCTTCAAAACCGTCTGCCAAAAAAATGCCAACTCGAATCATTTTTTCTTACCTCCCATAAAATCCGGAAGCTCCTTGCCCTGCTTAATCCATTCATGGAATTCTGCCGTAATGGTAAACATAGCATCTCCGGAAGAATTCAGGGCTGTCTCCAGACTATCCTGTACAACACCGATAATAAAACCAACACCTACGACCTGCATTGCCACATCATTGGAAATACCAAAGAGAGAGCATGCCATCGGGATCAGCATCAAAGAACCGCCTGCTACACCTGATGCACCACAGGCACCGATTGCCGACAAAACAGAAAGAATCAGGGCCGTCGGAAAATCAACTGCCGCTCCAATGGTATTTGCTGCCGCAAGGGTCATGACCGAAATCGTAACTGCCGCTCCATCCATATTAATGGTTGCGCCCAGTGGGATGGATACCGAATAAAAATCCCGGTCCAGTCCAATAGATTCGCAAAGATTCATATTGATCGGAATATTTGCCGCTGAGCTTCTTGTAAAGAAAGCGGTTATGCCACTCTCCTTCAGACATTTTAATACCAACGGATATGGATTTCTCTTCAGGAAGATCCAGGAAATCAAAGGATCTACCAGCAGGGCAACAAAGAACATGCATCCTACCAGAAGGATGAGAAGTCTGCCATAGTTAGCGAAAACACCAAATCCATTCTCAGAAACTGTGTCGTAGATCAAGCCGCAGATTCCGAAGGGTGCCAGATTGATGATCCAGCGGATGATCTGAGAAACACCGGCTGCCAGATCCGTAAACATCTGGATTGTCTCGTCCTTTGCCAGAGACTTCATAGCAAGCCCCAGCAATATAGCCCAGAATAAAATACCGATATAATTAGCACCGGCAAGTGCCTCTACCGGATTTGCAACCAGCTTCATCATTAAATTCGATAAAACCTCAATGATGCCGCTCGGAATCGCATCACTTTCTGCCGCCGCATCCAAAACCAGAGTCTGCGGAAAAAGGAAGCTCGCAATTACTGCGATCAATGCAGCCAGAAAGGTACTCAGCATATACAGAAAAATAACCGTGCCGAATTTCTTGTCCAGCTTGGCTCCTCTTTGCATCAGAGAGCTTGAAACCAGTACAAAGACCAAAATCGGTGCCATCGCCTTCAGAGCACTTACAAAAAGAGAACCCATGCCGGCAATCCAAGTCAGCCCCGGTACAATCAGGGCAAGTACAACACCAATGATCAGTCCACAGAGAATTCTGAAAATCAGACTCATGTCATTGTACTTTTTTACAATATTTTTTAACATACTCACTTTTTCTTTTTCTCCTTATCTCCTATTTATTTTGGTCGCTGCCTGCCATAAGCGCTATCGGCAGCGGCTCGCGAAAGTATTATGCGATGCCCTGCGCTACATGCATGGCATCGCATGACATATATGACATATTATTGCAGCATTTCAAAGCTATAGCCCTGTGTCTGTGCCTGGTCAATAAAATCTCCCAGAATCTGCGCACTCGTCGAAGACTGGGCATGGAAGCGATAAATCGCTCCGGAATGTAGTCTGGCTGTTGCCTGGGTCAATGCCGTCTCCGCATCAGGCTGATTGGCCGGATCTGCGTCGTCATAGGAATAGCTCCAGAATACACTCTTGTAGTTGCAATTGTTCACAACCGCCAAAGACTGCTCTGAGAAAATACCATTCGGGAAACGGAAAAGATGCATCTCATAGCCGAAATTCTGAAGAGCATAATCATGTGCCTCTGTAATCTCTGCCTTCTGCTCCTCAAGGCTCATTCCGGCAATACCGCTCTGCGGATAAGTGCTGCTTCTGTTCGCCAGCTGGTGTCCTTCGCTGATGATCCTGTTCACCAGATCAGGCTGCTCCTCCATATAGGCCTTCGTACAGAAGAAGACTGCCTTTACCCCTTTTTCGTTCAGGGTATCCAATATCGTCTCCATATTTCCATTTTCATATCCGCAGTCAAAAGTCAGATAAATATTCGGCAGACTACTGTCTCCCAAGAAATATACAGGATAATTGGAACCATACTCATTTTGTGCATCCAGGGCAGATTTCGGTATATTGCTGCTGTTATAATTTTTCTTGATCTTCCAGCTTATCGCCTGGGTATCAAGCGCATCCACATTCACAATCTCAGTATTGGTGATCTTCTGAGAGGTCACAGTGCCATTCACTTCTGTTCCCTGCGCTGTGATCAGTGCACCGTTTGCATTTGCCGACTCTTCGCCCTCGTCCGTACTGGTATCTGCACTAAGATCTCCGGTATAGGTTCCGCAGATCGCATCCGCAATCGCCTTTGCATATTCCTGACGATGGCTATCATACAGCTGATTATCCTCATCGCTGGTCATAAATCCAAGCTCAACGATACAGGAGGCCATCTGCGTAAAACCATTGACATAATAATTGCTCTGTGTTGATGTCCGAGAGCCGATATTTACGCCTCGGTTCCTTGAAATGCCAATCGTCTCCAAAGCAGACATAATATTGTTTCCGTAAGCCTTGGCTGAATCATCCGCATCTCTGGCCAGCCAGATCTCTACACCATTTGCATTCTCGCCTGTATTCCTGTGGATCGAAACGAAATAATCTGCTCCGGCATTATTGGCAATGGCACAGCGTTCCTCCAGGGAAACATACTCATCATCGTCACGGGTCATTACAACCGTTGCTCCTTTTTGCTCCAAAAAGCTCTTCAGTTCCTGTGCAAGCGCAAGGGTATCATTCTTTTCCAGACGGGTCTCATCTGTATTCAGACTTCCTCCGTCATTACCTCCGTGTCCCGCGTCTACACAGACAATAAATCCCTGCAGCCTTGCATCGTATTCTTCGGATAAGTCTACGTCTGCATCCGCACTTTCCGCATCAGAACTCACCGTATTATAAGCTCTGTTATTTGCGCTCTTATAAAGAAGGGCACGAATGCCTTTTGCCGCAAAAAATACAATTAAAATAAAAATAAGCGCAAACAGAATACGCAATGCAACCGCAATCACATTGTGTCTGATTCTCATCTGTTGCTTTCTCGTCATAGTATCGAACCTCTATCTGTGCACAGGCTCCTGTGCATCTTCGTCTCTTTACTCAAATAACTCAATTTCATAACTCGCTTCCCTGGTCTGATCAAAAAAATCCCCCAGGATTTGAGGATTGGTTGCCTCATTTATATGGAAAAGATAAATTGCTCCCGGATGCAAGGCAAGAAGGGGACGCTGCTCCTTCTTGCTGCTCTTGTCATTTTCTTCATAGTACTTACTGAAGAAGCTCAAATTCATATCCTGCTGCCTTGGCCTGATCGATAAAATCGCCCAGCATTTCTGTGTTAGTAGAAGACACGGCATGAAGCAGGTAGATTGCTCCCGGATGAAGACTATCAACAGCCTTCTGCAGGGAAGTTGCAACATCCGGCTGATCCTCTGTATTGTAATCATAGTGAGCAAAACTCCAGAAAGCAGCCCTGTAGTTGCAGTTATTCACAATTGCAAGAGATCTCTCTGAGAATTTTCCTGCCGGGAAGCGGAAAAGATGCATGGTATAGTCAAAATTCTCTACCACATAATTATGCACTTCCATGATCTCATTCGTCTGCTCTTCTACACTTTCCGAAGGAAGTCCTGCCGAAGGATGGTTCACACTATGATTGCCGAGTTCATGTCCCTCGTCGATCATTCTCTGTACCAGCTCCGGCTGTTCCTTAAAGAAGGGAAGGGTGCAGAAAAAGACAGCCTTTACATCCTTTTCTTTTAAGGTGTCCAGAATCGCCGGTGTGTAACCATTCTCATAACCCTCATCAAAGGTCAGATAGATCACTTTTTTCTCCGGTTCATCTACATTGGCAATAAAATATGCCGGATAGCTGCTTCCATACTTTTCCTGATACTGAAGACAGCCCGCCGGACGGTTATATTCATCTACTGCTCCGCCTGATCCCCAGTCAATATTGGTTCCGTCCAGAGCATCCACATTGTCAATCGGTGTATTCTCGATTGCAACTGAAGTGGCTGTTTCTTCCTTGATCTTTGCATCTCCCGATGCGATCAGCTGGGATACAGCAGAAGATAAAGCCGTGTTAATCGCACTTTCTGTGCTTGTCTGCGTGGAAGCATCTGCACTGCTCTGGCTGCTTGCCGGCTCAGCTGTATTTTTCTTTTTTCCACAGCCGCGAATTCCCTTAACTACAAAGAATAAGAGAAGAAGGATAATAAGGATAAATACCACAGGGATCACCCTTCTTCTGATCATCCTTCGTCTTCTGAGCTGTTGTTTTCTTGTCATTTCATAACCCTCTCTTTTCCTTATGTAAACTTCCCATAGCTTCAGCAGAGAAAAACCTTCAAGCTTTCTCTTCCCCAGCCATATACTATATTATTCCAATAAACCAATCTGATAACCGGCCGCCAAGGCTCCATCAATAAAGCTTCCCAGCATATTGGCGCTGGTTGAAGAATATCCCTGGAAGAGATAGATTGCTCCCGGATGGATGGCATTCAAGGCATTCTGCAGGGAAGTATTGATATCCGGCTGATTATCCACATCATAATCTGCATAGGAATAGCTGAAAAATACTGCTTCATAATTGCAATTGTTCACGACTGCCAAAGCCTGTTCCGAAAAAACATTTGCCGGAAAGCGGAATAAATGCATGGTATAGCCGTAGGTATCCTTCATATAATTATGGTTTTCCATAATATCTGCCGCCTGCTGATCTGTCGATTCGCTTACGATTCCGCCTTCCCGATAGGTAATGGCATTTCCTACTTCATGACCTTCACTCAGCATCCTTTCCACCTGGGCAGATGCACTTTGCAGATAGGACTTGGAACAGAAAAATGTCGCCTTTGCGCCCTTTTCCTGCAGGGTATTTAAAATCTGATCTGTATAACCCCCCTCATAATCCTCTGTAAAGGTGATATAAATCGTTGGCGGATCTTCTGCACTTCCAACAAAGTAAACCGGATAGCTTTCTCCATATTTTTCCTGGAGCTGAACTGCTCCGAGTGGTCTGCCCAGCCCGTCTTTTTCTCCGGAACCGGCGCTGTAATACTGGGCAGAAGCATCCAGGGAATCTACATTATCGATCCACTCATTCTGATAAGAAGAAGAACTTTCCTCTCCTGTATCTTCTTCTGCACTTGTATCCACATCCTCTGTCGCGTCTGCAGAAACATAGTAGGCTCTGGCCAGATCACCAGATCGCCTGCTGCTGCTGTTTCCGCTTGCTGTTGAAGCCCCTGTATTCTGACCGCCTCTTTTCAATAAAAAGCCGGCAAGAAAAATCAATATCACTGCTGCAAGCGCAAGAAGAATTCCATACCGTATTCTTCTTCTGCGCCTTTTTCTGCGCATTTCCTTCAGCGTCTTTTTTCTCATATTATGAGATGCCTTCCTCTTCTACGATTTCTCGAATCAGGTCTCTTTCATCCATATGATGTTTCACGCCTTTGATCTCCTGATAGTCCTCATGCCCCTTTCCGGCAAGAACGATCACATCGCCTTCCTGCGCATTCAGCATGCAGTAACGGATAGCTTCCTTCCTGTCAGTAATCTTAACGAATTCACCCGGGCCTCTTTTTACACCCTCGATGATATCCGCAATAATATCCTCCGGCTCCTCATATCTCGGATTATCCGAGGTCACCACAGTGAGATCAGCCAGCTTCGAGGAAACTTCTCCCATTTCATACCTTCTATCCTTTGAACGGTTGCCGCCGCATCCGAAGAGGCAGACAAGACGTTTGGGATGATACTCCCTTAAGGTCGTCAAAAGAGACTCCAGGGACATGGCATTATGTGCATAATCAATCAAAAGAGTATAGGAATCTGTTACCGGAACAATTTCCACTCTTCCCTTGACCTTTACCTCTGACAAGGCCTTCTGAATCAGATCAGCTGCAATGCCAAACTGATGGCAGATCGCAATCGCCGTCAGAGAATTATATACCGAAAAGCGTCCCGGAATATCTACATCCACCGCAAAATTCTCCTTGCCGCAGAGGTCATAGCGGATACCAAGGAATCCCGGTCTATGCTCCAGCTGAAGATTCTTTGCCTGATAATCGTCGCTGTCCTTTAAGCCAAAGGTCTCAATCCTGCAGGTATGGCCTTCCAGTACCTTCTCCAGATGCTGATCGTCTCCGTTTACCAGGCCAAGCTTGCACTGCTGAAAGAGAAGTCCCTTGCAGCGAATATAATCATCCATATCCTTATGCTCATTTGGTCCGATATGATCCTTTTCCAGATTGGTGAAAACACCGTAATCAAAGGTGAATCCTGCCACACGATCCAGCATCAGTCCCTGGGAGGAGACCTCCATTACCACACACTGGCAGCCTGCCTCTACCATTTTTGCAAAAGATTCCTGCACCAGATAAGATTCCGGCGTTGTATTGGATGCCGGAATTCTCTCCTCGCCGATAATGGTTTCGATCGTACCGATCAGGCCTGTTTTTATGCCGGCTGATTCTAAGATACTCTTTACCATATAGGTCGTTGTGGTCTTACCTTTTGTTCCCGTAATGCCGATGGTTTTTAATTTTTCTGCTGGATGTCCGAAATAAGCAGCAGACAGGCAGGCAAGTGCATATCTTGCATTCTTTACCTTGATCTGCGTAATGCCTTCGATCTCAAGCTTTCTCTCAACAATCAGAGCCGCCGCTCCCTTTTCTGCTACCTCCGGGCCAAATTCATGTCCGTCCCTTACCGCACCGGGAATGCAAACAAAAAGGCTTCCCTTTTCTGCTTTTCGGGAATCATATGCCAGCCCACTTATCTCCAGGTCAACACTTCCCTGAACACATTCATATTCCAAACGTTCCAGCAAATCTGATAATTTCATTTTATTGCCTCACTTCATTTCTTGTCTCTTCTCTTAAGTTTCTCTTAAACCCTTACAGGTCAATTTCTCCTTCAAAGACAGTCGTTGCCGGTCCGGTCATAAAGATCGTATTTTTTTCTCTGTCATAACGGATCCTCAGGTCTCCGCCCAGCAGATGAACCAGAACTTCATCCTCTGTCTTCTTATTTAAAATGCAGGCATAAACAGCCGCACAGGTTCCGGTACCGCATGCCATTGTTTCTCCCGCTCCTCTTTCCCAGACTCTCATGTCCAGCTCGGTCGGAGAAATCACATGGATAAATTCTGTATTGACCCTATCCGGAAAACGCTCATGGTGTTCAAAGAGGGGACCAACCTTCTCGATCTCAACCGCCTTGACATCATCCACAAAAACTACGGTATGGGGATTTCCCATGGAAACAGCCGTCATCCGATATTCTCTGCCGGCAATCTCGATTGCCTCATCCAGAACGATCTCCTCATTTCCCGCTGGCAGAACCGGGATCAGCTCCGGCTTTGTGATCGGGCTTCCCATGTCAACAACTACCTCAAAGACCTTTCCATTCTCCACTTTCAGATCCAGGGTCTTGATTCCGGACTTTGTTTCCACTGTAATTCTTTCTTTGTCCGTCATTCCGTGATCATAAACATATTTTGCAACGCAGCGGATTCCGTTTCCGCACATTGCGCCCTCTGATCCGTCGGAATTGTACATTGCCATTCTGAAATCTGCTTTTTCCGAAGGGCAAATGCAAATCATGCCGTCTGAGCCAATGCCAAAATGTCTGTCACTGATCTGCTGGGCCGTCTGATTCGGGTCTTCTATTGTCTCTTCAAAGCAATTCACGTATACGTAATCGTTTCCGCATCCATGCATTTTTGTAAATTTCATCTCTAAACCTCGTATTATCCTTACTTTTCCTTCTGAAATCAGGAAAAGGCTGATAAAATCAGCTTTCTCCAGGGGGGTGCATTTTCTCATTGCCACCCTCAGAACCTAGTTATACAGCTACCATTATAATCATTCGTCAAATAACTGACAACACCTCCAAGGGATTCTTTATAAGCTTTTTAGATTCGCCTGTCGTGGTCCGCATCAGGCAAGTTTCCTAGTGTTTCTATAAAAGAAAAAAGCCGTCTATAGCAATAGACGACTTTCTGTAAAAATAACTGCGGGTAACAGGACTTGAACCTGCACGGTCTCCCACTAGAACCTAAATCTAGCGCGTCTGCCAATTCCGCCATACCCGCAGAGCTTCTCTATAATATCACTCCTCCTGCTCTACTGCAAGAGAAACAACAGCTTTTTTCTTCCATTTTCCTCTACGGTAGCGAAGCTGAGCCGCAATGGTAACAAGAATCCAAACGATCAGCATCGCATAAGGCAGAGAACGATAGCCTGTTGCCGGTGCAATCGCATAAGCGATGACCACACGGCCTGCCAGAGATCCCAGGGAAAAGAACATGGTCCACATAACATCTCCCGCTCCCTGAAGTACACCACAGGCTGCCTGATAAATACTAAAGAGCAAAAAGCAGGGGGATGCCAAAAACAGATAAACGATTCCCATTTGCAGTGCCTCACCCTGAATACCGAAAAGAGAAACCAAAGGTACCCGGAAAAGGAGGGTCAGGGCAACCAGAACAACACAAATGGAAAAAGACATTACCAGAGTCTTATTTGCTCCTTCCTTTACTCTGTCCAAACGGCCTGCTCCGATATTCTGTCCTGTAAAGTTTGCAAGACCGGCAGTAAAGCCCAAGGACGGGATAACCAGATAGCTTTCCAGTCTGGTTCCTACGGTATATCCGGCAATGAAATCAACGCCAAAGCTGTTTACCAGTCTCTGAAGAAGGATATTGCCTCCGGAAATCACGCATTGCTGCAAGGTTGTCGGAATACCCATCCGCAAAGCCAGCATGCATTTTTCTTTACTGAAGATTATAGATCGGAAGCTAAAACGAAGGACTTCATATTTTTTGTACATATAAAGTACGCTGACAAGAGCAGACATGGCCTGAGCAATCACAGTCGCAAAGGCAGCTCCTGCAACGCCCATGCCAAGTCCCGCAACAAAAGCAATATCCAGAACAATATTTGTAATAGAAGAAACCAGAAGAAAATAAAGGGTTGCCTTTGAATCTCCAAGTGCTCTTAAAACTGCCGCAATAATGTTATAAACAAACTGAAAGATCAGGCCGATGCAGTAGATCCGAAGATAAAGAACAGCCGCTTCCATTTCCGCTTCCGGAACAGCCAGTACATACTTCATCAAAGGAGACGTGATGAAATAACCAATTACAGAAAAGACAATACCAAAGAAGATCAGCATCAGGATAGAAGTACTGACTGCCTCTCTTAGATCCTTTTCCTTGCCTGCACCAAAGTACTGGGCGATGATAATTCCACTTCCCGTGCTGAGTCCAAGCGCCAAAGCAATATATAATTGCGTTACCGGCGCACTGGTTCCTACTGCCGCAAGTGCAGATTCGCTGATAAACTGGCCTACCACTATGCCGTCTACGGTGTTATAAAGTTGCTGTAAGAAATTTCCCGCCATAATCGGCAAGGTGAAGAGAAAAATCTGGAGGGCAACATTGCCCTCCCACATTGCTTTCGGTTTTGCCTCTGTCATTTAGCCCTCCTTATCTCCTAATCTTCTCTTGTTCTTCTATGCATCTTTTTATGCATCTTTTTCCATATTTGCAAGCTTTGCAGCCTGATCAGCTGCAATACAAGCATCAATGATTTCCTGAATATCGCCGTTCAGGATCTTTTCCAGCTTATAAAGGGTCAGATTGATCCTGTGATCCGTAACTCTTCCCTGGGGGAAGTTATAGGTACGAATCTTTTCAGAACGGTCTCCCGTTCCAACCTGGCTTCTTCTTGCCTCCGCTTCCGCATCATGCGCCTTCTGCATCTCCAGGTCATAGAGCTTCGCTCTCAATACCTTCAAAGCCTTATCCTTATTCTTCAGCTGGGACTTCTCATCCTGGCAGGAAATTACGATTCCTGTCGGAATATGTGTCAGTCTGACTGCCGAATCCGTGGTGTTGACACACTGTCCGCCGTTTCCGGATGCACGGAATACATCAAATTTGCAGTCATTCATATCAATCTCAACATCTACATCCTCTGCTTCCGGCATAATGGCAACGGTAATGGTTGAAGTATGGATACGTCCTCCGGATTCCGTCTCCGGCACTCTTTGTACACGGTGTACACCACTTTCATATTTCAGCTTGGAATAAGCTCCCTGACCATTTACCATAAAGCTGACATATTTCATTCCGCCAATGCCGATCTCCTCCAGATCCATGGTTTCGATCTTCCATCTCTGGCTCTCTGCATAATGAACATACATGCGGTAAATCTCTGCCGCAAAAAGAGCCGCCTCGTCACCGCCTGCACCTGCACGGATCTCAACAATAACGTTTTTGTCATCATTCGGATCTTTGGGCAGAAGAAGAATTTTCATTTCCTCTTCGAGTTCCTCAATTCTGCTCTTGGCCTCATTCATTTCTTCCTTGGCCAGCTCTCTCATCTCCTCATCACTCTCCTCATCGAGAATCATGAGTGCTTCTTCAAGATTTTCCTTTGCCTTCTTATAGTTCTGATAGGCTTCTACAAGAGGTGCCAGATCAGACTGCTCCTTCATCAGACTGCGGAAACGATTCTGGTCATTTGCTACATCCGGTTCGCTCAGCTCATTCATGATTTCCTCATATCTGCGAACCAAATCCTCTAATCTATCAAACATCTTTATCCTCCATAAACCGCACAAACAACTCGATCCAGCCCAGCCAGATCCTTTACGACTCTTATTTCTTTAAAAGCATTTTCTCCAAGCAAAGCAGTCACATCCCCTGCCTGCTCCGCTCCAATTTCCAAAAAAAGACTCCCTCCTTCTTTTAAGAAGGCCGGAGCTTTCCTTGCCAGGATCCGGTAAAATTTCAAACCATCCTGATCCCCATCCAAGGCCATGCGCGGATCATGATCCTTTACCTCCGGCATCAGCTTCTCAATCTCCGCTGTCGGAATATAAGGAGGATTCGAAAGGATCATATCATATTTCCCATCCGCTTTTTCAAACATGTCACTTTTTATCCATTCCGAACAGAAAATCACAGTATTTCTTTTCGCATTTTCCTCGGCAACAGCAAGTGCTTTCTCTGACAGATCCAGACCGGATCCTGTCACCTTCATTCCTTTTTGCCCAGCTTCATATAAAAGACTGATCAAAATACAGCCTGAACCGGTACAAAGATCCAGAATCCTGTCGCCGTCCTTTAGCTTTTCCAGCGCCTTTTCGACAAGCACCTCTGTATCCTGTCTGGGAACAAGTACATGCTCATTTACATAAAAAGGCAGGCCGAAAAATTCCTGCTCTCCAAGGATATGCTGAACCGGAATCCTTTGCAGACGTTTTTCTGCAAAAGCTTCCAGCCTGCTTCTTTCTTCATCGGGCATAATCTCCTGTTCTTTCAGAATATATCTGCCTCTGTCCAATCCGCTTGCCGCCGATAAAAGAATCCAGGCATCGGACCTATATTCTTCTATATTTGCTTCCTTAAATCTCTCCTGCAGGCTCTGCAGCATCTGTCTGTAGGTCACTTCTTTCCTCCGCCATACAATCACTTGCCGGTGCACCATCCAGAAACTTCTTCCAGTCAAAAACTGCTTCAACGGAAGCAATCCCTACCTCGATCATAGAATCATCCGGTTCCTTTGTTGTCAGCCTCTGCAGGCAAAGTCCCGGAAGGCTCAGGAGATTGATCAGTTTATTCTCACTTCTTCCGGCGAGTCTGATAAATTCATAAGAAATCCCTGCCACAACCGGAATCAGGATAATCCTGTAAAGGAGTCTCAGAATCGGTGATGGCGTATGAATCAAGGCAAATATCACAATACTGATCAGCATAACGATCAAAAGAAAGCTTGTGCCGCACCTCTTATGAAAACGGGAACTTTTTCTTACATTTTCAACGGTCAGGGGCAGTTCCTGCTCAATACAATTGATGCATTTATGCTCTGCTCCGTGATACATATAAACCCTTTTGATATCAGACATCAGAGAAATCGCCCAGACATAAGCCAGAAAAATGATCAGACGAATAAGGCCCTCTACAAAGGCAAGCAAAGTCACTGACCCGATCCACTTCTCAAATAACAAGGATATCCCATAGGGGGCCAGCATAAAGATCAAAACCGCCAGAACAATCGACACTGCAATCGTCAAACCCATTTCCATGGGACTAAGGCTGGCATCTTCTCCATCTTCATCCTCAAAAAAAGAAGCCGAAAAAGCCAGGGTCTGCATGCCGATCACAAGAGAAGAAATAAAGCTGACCACACCTCTGACAATCGGAATCTTCTTAAAAAGACGAAGTGCGGCGCTCTCATGATCTTTTTTCTTTTCTATGACTATCTCCTGGTTCGGTTTTCGAACCGCAACTGCATAAGTATCCTGATTGCGCATCATCACGCCTTCAAGTACCGCCTGTCCTCCAATACCAGATGCTCTCATATCGCTTCCTCATAAATGAAAAAAGCCTGTCCAAAAGGACAGGCTTTGAATCTTTTTACTGAATACCGTATTTCTTGTTGAATTTCTCAATTCGACCACGAGCGGAAGCAGCCTTCTGCTGTCCTGTATAGAAAGGATGGCATTTGGAGCAAATCTCGACGTGGATGGACTCTTTTGTAGATCCTGTTACAAATGTGTTACCACAGTTGCAGGTTACAGTAGCCTGATAATAATTCGGATGAATTCCTTCTCTCATGTTTTTCACCTCAACATTCTATGATAAACTAAGTTAATGTCAAAAAAATAATGCGGAAGATGGGACTTGAACCCACACGTTCGCAATGAACACAAGATCCTTAGTCTTGCTCGTCTGCCAGTTCCGACACTTCCGCATAAGCAACATCAAAATTGTTTTTCAATCTCTCTGACGCAAGAAATATTATATCAAAGCCGCAAGATCTTGTCAACAGTTTTTTTGAAATATTTGATATTTTCTAATTATCTGTTATACTTTTATCTAGCAGCTTTCATCAGAGCTTGCTTCCGATGTGCTACCCGAATAATATATCACACTTTGAAGACAAAGGGAAGCATAAATTTTATTTTTTTGGGGATTTTTTAGGGATGAGTAAAAATGAAGAAAAAAGCTATATTGCTTTAATTGATTATCTAAAGGCTCTCGCCGCAGCTCTTGTCATCATCAATCACTTCGGATGGGAAGACAAGGAATTTCCTGCCTTTACCTATCTGATACAGGCCGGGGTTCCGATTTTTCTTTTTCTGTCCGGTTTTAACACCGCTCTCTCTTATTTTAAAAAGGACTATCCCTCCATCAAGGACTACTATCGGCCGGATCGGATCTGGGCAAAGCTGAAATGGATCTTTCTTCCTTATGCCGTGGTATATATATATGAAGCAATTGCAAAAAACGAATTTCTCAACCTTCTCCTGCATCAGCCCATCTGGATGCTTCGCACCTTCTTTGCCGGTGGAATTGACGGAGGTCTGCACGGAGGCTACTATATTTGCATTTACTGGCAGTTTGTTCTCCTTGCCCCTCTTCTTTATCTTCTTATTAAAAAGCTGGATAAAATGGGACTGCTGCTGATTCTTCTGATGAATATTCTCTATGAATACTCCATGCATTCAGTCGATATCGAAGGAAGCGTTTTTCGCCTTCTCTTCTTCCGATATCTTTTCCTGGTTGGCTTCGGTATGTATTTTTATTTTCACAGGAGGATCCATCCTCTCGTTCTCACCTTTTTATTTATCAGCGGCCTCCTTTATACCAGCGCCGTTGATTACTGGGACTTCCGCTGGCCACTGAACGATTTCTGGCGCAATTCCTGTGTTTATGCCATTGGCTATTTCATTGTCCTCATCGTTCTGGCCTTCTATCTCTTTGAAGGAAAGCAGCTGCCAGGCTATCTGCATCGACCTATTTCTCTGATCGGGCGATCCAGTCTGCACATTTTTTTGGCGCAAATGCTTTATTACCGGATCAAATATGATGACGCATATAATGCCCAGTCCACGCCTGCACACCTGCTGATCAATCTTATGATCTGCATCTGTCTTGGCTGCCTCTGGTATACTGCAGAGAAATATCTTCGCAAATTTTTGTCTCAGCTCACAAAGAAAAAGCCGGATGCAGGGAAATGCTGATCAAAACAGCATTTCCTTAAGCATCCAGCTTTTTTTGTACATCTTTTTTGAATTTTTCCCAGGCTTTTTCATGCTCCACAAAATATTTCGGGCAGTCCTTTCCCGTCACATCATAATGCCGAATCACATTCTCTGAAGAGAGATTGTATTTTTGACAAAGCCAGGCTGTCAGATTCACCAGGGATCGATAGGTTTTTTTATTGAATTTTCCGCTCTCGTCCGGATGACAGCATTCAATCGCCAGGGTATCTCCGTTTCTGTCATTTGAAGCATATGCCATCTCCCAGGTTGGGATGCATTGTACGATCTCGCCCTCTAAGCCAACAACAAAATGTGCACTGGCACTTGTTGTCTTTCCATCCTTTAAGCCTTCAAAATAGTCACGGTTTGCAAGGGCAGATGCCCCTGGATTTGCAGTATAATGAATCACAATTCCGTTTATCTGATTCAAGGCTATCCCCGGTCTGTTGTAGGGACTGACCGTCAAAAGCTCTACGTCCAGCTCCGGTTCCTTTATTGCAGAGGAAGTGCCCAAAGCAGACCTTATCCCTTGAAAAGCTACCGGCCCAAAAATCAGGACAAGCAGAAAGATCGCCAGGATTCTGATTGTCCTGCTTTTCAGCAGCCGGTCAGCTCTATTCTCTTTTCTTCGTCTTTGGCCGGCTTTCTTTGCCATTTATGCTAAGCCTTTCAGCTTTTCCACAGCAGCAGCAATCTCTGGGATCTCCAGGCTTTCAAAGGCACCGGCATCTGCAGCCTTTGCATAGTCTGCATTCATCGGAAGCTTGGCAAGAACATCAATTCCAAGCTGAGCAGCCGTTTCATCGATTCCGCTCTCTCCGAATACAGAGATCTTCTTTCCACAGTCCGGACAGAGCAAATAGCTATAGTTTTCCACCAGACCCAAAACCGGAACATGCATCATTTCTGCCATGTTGTAAGCCTTCTTCACGATCATGGAAACCAGATCCTGGGGTGAGCTGACAATAACCAGCCCCTCTACCGGAAGTGACTGGAAGATGGTAAGCGGAACATCGCCTGTTCCCGGAGGCATATCTACAAAGAGATAATCCAGTTCTCCCCAATAGACCTCTGACCAAAACTGTTTGACTGTTCCCGCAATCACAGGTCCTCTCCAGATAACCGGCGCCTCTTCATCTTCTACCAAAAGATTGATGGACATGATCTTCGTTCCATCCTTTGCCGGAATCGGAAGAACACCCTTTTCATCACCGACAGCCGGGCCATGAATACCGTACATTTTCGGGATGGACGGTCCTGTAATGTCCGCATCCATAATACCGACCTTATATCCTGCCTTTGTCATTGCAGAAGCAAGCGCTCCTGTTACAAAGGATTTTCCAACGCCGCCCTTACCGCTGCAGACACCAATTACATGCTTCACAGAAGAATACTGATTCAAAGCCTCTGCGAACGGATTTTCCTGACTGCCTTCCGGCTTTGAAGAACAATTTCCTGCAGATGCACAGCTTCCGCATGCGGAAGGATTACATGATTCGCTCATTTTTATCTCCCTTCTCCTTATCCTACTTTTCTTCTATTTATTTCATAACTTGCACGCTCTATAAATGCGCTCGTTTATGAGTATACGCTTTCTTTCCCCGTCTGTCACGGTCAAAGAGTTGATTTCTTTCTCTGCCCGGAGAATATTATATTTTTAGACGAGAATGATTCTGCCGGGTCAAAAACACGTTTTCGCTCTTACACCAAGTCTAGCTATATGTCCTGTTGCAGCAGAAGCGGATCTTGCAGGGTGATGATTCGTGAGGCTTGCGTCCTGACGATGCGGCTGTCAGCGACAGCGGACGCTTGAGCTCAAATAATGATAGTGCCTATCTGAAAGAGGCTTGTCAATTGATTTTGCGGCATAAGAAAAGTAAAAGCGAATTGCGTAGGAGCTGTCGCGAATAAGACGCCGCGAGGAAGAGCAAACGAAACGTATCACCATGCAAGATTCGCTTCTGCAGTTTCTACTGAAGATGCAAGATATTCTCCTTTCCAAACGCTGCTGTTTCATTCTGTGAAGGCTGTAAATAAATAAAGCCGATCCTTGCTTTAACAAGGATCGGCTAGTATTTTCTATTTGCTTACGCGATACGATATTTAAGGACACGCGGCTCATTTAAAAATCAGGCTTCGCCTGATGAGCCGCTGTGCATCGTATCGCTTCGCAATACGATAGTTAGCAAACGCCCTGAGCGAGCATTGCATCAGCAACCTTTTCGAAGCCGGCGATATTAGCGCCTGCAACATAGTTGCCTTCCATATCATAACGTTTTGCAGCATCTGCAATATTGTGATAGATGTTAACCATAATGCCCTGAAGCTTCTGGTCAACCTCTTCAAATGTCCAGGAAAGTCTTTCGCTGTTCTGTGTCATCTCAAGTGCGGATGTAGCAACACCACCTGCGTTTGCAGCCTTGCCCGGAACAAAGTATACACCATTCTGCTGCAGATATTCTGTTGCATCCAGAGAAGTCGGCATATTTGCGCCTTCTGCTACTGCCTTTACGCCATTTGCAACAAGTGCCTTTGCATCATCGATCAGAAGCTCGTTCTGTGTTGCGCAAGGAAGAGCAACATCACACTTGATGCTCCATACACCCTTGCCCTCGTGATACTGAGCGCTCGGTCTTGCTGCTGCATATTCTGTCAGGCGGGCACGTTTTACTTCCTTTACTTCCTTCAGAAGTTCTACATCGATTCCTTCCGGATCATAGATCCAGCCTGTGGAATCAGAGCAGGTTACCGGCTTACCGCCAAGCTGCTGTGCCTTCTCGATTGCATAGATTGCAACATTTCCGGAACCGGATACAACGATTGTTTTATCCTTGAGGCTGTCGCCGTGATCCTTCATCAGCTCTTCTGTGATGTAAAGAAGACCATAGCCTGTAGCCTGTGTACGTGCAAGAGATCCGCCGTAGCTGAGGCCCTTTCCTGTCAGAACGCCTTCATAGCTCTTTGTGATTCTCTTATACTGACCATACATATAGCCGATCTCTCTTCCGCCAACACCGATATCGCCGGCCGGAACGTCCTGATCTGCACCAATATGTCTGTAAAGCTCTGTCATAAAGCTCTGGCAGAATGCCATAACTTCGCGATCTGATTTGCCCTTCGGATCAAAATCAGAACCGCCCTTTCCTCCGCCGATCGGAAGACCTGTCAGAGAATTCTTGAAGATCTGCTCAAAGCCAAGGAATTTGATAATTCCAAGATATACGGACGGATGGAAACGAAGTCCTCCCTTGTACGGTCCGATGGAATTGTTGAACTGTACTCTGTAGCCTGTATTTACCTGAACCTGTCCCTTGTCATCAACCCAGGGTACACGGAATTTAATCTGTCTGTCCGGTTCTACCAGTCTTTCCAGCAAAGCTTCTTTTCTGTAAAGCTCTTCATTTGCATCAATAACTGGTCTCAAAGAATCCAGCACTTCCTTGACTGCCTGAAGAAATTCCGGCTCTGCTGCATTTTTGGCAACAACCTTCTCGTAAACTTCATCTACGTAGCTCATGTGTTTAATCTCCTTATTAAATTGTTCAGCCTAGTTGGTTTATATCAACGGATTTTATTTTACCCCCGCTACTTTAGCGTGTCAACTTGCCAGACCAAATTTTTTCTCGATTTTAGGAGTGAATTTTAGAAAGTTTACTTTTGCCTTTCTGCCAGAATCTCTTTCATTTCTTCCGGTTCAAACACATATGACGCATTACAAAAATGGCATTTTACCTCGATCGGCTCAGCCTCTTCGACCATTTCCTCCAGCTCGGATACCTGAATGCTTCTGATGGCATTTCTGATCCTTTCTCTGGAACAGCCGCAATGGAACTGAACCGGCATTTTGTCGGTAAACTCCAGGTCCATTTCTCCCAAAAGCTTCTCCAGGATCATCTCCGGCGTATTTCCTTCTCTCAAAAGCTCTGTTACGGAAGAAATCTCCGCTATACTCTTTTCCAGAGCACTGATGGTCTCTTCTGCTGCAAAAGGCATAAGCTGGATGATAAAGCCTCCTGCCTGGGCAACAGAATAATCCTCCTTGTCCACCAGAACACCCAGTCCGACTGCTGAGGGAACCTGCTCGGAGAGCGCAAAATAATAGGTCAGATCATCTCCAATCTCTCCTGTCTGAAGCGGCACCTGAGAATGGTAGGGCTCCTTTAAGCCCAGATCCTTTACCACGGAAAGACTTCCTGCTCCGATAATCCCGCCTACATCCAGTTTTCCCTGGGGATTCGGCGGAAGGATCGCATCCGGAACATCTGCCAGTCCCTTTACATTTCCCTGCGAATCTGCCGTTACCGTCAGACCATGTACAGGTCCGTCTCCTTTCACCTGAAGTGTCAGAAGATCCTTCTCGTTCTTCATCATAGAACCCATCATAACTGCGCCAGTCATCAAGCGCCCCAGAGCCGCTGTTACAACCGGAGAGGTCTGATGCACTTCATGTGCTTTTTCTGTTAATTCCTTTGTCGTTGCTGCAAAGGCACGAATCTGTCCCTCTGCCGCAATCGCTCTTACCATATAATCCATAATTTTTCCTTTTATCCGATAATTGCACTCAGCAAGCCATAGGAAACAAATGACATGATCACGGTAGCAATCGCCACGCCAAGCAGCTCTGCCAGAATTGCCTTCTTAAAGTCAATTTCCAATATTGCTGCGATCAAAGATCCCGTCCATGCACCGGTTCCCGGAAGAGGAATGCCGACAAAAAGCATCAGCCCGATAAATTCCGCATTTTCGATGCTGTCCTTCTTTTTCATCGCTCTTTCTTCCAGTTTGGTCGCAAGAGGCCCAAAGGCCTTTGTTCCTTTCATCCACTTCAGCACCTTGCGGATCAGAAGCAGAATAAAGGGAATCGGCAGAATATTACCGATCACGCAAAGGGGAATTGCCGTCGTAATCGGCACCTCCAAAAGGGAGGATGCCAAAAGACCTCCCCTGCATTCCAAAATGGGCATCAACGAGATCAAAAAAACAACCACATTGCGGGAAATATACTTTCCAAGCGTTGATGAAAATAAAACAACCAGACTTTCCATACTAGTTCTCCAGATAGTTTTTCAAAAAGTTCAGAAGCTCTTCCATCTGCTCCCGTCTTCCGATGGTTACTCTCAGATAGTTATCAATTCTTTCCTTATCAAAGTATCTTACGTAGATATTTTTCGCCTTCAATGCCTCAAAAAGCTCCTTTGCCGGAACGCTTTCGTGCGTGATAAAAAGGAAATTGCTCTTGGAATCCGGGAAGGAGAAGCCAAGCTTTTTAAGCTCTTCCTTGGCCCATTCTCTTGTCTCGATCACCTGATTTCTGGTCTTGTCAAAATAAGCCTGATCCTCGATTGCCGCTGTACCTGTCGCAATGGACAGTCTGCTCATGGTATAGGAATTGAAAGAATATTTTACATCATTCAGATAAGCAATCATTTTCTCGCTGCCAATCGCGAATCCGATACGCATACCGGCCATGGAACGGGACTTGGAAAAGGTCTGTACGACAAGCAGATTGTCGTATTTTTCCAACAGGGGCAAGGCAGAAGCAGCACCGAAATCCACATAGGCCTCGTCTACGATAACCACACTGTCCGGATTATGCTGCAGGACATCCTCGATCAGGCTCTGGCTCTCTTCCAGGCCGGTCGGTGCATTCGGATTCGGGAAAATAATGCCCCCGTTTTCTCCATAATAATCCTTTGCCTGAATATGGAATTCTTCATCCAAGGGAACCCTCTTGTAAGGAATCTGATAAAGATCTGCCCATACATCATAGAAGGAGTAGGTCACATCCGGGAAAAGGATTTCCTTTCCTCCCTGGAAAAAGGTCATAAAGCAAAGCGAAATGACATCATCGGATCCAACACCGGTAAAGACCTGGCTTTCTTTTACACCATAGTTTTTTGCGATCGCTGATACCAGATCCTTCACTGTCGGATCCGGATAGAGACCAAGTGTATCCGCATCAAAGGAAGCGATCGCCTCAGCCACCTTCGGAGAAGGCGGATAGGGATTTTCGTTCGTGTTCAGCTTGATTACTTTTTTTTCTTTTGGCTGTTCCCCGGGTACATAAGGTACTACCTTTCGCACATTTTCTTCCCAACCCATCTTTTTTTCTCCTATCATAATCCACATTCCTCTGCAAGTGCCTTAAATGCAGGCATAGAATTTACAATTTTCTCATAAGAGCAGCAATAAGCGATTCTAACATATCCCGGTGCGCCAAAGCCGGCTGTTCCGACAAAAAGGATATGATACTTCTTTGCCATTTTGACAAAGTCTGCTTCCTCAACCGGTGCCTTTACCATCAGATAGAAGGCTCCCTCCGGCTTAATACACTCATATCCCATCTCAGAAAGATGCTCATATAAATACTTCCGGTTTCTATCATAATAAGCAACATCTGTCTTTGCATCCAGACATCTGGAAACAGCCTGCTGAATCAGGGATGGTGCATTTACAAAACCAAGAATACGAACTGCTACTGCCGCAGCTGCAAGGATCATTTCGCTGTCATCGATTTCATCTGAAATCGCAAGATAACCGATTCTCTCTCCCGGAATAGACATTGACTTTGAATAGGAATAGCCAATGATCGTATTCTTATAATAATCCGGAATAAAGGGATTAACTGCTCCATCATATACCAGCTCACGATAAGGCTCATCCGAAACGATATAGATATCCGTTCCGAATTCTTTCTGCTTTTTCTCCAGAACCTCTGCCATCTGGCGAAGGCATTCCGGTGTATAGATCACGCCTGATGGATTATTCGGTGTATTTACGATAACCACTCTGGTTTTCTCTGTGATCTTCTTTTCAAAATCAGCAATATCAGGAAGAAGGGCATCTGTATGTTCTACTTCCACATAGTTTGCATCATAATTTGAAACATAATTTCTATATTCTGTAAAATAAGGCTTTAAAAAGAGAACCTCTTCTCCCGGATTCAAAAGTGTCTTCAGAATCACATTCAAAGCAGAAGCGGCTCCTACCGTCATAATAATATTTTCGGCATGATAATGAGAAGCAAATCTCTGATTCAGATCCTCTGCAATGGCAGCTCTTACGCTCTCATAACCTTCATTGTCCGTATAGCCGTGAAGAGCTGTGGAATCCATTTCATCCAAAGCCTCATGGCAGGCCTGCTTAAAAGCCTCCGGCGCCGGCGTATAAGGATTTCCGAGACTGAAATCATATACGTTTTCTTCTCCGACCTCCTGGGCCATTTCCTTTCCCTCTCGGAACATTGCACGAATCGCAGAACCATTCTGCACACTGAGTCTCATTTTTTCTGAAACCATATTTATAACCTTCTTTCCGAAAATCGTTTTATTAAATAGTTAAGTCTATCTTAAATAAAATAGCATGATAAAGAATGAAAGTAAATGCAGAAAATCCCTCCGCCCTCTGCCATTTCGCAGAAGGGGAAGGATTTTCCTGTAATTCTTTTTCTTTTCTATTTTTTCGCTTTTTTATAGCTTTTCTATTCTTCAAGCGCCATTTTTCTTACATATTCCAAAGCCTTCTTTACCGGTGGAATGGAGATTAAGATCAGGGTGATCACTGCCTCTGCTGCCAGATAGGCTCCATTATAGGCTGCAGAATAAGTCAGGGGACTCATGGTCTCCGGTGCATATGCCGCAAAGAAAATAACGCCTGAAATAACAGCAAAAACAAATCTGCCAAAAACACCCAGAAGATATCCGATCAGCAGTCCATTTTTCTTGTTTTTGCCTATGCCGGCAAGTCCAAGCGCTCCAAAGGCAAAAATGTAATCACAGAACATCTGCGGAAGGGAAACAATATAAGGATCTACAATCAGCTGCAAAAGTCCATAGGCAACGCCCGCCATAAGGCCTGCTCCCAGACCATACCAGTATCCGATCAGGCAGATAAAAAGCATACTGAAGAGGGTTACAGATCCGCCCATCGGCATATCCAAAATCTTCAAATAAGAAGTCACCATTGCCAAGGCTATTGCCAGGGCAGAAAAGGTGATCTGCTTTGTACTGATCTTCTTCTCATTCTTTCCCTTTCCTCTGATCATACCGATCAGGATCAAAAGCAGGATCAGAAGGATCACCAGGGCAGCATATCCGGCTGCTGTTGGATTGTAAGTATATCCACCATAACCATCAGAAACCTTTTGTGCAAAAAAACTCATTTTTCAGCCTCCTTCACTGATAAGCTTGCATCTGGCTGATCATCGCGTATAGAAAGGAAGCTATCTCTCTTTTCAACTTCCGTAAGGTATTCTAATATTGTAAAAACAAAAAAAGTATACCAAACGGCATACTTCCACTCTAAGATTCTCATCTTCCTACGTCGGCATTATCCGCTTCAGGTCTATGGGTCGGAACTTTCTTCCCTCTCAGCCTTTCGGCTCCCCAGATGCATTATTTATTTTTGACAAAACTCATTCTACTCTGCTATATATTTAATGTCAAGGCAGTGACTGCCGGAAAGGGAGGACCTCAGGTAAAATGTCAAAAGAAAAGAAAACAAATGCAGTCCGCATGATTGAGCGGGCCAAAATTCCTTATACAGAACACGAATACGAATGCACGGAATTCACAGATGGCTTAGCCTCTACCCTAAAAACCGGTATTCCACCCGAAAGATCCTTTAAAACTCTTGTCACAAAAGGAAAAAGCGGCAGCTATTATGTTCTTGTGATTCCCGTGGCGGAAGAGGTTGATTTCAAAAAAGCCGCCAAAGCCGCAGGAGAAAAATCCATAGAAATGATTCATGTAAAGGAGCTCACCCCTTTAACCGGTTATATAAGAGGCGGCTGCAGCCCGATTGGTATGAAAAAACAATTCCCAACCCTTCTGCATGAATCTGCAAAAGATTTCGATACCATTGTCGTCAGCGGCGGCCGCATCGGCCTCTCTGTCGAACTGGCTCCGGATGCCTTAATTTCCCTGGTCAGAGGACAGTATGCCGATCTGATTCATATTTCTGACTAAAGCCCCATGTTTTAGGGCCAAATTTTTGAAAAAGTATGATCAGAATCCGCCCAGTAGATGGGCGGATTCTGTAGTCTTCTTATCTGCCATTTCTCTGATTCTGTCCAAATGGCATATCCGAATTCTCTGAGTTTGAATTACTCGAACCATTACTTGAACTATTTGAATCCGAGCTGTCGCTCTGGCTGCTCTCCGGCTTCTTGCTCAGGGTAACGCTGATGGTCTTTTCTGTATACTGACCATTTTCCGCTCTCTCCACCTTCACATCAACCGTCGTTCCTGCTGCATAATACTGCATCAGTTCCTTCAGATCTGACATAGAAGAAATACTATGACCATCAAATTCTGTCAGAATATCCCCTTCCTGGATTCCGGCTGTCTTTGCTGCTTCTCCATCAAAAACCTGTGAAATATAAATACCTTCCGGCATACCATATACTTCCGAAACCGAATCTGAAACATCAATACCCGCGATACCAAGATAAGATGCCTCATCATCCGATACAGCCTCTCTTGAAATCAATTCATTGATAATCGGAATTGCAGTAGAGATCGGAATTGCATATCCCATTCCTTCTACCTGGGTATCCGAGAATTTTGCAGAATTAATAGCAATCACCTGACCCTCTGCATTTAACAGTGCACCGCCGCTGTTTCCGGGGTTAATTGCTGCATCTGTCTGAATCAAGGTATAGGTCTCATTATCAATGGTGACTTTACGGTTTAGGGCACTGATTACACCTGTTGTAACAGACTGTCCATATCCCAGGGCATTTCCAATCGCAACTGCCGTCTGCCCTACTTTTACGGAATCTGAATCTCCGAGAGTAGCTACCTTCAGGTTTGAAAGGGTATCCGAGGGAATGTCTGAAATATTAACACTCAGAACTGCCAGATCGTTGCTGCTGTCTGTTCCCTTCACCTCAGCTTCTACCTCATTATCTTCATCTCCGTAAAAGTTGATCGTAACCTTTGTTGCTCCTGATACCACATGGTTATTTGTTGCAATATACATAGTTCCATCCGTCTGCGCTACGATGATTCCGGATCCTGCGCCCGTATACTCACCGCTTGTTCCAAAGTAATTTCCTTCTGATTCAAAGGTACTGTTAATAGAAACGATGGAAGGCATTACTGCGCTGACTACATCCGAAACATCCAGGGCTGTTGTTGTTCCCGTTGTTTCCGAATTCGTACTAACCTTGTCATTGGTACTGTTACCGGATGCCGTTGTAAGAAGTGCTGTCTGTCCCGAAGAACTTGTTGCGTTCTCTGCTGATGTCGAATTGCTATTTTTTCCAATCAAGCCAGTCACTCCGGAAAAGGTTACTGAAGAAACAAGACCGAAGATCAAGCCTGCTGCAACACATTTTCCGACAAACTTTCCGATCTTTCCCTTTCCTTTTTTCTCGCTGGAATTTTTCTTCTGCCTCTTTCGCTCTTCCCTACTCTGGAAACGGGAGTCATAAGAGTAATCCTGGTCCTGACCGGCGGTATTGTAAGAGCCATAAGAATACTGATTCTTCTGTTCGTCTGCATTGTAAGTGCCATAAGAATAGTGATTCTCTTCTTTCTGCTCTTCTTCTCTTCCTGTCAGCTGTTTATCCTGATGAATTTCATCTTTGCTGTAACTATATAAACCTCTGTTCTCTTCATTCTCTGACATAAGGAACATCTCCTTTCTTCTCGTTATACCTAATGTACAACGAAACTGTGTCCGAATTGTGTATTTTTCTATACAAATCCGTGTTTTCTAGGAAGACGCTTTCCCTTATAAATTTTTCTATGATATCTGAGAAGAGAAAAACCCATGCAATAAAAAAGGAGTCATCTGGCTTTCTCGTCACCAAATGACTCCATCAATGAAATTCTAAAAGTATCACTGTATAACCTCCTTTACCTTATTGACCAAACTCTTTGCTTCCATCTATAAAAACTCTCGCGAGAAAGATTACTTCCGGATGCCTAACTTAAGGTCTGCTGATCAGGACTCCTCTTTCGTTCTTTAGGAAGGATTTATCTTTGATCTGTCTTTATTGTAAATATCTTTTTCCATTTTGTCAAGCGTTTTCTAATATTAATTTCGTTGTTATCTTATTGTCTGAATATTATGTTTTATCCGCTTTTGTTGTTAGATATATTTCCAAAGAAGAAACCACGATAAAAAGTAAATAAAAAGACTGTTGCTCAATCTGATCCGGATAACTCAATCCCGATTAAAATAAAACAACAGTCTTTTTCTATACTCTTATTCCATACCCACAGTAACTCTTAAAATTGCGGTCTTCAAAACTACAGCGATTACTGCACCTTGCCGTTTACAATTCTCTTTCCGGCATAGCTTCCTGTATAGGAAAAGTTTACTTTTCCCTTTTCTACATACCAAGTGCTTCCGCCATATGCACAAAATCCTGTCGCATTCCAATTCAGGACTCCCTTTTGTACATAATACCAGGCGTTACCATACTTGCAAAGGCCTGTGTAATTCCAGTTCAATACTCCCTTCTGCACATAATACCAACTATTTCCGTACTTACAAAGACCTGTATAGTTCCAATTCAGGACTCCCTTTTGAACGTAATACCATGCATTTCCGTATTTGCAAAG
>CAVFAT010000040.1:0-18221 GCA_963620785.1 Bacteroidaceae bacterium
TACAAAAAAGGCACTTCATAAAAGCAGGAAAGGATAATCTTATGCAGAAAAAAGAAAGATTTGAAAAACCAAATATGGAAAAAATAATGTTTGAAGCTGAAGATGTGATTGTGACAAGCGGTGGATGTTCCGGTGACTGTGTTTCGATATGTCAAAATAACTGCAGAGACGTTTGCGGGCACGACTGTGCCATCATTACTTTATTTAATTGATGGAAGAGAGTACAAAATGGCTACTCCCGTAATTTTTTACTTATGATAAATTGAAAAATTCTAAAAAAGGCATCCGGTCAGCGGATGCCTTTTCTATCGATAATCAATCTCAGTCTTTTTTTCATTAGCCGGCTTTTACAGCCATTTTGGCACGTTTATCAGCAATCTTCTTTGCAAATTTGCGAATCTTCTTATTACTATAACTTCCGACACCACCTTTTAAGCGGGGATCCAGCAGATCTCTTATGGCATCACCGAACATATTAGCTGCAAATACCAAAAGCATAATGCAGAGTCCGGGATAGAGAGCCAGCCAGGGGGCGGTATACATATTTGCACGTCCCTGATAAGTAATCATATATCCCCAGGAAGGCGTTCCTACGGCAACTCCATACCCCAGGAAGTTCATAGAAGCCTCCTGCATAATGACACCGGATAAGGATCCGGCCATATTAATAATAATGAGGGGCATGATATTGGGCAAAACGTGTTTTACCGCACGCCAGACGGACTTGCTGCCCAGCAAACGGCTCATGCGCACATAGCCTGCTTCCTTCACAGAAAAAGCAGCAGAACGCATCAGACGGGCACCGCCAATTCCTCCCGGTACCGCAATGGCAATAATAAGCTGAGGCAGTCCCTTGCCCATAATCGCCATCATGATCATCGTGATCAAAACACCCGGAATACACTGGAATCCATCTACCAGACGCTGTACCACCAGATCAAACCAGCCGCCCAGTACAGCTGAGGCTACACCGATAATAACGGAGATTACTGTCGTAAGCAGGGTACAAACAATTGCCAGAATAACTGAAGTGCGGCAGCCGTAAATCAAATAGGACAAAACGTCCTGTCCCAGACTATCCGTACCCAGCAAATGCTCGCTGCTGCTCTTGGAAAGCATATTGAGAAAGTCTAACTGCATGATGCCGTTCTGCATAGGATAAGGCGCCAGCTGGTCAGCAAAAATTGCAATCAGCAAAAACAGGATCATGATAATGAGACCTGCTGCACCCAGCGGTTTCTTTTTAAAGAGATCTACCAAGAGGTTGGAGTTATTGGATTTCTTTTTCATCTTTCTCCTCCCATCAATCCAGTGTGACACGCGGATCGCACCACTTATATGCCACATCCACAATCAAATTAACTACCATAACAATAGCAGCCAGAACTACTACACATCCCTGAACCAGAGGATAATCATAATTGTTCAGCGCTGTTACCATGCAGGAACCCAGTCCCGGAATATTAAACAGGTTTTCCAAAATAACACTGCCGCCTACCAAACCGGCAACACTGCCGCCGATAATGGTAATAACCGGAATCAGGGAATTGCGCAGGGCATGTCCATACAGTACGTCATGCTCCGTGATGCCCTTAGACCATGCTGTCCGCACATAATCCTGCCGCATCACATCCAGCACACTGGTACGAACCATACGCATCTGCATACCTACCTGAACCAAAGCACCCAGAATAGAAGGAACCAGGAACATTTTCATGTTTTCTGTAAAATTCTTAAAGATGGAAACATAGGTGATCGTCGGCGCATAGCCCCACCACTTAGCCGGATAGATCAGCACCAGGGTACCAATCCAAAAGAGCGGCATTGCCATCAGGATGATGGAAATCACACGGACAATATAATCACCAAGAGAGTCCTGACGGGCTGCAGTGATCACACCGGCAGGAATAGAAATCACATTGATAATGATCATTGTGAAAAGTGCCAGCTCCAGCGTAATCGGCAGCTTTTCGGCGATCAAAGATGCTACGGACTGATTCTGGAACAAAGAATCTCCCATATCTCCCCGAAGCAGATCTCCTAACCAGATGAAATACTGCTGAACGGCCGGTTTATCCATACCCAGCTGGACAACAACATCCTGCCGGTCAACCGTGAAGCCCATGGCCTGATACTTATTCAAAATAAGATCCACTGCCGAACCCGGCATCAGCCGCATCAATGCAAAAGTCACAATTGTAACGACAAGCAAGGTAGGAATCAGCAAAAGAACACGCTTAATAATGTATTTTCCCATTGTTTTTACCTCACTTTCCCAAAAATTGATTCATAACCCGATGACAGGCAACAAAATGCGGATGTTCACCGGTTCCCACATTCAAATACTCCGGCTCTACCTCTCTGCACAGATCACTTGCATAAGGGCAGCGGGTGCAGAAGTTACAGCCCTTGGGCGGATTCATAGGACTTGGTATATCTCCCTCTAGGAGAATCCGCTTACGTGACTTATCCACCGTTGGATTCGGAATAGGAGCAGCAGAAATCAAGGCCTGGGTATAAGGATGCAGAGGATTGCTATAGAGCTCATTCGAATCCGTCAATTCCATAAATTTTCCCAGATACATAACCGCTACCTTGTGGCTAATCTGCCGCACAACAGACAGGTCATGCCCGATAAAGATATATGCGATATTCAACTCCTTCTGAAGACGGGACATGAGATTCACGATCTGTGCCTGTATGGAAACATCCAGTGCGGAAACAATCTCGTCGCATACGATAAATTTCGGTTGTAATGCCAAGGCACGTGCAATGGAAATCCTCTGACGCTGGCCACCGGAAAATTCATGAGGAAAACGGTTGGAAACTTCAGGATTAAGTCCAACCAGAGTCAGCATACGGGCTACCAGATCATCCTGCTCCTCCCGGCTGCCGGCAATCCCATGCACCTTCGGGCCTTCCAGAATGGCATCCCGAATCGTCATACGGGGATCCAGGGAAGCAAAGGGATCCTGTGTCACTACCGTCATATCCTTGCGAAGAGCTCGCATTTCAGAAGCAGATACCTGGGAGAGATCTTTTCCGTCATAAATAATCTGGCCGGATGTGATTTTCAAATCCCTCAGCACGCAGTTGCCGATGGTGGACTTACCGGATCCTGACTCTCCTACGATTCCCAGGGTCTGACCACGCAGAACAAAAAAGGACACATCATCTACAGCCTTGACCAGGCCTACCTGTCTTTTCAGCAGACCCTTTGTCACCGGAAAATGCATTTTCAGATTCGATACGCGCAGCAGAGCCTTAATATCACTTGGCACCGGCTCCCGGGAAGCAATGTCCTCATCCAGTCGATTGCGGATTTCTTCAGAGATGGGAAGTTCTACATGTGCTGTCATTCTGTTTCCTCCTTTCTCTCCAAGCTCTTCTTATTAATTGCCAGAAGCTGCTCTCTCTCTTCTGCAGTCTCATCTATATGGAAGCAGGCACAGCCGTGTCCCGGACTGCTGCCTTCCACCTGCTTAAATTCCGGACGTTTCGTGCGGCACTCCTCTGTACAGTATTTACAACGAAGATAAAAAGCACAGCAATCAGGTGAAATTTTACTCATATCCGGCGGTTCTCCATTAATGGAATGCAGACCATCTCCCTTGGGCATATCCAATCTTGGCACCGCCCGGATCAGTCCCAATGTGTATGGGTGGTGTGGATTCTCAAATACATCCTCCGGACTGCCGGACTCTACGATCTTGCCTCCATAGACAATCTTTACACTGTCCGCATAGCGTGCCACCACACCCAGGTTATGTGTGATGATAATTAAGGCTGTATTTGTCTCCTTACGCATCTTATTCAGTTCTTCCAATACCTGCGCCTGCACAGTAACGTCCAAGGCTGTCGTTGGCTCATCTGCGATCAGGAGATCCGGATCGCAGGCAATTGCCATCGCAATCATTGCACGCTGCTGCATACCTCCGGAAAATTCAAAGGGATATTGCTTTACTCGTTCCGCTGCATTTGGAATATTTACCCGCTCCAGTAGTCGAACCGCTTCCTCCATCGCTTCCTTCTTCTTCATACCTCGATGAACACGTAAGCTTTCGCAAATCTGCTTACCGATGGTAACTACCGGATTCAATGCGGTAGAGGGTTCCTGAAAGATCATGGAAATCTGATTGCCTCGGATCTTTCGTATTTCATCATCAGACATTTTCAGAAGATCCTGACCATGGAACAAAATTTCTCCTCCGGTGATCACACCGGGAGGACATGGGATAAGCCGCATAATCGACAGGGCCTCTACTGACTTACCCGAACCGGACTCGCCAATGATGGCAACACATTCCCCCTCGTGTACCTCATAAGACAGGTCATCCACGGCTCTCATCTCCGGTCCCGTCGCACCGGATGGATAAAAGTATGTTTTGAGGTTTTTGACCTCAAGAATTGTTTCTGCCATATAGAAATACCTCCCTTTTCTCTTCTTTGCCCTCTGCCATTGCTTTGTGGGCTCTTATTTTAAGGAATCGGCGATTCCGTCACAAGGACGGAAACGCCGATCTTTCATCTCAGAAACAGTCTTTCTTTTTTTTCTTTTTATTCACCGGTAGATGACCACAGACGGGCGATCATGATACGCGTATTCAGATTGCAGCAGAACTGCTCACCGGAAACGCCTCCCAGCTTACCGGAGTAGAACTGGTGTAATTTGCCGCAGCCAGTGGTATAGATACAATAATGATTATCTACAAACATCTCATCCATTTCCTGGGCAGACTTCTTCTGGTCATCCAAAGACTGGGCACTGCTGATCTGCTGTGCCAGGCTATCCCAATTGCTATCCGGAATGAACCAGGAATAAGCCGGTCCTCCGGGGAAGATGGTCATAGAAGCAAACTTCAGTGAGAACTGTCCCGGATTGCTGCCTGTTATGCAGTCCTCTTCCTTATTTGTTGCATGTGCATTCAATTCAGAGGTATCGGATACAACTTCGATATTCATGGTGATACCAACCTGACTCAGATACTGTTTCACCATCTGTGCGATCATAGACAGATCAGAATCATTCTTCATGTAATAAGTGAAGCTGAAGCCATCACCATATCCTGCCTCTGTCAGCATCTCTTTTGCCAGTTCCGGATCATAATCATAAGCGCCATCTGCCTGAGCCTCAGCCAGTGCACCGGAATCCCAGCCTACCGGCTCTGCCCACAGTCCCCAAAGGGTTGCATCGTCAATGCCATAAACTGCCTTTGTAATTGTTGCAATATCAATGGCATGCTGCATTGCTTCTCGAACCTTTTCGTTGGAAATCGGACTATCTGTCAAATTGTAGTGACCGGACAAGCCTGTTGGTGCTGTATAGTAATTAACCTCGGTATAGTTACCCATGCCCATTGTGTCACGCAGGTTCTCCATTTCAGATGTAGAAAGCAGATCGTTACCGAAAGAAATGATATCCAGCTGACCGGAAATGAACTGAGTCAGTGCGTTAGAAGAATCAGAGATTTCAACAAATTTCACCTCATCCAGGTAAGGCAGCTTGTTCTCCGGATTCCGCTCATCATAGTCATAGTAGTTTTCATTCTTAGTAAATGACATAGATGCGTTAAGCTGGAAGTCAGTCAGGATATAGGGGCCGGTACCATTCGCATAGTGCCAGTCATTCTGCTGATCACTTGTCAAAGTATCCCACTCCGGACCTGTAATATTAACCGGTGCCGTAATAAAGCTGTCCAGCTGTACTTCAGTCAGATCAGGAATATGGAAGACAACTGTCTGATCGTCCGGTGTCTCAATAGACTCGATTGCAGGCAGCAAAGTTTCCCAGGGCATCTCTGTATTCTGTGTTGCAGTCACGCCATCGATGCCTAAAAGACGATCGTATGAATAGGCTACATCGCTTGCCAGGAGCTGACGTCCTTTAAATACATCGTATTCCCCCAAACCGACAGAGGACTTGTCCTGGAAATAAACATCATCACGAATCTTGACTGTGATGGTGTCAGCATCGTAATCAACCTCGTAAGAGTCAGCGATCTGACCTGCGTAATAGGTATAATTGGTGTAAGAAGATGAGCCATGTTCAGGCTGATTTGCTCCCCAATCATAATTAAACAAACACTCTAACCAAAGAGAGTAGGTTCGGTTGTCACCCATGGCCGGATCGAAATACTGGAGTAATTCATCTCCGTAAAGCACGGTAGCACTGCCGCCGTAGGTTGGCGTAGAATCTACCGCATCCGAGACAGAAAGCTCTGCTGCAGAGCCTGCTGCATCAGCACTGGAAGCAGCCGCAGATGAACTATCGCCCGAATCATTTTGCGTTGTCTGACTGTTGCCGCCACATGCTGTCAGCGAACATACCATTGCCACACTCAACGCTACTGTCGCAAATTTTTTCATGTTGGTTTCCTCCCTTTCATTTATTTGCATTTTTAACAAATACAGATTATCATTTCGCATTTCCTTTGTGTATATCGCACAATAAGGTAATTTTCTTTCCAAAAGTATACAAACGAACCAAAAAAACAGCTTCTTACCCATAGGTAAGAAGCTGCCTAATGCATGATCTCCGGCTGCATATAAGCTCAGAATCACAAAATAGGACTGCCGCATGAAACGACAGTCCTATTTTCAGTTTCTAAAAAGATGCTCTCCTTCTCTCTAGTTATCCTTTCCTAAATACTCTGCGGCACTGATGCCTGCAGTATAACCGCTGGCAATCGCCCAATTGCATTCATTGGTCGCCATGATACGGTTATCGCCTTCCTCTTCGGATTTCAGGAACCAGCCGGATGCATTATCTCCGGCTGCATATAAGCCCGGGATCACAGCTTCCTTGTCAGCCGTGTAAACCTCTGCTTTGCTGTTAACCAGCATGCCACCAAAGGCGCCATCACAGGCCAGCTTTCCGAAAATGGCATAGAAGGGTCCTTCTTCGATCTTGCACAGGCTGTCCGGTCTCTTGTGGAAGTCAGGATCTTCTCCTGCCTCACAATAGCTGTTATAGCTTTTGATCGTCTCCAGAAAGGCTTCCTTTTTGATGCCGCAAAGATCTGCCAGCTCTTCTAAGCTGTCGGCCTTTTTCAAAGGTGTATCCAGCTGAGCTTCCTCTTCAAAATCCTGATCGAAAAAGCTTAAGACAGCTGCATCCGGTCCATGCAGAAGCTTTTCTTTTATTTTTTCTTTTGTTTTGCTGTCAATGATGGAATAAGCAATTCTTCCCGGCTGATGGTACATCTTTGCCGCACCGCCGCCGAAAATACTTTCATTTACAAAACGCTCTCCGTCCAGATTGATATTTACGACCTCAGGCTGATTCTGCACCATAAAGAGGGTGAAGCTGAAGGGATGATGTACCGGTCCGAATACATTCGCCGCATAATTTTTCTCATCCATATAAGCGCCTGCACTCTTGCCCAGTCCCATGACATCACCTGTATTGCTGGGAACGGCAAAACGATGGGTATGCTCATCCCCTTCCTTACCATAGTACTGGGGTGCATGCTTACGAAGAAGGGCTTCATTATTGGCAAAGCCTCCGGTACAGCTGATGATTGCCTTGCAGGAAATATGCACCTGTCCACCGGCATCTTCTGCCAACAAACCGCATACTTCTCCCTTCTCATTCTTCTCAATGGAAAGTGCCCTGTGACCTGTCAGAAGCTTTACACCCAGCTCCTCAAAATGGTCAACTAAGATTTTTTCCATAACCGAGGTACTTCTTCCCGGACCAATTGCCTTATCCCTGTTCTTCAGATTGAAAAAGCTTCTCTGCTTTAATTCCAGCTCCATGCCGCCCGGTCCCATCTGGGGTCCCCAAAGTTCATCTACCCTCTCATCCAGTTTTCTGAACCATTCAAAAAATTCAGAGGGAGCTTCCTTAGCCATCTTCATAAGTTCCGGATCCAGCTCCTTCTGCATTCTTTCCATGGCCTTTTGCATGTGAGGAGGCATCGGCGGTCTTTTATCAGGCTTATCACCTTCTTCCTTCACCGGAATGCTGAAGCCGGCAAACCAGCCGCTTCCGCCGTATTTTTCTGCCTTTTCCAGAAGAATGACCCTCTTTCCGGTCAGATCTGCTGCCTTTGCTGCCGCTACAATTCCGGCTGCTCCGGCTCCCAGTACAAGGAGATCTGTCTCATATTCGATTCTCTCATGAGGAATGATTTCTTTTTCTTCTCCTACTTTTTTTACGGCTGCCACATTACAGACAGAAGCACATTTTCCGCAGTCAACACACTTCTCTTCCTTTACCTGATAAGCTGTTCCCACATAATCGATTGCCTCTACCGGGCATTCCAGGGCACAGTTATGACAGCATAAACACATATTTGGATCTATCTGATACATCTTATCGCTCCTTTCTTCAAAACTTAAAGGATCATGGCTCTTGCATAGGCCTGTCTGCTGCAAACCTGTACATTTCCTGCTCCGATACAATCTCCAATCGGATAGAATTCTGCCGCTGCATCCGCATAGGATAAAGCTTCCTCTCTCAGAGCCTTATGACCTCCGCAGATCAGGATGTCATCGCCTTCCAGGCTATGCTCCTTGCCTTCCTGATCAAGGTAAGTCACCTTATTTCCCTTTACTTCCTTTGTAGTTACATTCACGATACTTGTAAATTTATCATACCGTTCCCATTCTGCTGCCTCCCGATGAGATCCGTCCGGATATTCCTTTACAAAACTCATCGTAATATAATGCAGGCCGCTGCAGTCATGGGCAACCTGCTCCTGTCTGGTCAGCATAGTGACACGATGTCCCTTTCTCAGAAGATGAATGGCTGTTTCAATTCCTGTTTCCGAGCCGCCGATGATGATCACATGCTCGCCCAGACTTTCTTCCTTATCCCAAACATCATCACAGGTAGGATAGAGGGCTTCTCCCTTCTCATTCTGCAGACCCTTTATGGATTTCGGAAGCTTGGGAACCGCTCCTGTTGCCGCGATTACAGCATCATACTCTTCTTTTTCCAATTCTTCCGGACTGATCAGGCAATTCAATTTTACCTCTACCTTCTGCTTATCCAGCTGACGGATCAGCCATTCCTTATAATTCTTTAGCGGCCATTTGAATTCAAAATAATCCGCATGCAAAAGCTGTCCGCCGAGATGATCCTCTTTTTCATACAAAGTGACCTCATGGCCTCTCTCCGCAGCAATTATTGCCGCTCTCATGCCGGCCGGACCACCACCGATCACAGCAACTTTTTTCTTCTTTGGATTTTCTTCTACCATGACCGGAAGCTCATGTGCCAATCCATGTCTCGGATTTACACTACAGAAGGCAACCCATGGATCCGGTTTTCTTTGTATGGTTCCATGGCATTTATTGCATTTCAAACAGGGGGTAATATCCTCTCCCCTTCCTTCTGTCATCTTCTTTCCATATTCTGAATCGGCAATAAAGGCTCTTGCCGCACCAAAGAGATCACATTTTCCGGAAGCAAGGATTGCCTCCATCTCCTCCGGCTCCTGGAAACCTCCAATTGGCTCCAGAAGAGCGGTGATTCCTTCTTTTTTCATTCTTTCCGCAAAGTCAACTGCCGGATGCTCTCCCTGGAGAAAGTTAAAACCGGTAGGATGAGAACGGCAGCCGTCATGTTCTCTGATCTGGAAAATATCCACATCCTTATCAATGAGCTTGCAGAAGGTCATTACCTCATCAGAAGTAATACTGCCGGCAGAAGGACCATATCCCCAGGGCTGTTCCCAAGCGATCTCTGCTTCTGTAATAAAGGAACCTCCAAATCTTTCCTTAACTGCAGCATAGATTTCCCTGATAAATCTGGATCTGCTTTCAATCTCAGCATTGGAATAGGCTCCCTCTCTATCTCCCTCGTGGGGAAGGATTTCCATATCACAACGCATGGTCATTCCGTCATAGCCCAGATTTTTATAAAGCTGCATCTTCTTTACAAAGGTTTCTATTACCTCCGGGATCTTTTCTTCCGGAATGGGCTGATCCATTTCTCTCGGCTTTCCCGGTTTTGGCGGACCCGGCTTTGGTCCTCCGTAAAGGGAAAAGCCCTCCGGCCAGTCTACCTCCGCGCAGACAAGAAGCTTGGATCCGTAAAAATGAATCTCCTCCGCCAGAAGAGAAAAATAATTCTGATTGCTGGGATCATGCAGATCAAAGGACTGCATATGGGTAAAGTCCATATGATCCGGGCCCTTATGCTGATCCGGATTATTCCATTCTGCAATGGTTACAATTGCTGCTCCTCCCTTGGCCAGACCGGCATGAAAGGCTCTGTAGCCTGCTGCCGGAAATGGTTCGGAACCCTGAAGGGTATGGGGAGAGGCATTCGGATAAACCAAACGGTTCTTTAATACATGATCACCGATCGCAAGAGGTGATAAAAGTTTTTTATAGGTCTTTTTCATTTCTTTTTCCTTTCCAAAAATTGGCCGGACAAAAAAGCCCGACCAATTTTATTTAACTGTCTTTCTTATTTATAAGATTCGTATCAGATTAGATTTCTCATATTAAATCTCATATTAAATCTTAGATCTCTCTTGCAGCTTTTCTTGCATTGATTTCTGCTCTCATCTGATCTACCTTTTTCTGCGGAAGGTTGAAGAAGAGGATCAATACTGCACCAAATGCAAGTGCAAAGAAAGGAATTGCAAGATACATGAAGGAAATTGCAGAAATTGCACCATCAGAAAGGTTTCCGCCTGCCTGATAGCCTGTTATTGCGAGTGCTGCTCCTACAAGGATTGTAGATACTGCCTGCATGATCTTCTGAAGAACGCTCTGTCCAGCAAAGGAAAGTCCATCCAGTCTTGTTCCGAATTTCCACTCGCCATAGTCAATAACACGTCCCATAAGAGAACCGAATGCACCCTGGGTAAAGGAGTTGCAGAAGGCCTTTACGCAGAAGGTTGCTACCAGGATATTCCAAACAGTTCCTCCGGAGATCCACATGATCAGGGCTGCGATCGCACCGCCTGTCGCTCCGATAAAGCTGAGGATTCTGGCATCTACCTTCTTCAGGAAAGGAGCCAGGGCAAACGCACCAAGAAGTCCCGGTACAGTAGACAGTCCCATCAGGATCATCATCTTGCTGAGATCTCCCAGTACATATTTTGCGAAATAAGTTCCTACACCCATCATGAAGCCCATGGAAATAGAATTCATGATATTGTAAAGCTGATAAATGATCCAATATTTGTTTTTCAGAAGATAGATAATCATCTTTGCAGATGAAATCTGCTTCTTTCCTGTTGCTCTTTCATTTGCAAGCTGTTCTTCGTCAATTTCATGACCCTTATGTTTCTCATCAAATAAAATACCTGAAATGGTCAGGGTAATACCACAAAATACGCAGAAGCACCATGCTGTTCCCCGGTAACCGGAGATTCCCATTGTATTCAGACCACCGAAGAAGCTAGCGAAAAATACCATCAAAGCAGAGAAGAGCATTCCTCCGACAGTCTCTGCCATGGATGCTGTCCACCAGAAGGTACTTCTTGCCTGCTGGTTATCTGTAGAAAGAACCATCATTGCCTTACTGGGAAGACGTACAAAGGTAAGGCAGGTATTAAATACATTGTAAATAATAACAAGATAGATAACCTTTACTACTAAGGAAGCATTTTCCGGACATGTAAAGATCAAAGCCATTGATATACCGGTCGGTATTCCCATCCAGAGTACCCAGTGCTTTGCCTTACCGCTTTTCGTATGAAAACGGTCAAGTACAAGTCCGCAAAGGAAATCAGATACACCATCGACTACAGTACCGATACTCATAATAATGGATACCACTACGGAACTCATAGACATGAACTCGGTAAAGAAGAACATGAAATAGGAAGTAACCATATTTGTGGATCCGGTACCAAGTGCCGTTGAAAAAGCCGCAATGTAGTTCTTGATATTACGAACACTGAACATTTGATCGTTCGGATCATCATTATCGACTGCCGGTCCTGTCGGCGTGCCCGGTCCCGGGCCAGGTCCTGCTTTTACAACCAGCTCCTCTTCTTTTACTTCGGGAGTCTCCTCCCTTTTGTTTTCATCACTCATTTTTTAATCCCCTTTCCATTCCTTTTTATATTGTTTCTGCCGTAATACCACTTGCTTCTAAGGCAGCTACATAGCCGCTGCACATCGCATAGGTCATTGCCGACAAAATACCTTCAATAAACATGACACCGATATCACCGGATAACATGATTCCCCTCGTTGTATCTCCGGCTGCATAAAGTCCCGGTATCGGTTTTCCATTTCGAAGAACTCTGGTATGTCCGTCAACTTCCATACCACCGATCGCATTTTCCTGGAAGCATCCCTGTCTGATCGCATAGAAGAGTCCCTCAACCATTTCATGCGCCTTCGGGAATTTTGCCATCATCATCATCATCGGATCCGGCTCCTCACCTCCCTTTGCAGGCGGCATTTCCGGAAGACCGGTCTTTCCATTCCGGATCTTTTCATTATTTTCACGGATGACAGCCTCAAGCTTTCCTTTTTCAAAGCCCATCTTCTCTTCCAATTCTGAAATGCTGTCTGCCATCACAACAGAACCGTCTTTCAGCTCTCCGCTAAGATCTCTGTCTAAATGACGCAATGCCATATGATCATCCGGATCCTCGCTCTTTTCTGCAAAATCGATGGCTTCCTCCCAGGCTCTCTGATCCAGGATATTCCATCCGATTCTGCCCGGCTTGCTTTCCAATACACCAACCTCTGTCATAGGATTGATTCCATCCATGCAAATCTCATTTCCGTATTTATCCACCAGGATAGAACTTGCATCAGCATAACGGTTCAGCATGAGAACACTGTAGCTGAAGGGGTGATGAATCGGTCCAAAGATACAGGATCTTTTTTCCTTGTAATTGATATCTGCTCCAATCTCATCACAAAGATTGATTCCATCACCTGTACAGGTAGATGCTGCATAAATATGGATCGGATTCTCCTCATAATCCTTATAAAAGCAGGGCTGCATCTTATCCATGATTTCTTTATTTCGAGAATATGTTCCAGAAGAAATGATGACAGACTTTGCATGAATCTCAATCTCTCCGCCTTCGTCTTCTCCGATTGCACCTACAACTGCCTCTCCATCAGTCAAAAGCTTTACGGCTCTGGTATTCAGAAGCAGTTCTCCGCCCTTCTTTTGGAAGATTTCTGTCAGCAGTCTTGTAATATACCAGCCACTGTCTCCCGGTCCGCAGGAAGGATCCGAACGTTTCTCGTTATAGTCATATTCATAGGTATAAAGAAGATCCATACCATGGCGGCCTTTTCCAAAGCCAAAGCCCTTTTCCAGCTCACCCATATCGATCAGCCAGTTGGTAAGATCTGTATTCGCCTTCAGACAGGTTCCAACCAGATCAGGATTTCCTCTTTCTGCGGTAGCTTCTTTATAACGCTCCAGAAGCTCTTTTCTTCTATCCTTTTCTCCGGCCTCTTCATGCCATTTTGAATAATGCACTCGCATCATATGTCCAAAATAAGCACTTCCTCCGGTCTCCCAGTTTTTCTCCATCAGGATAACCTTCTGACCAAGATCCTGGGCCTTTGCTGCAGCAACCAGTCCGCTTCCGCCGCCGCCGATTACAAGCACGTCACATTCCTTTTCTATCCTTTCGTGCTTTGCTGCCGGCTCAGGCTGAATCTCCGGATTTGAGATTGCCCTGTTATGACAGTTTTTTGCACAAAGACCACAATTTGAACAGACCTCAGGGTCGATCCAATATTTATTTCCTTTCATGCTGATCGCGTGAACCGGACAATTCAGGTCACAAAGATGACAACATGAGCAATTTTGCTGGTCAATTACATATGCCATTGCTTTCCTCCTCGTTTCTATCGTTCAATTTGATAATAAAATTCTATGCTACTCCCGTCTTTTCTGTAAATATCGCACAATTTTGTCTGTTTCTCTCTTTTGGGAAAGTCTCTAACCTACAGGTAGGAGGAAATATAAGATAAAAAAACAGCTGCCACAAAATGACAGCTGTCAGAATCCATTTCTTTCTCTGATTCCATTTTCATTATTCTATTTTTTTCAACTATTTCCTTGATTTCGATTTTCTCTTATGATTCCTTATTTTTCTTTTTTACTTCACAGGTACTGAAGGTATTATCCATCAGTTCATCATCCGTCTCCCGGTAGCCATGCCACATTTCTCCGAGAACATCTACCGGCATTCCTTTTCTCTTCATATCCATCCAGCCCCAATCATAGATCAGATCCAATATACTGATCAATGATTTTCCATGTTCTGTCAGGGAATATTCTACCCTCGGCGGTACCTCCGGAATAACCGTTCTCTCGATCAGCTCATCCTTGACCATTTCCTTCAGGTTTTGGGACAGGACCTTTTGTGAGATCGGAAGCTGCTTAAAAAATCTGGAATAATAAGTCTTTCCGTCAATCGCAATTGCTCTCAGCAAAAAAGGCTTCCATCTGTTGAAGATCAGCTTCATCATATGAACATAGGGATCGGTTGTAATGTCAAATACTTCATTCTCTTTGGGCACATTCCATTCATCCAGAATCTTTGCCCTTTCTTCAGCAGTCGACATCAGTTCTCTGATTCTTTTTTCTTTTTCCTGTAAATCTTTTTTTTCCATGCCTTTTAATCCCCCCAGATATAAAATGCTACTTTAACTATAATCCAAGTTTCCTTCCTTCACAAGCTCTTGCCCTCTTATATAAATCTAACCTTAAAGTTGGAAGCATACATATTTGTGCGATATTTACTTCAATAAGCTGATTTTATATTCTAATTTTATCAATTTTTATCAAAAGTTTTTATCAAAAGTCTACCATTATGAAAGGAAAACACGAAATGTATCAAATAAAGCCCTCCTGCAGTGGATGTCATACCTGTGAATATGCATGTCCTATGCAGGCGATTTATTACGATGGCCCCAGATATCAGATTGATCCTGATAAATGTGTAGAATGCGGCCTTTGTGAAACTTTATGTCCAACCTGTTCCATTTATGATGCAGATGATCATAGTGCAGCTCCTTCCCATGAGCCGATTATCCGTGAATGTGATCTTCTCGTCTGTGGCGGAGGCACCGGACTGATTACTGCAATTAAAGCAGCCCAGCTTGGCAAAAAGGTAATTCTTCTTGAAAAAGCCTCTCGCTGCGGTGGAAATACTGATATCGCTCACGGTTTCTTTCCGATCTATTCCAAACTCCATCAGGAAATGGGAATCGAGGATGTAAGAGAAGAAGCTGTCCATGTAATGGATGAGCGAAGCGGAGGCATCCTGGGAGAAGATATCATGAGAACCGCAATCTACGGCTGCTCGGATTTCTTTGACTGGCTTTTGGAATTTCCGGAGACACGCAAAGTCTATTCCGTTGAAAAACTGGGAGAAAAACGCGAGCAGGGTCCTGTTTACGGTCCTTCCGTTACCCATTTTAAGAAAAGAATTGACAATACCCTGAGTCCCGATCCTTCGATCGGTCCGGGCTGGGCAGGAAGCTATGTCATTCAAACGATGTTAAATGCCATTCCTGAGCAGAAGCTGGATGTCGAAATTCTTCTGAATCACGAAGCCAAGCATCTTCTGACCGATGAGGATGGAAATATTACCGGCCTTATTGCATTAGATCCGGGTGGACAAACAGAAATCCACTGCAAAGCAGTTGTTCTTGCTACAGGCGGTTTTGGAAGCAGCGATGAAAAGCTTCAGAAATATGCCAATTTCTTCGATGTAGACCGTCCGGTTACCAGATTTTCGGTTCCATCTGATACAGGTGATGCCATTGATATGCTGGAAGAGCTCGGTGTAGAACCGGATACAAATAGAATGTTTGTCTCCTTCTTCGGACCTGCCCACCATCCTTACAGCTATTCCCTTTACCGTTTGATCGAAGAGCCAAGCAATCTTTCTGTTGATTTGAACGGTACACGCTGGCAGGATGAATCCGGTGGTTTGTTTATGGGAAGAATCAATATTGAAGGCCATCCGAAGGAATGCAGCTGGAATATTTTCTCTCAGAAGAATATCGATGAAATCTTTACCCGTTTTCTGAATGATCCGACTTTGGCTGATGAAGTGGAATGTTATGAACATTACCAGGAAGATCTTGACCGAGAATGTGGATATAAAATTCCTGCCTGTGCAAAGGGAAATACCATTGAAGAGCTGGCCAAAAAGATCCATATTGATCCGGCCGTATTGAAAGAAACGGTAGATCGCTACAATTCTTATTGTGCAAAGGGAGAAGATGCGGAATTTCATAAATCCCCCGAATTTCTTCTTCCCCGCTCAGAAGGCCCCTTCTATGCTGTCTATGCCCAGCGTTTTTCCGAAGCAGCCTTCGGCGGCCTCATGGTAAATGAGAAATGTCAGGTACTGAGAAATGACGGATCCCCCATTTCCGGTTTATACGGAGTCGGTGATGCTACTTCCGCCATGCACAGAAAAGGGGAGCTTGCTGTTATTTCCGAGCTTACCTGGGCAGTTGCCTCTGCCTACCGTTCTGCGATAAATGCAGTCAATGAAATCGATCAGAACAAAGCTGTGGAAAAGGAGGGAGAATAATCATGCGGAACATAAATGAACATCCAAATATGTCAATGACAAAAACACCCATGGCCTCTCTTTCTGCAGAGGAAAGAATTGCCTCCTATGACGAGGTCTATCTTGGCTTTACCGAGGAAGAGGCTCTTGCTGAGGCAGCAAGATGTCTGAACTGCCCTTACCAGTATTGCAAACTTCATTGTCCGGCTCATAATCACATCCCGGAATTTATTGAAGAAATACGAAATAAAGATTATGACGCGGCCTGGGAGATTCTATCCAAAACAAATGCCATGATGGATATTTCCTGTCGTGTATGTCCCTATGAAAAACAATGTGAAAGTCACTGTACAAGAGGTATAAAGGGAGAGCCTGTCGCAATCGGTGCCCTGGAACGCTTTGTAGCCGATTGGCACAGCAAGCATCATTCAAAAACGCCTGAAGCACCCTGTAATGAAAAAAAGGATTACCATATTGCAATCGTGGGTGGAGGCCCTGCAGGTATCACCTGTGCTCTCTCCCTTGCCTTATCCGGCTTCGACGTATCCCTTTATGAAAAAGAGGATCAGCTTGGAGGCGTGACAAACTGGGGAATCCCCTCCTTTGTACTTCCAAAGGAGCCAATGCAAAATCTGATAGAACGCCTCTATACCTATGGTGTAAAGGTTTACCTTGAGACAGAAATTGGCGTCGATCTTTCTTTTGCTGAATTAAAGGAAAAAAATGATGCCATCTTTATTGCAACAGGCGCAGAAAAACCCATCGGCCTAAGCTGTAAGGGTTCAGATCTGCCAGAGGTCGTTCAGGCTGCTGATTACCTGCGCCAGACAAACAAATATTCCGGAAAAAGGATTCTGGTCATTGGCGGCGGAAATACAGCAATTGATGCAGCCCGAACTGCAAAACGCCAAAAAGACAGTGAGGACGTAAAAATCCTCTACCGTCGTACAAAGGAAGATATGCCTGCCTCTCAAGCAGAGATCAGCCTTGCAGAAGAAGAAGGAATTGAACTTCTTACCCTGCTGTCACCAGATGAATTCCTTGCAGAAGAAGGAAAGCTAAAAGGCGTAAAAGCAGCCCAGATGCAGCTTGCAGCTCCGGATTATCCGGGCGGCCGTAATAACGTAGAAAAGAGCGGTAAAAGCTCTTTGATTGAATGTGATTTAGTCATTCTTGCTCTCGGCTTTAAGGTAGCTCCTTTCGCTGATCTGGCGCTTGATTCAGACAATAGGATCCTTGTCAATGATGCTATGGAAACAAATGAATCCATGGTATTTGCCGGCGGAGACTGCGTAAGCGGTGCCAGCACGCTGATCAAGGCTTCTGCAGCCGGAAAAGAAGCTGCAGCTCATATCTTTGACCAGCTTCCCCTTTATTTAAATTAATATCTTAAATTGCTATCCCCTGACGAATGAACATCGTCTAATTTCTCCCTTTGCTCCACTGATCGCCTACCTGATCAGTGGAGCATTTTTATTTTGTAAATCGAAAGCCTATGAAGCCTATGGTAAAGTTCTCAATATGTGGGCTCAAGCGTCCGCTGTCGCTGACAGTCACATCGTCAGGACGCAAGCCTCACGAATCATCACCTTGCACGATTCCCTTCTGATGCCATTTAAAGAAATAGATACAGCGGTGATGAATATTGCACAACTTTAGAATAAGCGTTTTCAGTAGCGAAATGGACATTCGTATGTAGGCAATTTTTTCTGGCTATAGAAGTGTTTTATAAGGACGAGA
>CAVFAT010000041.1:0-17003 GCA_963620785.1 Bacteroidaceae bacterium
GAGAATGATTCTGCCGAGTCAAAAACACGCTTTCGCTCTATATCGTATCGCATTAGCGATACGATGCACGAAGGCGCATCGTGCGCTAGCACGATTGTAAATGCGCTGTGAGTCCAAAAGGAGGACCTAACAGATGCTAAGCTCGAGGCGCATGTTTCATGCACCTCTTGCTAAGCACTGAGGTCCTCCTAACGGTTTTTGACTCTAGGCAGAACATCTCGTCCATATAAATACTTCTATGATAGCTGGGCAAAACGATCAAAGTTCTCGTCTTATCAGCTGATTTTTTGATTTTTCTAAAAAAAGAAGAACCTAAGGTTTATGATAGCCAAAGGTTCTTCTTTTTATTTCATTTCCATAATAGTCCATAATAGGAAACAGAAAAGAAAGGATTAACATTTTCTGACAGCAGCTTATTCACCGCTAGCATTTTCAGAGCTGCTGTCTGTACTGTTTGTACTATCAGCTGCTTCCTCACTTTCCGGATCCACATAAGACATAGCATTGGACTTCTTCGCATTTTCCGAGGTCAGCTTGAGCGGGGTGCGATAGTAGGCAATAACCGGAATCTTATCCGAAGGCAGGAGCTGATAAAGCTGAGCGGCTACATCGACCGGAAGGTTGATACAGCCATGAGAGCCTGAGGAAAGATAGATGTCTCCGCCGAAGCTGCTTCTCCAGTTGGCATCATGGAAACCTACGTTATAAGCAAAAACCATGAAATAGCTGACAAGAGATTCATAATCCTCGCCGACCAGAGTGGCATCCTTCTGCTTATATTTCAGAGAAAAGATACCGTCAGGAGAACCGTTTCCTGCATTGACATTGCCGCTTACGATATCGCTGTCCAGCTTCAGTTCCCCATCCTCATAGAAATAGAAGTGCTGGTTATCATAATCGATCTCAAGATAAGTATCACCGAGGTCATCTGGTCCGGCGGCCATGGCCGTCTGCTGATAAACAGGGTCTCTTTCGATGTTCGTTTCGGAGGACTGAAGATCTGCTATAATCTGCTCCGTTTCGTCATTGCGGTCGATGATCCAGCCGTAATCTCCGCCGGATACGCTGATGGTATCGCCAAGGGAGGTCTTGAATTCACGGGTATGGGCATAGGTGTTATATTTGGAAGCCAGTGATTGAACGAAGGAATAAATTGCATCCTCGTCCAGGGAAACCTGGCAATCATCGGAAATAGAAACCCACTTGGAAATTTGTTCGGCGTCGATGATATCGTCCTCATCACTGCTTTTCTGTCCATAAATATCATAGGTGATTGTTGTTCCGAGATAGGTGTTCGCCTGCTGGACTGCTTCATTTAAAGTGGCATCCCCGGAGGTGATCTCCGCCTGCTGGTAATCATCATTGCCAATGGTAAATTCCAGAGCGAGCTGGTCAACAGCGGCCGTGATCTTCGGAGCAACCGAATCATAGAGGAGGGTATTTCCTCTTACCTCGGGCTCGATGACAAATTTCTTTTCTTCATTTGAAAAGCTGATGCTGGCGTTGGTGGGCTCTACTGTCGTACTTGTATTAAAGCAGGGAAGAGCCTTGATTGCTTCGGCCAGCTTTTCGCTGTCATAGGAGCCGGTAAAATCCTGTTCCAGCTCCTGCTGGGAAAAGATACCGTTGATCCAGAGAAAGGACTTCTGATTACTCAGGGTCTCTTCCAGGATGCCATCATCCGGCATGGAAAGGGAAAAATCACTTCCCTTCAGGGTATAGCTGTTGCCGTCCGGATCCGTGATCAGGAGACTATACTCGTCAACAGAGCTTTGGATGTATTCCCGGGCTTCGGCAAGGGTTTTATTACCGATATCCACACTGTCAAAGCGGGTTCCGGGGAAGAAATGACTGCGGAAATAAAAGGCAACTGCCAGATAAGCAATCACGGCAAGCAGGATCAGAAGTCCAAAAACAAAGAGTATTTTTTTCATAAGGCTGCCAAGGCCAGCTGGATTTTCGGTCTTTGTATTTTGCATTTCTGTTTTTTTTGCCTTCGCATGTGCAGCGCGGCGCTGAGCCGCAATTTTCTTTGGATCAGGTTTTTTTGAATCCTCTTTTTTTGTCAGCATAGTTTTGTCCTCTATTCAGATATGGAGAAAGCCTGCAATACAGGCCTGCTCGATATGATTGGTATACATAATATGCCATAACAGCATATGGTTAAAGCCTATTTTATCATATTTAAAGAAAAGCGCTAGACAAAATATGAGGAAGGGAATTGACAGAAAATTCGAAATAAAATGAAAAGAATAACTGAAATAAAGATTCTGAAAATTAAAAATATCAGAAAAAGCATTGACAAAGTGTAAAATTACAGTTAAGATATAGACAAATAAAAGAGATAACAAAGAAAAAGATCCCGATTAGGACGAAGGATATGAAGCAGAAAGATAAATAGGGAAACAGTCTTACCTGCTCATAGAAGAAAAGAGAATCGGGAAATTTCAAAAAAGGAGGTACGGTCCAAAGAAAACTTTAGCTTAGCTTTTGAAGTTTATGAAAGGAAGGCATAGTCCAATGTAAAAGAAACACGAAATCCAATGAGAAACGGATACCCGGTAGATATTTTAAGAAAAGGAATAGATTCAGAATTTGATTTAATGATTGAAAAGAGAATCAAAAGAGGATCCTATTCAAAGACCGGAAGAAGACGAAGGAAGAACGTTGGATGGGTAAAGGAAATGCAAGAAATGAAGAAAACGGAAAGAGCTTGAAAAAGAGCCCGTGATAAAAATAGGAGAACGGACCAATGGATGTAGCAGAAAGCATATCTGTATAGAAGGCATCACTTGATAAAAAGAAATCAGGTGGTGCCTTTTATATTGCCTTTATCTTAGCCTAAGCAAAGATTGCGCGGGCCGGAAAAAGAGTGTACTCTTGAAACATGCAATATATTAGACCATCTTATTATGACAAATTTAAATGTATCGGAGCCAAATGTCCGGATACCTGCTGCAGCGGCTGGCAGATTATGATCGATGAAGAGACGCTCTGCCATTATCAGAAGATGCAGGGAAGCCTCGGGGAAAGCATCAGGGCCGGAGTAGATCAGGAAGAGAACTGCTTTTTACAGGAAGCAAACGGAGACTGTCATTTTCTGAGAAGGGATGGGCTGTGTCAGATTTTTTGGACCAGTCAGAAGGAGGAGGACTGGTGTGACACCTGCAGGACCTATCCCAGACATATAGAAGAATTTGAGGGAATACGGGAAATCTCTCTTGGAATGTCCTGTCCTGAGGCAGCAAGAATCATTCTAAATCAGACAGAGCCCCTTTGTCTTTTGACAGAAGAGGATGAGGAAGAGGAGGAGTACGAGGACTTTGACTATCTTCTCTATTCCAAGCTTCTGGATATCAGAGAAGTCCTTTTGAAGCAATTGCAGGATAGAAGCGAGCCTTTGGAAAGGCGGCTTTCTTTTGCCAAGAAAGAAATACTTGCCTGTCAGAGAGCAATTGATGAGAACAGGATTTTCGATATCGATCGCATTTTATGCGAATGGGAAAAGTCGATTTCCGGCGAGGAAGAAAAGAAAACCTGCCCAGCTGAGCAGGCGATCGGGGCCGGACCAGAAGATGTAAAGAAGAAAGAAAACGGCGCTTGGGAAGAAAGACGATTTGCCGAAAGGAAAGAATTCTTTTCCTATTTAAGAGAATTTGAACTTTTGAGAGAAAGCTGGAAACTTCTGAGGGAAGAGGCTTATGTCCTTCTTTATCAGGCGGGGCCTGAGCAGTATGCCGAAAAAGTGAAGGAATTTTACCGGAAAGGTTATGCCGATGGGCAGGAAAACTGGGAGATTGCAATGGAAGAAATTGCAGTCTACTTTGTCTTTGTCTATTTATGCGGCGCAGTATATGATGACCGGATTCTGGAAAAGTATGAGATGGCAGAGTTTTCGGTAAAGTGTATCGAGGAGCTTTGCATAGCAGAGATGCAAAAAGAAGGAAGGACGATCGATCAGAAGGATTTGATTAGGATCAGCAGTGGATTTTGCAGAGAGCTGGAGCATTCGGATGAAAATCTGAATCTTCTGGAGGATCTGCTTTTTGAAGCAAATGAAGAGTAGGGAAAGCAAAGATAGGGAAAACAATGAAAAAATACGTGATGGCTTTGGATGCAGGAACAACAAGCAACAGATGCATTCTTTTTGATAAAAACGGACAGATCTGCAGCATGGCACAGAAGGAATTTACCCAGTTTTTTCCTCAGCCGGGCTGGGTGGAACATGATGCAAATGAAATCTGGATGACCATTCTTTTGGTGGCACAGGAGGCCATGAAGCAGGCGGGCGCTGCTGCCGGGGATGTTGCGGCGATTGGTATCACCAATCAGAGAGAAACAACCATTGTATGGGATAAAAAGACAGGAGAGCCCATCTATCATGCGATCGTATGGCAGTGCAGAAGAACAGCAGATTATGCAGAAAGCCTAAAGGCAAAGGGACTGACCGAAGCCTACCGGGAGAAGACCGGCCTGGTGATCGATCCTTATTTTTCCGCAACCAAGCTGAAATGGATCCTGGATCATGTAGAAGGGGCGAGGGAAAAAGCAGAAAGAGGAGAGCTGCTTTTCGGAACGGTAGACAGCTGGATCATTTGGAAGCTGACCGGAGGAAAAGAGCATAAGACAGATTATTCCAATGCATCCAGAACCATGCTTTTTAATATACACTCCCTTTGCTGGGATAAGGAAATCCTGGAAGAAATGGAGATACCGGAGAGCATGCTGCCTCAGGCAGTGGCCTCCAGCGGTATTTTTGGTTATAGTGAGCCCTCTCTTTTAGGAGAAAGCATTCCGATTGCCGGTGTAGCAGGGGATCAGCAGGCAGCCTTATTCGGCCAGACCTGTTTCGAAGAGGGAGAAGCCAAGAATACCTACGGAACAGGCTGTTTTATGCTGATGAATACCGGAGAGAAGCCGGTACGCTCGGAAAACGGTCTGCTTACGACCATTGCCTGGGGATATGATGGAAAGATCAATTATGCCCTGGAGGGATCGGTTTATGTTGCAGGTGCAGCCATTCAGTGGCTTCGGGACGAGCTGGAGCTAATCGATAGTGCGGCGGATTCCGAATACTATGCAACAAAGGTGGAGGACACCAATGGCTGTTATGTGGTGCCGGCCTTTACCGGATTGGGTGCTCCCTATTGGGATCCTTATGCCAGAGGTATGATTACGGGACTGACCCGCGGTGTAAATAAATGCCATATTATTCGGGCGACCCTGGAATCTTTGGCTTTTCAGACAAATGATGTGCTGCAGGCTATGGAATCGGATTCGGGGATTCATCTGAGTGCCCTCAAGGTAGACGGAGGCGCCTGCAGAAATAACTTCCTGATGCAGTTTCAGGCAGATCTGATCGGGGCTCCCCTCAGAAGACCGGAATGTGTAGAAACAACGGCTCTGGGAGCAGCTTATCTGGCGGGCCTTGCGGTTGGCTATTGGGCAGACAAAAATGAGATTGTAAACAGCTGGAAAACAGAAAAGGAATTCCTGCCCCAAATGTCGGAAGAAAAGAAGCAAAAAGAACTGGAAGGCTGGAAGAAAGCTGTTTCTTCTTCTTTTGGCTGGGCAAAATAATAGAGGCCTGTGAAGGAAGGCAAAGGAAGTAAGTTTAAAAAAGAACTTTTTAACAGGAATTTTAATAATGAAAAAGAAGCGTCGCAGTAATGATTTTTTAAATGGTTACTGCGACGCTTTCTTGTATTAAATTTTATTCATTTTCTTCTTTATCTGAAGGATAGTAGAACTTGCCTTTTACGGTAACCTTCTTCTGATAAGCGGAAAAACAGAAATCTACATGTTCTGCTTCCGGAGCCTTGCTCAGCATGCTGACAAGGGGAACGAGAATGAAACCGAAGAGCATTGCAAAGGCACCGCAGTTGATCGGTGACTGCAGAAAGGCCGGAAAGGCAGATCTGGCAAGCATATTGGCAACCATGATGCCGGCACCAAAGATAAAGTTTACATAGCAGGCAGATTTGCTGATCCTTTTCCAGTAGAGACTGTAAAGGAAGGGAGCCAGGAAAGCTCCGGCGAGAGCGCCCCAGGAAATTCCCATGAGCTGGGCGATAAAGGTAACATTGCTCTTGTACTGAATGATGGCCAGAATAACAGAAATGATAATAAAGACAACAATCAGAATCCTCATCCAGAGAACTTGCTTCTTTTCGGACATATTCTTGATGATATTATCCTTGATCACATCAATGGTCAGCGTAGAACTGGAGGCCAGAACCAGAGAAGACAGGGTGGACATAGAGGCGGAAAGCACCAGGATCACAACAAGTCCGATCAGAAGATCAGGCAGTTGGGAGATCATAGTCGGAATGATTGCATCATAGCCGTCTGCTTCAATATTGATCTGTCCGCTGTAAAGACGGCCGAAGCCACCGAGAAAATAGCAGCCGCCGGAAACGATCAGGGCAAAGAAGGTGGAAATAGACATTCCTTTCTTGATGGAATCTTCACTCTTAATGGCATAGAATTTCTGTACCATTTGCGGAAGTCCCCAGGTTCCCAGGGAGGTAAGGATAACAACGCCGGCCAGATTCAAAGGATCCGGTCCGAAGAAGGAGGCGAAAATGCCCGGGGTAGTGGAAACGGTGCTGTCCTCTACTCTTGCAAGCGCATCAAGGGAAGAGAGAAAGCCGCCATGCAGATTCAGAACGGCAGCAACAACGGCAACGATACCGATCAGCATGATGCAGCCCTGGATAAAATCGTTGATGGCAGTTGCCATATAACCGCCGGCTACAACATAGATTGCCGTCAGGATGGCCATGATAATGATACAGACGGTATAGTCAATATGGAAGGCCATGCCAAAGAGGCGGGAAAGGCCATTGTACAAGGATGCTGTATAAGGAATCAGAAAGACAAAGATGATCAGAGAAGCGAGTACCTTCAGCTTCTGATCAGAGAATCTTTGTCCGAAGAATTCCGGCATGGTTGCAGTATCCAGATGCTGGCTCATGATTCTGGTGCGGCGGCCTAAAATGGCCCAGGCCAGAAAGGAACCAATGGCGGCATTGCCAAGTCCGATCCAGGTAGATGCAATGCCGTATTTCCAGCCGAACTGTCCGGCATAGCCAACAAAGATAACGGCAGAAAAGTAAGAGGTGCCGTAGGCAAAGGCAGTCAGCCAGGGGCCGACCGAGCGACCACCGAGAACAAATCCGTTTACATCGGTAGATGCTTTTCTGCAATAAAGGCCGACAGCAATAATGACGGCGAAGAAAATGTAGAGCACGAGTAGTTTGAGTATCATTTCTAATCTCCTCCAAAATAAGATGAATTGCAGCAATTTCTCGTCCTGTATGCGGATCTAAGAATCCGCTTATCCCTATCTGAGAAGTGCTTGCAAAAAGCGATTTAATTTCGCACTTAAACACTTAAACGCGTTAAAGTGTTACGCTTTTAATCATTAAAGCATACAAGAGAGAAGCCTGTCAATAATTAATCCGGGGAAAGCTGTTTTTTTCAGGGCAGTATGGTAAAATAAAAAGAGTCTGCAAAGACGAAATGATGAGCAAAGAGATGCTTATGCAAATATCGGGGGATAAGAAGGATGTCTTTATCGAATGAAAATGTGATTGTAATCGGTCATAAGAATCCGGATACGGATTCAGTCTGTTCTGCGATCGCTTATGCTTACCTGAAGAATCAGGTGACGGGAAGCGATCATTATATTCCGGCCTGTGCCGGCAATATAAACGGAGAAACAAGCTATGTTCTGGAAAGTTTTGGGGCGGAAAAGCCACTTTACTTCGATGATATTACAAAGCGTTTGTTTGATGTAGATTACGAGAAGATCGAAGGAATCAGCAGGGAAGCCTCTCTTAGAGAGGCCTGGAATGAAATGCGCAGAACCAAAATGTCTACCATTCCGATTGTAAGACATGGACGGCTGGAAGGCCTGATCACCATGGAGGATATCGCACTTTCCTACATGGAAACCATGAATCCCTATATGATCTCCGAGGCACATACAAGGTTTCAGACGATGGCAGATACGATCGGAGGAAGGGTCGTTGTCGGCAAGGCAGAGGACTACTACACAAAGGGAAAGATTCTGATCGCTGCAGCCAATCCGAATTATATGGCAGCCTGTATGGAGGAAGGGGATCTGGTCATCCTCACCAAGCGTCATGAAATGATGGACAGAGCCCTGGAATGTAAGGCGGGATGCATCATCATCTGTACGGTAGAGGATGTAGACGATGAATGGAAGGAAAAAGCGGAAGCGGCAGGAACCCATGTCATTTGTGTGAATAAGGATACCTATTCCGTGTCGAAGCTCCTGGAGCAGAGTATGCCGGTTAGCTATTTCATGACAAGAGACAATCTGATCACCTTCCATACAGACCAGCTGACCGCAGATGTGAAAGAAGAGCTTTCCAAGCACAGATATAAAAATTATCCGATCCTGGACAAGAAAAATAAATATAGCGGCATGATCAGCAGAAGGCACTTGATCAATGAACAGAAAAGAAAGGTGATCTTAGTTGATCATCAGGAGACAACGCAGGCGGTAGACGGTTTGGAGAATGCAGAAATTCTGGAGGTGATCGATCACCATAAGATCGGTGACATTCAGACCCTGGGACCCATTTATTTCCGCAATCAGCCCCTTGGCTGTACGGCGACGATCCTGACGCAGCTTTTTGATGAGCAGGGGGTAGAAATCCCGCCTCAGATCGCAGGCCTGCTTCTTTCTGCGATTCTTTCAGATACTTTACTTTTCCGTTCTCCGACCTGTACGAAGATCGACGAGGAGATTGCTTATCGTCTTGCACGAATTGCCAATGTGGACGTCGAGGAACATGCCATGGCTATGTTCAAGGCAGGCAGTAATTTTGCAGATCGTTCGATCGATGCGATCTTCTTCCAGGATTTCAAGAAATTCCAGGCGGGAGAGATCACCTTTGGCGTTGGTCAGGTAAATATCATGTCTGAGGAGGAAGGAAAGGAACTGAAGGCAAGAGTAATCGATTTCCTTGAAAACTCTTCCTCTACAAACGGACTTGATATGGTCTTCTTTATGATGACCAATATCTTCACCGAGGTGACGGACCTGATCTTTGCCGGAAAAGACGCGGCACTATATCTGGAGGAGGCCTTTGACGTAAAAGCAGATGAACACAGTGTTCTTCTGCCCAATGTACTTTCCCGTAAGAAGCAGCTTTTACCGCCTTTGATCGGCGCGATGAGCGAGCAGTAATATTGACGAAAAGGCGCATATCCTATATGATAGGAAAACGTCGGTGAAAGCCTTTTAATTATAAGAAAAGATAGAATTAGTACAAAATACCCTGCCCAAAGAGAGGCTGCGGAAGAGAGGAAACCATGAGAAAAGAATTAGCGAAAACCTATGATCCGAAGGAAATTGAGGATCGTCTGTATCAGAAATGGCTGGACAAGAAGTATTTTCACGCAGAGGTAGACAGGAGCAAAAAGCCCTTTACCATTGTGATGCCGCCGCCCAATATCACAGGACAGCTGCATATGGGACATGCTTTGGATAATACGATGCAGGATACGCTGATTCGTTATAAAAGAATGCAGGGTTATAATGCACTCTGGCAGCCGGGAACAGATCATGCAAGTATTGCAACAGAGGTTAAGGTAATCGAAAAGCTCCGTGAAGAGGGCATTGAAAAAGAAGATATCGGACGAGAAGCTTTTCTGGACCGTGTCTGGGAATGGAGAGAAGAATACGGCGGAAGAATCGTTTCTCAGCTGAAAAAGCTTGGCTCTTCTGCTGACTGGGACAGAGAGCGCTTTACAATGGACGAGGGCTGTTCCAAGGCAGTAACCGAAGTCTTTACAAAGCTCTATGAGAAGGGCTGGATTTACAAGGGCAACCGCATCATCAACTGGTGTCCTGTATGCCAGACCTCTATTTCTGATGCAGAGGTAGAGCATGTAGAGCAGGCAGGCAAATTCTGGCACATTCTCTATCCGATCGCAGACAGCGATGAGAAGGTAGAGATCGCAACCACAAGACCGGAGACCATGCTGGGTGATACAGCGCTTGCTGTAAATCCGGAGGATGAGAGATATACCCATCTGATTGGCAAGAAGGTCATTCTTCCGATCGTGAATAAGGAAATTCCGATCGTTGCAGATCCTTATGTAGATAAGGAATTCGGAACAGGTGTTGTTAAGATCACACCGGCACACGACCCTAACGATTTTGAGGTTGGAAAGCGTCATGATCTGCCTGTTATCAATATTTTGAATGATGATGCAACCATCAATGAAAATGGCGGCAAGTATCAGGGTCTGGATCGTTATGAGGCCAGAAAGCAGATCGTAGCAGAGTTAGAAGAGCTGGGACTGCTGGTTCGCATAGAGGATCATGTACACAATGTTGGTACACATGACAGATGTAAGACCACCGTTGAGCCTATGGTAAAGCAGCAGTGGTTTGTCAAAATGAATGAAATGATCAAGCCGGCTGTAGAGTCTGTCAAAAATGGAGAGATCAAGCTGATCCCGGAACGTATGGATAAGACCTACTTTAACTGGACAGATAATATCAGAGACTGGTGTATTTCCAGACAGCTCTGGTGGGGACACAGAATTCCGGCTTTTTACTGCAGTGACTGCGGTGAGATGACAGTAACAAAGGAAATTCCGAAGAGCTGCCCCAAGTGTGGCGGCAGCCATCTGAAGCAGGATGAGGATACCCTGGATACCTGGTTTTCATCTGCACTCTGGCCATTCTCAACTCTTGGCTGGCCGGAGAAAACAGAAGATCTGGATTACTTCTATCCGGGAGACGTCCTGGTAACAGGCTACGATATTATCTTCTTCTGGGTAATCCGAATGATCTTTTCCGGCTATGAACAGATGGGAGAGAAGCCTTTCCATACGGTTCTTTTCCATGGTCTGGTAAGAGATGATCAGGGAAGAAAGATGAGTAAGTCTCTGGGCAATGGTATTGATCCGCTTGAGGTAATCAATAAATATGGTGCTGATGCACTTCGTATGACCCTTCTGACCGGAAATGCACCGGGCAATGACATGCGTTTCTATTGGGAGAGAGTAGAGGCAAACCGTAACTTTGCCAATAAAGTATGGAATGCTTCCCGTTTTATCCTGATGAATCTTCCGGAGGAGAATATCCAGGAACCGAAGGCAGAAGAGCTTGAAGCAGCTGACAGATGGATCATTTCCAGAATGAATTCCGTAATCAAAGAAGTAACGGAAAATATGGATAAATTCGAGCTTGGTATCGCAGTTCAGAAGGTTTATGACTTCATTTGGAATGAGTTCTGTGACTGGTATATCGAGATCGTTAAACCGCGTATGTATGCAAAGGAAGAAAATCCGACTTCTGCGAATGCGGCTCTCTATACCCTGACAGAGGTACTGTCCAAGGCCTTGAAGCTTCTGCATCCGGTAATGCCTTTTATCACTGAGGAGATCTATCTTTCTCTTCAGCCCCAGGAGGAGTCCATTATGATCTCATCCTGGCCGGAATACGAGGATGCAAAGAATGATCCTGAGGCAGAGGAAATTGTAGGCTGTATGCAGGAGCTCATCCGTGGAATTCGAAATGTGCGTACAGAGATGAATGTACCGAATAAACGCAAGGCAAGTGTTTATCTAGTTGCAAATGATGAAAAAATTGCAGAGAATATCGAGGCTGTAAAAGCAAGCTTTATCCATATGATGAATGCGGAAGCAGTTTATGTTCAGACAGACAAGACAGGAATTGCAGATGATGCAGTATCTGTTGTTGGTGCATCTGCGGTTGTATATATGCCGATGAGTGATCTGGTAGATCTGGATAAGGAAAGAGAGAGACTGCAGAAGGAAGCTGCAAAGCTGGAGAAGGAGCTCAAGCGTTCCAATGGTATGCTTGGAAATGAAAAGTTCCTCAAAAATGCTTCTCCGGAAAAGGTTGCAGAGGAAAAGGAAAAGCTGCAGAAATATCAGCAGATGATGGAGCAGGTAAAGGAACGCCTGGCTTCTCTTGGATAAATTTATGACATATGAAGAAGCTGTTTCTTATTTATATGAAACACCGAAATTTACAAAGAAAAACAGCTTGGAACACACAAGACGACTGCTCGGATGGCTTGGCCATCCCGAGGAGTCGTTTCGTATCATTCACGTAGCTGGTTCAAACGGCAAGGGCTCAGTTTGTTCTTATATTGACAGCATTTTGGGGCAGGCCGGAAAAAGGAGAGGACTTTTTGTTTCTCCGCATCTGGAGACCATACGGGAACGCTTCCGGATTGACGGAAGGATGATAGCAGAGGAGGATTTTCTGGAGGATTTTCTGGAAATCCAAAGCCTGCTGGAAAAGCATCCGGAAATAGAGCATCCGACCTTTTTCGAATATCTTTTTTTGATGGCCATGCTGCGTTTTCAAAAAGAAAAAGTAGAGATTGCCATTCTGGAAACCGGTCTGGGAGGAAGACTGGATGCGACAAACGCCCCCTTAAAACCGGCGCTTACGGTGATTACTTCCATTTCGCTGGAACATACGGAGTATCTGGGAGATACGATCGAAGCGATCGCAGGAGAAAAGGCCGGTATCATCAAGGAAGGAATACCGGTCATCTATGACGCCGGTGATCCCAAGGCAGCAGCAGTGATTTCTTCCATTGCGGAAGAAAAACATGCGCCGGCATTTCCGGTCAGCAGAAAAGCAATAAAAAATCCCAGGCTGAGAGCGGAAGGGATTGATTTTTCATACACTTCAAAGTATGATGAGTTAGGCCTTTTTATCCAAAATAAGGCAGACTATCAGCTGATCAATGCAGCCCTTTCTGCAGAGGCGATGCTGCTCTTTTTGGGGAATGGCGAGAAGGAAAAGATTCAAAAGGGAATCGAAGAAGCCTTTTGGCCGGGAAGAATGGAAGAAAAGGCTAAGGATATTTATTTTGACGGAGCACATAATCCCGGCGGTGCCGGTGAATTTTTGAGAAGTGCGGAAGGGATTGCAGGCGACAGGAAAGCCGTACTGCTTTTTTCTGCGTTGCAGGATAAGCATCCGGAGCGGTCGATTTCGATTTTTGCGGATACCGATCTCTGGAAGGAGATCATTATAACCGGGATTGATAATCCCCGGGCAGCAGATCCAAAGCTTCTTGCAGAAGAATTTAAAAAGAGAACAAGGACAAAGGTGCTTTGCATTCCGAATGCCAAAGAAGCACTTTTGCAGGCAATAGAGGATAAAAAAGAGGATCTGCTCTTTTGCAGCGGATCGCTTTATCTGATTGGTGAATTGGAGAAAGATTATGATCAATTTTGATGAGGAATTAAAACGGTTTAAGCCTCTCGAGGAAATTGAAGAGGCAGAAGAAGTTATCTACAAAAGAGATCTTACGGATTTGATCGATGTCATGCGGGAAATGATCGACAGAGACGGAAAAGCATACAGGAGATAAACCATGAATTGTTATTATTGTGGTGCCGGCCTGGGGCGGGGCGATACATGCCCTTCCTGCGGAACGAATGTCCGTATCTACAAGCAGATCGTATGTACCTCAAATGCCCTTTACAATCAGGGACTGGATTTTGCCCAGGAAAGAAAGCTGTCGCAGGCAGCAGATTCTCTGGAGAGAGCCCTTAAGCTTTACAAGGGAAATACAGAGGCAAGAAATCTGCTTGGTCTGGTTTACAGTGAGATGGGAGAGTTCGGTAAGGCAATCGAGGAATGGTCCATCAGCAAGGCTTTGAAGCCGGAGGGCAATTATGCCTCCTATTATCTGGGACTTCTGATCGGTGGTGTAAGCAGAGGAGAGTTGGCGCAGACGATCAGCAAATATAATACCTCCCTGATTTATATCGAGCAGGGAAGCAGCGATCTTGCCAGTGTTCAGCTGAAAAAGATCATTTCGGATTATCCGGGCTTTTTAAAGGCACATTATCTGTTGGCACTGATTTATGCAAAGGCGGGACAGCTGGATCTTGCGAGAGCCCAGATGCGGCTGGCAGCCAGAGTGGACAGAAGAAATCCGGAAACCCAGCGTCTGCTGAAGCTGATCAGTCAGGCCAGAAAGAATTCCGGTGTCAGAAAGACAAAGACCAGAAAGGACAGCGTTTCTTACCAGAGCGGCAATGAAACCATCATTCAGCCAATCTATGAGAAGCTGGGCTCGCCCAGAACTGTATTGCTGAATTTCTTCCTAGGACTTCTGCTGGGTGCGGCGGTGGTTTACTTTGTGGTGGTACCTTCCATCAGAGCTTCGGTGAATTCTCAGGCAGGCAGAAGCGTAACACAGGCAAATGAGCAAATGACGGAGTCGGAGGCAGGCGTTGGCAATCTGAATGATCAGATCAGCGAGCTTCAGTCTCAGCTGAGCGCCTATGAATCTGCTGATGCGAGCGAAAAAACCAAAACAACAACCTATGAGAGCATGCTTTCTGCCAGTCAGTATCTGAATGACGGAGATACAGAGTCTGCAAAGACGGAAATCGCCAAGGGTGACAAGAGCGTATTGAGCGAGGATATGCAGACCATTTATCAGTCAATCTACGAGGAATGCTATGCAGATGAGCTGCTGAATGATTATACATCAGGATATAATGCCTTTATCAGCGGAGATTATGAAACAGCAATCAAACAGCTGGAGGCCGCCTGTGAGATAAACGAGGACTATAAGGATGGAGAGGTTCTCTATTATCTGGGCTGGGCTTATCTGGAAAGAAATGAAAAGGATAAGGGCGAGGAAGCACTCAACAAAATTCTGGATCAGCATCCGAATACCGTCTGGGCACAGTATGCCAAGGATAAGCTGAATTCCAGCAGTTCGAGCAGCTCCAGCAGTACAAGCTCAAGTCAGAGCAGCAATACAAGCGGATCCACTACGTCGGAGACAGGGATAACTACGACGGATCAGAATACAGAACAGGCAAACCAATGGTAAGGAACGGAGGAGATTGAGATGAACGTACCTGAATTATTTGGCATTGACGTATTTAATGATGAGGCGATGAAGGATCGGCTTCCATCGGATGTTTATAAGAAATTAAAGCAGACGATTGAATCCGGTATGCCTTTGGATATCGATATGGCAAATGTTGTTGCACATGCCATGAAGGACTGGGCAGTTGAAAAGGGAGCGACCCATTTTACCCACTGGTTTCAGCCGATGACCGGCTTTACAGCAGAAAAGCATGACAGCTTTATCGATCCCCAGGACGGCGGACGCGTGATCATGAGATTCTCCGGCAAGGAACTGGTTAAGGGTGAGCCGGATGCTTCTTCCTTCCCTTCAGGTGGCCTGAGAGCAACCTTTGAGGCAAGGGGATATACAGCCTGGGATCCGACCAGCTATGCCTTTATCAAGGATGAGACCCTTTGTATTCCGACTGTTTTCAGCTCCTACGGAGGAGAGGCACTCGACAAGAAGACCCCTCTTCTGAGATCAATGGAGGTGCTGGATACACAGGCAATGCGTATTCTGAAGATCTTTGGAAATGATGCCGGTGTAAAGCAGGTAAAAACGACAGTTGGCGCAGAGCAGGAATATTTCCTGATGGATCGTGAGCTCTTTAAGCAGAGACCGGATCTGATCTATACAGGCCGCACCCTCTTCGGAGCCAAGGCAGCCAAGGGTCAGGAGATGGATGATCATTATTTCGGTGCGATCAAGCCACATGTAAAGGAATTTATGCGTGCCTTGGACAAGCAGCTTTGGAGATTGGGAATCACAGCCAAAACCGAGCATAATGAGGTAGCACCGGCCCAGCATGAGCTTGCACCGATTTTCGAGACAACAAACCTTGCAACCGATCATAATCAGCTTACCATGGAGTTTATGAAACGAATTGCACAGGAACATAATATGGAATGCCTGCTGCATGAGAAGCCCTTTGATGGTGTGAACGGCAGTGGTAAGCATAATAACTGGTCTTTATCTACAGATACCGGAGTGAATCTGCTTGAGCCGGGCAAGACCCCCTCACAGAATGCACAGTTTCTGCTCTTCCTGATCGCAACCATTCGCGCGGTAGATGAATATCAGGATATGATCCGTGTATCGGTAGCCAGTGCGGGAAATGATCACAGACTGGGTGCAAATGAAGCGCCGCCTGCCATTGTTTCCATATTCCTGGGCGATGAGCTGACAGAGATTCTGGATGCCATCTGCAATGATACCAAGTATCATGACAGAACAAAGTCCAAGGTCGATCTTGGCGTAACAGTTCTGCCGCCGATTCCTCAGGATACAACAGACCGAAACAGAACCTCACCCTTTGCCTTTACCGGCAACAAATTTGAGCTTCGTTCCCTTGGCTCTGCTGCTTCCATTTCCGGACCGAATGTCGTATTAAATACGGCAGTTGCCTCTGTCCTGGAGGAGTTTGCAGACAGATTAGAGGGAAGCGAGAATCTGAATGCAGATCTGGAGCTTTTGATCAAGGAAACCCTGGAGAAGCACGGACGTATTATCTTCAACGGCAATGGTTATGATGAAGGATGGTTGGAGGAGGCTGAGAAGAGAGGCCTTCTGAATCTGCCGACCCTTGTGGATGCAGTTCCTTCTTATCTGGCAGAAAAGAATATCAAACTCTTCACCAAGTATGGAGTTTATACCGAGACTGAAATGAAGGCTCGTTATGATATTAAGCTGGAGACCTATTGGAAGACCCTCCATATTGAGGCACAGACCATGGTTGAGATGGTAAAGAAGGGCTATGCCGGAGCCGTGATCGATTGTGCAAAGGATCTTTCCCAGATTCTGGCCAACAAAAAGGCAATCGGAATGGACATCGAAGATTCTCTGGAGAAGAAGCTTTTGGTCAAGGTGTCAGAGGATGCGAAGATTATGGCAGAGCGGGTAGATCTTCTGGATGAGCTGATTGAGAAGGCAGGTCCGGCAAATGACAATTATGCAATTGCTAAGTATTACAAGGATAAGATCATTCCGACCATGAATATGCTGAGAGCGGTTGTGGATGAGCTGGAAACCCTTGTTCCGGATAAGTACTGGCCTTTCCCGACTTATGGAGAAATGCTGTATAGCGTGGTTTAA
>CAVFAT010000041.1:17872-51111 GCA_963620785.1 Bacteroidaceae bacterium
ACTACTTTCTTGCAGCTCTCTTACGAAGCGTCGGATCAAGAATCTTTTTGCGGATTCTGAGATTCTCAGGTGTTACCTCAAGAAGCTCATCCGTATCCAGGAATTCCAGACACTGCTCAAGAGACATTTCCTTCTTCGGTGTAAGAGTCAGAGCCTCATCAGAACCGGAAGAACGGGTATTGGTCAGGTGCTTCTTCTTGCAGACATTAAGTTCGATATCCTCAGGCTTAGCAGAAGAGCCGATGATCATGCCGGCATAAACCTTCTCAGCAGGTCCGATAAAGAGAGTACCACGATCCTGGGCTGCAAAAAGACCGTAGGTTACGGATTCTCCGCTTTCGAAAGCAATCAGAGAACCGGTCTTACGATACTGAATGTCGCCCTTGTAGCTGTCATAACCGTCATAGATGGTATTGATGATACCGTTACCCTTTGTGTCGGTCATGAATTCACCTCGATAGCCGATCAGTCCGCGGGCCGGAATGCGGAACTCAAGGCGGGTATAGCCGCCGGTTCCGGTACCCATGGTCAGAAGTTCACCCTTTCTGGATGCAAGCTTCTGGATAACTGAGCCGGAGAATTCTTCCGGAACATCGATATAAGCCATTTCCATAGGCTCGGTCTTTTTGCCGTTTTCGTCATAGTGATAAAGAACTTCTGCCTTGCTGACAGCGAATTCATAGCCTTCACGTCTCATGTTCTCGATCAGGACGGAAAGGTGAAGCTCACCACGGCCGGAAACCTTATAGGAGTCCGGACTGTCTGTTTCCTCTACACGAAGAGAAACGTCTGTATTCAGCTCGCGGAAGAGACGATCTCTTAAGTGACGTGAGGTGACATATTTGCCTTCCTGGCCGGCAAAGGGGCTGTCATTGACAACAAAGTTCATAGACAGAGTCGGCTCGGAAATTTTCTGGAAGGGGATGGCAACAGGATCTTCCGGTGCGCAGATGGTATCTCCGATATGGATATCTGCAATACCGGAAATAGCAACGATAGAACCGATGCTGGCTTCATTGACATCTACCTTGTTCAGACCGTCAAACTCGTAAAGCTTGGTAATACGAACCTTTTCTCTTTTGCTGGGATCGTGGTGGTTCACAACAAGGGCTTCCTGATTTACACGAAGAGAGCCGTTGTCAACCTTGCCGATACCGATTCGTCCGACATATTCATTGTAGTCGATGGTACTGATCAGAACCTGGGTATTTGCTTCCGGATCGCCGGTCGGAGCAGGAATATAGTCGATGATTGTTTCGAAAAGATCAATCATGTCATCTTTCTTTTCGTAACTGTCTTTATTTGCCCAGCCATTCTTTGCAGAAGCATAGACGAAAGGACAATCCAGCTGCTCATCAGAAGCATCCAGATCCATCAGAAGTTCAAGAACTTCTTCCTCAACTGCTTCCGGTCTGGCTTCCGGACGGTCGATTTTGTTGATGCAGACGATAACCGGGAGATCCAGGGCCAGAGCCTTCTGAAGAACGAATTTGGTCTGAGGCATGGGACCTTCATATGCATCTACGACAAGGACAACACCATTTACCATTTTCAGGACACGCTCTACCTCGCCGCCAAAGTCAGCATGGCCGGGGGTGTCAACAATGTTGATCTTTGTACCCTTGTACTCAACGGCAGTGTTCTTGGAGAGAATGGTAATTCCTCTTTCGCGCTCGATGTCATTTGAGTCCATGACACGCTCCTGTACCTCCTGGTTTGCACGGAAGGCACCGCTTTGCTTGAGCAATTCATCAACCAGAGTGGTTTTGCCGTGATCGACATGGGCAATGATCGCAATATTTCTGATGTCATCTCTGCTTGTCAGCATATAATCCCTCTTTCTTTCCTATTAATATATCCGATATCCGGGCAGCAGCCAAAGGCTGACAAATGCCTCCGGGATATGCGTTTTCTGATGAAATGATAACCTTTAATAGTCTATCATACTTCTTTGAAAACGCAAGAATAAGCGCATATTTTCGGCATTTATACAAGCTTTTGGAGAAAAAAGAAAGAAAATTAGAGCTATATTTTTCTTTTTCTTCAGAAGTTATATGAAAAAAGCTTAGAATAGGCGGCTATGATTGCATTTCAAGTAAAATCTATGGTAGAATTATCCGTAATATTTTTTGAAGTATTCACCTTTTGAAGGAAAGTGTGAAAAAGAATACACATAGTTAAGGCAGAAGGAGAACAGAGATGGCAATTTTTGAAGGATCCGGCGTAGCATTGGTAACACCATTTGATGAAAACGATCATGTAAATTTTGCAAAGCTGGAAGAGCTGGTAAACTATCATGTTGCAAATCACACCGATGCGATCATTATCGTCGGAACAACAGGAGAAGGTTCTACATTGACCATGGAAGAGCATGAGGAATGCATTCGTCAGTGTGTGGTAATGGCCGACAAGAGAATCAAAGTCATTGCAGGAACCGGTTCTAACTGTACAAGTGATGCAATTGTTCTTTCCAAGCAGGCACAGAGCTTTGGCGCTGATGGAATTCTGGTTGTTACACCTTATTACAATAAGGCTACCCAGAATGGCTTAAAGCAGCATTACACCATGATCGCAAATGCGGTTGATGTTCCGCTGATCATGTATAATGTGCCCAGCCGTACAGGATGCAATATCGCTACAGCAACAGCTGCAGAGCTGATCAAGAATGTAGATAATATCGTTGGTATCAAGGATGCGACAGGCGATATCGTAAATGCGGCAGATCTGATGTATCTGACAAATGGTGAAGCAGATATTTATTCCGGAAATGATGATCAGGTTGTTCCGATGCTTTCCGTAGGCGGTATCGGTGTAATTTCCGTACTTGCCAATGTTGCTCCTCAGGAGACACACGATATGGTTGCCTCTTATCTGGCAGGAGATGTAAAGACAGCAAGAGATATTCAGATCAAGGCAATGCCTCTGATCCATGCACTTTTCTCCGAGGTTAATCCGATCCCGGTTAAGTATGCAATGAATGCAATGGGCATGAATGTCGGACACCTCAGACTTCCGATGACAGAGATGGAAGCTGCAAACGGTGCAAAGCTGGTTGAGGCAATGAATGCCTTTGGTATTCAGACAAAATAAGGAGCTGACATGATTAAGGCAATTATGCACGGCTGTACAGGCCGTATGGGCAGAGTGATCACGGATCTGGTAAAGGAGGATCCGGAGATTGAGATTGTTGCTGGTGTAGGCATGGGAGACGGCTCTGATCTGGGCTATCCGGTTAGCGAAAGCCTGGATGGAGTTCAGACTGAGGCAGATGTTATCATTGATTTTTCCAATGCAGCAGCAGTAGAAGGACTTCTTTCCTGGGCAGAAGAGAAGCAGATGCCGGTTGTTCTTTGTACAACAGGACTTTCAGAAGAGCAGCTCGCCCGGGTTGAGGAAAGCTATCAGAAGCTGGCAGTTTTGCGTTCGGCAAATATGTCTCTTGGCATCAATACACTGATGGAGCTTTTGAAGACGGCTGCAAAGATTCTCTCACCGGCAGGCTTTGATATTGAGATCGTTGAAAAACATCATAATCAAAAGCTGGATGCACCGAGCGGAACTGCAATTGCTCTGGCAGATTCTATCAATGAGGCAATGGATCAGCAGTTTGACTATATTTATGACAGATCCGATCGCAGACAGAAGAGAGATAAAAAGGAACTTGGAATCAGTGCTGTTCGCGGCGGTACCATCGTCGGAGAGCATGAGATTATTTTCGCGGGAACCGATGAGGTAATTACCTTTGAGCATACCGCATATTCCAGAGCAATCTTTGCCAAGGGTGCGATTTCAGCAGCCAAATATCTTGCCGGCAAGCCGGCCGGACATTATGACATGTCCGATGTAATCAAAGCTTGATAGACCGGATGCTTTTTAGTTAGGGGAAAAGCAGAATGGTTTTATCATAAAGAAGCCATCTCTTTACCGGGGTGGCATTCTGCCTTTTGTAAAGGAAATTTACAGGCAGAAGAGAAAGCTTCATTAAATTTTTTAAGAAAGGGAGAGAAGATGTTAGAGAAACTATTTCATCTCGAAGAGCTCGGTACCGATGTGCGTACTGAGGTAATGGCCGGTATTACGACTTTCGTTTCCATGGCCTACATCCTTGCTGTAAATCCGAATATTCTCGGAACAGTTATGGATTCCAGCGGCGTATTCGTCGCTACTGCAATTGCATCTGCAGTTGCTACCTTTATCATGGCATTTCTTGCCAACTACCCGATCGTTCTGTCAGCAGGTATGGGACTGAATGCATATTTTGCATATACAGTTTGCCTTGGCCAGCTTGGCGGAGAAGCTGATGCCTTTACCGTTGCATTAACAGCAGTATTGGTAGAAGGTATTATTTTCATTATTCTTTCTTTGTTTAAGTTCAGAGAAGCAATCGTAAATGGTATTCCGCAGAACATTAAGCTTGGTATCAGTACCGGTATCGGTCTTTTCATTGCCCTGCTTGGTCTGATCAATGCCGGTGTAACTGTAAATGATGATTCTACCCTGGTTACCCTGGGCAATGTTGGATCACCGCAGGTTGTACTTTGCATTGTTGGCGTATTGATCATTGCAATTCTTTCTCATTACAATATCCGTGGTGCAGTTCTGATCGGAATCCTTGCAACCTGGGTACTTGGAATGTTTGCACAGGGTGCAGGCTGGCTGGTTGTTGATGCAGCAGCAGGTGTATCCAGTGTATTCCCGGATTTTTCAGCAGGTCTGAATCTGGGAGGCATCAAGAATACTGCTTTCAAGTTTAACTTTGGTTGGGCAGTTACCCATATCGGAGAATTCCTGGCAATTCTTTTCAGTTTCCTCTTTGTCGATCTTTTCGATACAGTCGGAACTGTAATCGGTGTTGCTGATAAGGCAGGCCTTCTGGATGAGGAAGGAAAGCTGCCGCGTGTTGGCCGTGTTCTTCTTGCAGATGCAATCGGTACTGTTTTTGGTGCCTGCCTGGGAACTTCAACCATCACATCCTTTGTAGAGTCTTCTGCAGGTGTAGGTGCAGGTGGAAAGTCAGGTCTTACATCCTTTACAGCAGGATGCCTTTTCCTTCTGGCCCTTCTTCTGAGCCCGATCTTCCTTGCAATTCCTTCTTTTGCAACAGCTCCGGCTCTGATCTATGTAGGACTTCTGATGCTTTCAAATGTTGTTAAGATTCACTTCGAAGGCGACATGGCTGATGTTGTTGGTGCATATATGGCAATCATCATGATGCCGATGACCTACTCTATCTCCAATGGTATCATGTTTGCAGTTCTTTCATGGGTAATCATCAAGGTTTGCACAAAGAAGGTAAAAGATATCTCACCGATCATGTGGGTTATTTTCGCACTCTTTGTATTCCGAATTTTTACCATGGTTGCATAAGAGCGCAATAAGTAAAAAAAGAAATCGCTGCGGCAGAGAATAGGGCTGCTGCAGAAAAATAAAAAGGAAGCCGCTTCCACAAGAGATTCGTTCAATGATCTCCTGGGAAGACGGCTTCTTTTTTGTTGATGTTTCTTTGTTATTTCAGATATTCGTTTATGGCCTTTGCACAGTCACGGCCGTCGACCATAGCCTTTACAACCAGGGACTGACCGGTGCGGCAGTCACCACAGGCGAAAAGCTTGTCGATATTGGTAGCATAATGATCTGTCTTGATATTGCTGCGGGCATCTGTTTCTGCCGCAAAGCTTTCGACAATATAGGCCTCCGGTCCGATAAAACCGGCGGCGATGATCAGAAGCTCACAGGGAATTTCCTTTTCTGTGCCTGGAATTTCTTCCATTTTCAGGCGGAAATGATCATCATATACAGGCTTTAAATCAATTGTTATAACAGAGGAAGGAGCCTGATTTTCGTCCAAAAGAACTTCTTTTACCGTTGTCTGATAAATATGAGGATCTTTTTGGAAACGCTCTTTGTATTCTTCCTGACTGCTGTCGATTTTCTTTTCTGCCGGCTTTGTCTTTCGGGGACTGATGATGATCTCCCTTCCGATCGCCTGGGGCAGCATTTCAATCTGTGTAACAGAAAGGGCTCCGGTACGAAGGGCGGTGCCAAGACAGTCATTGCCGGTATCTCCGCCGCCGATAATCACTACATGTTTGCCTTCTGCAGAAATGTTTTGCCCGTCTTTCAGGTCGGAGTCGAGCAAAGATTTTGTATTGGAACCAAGGAAACGGAGTGCAGGATAGATTCCTTTTACCAAGTCGGATTCGGCCCCTTTCAGCTGCAGACTTCTGGCCTTTCCTGTGCCGACAGTTAAAAGAAGGGCATCATATTCTGCAAGAAGTTCGGCCGGATCTATGTCGATACCGACATTGGTATTCAGGATAAATTCGGCACCCTGTTCTATCAGGGAGTCTACCTTGCGGGAGACGATACCCTTATCCAGCTTCATGTTCGGAATGCCGTATTCCAAAAGACCGCCGGCTCTGTCTGCCCGCTCATAAACAGTGACGGAATGACCAAAGGAAAGCAGGCTTTGCGCTGCGGAAAGACCGGCCGGGCCGGAGCCGATAATAGCAACCTTTTTGCCGGTCGAAGGAGCGGAAGGTTCCGGCTTACCACTGGCATAGTGAGCTTCTGTTATATAACGCTCCAGTCTGCCGATACCGACTGCTTCATTCCGGATGGAACGGGTGCAGTTGCTTTGACACTGCTTGTCCTGGGGACAGACACGGGAGCAGATCTCGGGAAGATTCGAAGCGGAACGGATCAGCTGATAGGCTGCCTCCAGATCTCCTTTTTGAATCTGTCCGATGAAATCAGTAACCGGAAGGGAAGCAGGACATTTTTTCTGGCACCAGTGGGTTGGACACTGAAGACAGCGGGCTGCTTCCTTTTCGGCATCTTCTTTGGTATAAGTTTTTTCTACCTCTTCAAAGCTGCTATAGCGAAGAGCCATGTCAAGGTGTTTTGCTTGGGTGCGATTCTCCTGCATATTCGGATCGGTAACAGGAGTAAAAATCGTATTATCAGGCATGATAAGCATATTCGTTTCCTCCTTTACTTTTTCAGGGAATCTAGATAGGCAACTGCATTTCTTCCGGATGTAAAGGAAGAAGCAACGCCCCAAGTCAGTTCTGATACAACAGCCAGTTCATTTTCTCTGTGCATGGCAGAGGTTGCATCACCGACACCATAGAGTCCGGGAATAAAGCTCTTGTCATTTCGAAGGACACGGCAGTCTGCGTCTACCATAAGGCCGCCTAAGGAAGCTTCGGAGAAACGCTGCTCATAAATGGCATAGAAAGGACCTTTTTCGGAGACCGGAAGCAGGTTTTCCTTTCCCTTTCCAAAGTCTTCATCCTGACCCTTTGCACAGAAGGCATTGTAGCGCTGAACAGTCTCAGTCAGGGCACCCTCCGGCATATTGCAGAGACGGCCGAGTTCCTCTAAGCTGTCAGCTTTTTTGACCGGCAGATCCAGTTTTGCCTCGTCCTCAAGTTCCTCATACCAGGTTTCATAGAGATGTTTCTTGGAAGCCATGGCCGGATTGTTGATATAGCGATCGGCGATTTTGGCAATATTGTCAAGCGACTGGATCGAGTAGGAAATCTCCTTTGGTTGGCTGGCGATCAGAGGTGTCATACCATGCAGGTGTAATTCCTCATTGGCCCAGCGTTTGCCATTCAGATTGATCTGAAGCATATCCGGCTCTAAGGCAATATCCGCAAGGGTATTGCTGAAGGGATGATGCTTGGGTCCAAACATAGAGACATACATTCTGCTCGGATCCGGCTCTACACCAAGCTCTCTTAGCATATCGATGCCGTCTCCGGTATCGGTAGGAACGGAAAAACGATGGATCTTTGTTTCCCCTTCAAAGAACCAGGGTTTAAATTCTTTGAGCTTTTCATCGCTCTTTCCAAAGCCGCCGGTGGCAAGAATAACAGCCGGTGCATTTATGGTGGTGATTCCGCCCGGATCTTCGGCTTCTACACCGCGAATCCGCCCTTCTTCATCCAGAAGGAGATGTTTTGCGGCATGCTCAGTCAGAATCTGAACATCAAGACCTTCCTTCTCAATGGCTTCCAGCATGGTATATTTAATGTAGGTTCCGCCCCAGCCCGGTCCGATCGCATCATCGCGGCAGTTCAGATTGTCGCAGATTCGATTTGGAAAATCGAGAAGACCGGGACCGTAGATCGGGCCATGAGCATCTGCCGAACCGAGATCCACCAGATGGTAATATTGATCAGCAGTACCGAATTCGCAGAGCCAGTCAAAAAATTCCCCGGTGGCATATACTGCGGTTCGGAAAATATCCTTGCCGATCACGCCGTCTGTGATCCTGTCATAGTGCTCGATGGCCTGTTCACGCATATCGGGCATACCGGCCTTTTCGTGCCATTTGGTATAAACCGGGAAATAGGCATGAGCATAATCCGTATTGCCGCCGAGACGGCTGGATTTCTCGAGACAGACGACCTTCTTGCCGGCCTGGGCAGCCTTTACAGCGGCAATCAGTCCGGTTCCGCAGCCGCAGACAACAAGGTCTGCATCGATGGTAAGCGGATCGTGATAAATGACATCGTCGGCAGCCTCTGTATCGATGATGGATGCCGTATGACAGACGCGGGCACAAAGGCCGCATTTTACGCATTTGTCCTGATCGATCTCATACTTTGTTCCGACGAAATCAATGGCCTGCATGGGACATTCACTAAAACAATTGTGACATCCGACACAGTTTTCTGTGATTTGAAACATGAAAAACCTCCCTTGTATATTTTTAATATTTCTTTCATGATAACATTCGGGCTGATTGTGAACAAGGCACAAAAAGGGGAAAAGCCACAACTCACAAGTTGTCAATAACCCCTGTTTCTTTGTTGGGAATGTAAAAAAGCGAATGCTATAATTGATGCATCAGAAAAAAAGAAGGCGATTCAAAAGGAATCAGAAGAAACTAAAAAAGCGATCAGTTAATCAGAGGAGGGTATTATGGCATCTTATGAAAAACTGCTTGAGCCGTTAAAAGTCGGCAGTGTTACATTAAAAAACCGTATGCTTTCGGCACCGACCAGCTGTGCAGAGCTTGGACCGAACGAAAGATATTCAGAAGAAAATTATGCATATTATAAGCTGAAGGCGGCAGGCGGCTGCTCATTGGTTACCGTAGGAGATGTCATTGTTGATAATCGTACAGGACGTTCTCATCCCCAGCAGGTTGGTCTGGATGATCCGGGCTGTATCCCATATCTGGTGAAGATGGTAGATGTGATTCATTCCGGCGGAGCACTGGCCAGCTGTGAGCTGGATCACGGCGGAGCAATGTGTGATGCAGAACTGATTGAAAGAGAGCATGCCTTTGGACCTTCTGCCATGATCGATGACTGGGGCGATCAGATCGATGAAATGTCCCTGGAAGATATGGAAGAGGTTGCGGATGCCTTCGGCAGAGGTGCTGCTATTTTGAAGGATTGTGGTTTCGATATGGTCATGATCCATGCAGGACACGGCTGGCTTTTGCACCAGTTCCTTTCTCCTTTGACCAATAAAAGAACAGATGAATTCGGCGGAAGCATCGAGAACAGAATGCGTTTTCCCTTGATGGTTGTAGATAAGGTGCGTCAGGCAGTTGGAAAGAATTTCCCGATCGATATCCGTATCAGCGGTGCAGAAAGAACACCGGGCGGATATGGCATTGAGGACGGTATTGAGATTGCAAAGCTTCTGGACGGCAAGGTAGATATGATCCATGTTTCAGCCGGAACCCAGTATGATCCATATTCTGCTGTTCTGATGCATCCGGGTATTTTCCAGAAGCATGGTGAAAATTCCAATCTGGCTAGAGAAATCAAAAAGCATGTAAAAACACCGGTCTGTACCGTAGGTGCTTTCTCAGAGCCGGATAAAATGGAAGCCTTCCTGGAAGAAGAGGGAGCAGACTGCATTGCCATCGGTCGTGAACTTCTGGCAGATCCCTTCTTCCCCAAGAAGATCATGAGAGATCAGATCGATCAGATCAGACCCTGTATCCGCTGCGGAGAATGCCAGAGCGGCATGATCAAAAACCGCTGCATGAGATGTACGGTGAATCCTTTGATCGGACGTGAGAATGAATATTTCCATCCGATTCCTGTTCTTCATAAGAGAAAAGTCCTGATCGTCGGAGGAGGCCCCGGCGGACTGGAAGCGGCTTTACAGGCCTATGAGAAAGGACATGAGGTTGTTCTTTGTGAGGCTTCTGAAAAACTTGGCGGTGCCCTTTATTATGCGGACGGAGCAGACTTTAAAGCCTTTATGAAGAATTATCGTGATTCTCAGATTCAGAAGGTGCTTGCCCTTCCGATCAAGGTAAGACTGAATACCAAAGTGGATGAGGCAATTGTCAAAGAAGAAAATCCGGATGTCCTGATCATTGCAACCGGAGCGAAGCCTTTGATTCTTCCGGTTCCGGGTATCAAGGAAGGGATTGAAAAGGGAAGTATTCTCTTTGGAGCAGATATTACAGATGAGACAGAACTCGGAGAAAAGGTTGTTGTTATCGGCGGCGGTCTGATTGGATGCGAGACAGCGGTTCATACAGGACGCATGGGACATCATACAACATTGATCGAGATGAGAGATGAGGTTGCGGTTGACTGCGGAAGAATGCACAGACTGAACCTTCTGCATCAGATGGAGGAGCTGGACAATCTGGAGATTGCAACAGGATGGGCTTGCTCTAAGGTGGATGAGGAAGGTGTTTATGCGAAGGATGCCGAAGGAAATGAGAAACTCTTTGAGGCGGATACGGTAATCCTGGCAGCAGGACTGGTTGCAGACACAGAAGCAGTAGATGCCCTTCGTCCTCTGGTAAGAGAAAATTATGTAATCGGTGATGCATACCGGGCAAGAAAGGTTGGAAATGCAACCCGCGATGCCTATGATGCAGTTGTAAATATGGGTTTATAAAGTAAGCAAGAATTTAAGAGAGCAATAGGATAAAAAAGACGAGAGCTTCTGTCCGGCAGTTTTTGAGCCGGGCAGAAGCTCTCGTCTTTTTTTATCTTATAGGAAACTTCTTATAGGAAACTTCTTATAGGAAACTTCCTTCCTATTATTGCTCAAAATTCTCTTTGAATTCTTCCTTCAGAATCGGCAGAAAATGCTGCAGGCTCGGATTTGGATTTGTCTTGCTCCAGCCAAAGAGAATATTGCAGTTTCGATAAAGGGTATCGTCAGACTTAGAAGTACTGATTGGAATCATCTTCACATGCTCATTCTGACTGAGAAGAGATTTTTCATTCATGATCGAACAGGAAAGTCCATGTTCGACTGAAAGATAAAGCGTTGTCAGAGATGCCTCATTTCCGGTCAGAAAATAAGGATCCTCTGCATCAAAGTCATCCAGCAGATTCTGGAGAGACTGGTGAAGGGGCGTTTCAAAATAGGCAATATTGATCATGCGCAGGGGCAGATCTCCGAATTTTGTCTGAATTTCCTCATAAGAAATCTCATCAAGATAAGCATTCGGATGAGAAACAGGAACAGCAAGACACATAGAATCCTCATAAAGGCTGAATTGTTCGATGCGTTCGGTTTTTGGAATTGTTGTACTCAAAAAGATCAGACAGTCAATCGAACGATCCATCAAAGAATCATAATCCTCCTGAATATCAACGGCACGAATAAAAACCTGGACATCCGGATATTTTTTGCGAAACCGGTTTAAGGCATTTTGCAGCTTGTCGGTAAAGATCTGATTTTGCTGCAGACCGATGACAAGATGCTTGGAATAGGAATCAATTGCGGAATGTACCTTCTTGTCAAAGGCAGCATGGGCATCATAAAGTTCCTGAAAATAAGGAAGTAAAACACGACCGATATCGGAAAGGGTCGTATTTTTTTTGTCCCGGATCAGGAGAAGAACACCCAGCTCGGATTCGAGAGAAGAAATCTGTCGGCTCAGGGTCGGCTGGGAAAGATAAAGGCTGTCAGCGGCCTGGTGAAAATTTCCGAGTGCCGCAACTTCAAGAAAACATTCGATTTGCTGAAATGTCATAACTGGTCCTTTCTGAGATAAAGCATAATCAGCAAGAAAAAAGCAGGGCCTGATCTATATCTGCCTGCCTCGAAATACTCTGGCTGATTTTATAAAAGTATGGTATCATCGGAAAGGTTGTCCGTCAAATGAATTCAGAAATGAGGAGATCTTCATGGAGCTTGTAGAATTGGAGCTTCCGGAATGGGAAGAAATCTATGAAAAACGTATGAGAGAGGATTTCCCTGAGAATGAGCTCAAGCCTTTTTCGGCGATGAAGCAGATGAGAAAAGCAGGGATATACCGGGCCTATGGTCTTAGGGAAGAGAATGCGCTCCTTGCTTATTGGTGCATGCTTTGTGATCAGAAGGAAAAGACCATGCTTTTGGATTACCTTGCGATCAGAAAGGATTTACGGGGACAGGGATATGGACGAAAGGTAATTTCTTCCCTTGCTGACAATATGAATTCAGGTTATATCCTTTTTATTGAGTCGGAGAATCCGGAAGGCGCAGAAAATGCGGAAGAAAAGGCGATTCGGGAAAGAAGGATCCGTTTTTACCAAAGCTGTGGATGCAATTTGCTGCGCATGCAGAGTGAGATCGTTTCGACCCCATATCGGATATTTTGCCTGTCAAAGGAGGAAAAAGACGAGGAAGCGCTGAAAAGGCGTTATTTGGCCCTTTACAGGGATGTGATGCTGCCCAGGGAACGCTTTGAGGGCAGAGTGAAACTCTTTTGAAAAGGCCTATGCTAATTTTGTATAACAAGATATAGTGATTCATGTTGACGAAGGAAACAATATTTTGTATGATGAGTCTGCTCGCAAAACACAAGATATTGTTTCTTTGTTTTATGTTAAGCACAATTTATAGCGTATTTTATCATAGAGACGGGATTGTTCCATACTTTGTGAGAAAAGAGATATATTGTATGACAATTTGAAGAGGAGAGGGATTCGTGAAGATCATTAAGAGAAGCGGAACAGAAGTAGAATTTGATCTGACAAAGATCGTAGATGCTGTTGTGAAGGCAAATGAATCCGTGACAGACCAGGAGAAAATGACCAAGGAGCAGATCATGGTAATTTCTTCGAATGTTATGAGAATTTGCGAAGGCATGAGCAGAACCTTAACGGTAGAAGAGATTCAGGATCTGGTAGAGAACCAGATTATGAATCAGAGAGCCTTTGAGGTAGCACGTAAATATATTACTTACCGTTATAAAAGAGCCCTGGTTCGTAAGTCCAATTCAACCGATGAGCAGATTCTGAGCCTGATCGAATGCAACAATGAAGAAGTAAAACAGGAAAATTCCAACAAAAACCCGGTTGTAAACAGCGTTCAGCGTGATTATATGGCAGGAGAGGTCAGCAAGGATATTACCAAGCGTATCCTTTTGGATCCGGAAATCATCGAGGCACATGAAAAAGGACTGATCCATTTTCATGATGCAGATTATTTTGCCCAGCATATGTATAACTGCTCTCTGGTCAATCTGGAGGACATGCTGCAAAACGGAACCGTGATCAGCGAGACCATGATCGAGCGTCCGAAGAGCTTTTCCACAGCCTGCAATATTGCAACCCAGTCTATCGCACAGATTGCCAGCAATCAGTATGGCGGACAGACGATTACCCTGTCTCATCTGGCACCCTTTGTCGATGTAAGCCGTCAGAAGCTGCGCAGAATCGTAAGAGAGGAATTCGAGGCAGAAGGAATCGAACTGGATGAAGCAAAGATCAATTCGATCGCAGAGATGCGTGTCGATGAAGAAATTTCACGTGGCTGCCAGATCATCCAGTATCAGGTCATTACCCTGATGACAACAAACGGACAGGCTCCCTTTATTACGGTATTCATGTACCTGAATGAAGTGCCGGAGGGACAGACAAGAGATGATCTTGCCAAGGTGATCAAGGAAATTCTGAAGCAGCGTATCCTGGGCGTAAAGAATGAAAAGGGCGTTTATATCACGCCGGCCTTTCCTAAGCTGATTTATGTACTCCAGGAAGACAATATTCAGCCGGGTACAAAGTACTGGGAGCTGACAAAGCTGGCAGCAGAATGTACTGCAAAGAGAATGGTTCCTGACTATATTTCAGAGAAGATCATGAAGGAACTGAAGGGCGATGTTTATCCCTGTATGGGATGCAGAAGCTTTTTGACACCGGATCGTTTTACCGATGCCGGCGTTGGAAATATTGCAGATGCAAAGAATTATACCGAAGGAAAGCATCGCTATTACGGACGCTTCAATCAGGGTGTTGTAACGGTCAATCTGGTAGATATTGCCTGCAGCTCCCGCAGAGATGAGAAACGTTTCTGGGAAATCTTTGATGAGAGACTGGCACTTTGCCATAAGGCACTTCGTGCCCGTCATGAGAGACTGATCGGAACTTCATCGGATGTAGCGCCGATTCTCTGGCAGAATGGTGCACTGGCAAGACTGAAGAAGGGAGAAAAGATCGACCGTCTTCTCTTTAACGGGTATTCCACGATTTCCCTGGGATATGCGGGCCTTTGTGAGTGCGTATATTATATGAAGGGAAAGAGTCATACAGATCCGGAGGCAACGCCTTTTGCTCTTTCTGTCATGCAGAAGCTGAATGATGCCTGCAATAAATGGAAGGCAGAAGAGAATATCGATTATTCAGTATACGGAACGCCGCTTGAGTCCACTACCTACAAGTTCTCCAAGTGTCTGCAGGAGCGTTTCGGAATTATTCCGGGTGTAACAGACAAGAATTATATTACCAACAGCTATCATATCCATGTAACGGAAGAAATAAATGCATTCGACAAGCTGACCTTTGAGGCACAGTTCCAGAAGCTGTCTCCGGGCGGAGCCATCAGTTATGTAGAGGTTCCGGATATGAAGAATAATATCGAGGCTGTTATTGCAGTTATGCAGCATATTTACGATACGATTTTATATGCAGAGCTGAATACCAAGAGCGATTACTGCCAGGTATGCGGCTATGACGGAGAGATCGAGATCGTTGAAGATGAGCATAATAAACTAATCTGGCGTTGTCCGAATTGCGGCAATACCAATCAGGATAAGATGAATGTGGCAAGACGTACCTGCGGTTATATCGGAACCCAGTTTTGGAACCAGGGACGTACCCAGGAAATCAAAGAAAGAGTCCTTCATCTTTAAGTAAAAGCTTGAAGAAAGGTTCGAAGAGAAGAAAAAGGGATAAAAACAAAAGAATCGGTAAAAAATCTGAAAATGTGGAGCGCAAGATATTGACCTAAAGAAAAAAATAACATACAATATGTTGGTCGTTGAAAAAATGACAAAGGAATGGCAAAGTCATAAATAAGCCAATTTCATCTATATTCGGATTTATTACATAAGAGAAAAGGGTGTAGCAGAAGCTACACCCTTTTCAAATTCCCTTATATTCATTTATAAGCCGAATTTGTGAGGCCCTGTTTTCAAAGCTTTAAGGCTAGTTGCTGCTTGAACCATAGAGGCTATCTACAACGGCTATAATTATATAGAAACATTCTGAGCAATGTCATAGAGCTCCTGATCTAGATCCTTGGTCATGGAGAGTGCTTCCTCGATATCGATATCGGTAATGGTGTTATCTCTGGAGACTACAACGCGGTTTTCACGTCCATCCAGGAGACAACGTACAGCACGATAACCCATTTCCGTAGCAACCAGGCGATCACGCAGGTTAGGAGCACCGCCTCGCTGGATATAGCCGAGTACGGTAAGACGGGTTTCGGTTCCGGTTTCGGCATGAATCCGGTTAGCGATATCATGCGCATGGCCAACACCTTCGGCAACAATGATCAGATGATGATTTTTGCCTCGGATTCGATCTGCTCTCATGCGATCAAAGACCATGTGATCGAAGTCAGGTTCTCTCTCCGGAACAAGAATGGCAGTCGCACCACAGGCAATACCAACCTGAAGGGCAAGGTGGCCGGCATTTCGGCCCATAACCTCAACAACAGAGCAGCGGTCATGAGACTGCATGGTATCCAGCAGCTTATCGATCGCGTCGATTGCGGTATTGCAGGCAGTATCAAAGCCAATGGTATAGTCGGTGCAGGCAATATCATTATCGATTGTGCCCGGAATACCGATGGTCGGAACACCTAGGCGGGAAAGGGCCTGGGCTCCGCGGAAGCTTCCGTCACCACCGCAGACAACGAGGCCATCAAGACCAAGATAGCGGGCATTTCGAGCGGCACGCTGGACACCCTCCTCAGTCAGCATTTCCATACATCTTGCTGTATAAAGCATGGTTCCTCCATGCCTCAGAATGCCATCCACGCTTCTGGCATTCATATCACGAAATTCCCCATTGATCAGTCCGCTGTAGCCATGGAGAATACCGGTACAGTTTACACCATAGGATTGCGCTGTACGAACCACACTTCGGATCACTGCATTCATACCCGGCGCGTCTCCACCACTGGTCAAAACACCGATTCTCTTGATGCTGTGATTACTTTCTTCCATAATAGTACACCTCCGTATTCGAATAAAAAGTCCGGATCAATAAAGGACTGCATTACAAATTCAAGCGAAAGAAAGCTAACTTAGCTAGGCTTAAATAGAAACTTATGACAATTATTTATCAATCCACATAGATGCCATAATAATAGCACAAATAAAGGGGGAGTCCTAGCATTTTCATTGACTTTTTGCGTTAAATGGGGTAAGGTGGATTTTAGCGAATAGACGCTTTAAATCGTAAAAGTGCAAATAGGGATATGAGGGAATAAAGATGCCAATTACTGATTTTCTTGAAAATAATGCCAGAAATTACGGAAATGATATCGCACTTGTGGAAGTGAATCCGGAAGTAAAGGAAGTTGTTCGTAAGACCTGGAAGGAATATGAACTGATGGAGCCGAATCCGACGGCATCCTACCGCAGAGAGATTACCTGGGCTGTATTCAATGAAAAGGCCAATCGCTTTGCCAATATGCTGATCGGACGAGGTGTAAAGAAAAATGACAAGGTAGCGATCCTTTTGATGAACTGTCTGGAATGGCTTCCGATTTATTTCGGTATCCTGAAGGCAGGCGCGATTGCAGTTCCTTTGAATTACCGCTATTCATCAGATGAGATCGATTACTGTCTGGACAAGGCGGATATTGATATCCTTGTATTTGGTCCGGAATTCATTGGCAGAGTAGAAGAGATTGCAGAAAAGATCAGTGAGCATCGTCTTCTTTTTTATGTAGGAAGCAGCTGCCCGAGCTTTGCAGAGGACTATAGCGAGCTGACAGCCAACAGCTCCAGTATTTCTCCTAACATGATCCTGAGTGATCAGGACAATGCGGCAATTTATTTTTCTTCCGGAACAACCGGCTTCCCGAAGGCGATCTTACATAATCACGAAAGCCTGATGCATGCGGCCAAGGTGGAGCAGAACCATCACGGTCAGACGAAGGAGGATGTTTTTCTCTGTATTCCGCCGCTCTATCATACCGGCGCAAAAATGCATTGGTTCGGAAGTCTGATTTCCGGCGGCAAGGCAGTTCTTTTAAAGGGAACCACTCCGGCAAGCATTCTTGAAACGGTTTCCAATGAGCACTGCAGCATTGTATGGCTTCTGGTACCCTGGGCCCAGGATATTCTGGAGGCACTTGACAGTGGCGAACTGAAAATGGAGGATTATAATCTTTCCCAGTGGAGACTGATGCATATCGGTGCCCAGCCTGTACCGAAGAGTCTGGTGCGTCATTGGAAGGACTATTTTCCCAAGCATTTATATGATACCAATTACGGACTTTCCGAATCAATCGGACCGGGTGCGGTGCATCTTGGGGTGGATCATATCGATAAGGTTGGTGCGATCGGTGTTCCCGGCTATGGCTGGCAGGCAAAGATCATTGATGAGAATGGAGAGGAAGTAAAAAGAGGTGAGGTCGGAGAACTTTGCCTCAAGGGACCGGGCGTGATGACCTGTTATTATAATGATCCCCAGGCAACAGCAGATGTGCTGAAGGGAGACTGGCTTCTGACCGGCGATATGGCAATGCAGGATGAGGATGCTTTCTACTATCTGGTAGACCGTAAGAAGGATGTTATCATTACCGGAGGCGAGAATCTTTATCCGGTACAGATCGAGGACTTTATCAGAGGTATGGAGGCTGTGCATGATGTTGCGGTAATTGGTCTGGCTGATAAGAGACTGGGCGAGATCGCAGCGGCAGTAATTGAAGTAAAGCCGGGTTACAGCCTGAGCGAAGAAGAAGTAAATAAATTCTGTTACAGCCTGCCTCGCTACAAGAGACCGAGAAAGATCATCTTCGCGGAAATTCCGAGAAATCCGACCGGCAAGATTGAAAAGCCGGTACTCAGAAAGCGCTATAATGCAGAGGGTCTGGTTGCCCACGAAAATGAAGTGGTATAAATAAAAGAAAGAGAGAAAGGATATGATCCAAAGAAGGGTCATATCCTTTTCATTTTTTGAGAAGTCTTATATAATAGAATATCCGGAAGAAATAATAATCGGGATTAAAAAGGATATCAGGGAAGAAAATGAATTACGGTGAGATCAAAAATTACGATATAGCAAATGGACCGGGCGTGAGGGTGACCCTCTTTGTCAGCGGATGCAGACATCATTGCAAGGGCTGCTTTAACCCGGACACCTGGGATTTTCAGTATGGCAAGGCATATACAGAGAAAACGGAAGAAGAGATCCTGAAAATGCTTGGAAACCGTCCGATCAGAGGGCTGACACTTCTGGGAGGCGAACCCTTAGAACCGGAAAATCAGGAGGCTTTACTTCCGCTTTTGAGAAGAGCGAAGGAACTTTATCCACAAAAGGATATCTGGTGCTTTTCCGGCTATCGTTTTGATGAGGATATTCTGGAGAAAATGCTGCCCCGCTATGAATTTACAAAGGAATTCTTAAGCTATCTGGATGTTCTTGTGGATGGAGAATTCGTTCTGGAAAAGAAAAATCTCTTGCTGAAATTCAAGGGCTCGGAGAATCAGAGAATTATTCTGGTTCCGGAATCCTTAAAAGAAGGAAAGATTATTCGCTGGCCGGAGGATGATATCGAAGAAGAGTCCTGAGGAAGGGCTTTGTAGAGCATTTCTCTAAGCTATGCAGATGAGGCAGAAAAGAAGGAGCTTTCGCCTATGGAATGGAAGAGACTTTTGTGTCAGGACCGGATCCGGCCCTATCAGAAAAAATCGCCCTCTGATCTCAGATCAGAATTTGAGAGAGACTACCATCGGATCATTGGCAGTTCTTCCTTTCGAAGACTGCAGGATAAGACCCAGGTATTCCCTCTGGATCAGAGTGATTTTGTCCGAACCAGACTGACACATTCTCTTGAGGTATCCTCCTTTGCAAAATCATTGGGACAGAATATTTCAGCCAAAATTCTGGCAGAAAAGCTGGATCCGGATTTTTTGCCCAGGTATGCAGAATATGTCAGCGAGATTCTGCAGTGTGCCGGACTGATTCATGATATCGGAAATCCGCCCTTTGGGCATTTTGGGGAAACGGCCATTCGGGACTGGTTTGTGCGCAAGCTTCCGGAGCTGCGCTTTAAGGGAAGGCCGATAGAGCAGGCACTGACAGAGCAGATGAAAAATGACTTTTATCATTTTGAGGGCAATACCCAGGCCCTTCGTCTGGTGACCAAACTTCATTTTTTGATCGATGAGCATGGAATGAATCTGACCAAGGGACTTTTGGCAACGATCATCAAGTATCCGGTTTCTTCCATGGAGATCGATCCTGATAATGAGGATATCCGAATGCATAAAATGGGCTATTATCATGCCGAAAGAAGCACTTTTATGGATATTCAGGAATCCGTCGGGACGAATGGAAGAAGACATCCTCTGGTCTTTGCCCTTGAGGCAGCAGATGATATTGCTTACCGGACGGCAGATGTGGAGGATGGTTATAAGAAAGGTCTGATCCTCTATTCCGACCTTCTTCGGGAAGTAATAGAGGGAATTGATCCTGCTTCGGCAGAAGAGCAGGATATGGCGGATCTTTTGGGAAGGAAATTCCAGGAGGGGATTCGGAAAAAGGTTGTCAATCCGGAAGAATATGCCATTCGAAACTGGCTGATCTCTGTTCAAGGGAAGGCAATCCAGGCAGCCACAGATAGCTTTATCAGCCATTATGATGAAATTATGAAGGGAAGCTATAAAAAAGAGCTTCTTGCCGATACGCCTGCAGGACATATGATTACGATTCTGGGCAATGTTGAGATCAGACATGTTTTTCATTCGAATCTGATCTACAAAAGAGAAATAGCAGAAGAAGTCATGATGGAATTTTTGCTGAATAAATTTGTAGATGCAGCAATTTACTATGATACAGATGTGGAACTGAAGCCGGTTCAGCATAAGCTGATGGCACTTGTTTCGGACAATTATAAGGCGATCTACAGGATCTTTTCGGAGGGAAAACCGGAAGAAGAAAAGCTGTATTTGAGGCTTTTGCTGATTACAGATTATATCTGTGGAATGACAGATACTTATGCAAAAAATCTCTATCAGGAGCTGAATGCATTTCATTAAAAAGTAAAAAGGGGAAGAAACATGGACGCAATTGTATATACATCTTATGCTGGGCATACCCGTCAGTATGCAGATCTGCTCAGCAAAAAAACAGGATTAAATGCTTATAGCCTGGAAGAGGCGAAGAAGGCTTTGCCGAAAAAAGCAAGGGTGATCTATCTGGGCTGGGTCAGAAAAGGAAAGGTAGAAGGCTACCAGAAGGCGAGCAGGGTATTTGACATTGCCTGTGTGGGTGCAGTCGGTATGAGCATCGAAGGCAGTGCGGTAGCAAAAGGAATTGCGGAGCAGAGCGGCATAGGGGAGATCCCTCTTTATTATATGCAGGGAGGCTTCGATTTTAACCGTTTGAGTGGAAGAAACCGTTTTATCATGAACCAGTTCAGAAAGACCATGGTTCCGGCTTACGAAAAGCAGACGGATCTGGATGAGGCTCAGCTGAATATGCTGAAAATGTTCCGGGATGGAGGAAACAGTGTTGGCATTGACCATTTGTCTGAAATCCTTAGCTGGTATAAAATGCAAAAGTAATTTGTGCTGTTAAATGAGAGAAAGGGGCGATATCTGAATGACAATTACACAGATTGAATATTTTATGACGGTTGCGGAGTATAAAAATATTTCGAAGGCAGCGGATAAGCTCTTTATCACACAGCCGGCACTTAGCCGACAGATTGCTGCGATGGAGGAGGAGCTTGGTTTTCAGCTTTTTATCAGATCAAGACCCATGAAGCTTACCCCGGCAGGGGAGGTTCTTTATATCGGTCTGATGGGAATGACGGACCGTTATCATGAGAGTGTCAGAAAGGCTGCTGTACACGGAAACGGTGCCGGCGGACTTTTGACCTTTGGTGTTCTGCCCGGTGTAGATGTCGGCGATTTCTTTCCGAAATTCCTTTATCAGATGAAACAGAAGTATCCCCACATTGAAATTACAGCAGAGCCGGGAAGCTATGCTGACATGGTAGACGGTCTGCGCCGCCATAACTTTGATTTTGTTATTTCCTATGATTTTATCCTGGATGATAATCTGCATATCGATGTGGATGTTCTGGAAATCGATGAGCAGGACAGCTGTCTGGTGATTCCGACAGGCCATCCTTTGGCAGGAAGGGAGTCTTATAAGCTGTCAGATTTTAAGGATGAGGTCTTCATTTTAAATGCACCTACGGATCTTTCCAACAACTGGGATGGTCTTCTGAATAAATGCAAGGAAGCAGGCTTTGTTCCAAAATACAAGATGGCAGAGGATCTGGATCAGTATATGCTTTTGACAGAGAGCGGCATGGGCGTTTCTGTTCTGAACGGAAGGAGCACCCTGAAACACCATCCGAGAATGCAGTTTATTCCTATGGATGAAATCGGGAAAAACAAGCTGCTCTTAATCTGGGACAAGGAGAATGGTAATCCCTCTCTGAAGACAGCGCTGAAAGTCTTTAAGAAGGTACTGGAAGAAATCGGAGAAGAGGATGAGTAAGGAGCTTCTGCAGCAGCTGGATTTTGCAAAACTGACAGAGCCCCTGCTGGACTGGTATCAGGAGAATAAAAGGGAACTTCCCTGGAGAAAAGATCAAGAGCCCTATCATATCTGGCTTTCGGAGATTATGCTTCAGCAGACCAGAGTGGAGGCTGTTCGGGGCTATTATGCAAGATTTCTGGAGGAGCTGCCGGATATCAAAAGTCTTGCAGAATGCCCGGAGGAGAAGCTGCTAAAGCTTTGGGAGGGGCTTGGCTACTATAATCGGGCAAGAAATCTAAAAAAGGCAGCAGAAAAAATCATGGAGGAGCATGGAGGCAGCTTTCCTTCCTCTTATGAAGAAATCCTGGCCTTGCCCGGCATTGGATCCTATACTGCGGGAGCAGTATCATCCATTGCCTTTTCCCTGCCTTATCCTGCTGTAGACGGAAATGTGCTGCGGGTTCTGATGCGGGTCGGTGATGATCCTTCTGATATTGCAAAGGCAGAGGTAAAGAAAGAAACAGAAAAAATTCTGAAGGTAAATATGCCCTCTGATCCGGGGAGCTGGAATCAGGCTCTGATGGAGCTGGGGGCACTTGTCTGTCTGCCAAATGGAGAACCGCATTGTTCTCTTTGCCCCTGGAAAGAGATTTGCCTTGCCAAAGCGAATCAAAGGATCAGTCAAAGACCGGTAAAAAGTCCCAAAAAGCCGAGAAGAATTGAAAAGAGAAGCATTCTTCTTTTATCGGATGGGGAAAGGGTGCTTCTGCATAAGAGGCCGAAAAAAGGCCTGCTTGCAGGACTCTATGAATTTCCGAATATGGAAGACTGGCAGGAGGAAAAAGTACTTCTGGAGTATGCCAGGGGGCTTGGCGCGGAGGTCCTTCGGATAGAAGAACTGGAGGAGGCAAAGCATATCTTTACGCATGTGGAATGGCGGATGAAGGGCTATCTTTTGCGAATTGAAGAGGCACATGAGCTCAAGGGGAAGGATTTTCTTTATGTGGATCTGAAGGAATTAGAGACGCTTTATGCCATTCCCAGTGCCTTTCGGGCATACACGAATTTTGCAAAGAAGTGGATCAGAAAATAAAAAGGATCAGCAGATAAAAAAGAAATCAGGAAGTGATAGGAAAAATCAGGGATAGAGAAGAAGAAAATGAGGATGCCGGCGACTTCACGAGGAAGACCGCCGGCAGAGTTATGAAAAAGATTTATGTGTAATTAACTTGATGTAAGAAAGTTAAAATTGTGAAGCTTGTATAAAAAGCGCTCTCTTTCTTTCTTACAATTGTTAATATATACCATAAATATGAAAGCGATATGTGGAGAAAGTGAGCAAAATGTAAACAAAATATGAACGAAAGCGAGTGTTTGTTCATATTTAAAAAAGAGAGCAGGAAAAAATTGGACAATGCTTTTTTTCATAGGTATAATGAAGCAGCAAGTTTTGTTTACAGTTTGCTCACTTTATGAATAAGAACAGTTTTGGAGATTGAAAATGAAGTTACTGACAATTACCGTACCCTGTTATAATTCCCAGGATTATATGGAGCATTGCATTAATTCGCTTTTGACAGGCGGTGAGGATGTAGAGATTATTCTTGTTGATGATGGTTCAACAGATGCTACCGCAGAGATTGCAGACCGTTATGCGGAGACTTATCCGACGATCGTAAAGGTAATCCATAAGGAAAACGGCGGACACGGAAGTGGCGTGAACGCAGGAATCGAGCATGCGACAGGTGCCTATTTTAAGGTAGTGGACTCAGATGACTGGGTAGATCCGGTATCTTATAAGAAGATTCTCGAAAAGCTGAGAGAATTTGTTCGTATGCAGAAGTCAGATGTAGTGGATCTTCTGATCAGTAATTTTGTTTACGATAAAGAAGGGGCCAAGAAAAAGAAGGTCATGCAGTATGTTGCCATGATGCCGCAGAACCGGATTTTTGAATGGAAGGACTTAAGAAGCATTCGTAAGGGTAAATATATCCTCATGCATTCGATTATTTACAGAACAGAGGTTTTGAGAGAGTCCGGATTAAAGCTTCCGGAGCATACCTTTTATGTAGATAATCTTTTTGCTTATATTCCTCTTCCCTATGTAAAGCATTTATATTACCTGAATACGGATTTCTACCATTATTATATCGGCAGAAATGATCAGTCTGTAAATGAAAGTGTTATGATCAAGAGGATCGATCAGCAGATCTATGTGAATAAGCTTATGCTTCAGGCCTATGATCTGAAAAAGGATATTGAGGATGAGAAGCTGAGAAAGTATATGTACAATGATCTGGAGATCATCACAACCGTTTCGACAGCTCTTTTGAATAAGGCAAAAACAAAAGAAGCAAGCAAGAAGAAAAAGAGTTTATGGAAGTATATGTACAATTATAATCCGAAGCTTTATTTCAGAATGCGGAATGGCCTAATCGGAAGAAGTATGACCCTTCCGGGAGAGCCCGGCAGAATATTGGGTGTAGGGCTTTACAAGATCGCACAGAAAATTTACGGATTCAACTAAAAATCCGGAAACAAATAAATGAATGGATGCACTTTAGCCAAAAAGGAGGCAGGTAGACAAAGGGTATTTTGTCTGCCTGCCTCCTTTTTAGAAAAATTCGTTCCTGTTCGACAAAAATCATAAGAGTCGCACTGCGGCGGAGAAGAATGCTGCCTCCGGATGTTTAGCCCTTACAGAAAGGAGAACTTTTAGCGAACATAAAAAAGTATACGAGTCCGGCAAGAAGAATGGCTCCTATGACATCTACAATAGAATGCTGTTTGATAAAGAGTGTAGAAAGAATGATCAGTACAGCAATGATCGTTGAGAGGTAATAGATGCCGGAACATCTTCGAAGCGCAGCTTCCTGATTCCCCTTGCAGGAAAGGAGCATCTTTTCCCGGATATAGCTGCTGTTGATAATGGTGGCATGCATGGCGATCGCATTATAGACATGCAGGCTGGGAAAAACATTCGTCGGCGTATCAACTGCATACATGGTGCGAACCAGGGAAGCGCAGAGTCCGTTTCCGGGAACGCTTGCCGGTCTTAACTCAAGTCCCGTAGGATAGATAAAATTTAAGATTGTGAAAAAAGCCATGCCGACTGCCATGAAACGGTAGGCACAGAGATAATCCTTTTCCGAAATAAAAAAGAAAATGATCAAAATCAGAAAACAGTAGGGATACCAGGTATAATAAGCCAAAACAAAGGGGGCGCAGAAGGGAATTTTTTGATCAAGAGAAAATGAAATCAGATGATAAGGAAGGTCTCTGTGCTCCAAAATAATAAAGCAAAGGCAATAGGCAATAAAAAAACAAATGGAAAAAATGAGCTCCTTTGGATGCTCACGCTTTGCAAGAAAGCTTTGTAAAAGTCTTTTCATATAGAACTCCTGATAGAATACCGAATGTATGGCGCAATAACGAGGAAAACTATAACATAAATATTGTATTTTTAAAAGGATTTGGGTATAGTTATGTGTACTGGCCGAAAAGGAAAGGTCCTGCAGAAAGAGCAGGAAAACAGAGGCCGGGGAATCTTTGGCGGCGTCTTTACGGCATGCTTTGACGGATTGCTGTAGGGCCGCGGAGCGTAAAAAAAATTCTATCATATTGGAGTGTAAAAAATAAAATGACAAAAGGAAAACGGCTGCTGCTGACAGTGATTTTGATCCTGATCGGGATTTTGGTGATCCTATATCTCGGGGGAATTTTTTATTTTGAAAAGCATTTCCTTCCGGGAACGATGATTAACGGACAGGCGGTTGAGTATAAAACAGCGGAAGAGGCAAAAGAAGAGATTGCTTCCGAGGCGGCAGATTACAGTATCCGCTTGGATGAAACAGGAGATGCAAGTGAAAGCATCAAGGGTTCAGAAATTGACCTTGTCGTCGAATTCAATGACTCATTCGAGAATACGCTTGCCGAACAGAAGACCCTGCTTTGGCCTATGGCCTTCTTCTCTGACCGTGATACAGAGCTGAGCGGAAGCGTTGTATTTGATGAGACTAAGCTGGCAGAGTCCGTAAACAGCCTGAATTGCATGGAGGAAAGCAATTGGACCCACGCCACAAATCCGACCCTTGGTAATTATACAGAGGGCAGCGGTTATGAAATCCTTTCGGGTAGCTATGGAAGCAGTATTCAAAAGGAAGTCTTTATAGAGAAGCTTTCGGAGGCAATCCGCGAATTAAAGGATAACTTCTCCCTCTTTGAGAATGATTGCTATGAGGCACCGACTTATGCGGATGACAGCGAAGAAGCAAAGGCAATGAAGGCATCCGGAGATGCCTATGCTGCGGCGCATATCAGCTATTCTTTTGGAGATGAAACAGAAGTAATTGATGGAAATGTGATCAGGGACTGGCTGAAGATCGGAGAGGATCTGAGCGTTCGCCTGGATACGGATAAGGTAGAAGAATATGTTGCCGGACTGGCAGAAAAATATGATACCTATGGCAAGGGCGTCAGCTTTGTCACTTCCTATGATAAGACCATAACCCTTCCCTCCAAAAAGTATGGCTGGCAGATCGATCAGGAGGAAACCTGCGAAGATCTGATCGGATATCTGAAGGTCGGAGAGGATTATGAAGGACAGGTCAGCTTTAGCCATAAAGCAGATGGCTGGGGTGAAAATGAGCTGGGAGATACCTATGTGGAGGTAAATATTACTGCCCAGCATGTACACTACTATAAGGATGGAAAGCTGATCATTGATTCAGACTGTGTTACAGGAAATCCCTCTCTTAACAGGGAAACGGATCTGGGAATTTACCATTTGCAGTCCAAGTCAGTGGCCGCAGTTCTCAAGGGAACCGATTATGCGTCTCCGGTTGGATACTGGATGCCTTTTAATCATGGAGAGGGCTTGCATGATGCAACCTGGCGTACAAAGTTTGGCGGAACGATTTACAAAAGCAGTGGTTCACACGGTTGTGTAAATCTTCCTCTGAGTGTAGCGAAAACCATCTATGAAAATATTGAAGTTGGCTGCCCGATTGTTGTTTATGAGCTGGAAGGAACGGAAAGCAGTGCGACAACAAGCTGGACCCATGACTATGACAAGAATAAGGAAGCTGCCAGCAAGAAGGCTGCGGCAATGAAGCAGGCATCTGAGGCAGAGGCGATTGCTTCGGAAGCGGCAAGCAATGGCAGCAGTGCCGAAGTGAGTACGGCAGAGGAAACGACAGCACCGGCTGATACAAGCCAGACACAGACAGATACAAGTCAGGCAACAGATACAAGCCAGACAACAGAAAGCCAGAGCCAGGAGGCAGCTCCGGAGAGTACGGAATAAAGATAGGCTTTCAATAAAGATAAGAAAGATAAGGATTTTAGAAAATGAAAAAGGAGCACCGCATAGACTTCATTGGTCTATGCGGTGCTCCTTCTACGTGGTGCTCCTTTTTATCAAACAGGAACTTCTTTTCTAATCGACAAAAAGCTATAAGGATTGCCTTGCGACGGAGAAGAGGCAGTTCCTGCTTATTCCGAAGAGCCTTCTGCATCCTGATCCTTGGGCAGGATTTGAATATAAAGCTTATCGATTCGGTTATTTTCGATATTTTCTACCCGGATCATCAGATTGTTCTCCGGATAAAAGACCTGACCATTGGTCGGGAACTGATCGGAAAGACCAAGTACGAATCCGCCGATGGTATCATAGTCCTCGGAATTCAAATTGAGATTTAAGCGGTCATCGATGTCATCCAGATTGGCCTTGCCGTCTACCTCGTATTCGGTATCGGACAGCTTGCGGATGACATCGACTTCGTCATCATCGTATTCATCACGGATTTCACCAACGATTTCCTCCAGAAGGTCTTCCATGGTGATCATTCCGGCAGCAGAGCCGTATTCATCCAGAACAATGGCGATATTTACATGCTCATTTCTCATTTCTACCAAAAGCTCGGAAGTGCTTTTGTGCTCATGGGTGTAATAGGGCTTGCGCATGAGTTTGCGGATATCAAAATCATCGGGAGAATCGATCAGCAGAATATCCTTCATATTGATAAAGCCGATGATATTGTCATTGCTTCCCTCATAGACAGGATAGCGGGTCAGCTTTTCTTCGGAGAAAAGAGCCATCAGCTCATCATAGCTGCCGCTGCTCTCGATCATGACCATATCAATACGGGGGATCATGATTTCCTTGGCAATGGAGTCGCCAAAATGAAATACATTATAGATCATTTCCCTCTCATCGCTTTCAATGACACCGCTTTCATGGCTGACATCTACAATGGTTTTCAGTTCACCCTCGGTCATGGTTGGCTTGGAAGCCAGAGGATCCACACCGAGCAGGCGGATCAGACCATGGGAGAGGAAGGTGACGATAAAAATAATGGGAGTGAGGATTTTCATTAAAATAAAAATGACGCCCGCAAATTTCAGGGAAATCTCCTCTGCACGAAGAGTTGCAATATTCTTCGGGGTAATCTCGCCGACGATTAGGATCAGAAAGGTCAGAACGAAGGTTGCGATACCGGCACCATAGCTGCCCAGGAGCTTTACCGCAATGACGGTAGCCAGGGAGGAGGCGGAAAGATTGACGATATTGTTTCCGATTAATATGCTGCTCAAAAGTTTGGATTGCTTTTCCCAAAGCTTCAGGACCTTTTTGGCACGGGGATTTCCTTCCTCCGCAAGGGTTCGCATACGGATACGGTTTGCCGTAGTAAATGCTGTTTCGGATGCCGAAAAGAAGGCGGACAGCAAGAGAAGACAGACCAAAAAGATCAGTTGTATGACTAATGTGGTATTCAAGTTTGATAACTCCTTTATGATTGCATGAAAAATGCCGTGTTTTAGTATTTTGTTTTGTTTGATTTATAATTCAGGATTCAGTGAAAAACTTTGAACAGTCTTTCCTTAAGGAATATCCTAATTGAAAGCGGAGCCCTTTGCAAGTTTTTCCTTTTCAGATAGGGATAACTGTGCTATACTTTGAGAAAGATTGTCGAATCAGACAGGAGGAATTAGGAATGAAACACATCAAAACTTTAAATACGAAGAGACTTCAGAGCACAGTAAAGAAGGGTGGCTGTGGTGAATGCCAGACTTCATGTCAGTCTGCATGCAAGACATCCTGCACAGTAGGAAATCAGAGCTGCGAGAACAAATAAGCTCTGAACATCATCGTGTAAAGCTTAGCAGCGGCTTAAGGGCCGCTGCTTTTTACTGTACAGGGAGGAACTATGATTCATCAATATAAAAACAATGGTTATAATATCGTTCTTGACGTAAATAGCGGTGCGATTCATGTGGTGGATGACCTGACTTATGAGATCATTGCACTGTTTGAAAGTAAGACAAAAGAAGAGATCGTGACTGCCTTAGAAGGCAGAGAGAATGTCGGAGCAGAGGAAATTGCAGAGGCTTATGATGAAGTGGCTGAGCTGAAGAAAGAGGGCGCTCTTTTTACAGAGGACAGCTATGAGCCTTATATGAAGGATTTTGCAAAAAAGAGACAGACGGTGGTAAAGGCACTCTGTCTTCATATTGCTCATGATTGCAATCTTGCCTGTCGCTACTGCTTTGCAGAGGAGGGCGAGTACCACGGCAGAAGAGCCCTGATGAGCTTCGAAGTGGGAAAGGCTGCTCTGGATTTTTTGATTGCAAACAGTGGAAACAGAAGAAATCTGGAGGTTGACTTCTTTGGTGGCGAGCCCCTGATGAATTTTGATGTGGTCAAGCAGCTGGTTGCTTATGGAAGAGAACAGGAAAAGATTCATGATAAGAAATTCCGTTTTACCCTTACAACAAACGGTGTTCTTTTGAATGAGGATATTCTGGAATTTGCCAATCAGGAAATGGGCAATCTGGTTCTTTCGATTGACGGCCGTAAGGAAGTACATGATAAGATGCGTCCTTTCAGAGGAGGTCAGGGTTCTTATGATATGATCCTGCCGAAGTTCAAACATGCGGCAGAGAGCAGAAATCAGACCAATTACTATGTCAGAGGAACTTATACGCACTTTAATACGGATTTTTCCGAAGATGTTTTGTCTCTGGCAGATCAGGGATTTGAACAGATTTCGGTCGAGCCGGTTGTTGCACCGCCGGAAGAAGCCTATGCTCTGACAGAGGAGGATCTGCCCAAGCTTTTCGAGGAATATGACAAGCTTGCCGCTGAGATGGTCAAGCGGATAAAGGCAGGAAATTCTTTTAATTTCTTCCATTTTATGATAGATTTAGAAGGTGGTCCATGCGTGGCAAAGAGGCTCTCCGGCTGTGGTTCCGGAACGGAGTATCTGGCTGTTACACCATGGGGCGATTTTTATCCCTGTCATCAGTTTGTCGGAAATGAAGAATTTCTGATGGGCAATGTTTTTGAAGGAATTACCCGTCCGGATATTCGTGATGATTTCAAGGCTTGTAATGTTTATTCCAAGGATCAGTGTCAGAGCTGCTTCGCAAAGTTTTACTGCAGCGGCGGCTGTGCAGCGAATTCCTTTAACTTCACGGGAAGCGTGAATGGGGCCTATGAGATCGGCTGCGAGCTTCAGAAAAAGCGAATTGAATGTGCGATCATGATCAAAGCAGCTACGGCTGAATAATAACAAAGGAGAAAAGAGCAAATGAAGAAAAGCAGAGCAGTCACCGTGCTCGTTGTCTTACTTGCTGTGCTGGTTGCAGTCAGCTATTATGCCCTGACGATCGTAAGGGCGACAACATCAAACGGTGATGGCGGTCTTACCCTCGGACTGGATCTGGCAGGCGGTGTCAGCATTACCTACCAGGCAGAAGGAGATCCGACCGATGAGGAAATGAGCGATACGATCTACAAGCTGCAGAAGCGTATCGAAGATGAGACTGGCAGTACAGAAGTTTCTGTATATCAGGTCGGAGATGACAGAATTGCAGTTGAGATTCCGGGTGTTACGGATGCAAATGCGATTCTGGAGCAGCTGGGACAGCCCGGTACCCTTTCCATTCAGGATACAGACGGCAATCAGATCCTGACCGGAACTGATATCGCAAGTGCCCAGGCAGGTACCCAGCAGGACAGCTACGGAAATACCGAATATGTTGTTCAGCTGACCTTTACAGATGAGGCAGCCCAGACCTTTGCAACCTATACCTCAGAGCATATCGGAGACAACCTTCCTATTTATTATGATGGAGAGGTGATCTCCAACCCGACAATCCAGTCTGCTATTACACAGGGCAGCTGCGTGATCGAAGGTATGAGCAGCTATGAGGAGGCACAGAATCTTGCTTCCTATATCAGAATTGGTTCTCTGTCCATTGAGCTGACAGAGCTGCAGTCAAATGTTGTAGGTGCCCAGCTTGGTGAAAGTGCAATCCAGACCAGCGTCCTGGCAGCAGGTATTGGTCTCTTGATCATCTTTATATTCATGATCTTCTCATACAGAGCAATGGGTGCAGTTGCATCCGTAGCCCTGGCTCTTTATACCGGACTTGTAGTTGGAGCCATGAAGGCCTTTGAGCTGACTCTGACCTTGCCGGGTATTGCGGGTGTGATCCTGTCAATTGGTATGGCGGTTGATGCCAATGTCATTATTTTCGCCAGAATCAAAGAGGAAACAGCGGCAGGAAAGAGCGTAAGGAATGCAATTGACATTGGGTTCAAGAAAGCGAGCTCAGCGATTCTTGATGGTAATATCACGACCTGTATTGCGGCCATCGTTTTGATTGTAATGGGTTCCGGTACCGTAAAGGGATTTGCATATACCCTCCTGATTGGTATTGTTCTTTCTATGTTTACGGCAATGGTAATCACCCGTCTGATCATGAAGGCGGTATATGCACTTGGCTGCAAGGATCTGAAGTTCTATGGTGTGAAAAAAGAGCATGCGCCTTATAAGATCCTGCAGAAGAGATTCCTCTTCCTTGGCATTGCGGCAATTGCAATCTGCTCCGGCTTTGTATCGATGGGAATCCATTCCTCCAATGGAAATAAGGCTTTGAATTATTCTCTTGAGTTTGTCGGAGGAACTTCTACACAGGCAAGCTTCAGCGAGGATTATAGCATTGATCAGATTGAGAGCGATATTATCCCGGTTGTAAGCGAGATTACAGGTGATAATAATATCCAGGCACAGAAGGTTGACGGAAGCACAGATATCGTTATTAAGACCAGAGATCTTTCCCTGGATGAGCGTGAAGAACTGGCACAGGCATTGGAAGACAATTTCGGTGTTGATCAGTCAACAATCAGTACCCAGAGTATCAGTGCAACGATTAGTTCAGAAATGCGGTCGAATACGATCAAGGCAATTTTGGTTGCGGTATTCTGTATGCTGCTTTATATCTGGCTCAGATTTAAGGACTTCCGTTTTGGCGGAGCCGCTGTTCTGGCTCTGCTGCATGACGTTCTTGTTGTACTGGCCTTCTATGCCATCGCGAGAGTATCCGTGAGCACAACCTTTATCGCTTGTATGCTTACCATTGTCGGTTACTCGATCAATGCGACGATCGTTATTTTCGATCGAATCCGAGAGAATAACCACAATATTCGTTCTCAGGAAGAGCTGCGTGATATGGTAAATACCAGTATCACACAGACACTGACCAGATCTATTTATACTTCATTTACAACATGGGTAATGACTCTTACCATGTATGTACTGGGTGTAGCTTCGATTCGTGAGTTTGCCCTTCCGCTTATGGTTGGTATTATCTGCGGAGCTTTCTCTTCCGTATGCATTACTGGTGCTCTCTGGTTTATCTTCAAGACCAGAGTCGGAAAGTGCGATCTGCCTAAGGTTTATGTAGATAAGAAGGCAGCAAAGGCTGCTGCAGCGCCGGCAGAGAGCACAGCAGAGGCTGGAAGCGCAGCTGCTTCTGAGACGGGAAATGCGGCTAATAAACCGAAAAAGAAAAGGAAAAAGAAAAAGGGAATCCACTAATTGTTAAGTAGTCCGGATTTGCTTAAATGAAAAGACATCCTACGCTCGAGTTAAGTCGAGTGTAGGATGTTTTTTGTTATTGCAAAAATCAGTTTGCAGAAGTATTTTATAAGGACGAGATGTTCTGCCCAGGGTCAAAAACCGTTAGGAGAACCTCAGTGCTTAGCAAGAGGTGCATGGGACATGCGCCTCGAGCTTAGCATCTGCTAGGTTCTCCTTCGAGCGAGAGCGTGTTTTTGAACCGGCAGAATCATTCTCGTCCTTTTACAGAATAGAAAAACTTCGTTTTTAGCATAAAAAAGAATCGCAGGGATCATTTGCAGTGAAGAACACTGGTCAATTACGTGAACGCATAAAAGGAAGCATATTCCTCCAGGGACCGCTTGCGCTTAGTACAAAGCGTAGC
>CAVFAT010000042.1:0-43123 GCA_963620785.1 Bacteroidaceae bacterium
CTTCCCGTAAATTCTTCTTTAAAAATGCTTAAGGTATTTCATGTAAACTTTACTTATGGGACGAGAATGATTCTGCCGGGTCAAAAACACGATTTCGCTCTATATCGTATCGCTTTAGCGATACGATGCACGAAGGCGCATCGTGCGTCAGCACGATTGTAAATGCGCCGTGAGTCCCCAAAAGGAAGACCTAGCGGATGCTAAGCGCGAGGCAGCTGTTCCAGCTACCTCTTGCTAAGCACCGAGGTCTTCCTAACGGTTTTTGACCCTTGGCAGAACATCTCGTCCTTATGAAATGCTTCTATGGCTATAAATGATATGCCAAAAGTAACTGACTTGTGTAAATAAAAAGAACCGGCTTATTCATGAATGCCGATTCCTGGGTATAAAAAACTGAGATCATTGTTCCATAATTAAAAGAATCTGACCTCAGTAACTTTTGAAATATTTAGTTGTCACAACGATATAATAGCGGAAGTTTTCAACACAATCCGGATATGTATTCATCTCAAATCTGATATCCGGATTTCTTTAACTCTTCCCTATACAATTCAGCTATATATGCCGGACCATTGCACCACAGCTTTGTTTTCTCATCATACAGTGCTTTTCCTGTCTTTGAACATAGAAAATCTGTCAATATCTCTTTTCTATCCTTGCCCGTTTCTTCTGCAATCTCCTCTGTCGCCATAGTGATAAGAAGGTCTATTGTATAATTCATTTTTTCCTTTGGAATTGTTACTTCAGCCATATCTTCTCACCTTCCACAAATTTCAGACACTTAATAGCGGCTTCTGTCCCTCTTCAATTGTTCCGGTTGCGATTGCTTTGGCGATTGAGGTTCTCAGAAAACTTTCTGCCTGCTCCTTTGAGGTGGTTAAATAAAATCCCTGACCAAAATCTTTTCTCTTTGCACATTTGGCAAGATCCGGCTCTTTTACTTCACAATAACTTCCATGATAGAGAACAAATCCATCTTTTAAGTCAAGCACCAATCTCTATCCCCTTTCTTTGCAAAAACTCAGTAATATCATCAAGCACAGCTTCATCTCCTTCACAATGAAAAATCCCATAACATTTTTCTATATATCCAAGAACATCAGCTTCTTTAAACAAGTGGATAATCTGTTCAACAGGTAAATGCCACTCTTCTGAAGCAAGCCGAATTAATCTTGTCTGCATGAAAGTAATCTCCGTTTTCTCACTCATTATGAATCCTCCTTAATTTCTTAGTCAATAAAACTGGAATCTATAAATTTAACTCAAACATTTTGTACTCTGTCCACCCAGTATCTTCGTAATACATCTCTTTGGCTTCTGCAAATTTGAATCCGCAGCTTATATAAAGTCGTTCTGTCGGCTTACAGGCACTAAGTACATCCAGACGTATCATCACTTATCTTTATCTTTTTGATTTTCATTAGTTTTGTCCTTTAATTCCCGATTTTACTTTGTGACTATGACTTTTCCTTCCGAATCCAGAAGTGGTGTAATACTGGCTCCAAATCCGGTGTTCCAACAAAGGTAATTAACCCCTGTCTCCTTATCTACAAGAATTTGACGAATTCCTTCATCTTTAAGCCAACTTCCGTCTCTGAATGTAACTTCAAATCTTTCTTCTTTCTTTGCCATGTTTATTTCTCCTTTTTTCAAGCGTTAAATACCGATTGTTCTAATTATTTTTGGCTCCACCTTCTCTTTCAGCTCGGTCAATACCGATTTCACGCTTTCTTTCATTTTACATATCTGTATCTGAAATATTCAGTCACAAACTTTATTGGGGATAGGCACCTGTGCCGCAAGGGGAAACTCCCCTTGTCCGAAATCTCTGATTTCGCTGTATTTCCCGGATTGAGGCATCTCTATCCGCTTCATATTTTTATCTATGAGCATTTTCCATAATCTGTTATAACTTACGCCCATAAGCTACCTCCATGTTTCTCATTCAAACATATTTTGATTGTATCACGATTTCGTTAGGTTCAATGTCTGTAATTTTTTTAAAAACAAAAAAGAAGCACCTACCATTACAGTCAGTGCTTGTAAGATGAATATTCAAATGTTACTGTCCTTTTCACACGCCGGTCTTTCATAATCCAGAAAACCCCGGATATACATTTCTTTTGCCACATGCCCCTCCATAGCATTTTTCGCTGATATAATTCTGTCCAACACCTGCCACATCTCCTGGCCGGCATCTCTGAGGACTGGTTCCAGTATTATTCCCCAGAATCCAATAGGTCTGGTTTCCTCCAGATAATAAAGATTCGATAAATAATAGTCTCCTACTTTTGTATATTCGATTTTCATAATGTTTCCTTTCGCTTTGCATGAAATTGTCATGTTATCTGCGTAGGATATGCATTTTTCCTTTAAAATCTTTTCACATAGAAGACATTAAATGGTTAATGCCTGCCTATGTAGCTGGCAGCAGAAGGGGATCGTGCAAGGTGACGATTCGTGAGGCTTGCGTCCTGACGATGCGACTGTCAGCGACAGCGGACGCTTGAGCTCAGAAAATGCAAGCGCCTTATATGCTGAGGCTTAAAAACTGCATTTGCGGCATAAAAAAAGTAAAAGCGAATTGCGTAGGAGCTGTCGCGAATAAGACGTCGCGAGGAAGAGCAAACGAAACGTGTCACCTTGCACGATTCCTTCTGCGAAAGCCATAGGAACGAAGCTGAAAACACAGCAAAGACTGCAAATACCAGAGTATATGTAGCGACTTCGATAGAGATAGGTGAGAAAATTTGCTATAAGAAAAAAGCGATCTCAATGAAACTCTTCGCTCATTGAAATCGCTTTTCATGTTCTTATTCTCTTTTAAAAGATGCTAAAACGCTCTTTTAAATTTTTTAAAGCCTGGGAACAAACCTTATTCCGGTTTGATCTCACGCAGCCATCCTTCCGGAGCCTCAATGGTTCCCATCTGGATACCTGTCAGTGTATCATACAGCTTCTTGGTGATCGGTCCCATCTCTTCCATGCCGGCCGGCAGACAGATCTCTTTGCCGTGATCTACGATCTTTCCTACCGGTGAGATAACTGCTGCTGTTCCGCAAAGTCCTGCTTCTGCAAAATCCTTTACTTCATCAAAGCGAACCGGTCTGTGCTCAACTTCCATGCCCAGATATTTCTGTGCAACATCTACGATAGATCTTCTTGTGATAGAAGGAAGAATGCTGTCAGACTTCGGTGTTACCAGCTTGCCATCCTTTGTAATGAAGATGAAGTTTGCTCCACCTGTTTCTTCAACATAAGTTCTGCTTGCTGCATCCAGATACATGTTTTCGTCATATCCTTCTTCATGTGCGGATACGATCATGCGAAGTGACATTGCATAGTTCAGACCTGCCTTGATATCACCTGTTCCGTGGGGTGCTGCACGGTCAAAATCGCTGACACGGATGGTGATCGGCTTTGCACCTTCTTTGAAGTAGGGGCCTACCGGAGTGGTAAATACCCTATACTGATAATCCTCAGCCGGCTTTACACCGATAACCGGTGATATACCGAAGATGTAAGGTCTGATATATAAAGTTGCACCTGTTCCGTAAGGAGGAACATATGCCCAGTTTGCCTTTACAACCTGATCGATGGAATCCAGAAACTGCTCAATAGACAGCTTCGGAATCTGCAGTCTCTCTGCGGAATCCTGAAGACGCTTTGCATTCAGATCCGGACGGAAAACCACGGTTCTGCCATCCACGGTTGTATATGCCTTCATTCCTTCAAATACTGTCTGTGCATACTGCAGAACACCGGCACACTCACTCATTGTGATCATGTCATTATCTGTCAGTCCGCCCTCATCCCATTTGCCGTCTTTGTAGTTGGCAACATAACGCATCGCTGTCGGACGATAAGCGAAATCCATGTTACTCCAGTCCAGATTCATCTTCTCCATTTGTATGGCACCTTCTTTCGTTTCTACTCGCTCTTTTTATAAATAAGGATGCATCCTGCATATGCCCGCGTGTAATCGGTATAGAATGCATTCTTAAAAGATAAATTCTCACATAAATCTTAAGCCCGCATCATTTCTCTGTCAATATATCTGCCCTATATGAAATTAGCATATTAATTATAACTTTTTGTTATCGCAGATTTAAATCATATGAATTATTCTTATATTCTTCGTGATCATGCTTCGCATCATGCGACCAGATATCGCATCGCTTCGCTCTGGGATATCTATTCGGACACCGGCGCATTTATAATCATGCTTCGCATGATGCGCCTTGTGCATCCCATCGCTGCGCTCTGGGATATCTATTCGGACACCGGCGCATTTATAATCATGCTTCGCATGATGCGCCTTGTGCATCCCATCGCTGCGCTCTGGGATATCTACCGACAAGATGTGCTGATGCTTTCGATGGCTACGCTTCCGCCTCTGACAACTTCAATATTGTTATGGAAGGTCTTACGGCAAAGCTCGATCAGTTCATTATTTCTGTGTTCTGTCAGCATCGCAGCAATGATCACACCGTCTACTCCGATATCAATGATCTCTCCGGAAAAGACTTCGGCAATACGGAAGGCCTCTTCCTTATCCTTGGCAGAAATCTTCTTGATCTTCACATAGAGGATTTCCTTCATATGGATCGGTACATCAGAAAGATCGATCACCTTGATGACCTCTACCATGCGGTTCAGCTGTTTTTTGATCTGTTCAAAGGTAATGTCATCGCTTTCTACCGAGATTGTCATACGGGAAACGGTTTCATCCTCTGTGGTTCCTACGGTTAGGGAAGCCAGGTTATAGGCCTTTCCGGAAAAGAGACCGGAAATCTTTGCCAGTACACCGACCTGGTTTTCTACATATAATGCAATCCACCTTTTTTCCATGCTGGTCTCCTTTCTTATAAGATCATATCCGTTGCGCCCTTGCCTGCCTTTACCATAGGCAGAACCAGTTCATCTTCATTAATCAGGAATTCTAAGAGCGTACTCATGCCCTGCTCTTCTCTTTCCTTGGCCTTCTGCAAAGCCGGAATGATCTGCTCCCTCTCTGTAATACGAATGCCCTCTACGCCGTAGCTGTCAGCCCATTTTACAAAATCCGGTACATAGATGGGCGCTCCCTTTTCTACATCCTCTTCATGGAGTTTGAGGGAAGTTGCTACATAACGCTTACCGTAATAAACATTCTGCATCTGACGAACCATACCAAGATTCATGTTATTCATCAAAACCACAACAACCGGCGCATGCTCGATGACAGAGGTTGCCATCTCCTGCATATTCATCTGGAAACCACCGTCTCCGGTAATGGATACAACCGGCATATCCGGTCTTGCAATCTTGGCACCGACTGCCGCCGGGAAGCCAAAGCCCATGGTTCCGAAGCCGCCTGATGTGATCATCTTCTTATTTGCATCCAGCTCAAGGAACTGGGAAGCCCACATCTGATGCTGGCCAACGTCAGTTGTAATGATTGCCTTCTCAAAGACCTCATTCACGCCTTCAATGATCGCCTGGGGAGTCAATCCAACATCATTCGGCATACTCATGGGATACTTATTGTCCCAATCCTGGATCATTTTCCGCCAATCTGCTGTCTCGATCGGCTCCGCCCACTCCAGAAGCTTCTCTAATGCGACCCTTGCATCTGCTACGATCGGTACATTTACCACTACGTTTCTGGAAATAGAAGCACTGTCAATATCGATATGAACGATCTGGGCATTCGGTGCAAACTCCTGTAAAGAGCCTGTAATACGGTCATTAAATCTGGTTCCGATGGAGAAAAGCACATCGCAGGCCGCAATTGCCTGGTTGCAGCTGTAACTTCCATGCAGTCCCGCATCACCCACATAATAAGGATGATAGGTCGGTACGGCACCTCTTCCCATTACCGTTGTTACAACCGGAACCCTGGTTTCTTCCATAAATCTCTGCAGCTCTTCCTGAGCTCCCGAGATCAGAACGCCTCCGCCTGCAAGAATCAGGGGACGTTTTGCACTCTTCAGGGTCTTCCAGGCCTTCTTCAGCTGACCGACATGTACACCTTCCGGCGGCTTATAACCTCTGATATCAACCGTCTCCGGATACTCTGCATCTCCGCTGGTTACCTGAATATCCTTTGGAATATCGATTACAACCGGGCCCGGCTTTCCGGTTCTTGCAATATAGAAGGCATCTTTAATGATGCGTCCCATATCTTCCCTCTTCTGAACCATAACGCTGTACTTGGTGATATTTCTGGTCAAGCCAACCATATCTACCTCCTGGAAGGCATCATTGCCGACCAGATTTCTGGCTACCTGTCCGGTGAAGCAAACCATGGGAATGCTGTCATAAAAGGCATCTGTCAGTCCGGTAATGGTATTGGTCGCACCCGGTCCGCTGGTTACCAGGCAGACTGCTGTCTTGCCGGTTGCTCTGGCATAGCCCTCTGCCGCATGGATCAGAGCCTGCTCATGTCTGGGAAGAATAATGCGGATTCCTCCCTGCTTGTCAATCTCATCCAGAATATCGGTTACCATACCGCCCGGATAAGCAAAAATCGTATCTACACCCTCTGCTTTCAGGGCTTTTACAAATAATTTCTTTCCCGTTATATTCATATTCAATCCTTTTTCTTTTCATAGGTCAGGAAGTGGTATTCCAGATTAAAACAGGTCTCTTCCTCACTCTCATAGCTGATCTCCCACTCTTCCTTTTCATCTAAAGAAGGGAAATAAGCATCTGCCTCAAATTCATAATCAATCTTGGTAATATAAGCTCTGTCGCATTCATCCACAAGACTTCTGTAAATGCTTTCGCCGCCGATAATATAAATATCCTCACTCGGATACTTCTTCAGTTCCTCCCGAAGCTCCTCTAAGGAATGCACAATAAGGGCATCCTTGCCTGCCTGATAATCCGCCTTTGTCGTCAATACAATATTGACTCGATTCGGAAGGGGTCTCTTGCCCGGAAAGCTTTCCAATGTTTTTCTTCCCATGACGACGACATGACCTGTCGTTGTTTCACGGAAAAATTTCATATCATTCGGAATACTGGTTAAAAGTCTGTTTTTCAAACCGATTGCCCAGTTTCTGTCTACTGCTGCAATTAAATTCATTAGAACTCCTTTCCTTCTTTCCTCAAGCGTTTTCTTTATACTGCTACCGGAATATTTTTGATCTGCGGTCCAAACTGATAATCCAAAAGCTTTACGTCATCCGGTGTGAAATCATAGAAATCATGCACCTCCGGATTCAGCCAAAACTTCGGAGCAGGATACTGCTCTCTCTGGATCAGCTCCTCAATCAGAGGAATATGTCTGTCATAGATATGGGCGTCTGCAATAACATGTACCAGCTCTCCCACCTGCATATCGCAAACCTGGGCAAGCATATGCACAAGGACGGCATACTGGGCTACATTCCAGGCATTTGCAGCCAGGACATCATTGGATCTTTGATTCAGAATGGCATTTAATACCAGCTTCTCTTCTCCGGCCTTTTTGGTCACATTAAAGGTCATAGAATAGGCACAGGGATAAAGATTCATTTCATGCAGATCCTGATGCACATAGAGATTGGTCATGATCCTGCGGCTGTAGGGATTGTTCTTCAGGTCATAGATCACTCTATCGATCTGATCCATCATCCCTTCCTTATATGCATGCTTTACCCCCATCTGATAACCATAGGCCTTTCCGATGGAGCCATTCTCATCTGCCCAGCTGTCCCAGATATGGGAGCCAAGATCATTGATATTATTTGATTTCTTCTGCCAGATCCAAAGGAGCTCATCGGTACAGCTCTTGATTGCCGTACGACGCAGAGTCAGAGCCGGGAATTCCTTTGACAGATCATAGCGATTGACGACGCCGAATTTTTTGATGGTATAGGCAAAGGATCCATCCTCCCATTTCGGACGAACCTTCTCGCCTTCTGTACTGGTTCCGTTATCCAGAATATCTCTGCACATATTGACAAAGACCTGATCCGCATAGCTCATTTCTTTTCTCCTTATGCTTTCTGTCATGTTGATGGGAACTGCAGCTAATCCTCTGCCTTCCCTTTTTATCTGCTGTCTATTTTATTTCTTCTATATTTTTTCTGCCGGCTTTCCCAGCCGGAAAGATCTTTGAGCCGTCTTGACCCTATGAGGAAATATTATAACATAGATCCCACCCTTGTTGGGTTGTCTTTTTCGGGAAAATGCAGATCAAATCCAAACTTCCTTGGTTTTCTTTCAAAAAAAAATATGCTATACTTCTTTTATTAATTCATTCAAAGGGGATTATTATGAGCCAGGCTAAAGTAGATAAAAGAAAACAGGAAAAGCTTCACCGCAAAGAGATCATGCGCAAGCAGAAGATCAAGCACTATACCGCTCTTTGTCTGACCGCTATCATCGGCATCGGCATTGTCGGCTATATTGGCTATTCTGCCTATGATGCAGCAAAGGGAAGCAATAGCTCCACTGCCTCCAGTGAATCGGTAGAAGTCAATATGAGTGCTCTTTCGGATTATACAAGCAGCTTATCCAATGACTAAAAAAAGACGAAAAAAGAAGCTGTTGCACTATTCTTCTTAGTGCGACAGCTTCTTTTTTATTTTACTTGTAGGACGAGAATGATTCTGCCTACTTCGTTACTCCGACATTGACGCCAATCTCTTCGTCTGAAGTTCCCTCGACTGTATTGTCATGATACTTAATTGTAACAGTATGCTCATTTCCGTCCTCTCCCTTGAGCACGAAATCATAATCGCCTTCCTTATTCAGGGTTACCGTTACTGCATCTCCGGAGACGCTGCCGCTTACTGTTCCATCCGGAATGCTTTCCAGCTCATAGCTGCCGATTCCATTTACAGAAAAAGTAACCGTTTTCTTCTTTCCACATCCAACCAGCATTGCACCTGCTGCCAGAACCAAAAGACCTGCGATCAGAATTTTTTTACCTTTGTTTTTCATTTTTCACCTCTTAAAGTTTTCTTTATTCATATCTATCTAATGATATTTCCTGACATTTTCCAATGACATTTTTTTATCATTTTTTATATTAACACATTCCCTTTTTCCTGCAATGCCTTTCTCTTCTACTGCCCGGCAGTTTCCTCTTTCTGCGGAGGCATATCAAAGATCAAAGGCTCTGTCGACATATAGATCAATGCATTCGCCAGTTCTTCCGGGGTCGCATCCACCTTGTTATTTAAAATCCATTCCCGGATAAAGCTGGTCAGCATATCTGCCTTAAATTTTGCAACAGATTCAACACTGATGACCGGATTATCCGGTATTTCCCTTTTTTTATACATCTTCTCCAGAATAATCGTAAATTCTTCCGTAAAGGCCCTTTTCATACTTTCCTCTATGCTGTTCTGCCCCGTGATCTGGAAAATCTTCTGATAATATTCCCGATCCTTTCGCATGCTGGAAAAAATATAAACCAGAGCCGCTCTACTCTCTGAAGCATCCAAAAGCTGCTCTGCCCCATCCAGAATCTCGGTACGAAAGATCCATTCCACTGCTTCGTATTTGTCCATAAAATAGCGGTAGAAAGCAGGGCGGATCAGGCCGGCCTGATCTGTGATCTTCTTAATCGTCAGCTTTTCAAAGGGAACTGTCATGACCAGCTCCTTCAGACTTTGCGCAATCAGATGCTTTGTCAGATCTTTCTTCTCATCCATAAGCAATACCCCTTACGCTGCAAAAAATCTTACCGTCACTTCAATGCTGGCCAAGAGAATGCAGGCTGCTCCCAGATAAAGTGCCTTCGACCTCTGCTCACAGCCCAGACGGTATCCGGTAAATATTCCCAAAATGACAGACAGTACGGTCACAATTTCCAAAACCAAGCCGACCAGAAGCAGCTCTGTGTTCAAAAAGCCAAATCCAATTCCGGCAAAGAAAGCATCCAGACTGACAATAATTGCTGTGATGCAGACATGCTTGTACTTGATCTCATGACTCTGCTCGAAAATATCTTCCTTTCTCCAGGCCTTATAAAACATAAAAGCCGCCAGGGCAAAGAAGATCACGGTTGAAACAATGGTCCACAGGAGTCTGAGACCAAAAAAGGTTTTCTGGAAAAGTGGGATCAGAGTCAGAAGGTTGCCGCCCATCACAGCAATAAACTGCCATAGGCAGAAAATGGCACACATAATAGCCAGCTTTTGCTTTTCCACCTTTGCAAGCATAGCCCCTTCCACGATCATCACTGCAAATACATCAAAAGACAGACCGATGGAAATCATCAGGATTTCAAACAAATTCATAATTACCCTACTCCTTAAAAAGGAAGTTTCCTATTCAAAAACTAAAATAAAAAAAGCCAGATGAAATTCATCTGGCTAAGCAAAGAGCGATAGACGAGACTCGAACTCGCGACCTCCACCTTGGCAAGGTGGCGTACTACCAACTGTACTACTATCGCAAAGAGCGGGTAGCGGGAATCGAACCCGCGTATCCAGCTTGGAAGGCTGGTGTTCTACCATTGAACTACACCCGCATATGCCCAGTTCCGGAATCGAACCAGAGACACGGGGATTTTCAGTCCCCTGCTCTACCAACTGAGCTAACTGGGCAGCTCTTTCGCACTGTGTGTCACAGCGAATTTATTCTACCTTATGTCTTTTACTTTGTCAACAGATTTTTACTTACTTTTTCTTTAATTTTTCTTTTTTCTTTTCAAAGCAGCCTGTTCTGCTTTCTTAAGCTATCCTATAAGTATCCTTTTTCGCTTTCTTCCGGCTTTCTATTCTGTCTCCAGACGATTCTGAATCCTTGTCGAGAAGAAGAGAATAAAGAAGGTTCCCAGGATCATCAAGGTAGAAAGTGCATTTACATCAGGCGAAATTCCCTTCTTTACCATTCCCATGATAACCAAAGGCATGGTCTGTGAATCCGGTCCTGCTGTAAAATAGCTGACCACAACGTCATCCAGGGAGAGGGTAAGTGCCAGCATAGCACCCGCGATTACTGCCGGTGAGATCATCGGCAGCGTCACCCGGAAAAAGGTATGCAGCTCTCCTGCACCCAGATCCCTGGCAGCCTCCCGAATAGAAGGATCCATTCCAGCAAGTCGCGATCTGACTGTAATAACCACAAAAGGCAGGGAAAAGGTTACATGTGACACGATCAGAGTCACCATATTCATATCGATATCCAGGAGAGAGAAAAATGCCAGAAAAGCAATTGCAAACACCAGCTCCGGAATCACGATCGGAATGTACAAAGCCGTATTCAAAAGCTTCTTCAGCTTAAATTCAAATCTCTGCATGCCAATGGCACATAAGGTTCCCAAAATGGTTGACAGAACCGTTGATGCCAGGGCCACAAGAATCGTATTCTTAAAAGCCCCGATCAGTTCCTCATTAAAGAACATCTCTCTGTACCATTTGAGGGTAAAGCCCTCCCAAACAACATTTCGTTCCGAGCTGTTAAAGGAATAAACAATAACAATCAGAACCGGAAGATAGAGAAATGTATATGCCAGGCAGGCATAAAAGACGGAAAGGGGGCCAAACTGTCTGACCTTTCTTTTTTTCATGCAATATCCTCCATATCTCCGCCAGCTTTATTGTACAAAGTCAAAAGCAGCAGGGTGACTGCGATCAGGATGATCGACAGAGCCGAACCTAAGGGCCAGTTTCTCGCTGACATAAATTGATTTCGAATCAGGTTTCCGATATACATCCTTTTGGCACCGCCCATCATATCCGAGATATAGAAAAGTCCCAGTGCCGGGATAAAGGTCTGCAGGGATGCTGCAAAAATACCGGATTTAGTAAGGGGCAGAATAACTCTGATAAAGCATCTTACCTTGCTTGCGCCCAAATCTCCTGCTGCCTCTACCAGAGAAGGATCCAGCTTCTCGATCGAGGTATACATCGGCAGAACGGCAAAGGGCAGAAGGTCATATACCATGCCCAAAAGAACCGCCCCATTGGTATAAAGCATTCCCAGCGGTGAATCGATCACGCCCAGATTCATCAAAATGGTATTGATGACGCCCTCATTTCTCAGAAGGGTATTCCAGCCGTAGATTCGGATCATGGAATTGATCCAGAAAGGCAGCATAAGGAAAAGAACCAGAAAAGGCTTCACCTTCTGCGGACTTTTGGCAATGATATAGGCAAAGGGATAGCCAACCAAAAGACAGATCACGGCTGTTTCAAAGGCCAGCAAAAAGGAGACCCAGAAAACCCTTAAATATTTTACTCGAAAAAGATTCTGATAGGCCTCCATCGTGAACTGATAAAGGACGCCTCCATAGCTATTCTTTCCCATAAAGCTGATCACAATGACATAGATCAGCGGCAGAATCAGAAAAAGCGTCAGCCAGATCACGGTTGGCCCGATGCTTCCCAGCGCGGGAAGATGATTTTTAAATTTACGCATAGTTTCTCCTTAGAGAATGTCATCGATACCGAAGTTGGACTTTTCTTCCATAAGCTCGTCCATTTCGCCCTCGATCACATTGTAAATTTCTTCCTCCTGGGTATGAAGGAAGATGGATTTGTCCTGTCTCCACCAGACATAGACATCACTTCCGGCTTCAAAAACATCTACATCAGGCTGACTTTCCGCCCGCAGGGTCTGACCATTGATCAGACGAACCATGGTACGGTTAACTGAGCCTGCAAAAATTACTTCCATCACCCTTGCTCTGATATGGAAATGATCCACCGGCTCAAGGGAAAGCCTCAGATTTTCCGGTCTTACACAGATATAGAACATTTCCTCTAGCTGAAAGCGAGGACTTTGCAGATGCGCATTTCCAAACTCAAAGGTAAAGGTATTCTGTTTTTCTCCTACCTCGGTAACATATCCCTCCATCAGATTGGACTGACCGATAAAATTCGCAACGAACTTTGTCTTCGGCTGATTGTAGATCTCCTCCGGTGTGCCCAGCTGCTCCATTCTGCCGTCATGCATAACTGCAATACGGTCACTCATCAACAGTGCCTCTTCCTGGTCATGGGTAACATATAAAAAAGTAATATGCAGCTGCTTCTGAAGGTTCTTCAGCTCCATCTGCATTTCTTTTCTCAGCTTCAGATCCAGGGCACCGAGCGGCTCATCCAAAAGCAAAACCTTTGGTCTGTTGATCAGAGCTCTCGCAATGGCAACTCTTTGCTTTTGTCCGCCGGAAAGCTGGGATGGCTTTCTTTTCTCCATACCTTCCAGTCTGACCAGCTTGAGCATCTCTGCCACTCTTTCCCTGATCTCCTCCTTCGGCACCTTCTTCTCCACCAGACCAAAGGCAATATTATCCGCAATGGTCATATGTGGAAAGAGTGCATAATTCTGAAAGACCGTGTTGACATTTCGCTCATTTGGCTTTTTGTCTTCTACATTCTGACCCTCCAGCTTGATCTCGCCTTCATCCGGCACTTCGAATCCTCCGATCATGCGAAGTGTCGTAGTCTTTCCGCAGCCGGACGGTCCAAGCAGAGTCAGAAATTCGCCCTCTCTTATTTCAAGATTCAGATTTTTTACTACTTTTTCATCTCCAAACGCTTTGTTTACGCCCTTCAGGCTTACAATGATATTGTTCTTTTCCATCCGCCCCTACCTGTTACAGAATATCAGCACCGCGCTCTCCGTTGCGGATGCGCATTACATCTTCGACTGCAGAAATAAAAATCTTTCCGTCTCCTACCGTTCCGGTTGTCAGAGACTGCTGCAGCTCATAGAGAATCTCCTCCAGATCCTCTTCCCAGATTACCGTCATAACCTGTACCTTGGGCAAAAGGTTCATATCCATATTCATCTCTTCGAAATTATCACCGTTCTCTCCTGCTGCCTGATGTCCCATTCCCATAACGGCCGTTACCGTCATTCCTGAGTACTCATTCTTTGCCAGGATCTTTTTTATTTTTTCAAGATTATCCGGTCTGGTAATAATTTCAATTTTCTTCAACGCCTTCATGCTTTTCTTCTCCTTTTTTTCTTCCGGCAGACCATATCTTTCTTTTCTCTGTCAAAAGATCCGCCATCCACCTTTTTCCTTATCGGATCTTCATATCCGCAAAAACCTCATCATAATAGGTTGCCGCATCTCCGACATCTCCTATGATATGAGCACCATTTACAATTTCATCATCCAATGTCGCTGCCGGCATGGAGGAAATATCACCCAGGTAAGAAACTGCCTCCCGATTCAGGCAAAGAGCCGGATATTCCTCAAAGCACATGGCATAAATCTCAGGCCTGTGGATAAAATTAATGAACTCCTGTGCAGCCTTCTTGTGCTTGGCTCCCTTGCAGAGCACAAAGCTGTCGATCGACATTTCGCAGGGCTCCTCTGTGGAGACTACCTCGATCTCATTGTCTTCATCCTCATCGATCGCAATCATGGCATCCATATTATAAATAATGCCGACTGCCGTTTCATGGGTCACCATCGCCGCATATGCTGTATCGGAATCATAGAGCTTAATATTGGGTGCCAGCTGGGAAAGCCAGTCCGACATGCCTGCAATCGTCTCTTCGTCCTTCACATCCGGATCAAAGCCGTTTGCCTTCAGGGCTACACCAACGATCTCCCTGCAGTCATCTACTGCTACGATGTTATTCTCCAGTCTGGGATCGATCAGATCATTTAAGCTTTTGATCTCAACGCCAAGCTCCTCGCACATTCTCTTATTTACAGCGATTACCGTAACCGTTCCCATATAAGGAATGGAATATTCATTTCCCGGATCATAATCCTGGTCAAGGATCCTCTCATCCAGATTGGAGAAATTTTCGATCTCATCTGCACCGATCGGCTGGATCAGATCCTGCTCTTTCATGGCCTCTACTACATAGTTACTGGCAATGGCAAGATCATACTGACCTCCGTTTCCGGCAATCAGCTTGGCCAGCATTTCTTCATTAGAAGAGTAGGTTGCCTCTACCACATGAATACCGGTTTCCTCTTCGAAGAGGCTGTAGACCTCCTGAGGAATATACTCAGACCAGTTAAATACATAGAGGGTATCCTCCGCATTTCCGCTTGCATTTTCACTTGCTCCCTGCTCAGACTGGCTCTTTTCTCCTCCTCCGCATCCTATCAGAAGAGAGGAAGAAAGTACTGCTGCCAAGAGCAGGGAAATCGCTTTTTTTAACTCTTTTCTCACGTCTTTCCCCTTTGTCACGTTAATGCATTGGAATCATTATGCGGTATTAATAGATTGTTTGCAATCTTTTTTTCGAAAAACTTTTTCATTTATACATTTTACTTTATTTCTGTTTATACTTTTTTTAGAATTCTTTAGACTTTGTTTTTTGACTTTCCCTCTCCAAATCCCTATTATAATGACTGTAGAAACACTCATACTTCTCATCCCCCCTAACATTATTTTTGATTTTAAAATGGGCTGTCGCTGATGCGGCAGCTCATTTGCTGTCTCAATCTTTCGCTTTTACGGGGCTTCGCTTTTCCTTCTTTCGCTTTTCTAGGGCTTCACTTTTTCTTCTTTTATCTTTTCAAACCTTTACAAATCTTTTTTCTCTTTGTGAAGCCTCTTTTTCCTTCTTATTTTCCTTGTTATAATGAAGTTTATCTTTTTATGATAAGGAGTTCGATATGAAGCAAAATTCTCTGCTGCAAAGCATCTCTTCCAAACGTCTTTTGGTCTACTGCATCGGCATTCTGATCCTTGCCTGCGGCATCACCTTAAATACCAAAACAAAACTCGGTGTATCGCCGGTTATTTCCGTTGCTTATAATATTTCCCAGATTCTCCATAGTCCTCTTGGCCTTACCACCTTTGTCTACTATGCTTTTTTGATTCTTTTGCAGTTTCTGCTTCTGCCCAAGGAATTTTCTATTTTTCAGTGCGGACAGATTATCTGCGCCTTTCTGACCAGCGCCTTTATCCAGCTTTTTGATCTGATCCTGCCCAGTCCGGAAGGCATGCTTCCCCGTCTGATCCTCCTTGTGATCGCGATCTTTTTGACCGGTCTCGGTGCCTCCATTACCGTCGGTATGAAACTGGTTCCCAATCCAGCAGATGCCCTGGCCAATATCATCGGCAAAAAGGCCGGCCGTGACCTTGGACTTGGCAAAAACATCTTAGATGCCAGCTGTATTGTTATCGCGATTATCCTGGGACTTCTTTTTTCCGGCAGTCTTCTGGGTATCGGTATCGGAACTGCGGTATCCGTTATCTTTACTGGCCGTGTTATGGCTCTTGTACAGGGCTTTACCAATCATCTTTACGAAAAAGTAGAATAGTTGTTTTCCGAATTCCCTTTTGGTATGATGTTGCTTTACAGTATATCCATACTGGAGGGGAATTTTTTTATGCTTACATATGATATGAGCAAGAGCGGAAAAACACCGCTTTATCAGTTTCTTTATCAGCAGATTCGGGATGATATCCTGAATGGTACGATTCATCCGAACGAAAAGCTGCCTTCCAAGCGCTCTTTGGCCAAGCATCTGAATGTCAGTGTGATCACCGTAGAAAATGCCTATGAACTTCTTCAGATCGAAGGCTATATCTATGCAAAGGAAAAGGTAGGCTATTTTGCTGAGACGCTCAGCCAGCGTCCGGCCGTTCTGCCGCCCCGTCATTCCTTTATCGAGGAACCGCGTGAGCATGAGTATTTTGCAGATTTGTCCTCCAACAAGACGGACACTTCGCTTTTTCCGCTTTCCTCCCTGCAAAAGCTTTCAAGAGAAGCCCTGTCCCGCAAGGATCCTTTCTTTCTGCAGACGGTTCCCTATAACGGAACCGCTATTTTCCGTTATGCCATTGCCAATTTTCTGAGACAATACCGGGGCATGCGGGTTGATCCGGAGCAGATCATCATTGGCTGCGGAACAGAATATCTCTACAGCCGCCTGATGCAATGCTTTTCCGAGGAGACCATTCTCGGTCTGGAAGATCCCGGCAATCACAAATTTGCTAAGATTGCCGAGCGATATCATATCAAGACAGAATACCTCCGGGTTGATGATTACGGTCCCTCCAAGGATGCCCTCGCCAAAAGCCATGTCAGCCTTCTTCACCTGTCTCCGGCCAACACCTTTCCGATCGGACTCGTTATGCCGATCAAAAGAAGACTTGAGGTTCTTACCTGGCTTTATGAAGAAGAAGAACGCTATCTGATCGAGGATGACTTTGATTCAGAATTCACCTCCTACGGCTCCATTGCTGAACCGATGTTCAATAATGATTACAAGGAAAAGACCATCTATATCAATTCCTTTTCCAAAACCATGCTGCCTTCCCTCCGGGTTTCCTATATGATCCTTCCGCATAAATTGCTGCATCGTTACCGGGAAACCATGAGTTTTTATTCCTGCACGGTTTCTGCTTCCGACCAGTATATTTATTCCCGTTTTTTGGAGGATGGCTATTTCGAGCGGCACCTGAACCACATGAATACCCACTTCAAATCCATGCAGACCGCCATCTTAAAGGAGATTCATCAACAGGGACTGGATCATTACTGTGAAGTCCTTACGCCCCGCACCGGAACGGCTCTTTTGCTCAGACTGGACAGCCAAAAGGATCCTGCCTCTTTGAAAGACAGGGCAGAACACTTTAATGTCAAGCTGGCCTTCGTCTCGGATTATTGCGAGGTTCCAAATGAAGAAATGAAAAGGGTTATGATTTTTAATTATGCCTCCCTCTCTTCGGACCGGATTGCCTCTGTTGTATCCACCCTGAAGCTTCTGCTCACTCAGGAGGCCTAAAGCCTTTTTCAGTCGCGTTCCAAACATAGTCTGCAATTTTTTTCATAAGGAGAGTTTCCCATGCATCGAACGATCTGCTATCAAATTGAAAACTCCTATCCAAAGATCCGCAGCTTTTTAAAGCAAAAGGGCTATTCCCAGAGGCTTCTGGCGAGACTGAAGGAGCATCCGGAACGTCTTCTTTTAAATCATCATCCTGCCAGACTTTCCGCTCCTCTTTTTCCGGGTGATCAGCTCCTGCTGCAGATCTTAGAAGAAGCCAGTCCCTCTTCCCAGGTCCTTCCCCGCTTTGCTCCGCTTGCGGTCGTTTTTGAAGATGAGGATCTTCTGGTAATCGATAAAGCTGCCGGCATGTCGATTCATCCCTCCCTTCACCATGATGCAGATTCATTGGCCAATGCCGTTTCCTTTTATTACCGGGATGCCTCCTCGCACTTTATCTTTCGCTGTATCAACCGTCTGGACAAGGAAACCAGCGGCCTGACTCTGATTGCTAAAAATCCCCTCTCCGGTGTCCTGCTTTCCGAAATGGTGCAAAAAAGACAGATCCACAGGACCTACCTTGCCTTAGCCGAAGGGGAACTTCCCATTGATCAGAGTCCCCAGCCCTTTCCTCATACCATCAATATGCCGATCGGGCGCTGTGAGGATTCCATTATTACCCGGCGGATCGATCCGGAAAAGGGACAGACTGCCATCACCCATTACCGGGTGCTCTCCAATAAAAAAGGGCTCTCCCTCGTTTCCCTGAAATTGGAAACCGGAAGAACCCATCAGATTCGTATTCATATGCAGTTTATTGGGCATCCCCTGCCCGGAGACTACCTCTATCATCCTGTCTATGACAGGATCGGCCGTGTCGCTCTGCATTCTGCCTCTCTGTCTTTTCTCCATCCGATCAGTCAACAGCCCATGGAATTTCATGCGCCCCTTCCGGAGGATATGGCAGTTCTGCTCTAGCCGGATCACTTTGCCCGGCTTTTCCTTCCAGGCTTTTGCTGCGATCTTGATCTTTTCGTCAAACAGAAAAAAGCCTTCCGGCTTAATCAAGCTTATCTTTGATCATATCAACCAGCTCTGCGACTGTATCGGCTTTTTCGAAATTCTCCGCGGTAAGCTCAGACTCAACATCAAAGAACTCCAGGATGATCTCATCATATACGTCTTCATCATAGGTCGGATCCAGATCCAAATCTCCCTTTAGATCGCTTTCCATCATGATATCGTCCTCTTCCACATCGAGAAATCCCGCAAGTACTTCCTTCAGTCTTTCAAAAATTTCTTCTTCTGACATATTCCTTTGCTCCCTCCCTTCGATTGTCATTTGCTGACATCTTTAATGCCATAATACTCGATAGAATTCTGAGATTCAACCAAAAAAAATCCGACTTTTCGACAGAAATATTTTTATTTCCAAAACCAGCCTTCGAATGCTATAATCTGTTTTGAGTTATAAAGGAGGATTCGATATGATTTATTGTATAAAATGCGGTTCCCCCAATCCTGATAACGCCAGCTACTGTTCTACCTGCGGCCAGGATTTTGTGGACGACAATCATTGTCCGAAATGCGGCAAAACCCTTCCCCCCGGCGCGATCTATTGTTCCGGCTGCGGAAGCAATCTTCGCGAATTAAAAAATACCGCACCTCTTCCTACTGTTCCGATCTATGATCCTACAAAGGAGGATAAGGACTTTAACACCAGCAGCCAGAGTCCTGCTTCAAACAGCTACTCTGACAATAAAGATGATAAAAATGATACCAGCAGCCTCTATTCTTCCACTAAAGAAGAAGAGCAGAGCAATTCCTATAGCGATTCTTATGGAAAGAGCAAGTCTGCCGATCTAGCCAAAGAGGAGAAAGAGGACAGCTACCGTTACAGCTCTTTTCCGGATGATCTCGAGGAAGAGCAAGAGGAAGAAAAGCCAAAAAGCGCTTTCTCCTCCCGCAAAAAAGCAAAAAGAGACCACTCTGAAGACTATGACGACAGCTATGACGAAGAAGATTACGATGAAAAGGGAGGCTTTCTCTCCAGACTGATCATCATCCTTGCCATCATCATCGCTGCCGCCCTTCTGGTTTTCGGTTTTCTTTCCTTCTCAGGAAAGCTGGGTTCTTCCAAAAAGGCCGAGCCTGTTACCGCTTCCGCCAATGCAAGTTCGGAAAGCAGTGATAAAGCCGAGCAGACCACAGAAGACAAAGATCAGGTTACCGTTCCGGATCTGTCCGGCATGACCTATGATCAGGCTAAGGCAGCCTTAGATTCTGCCGGTCTCGGCATTCGTGCAACCTACAAAAACTCTGACAGTGTTGCAAAGGATACGATCATTTCTCAGGCAACTGCTGCCGGTCAGAAGGCAGACAAGGACAGCAAGATTCATGTGGATGTCAGCAAGGGACCTTCCCTGACCTCCTCTGCAGCAGACCAGTCCCAGTCCTCCGGTGAAAGCAATTCCCAGTCGGATGCGGATCAGCCTGCCGATACTACAACTGCAAACAATACTCAGCAGTCACAAAGCTCCAGCTCATCAAGCAGTTCTGCATCCAGCTCAAGCTCTTCGAGCTCAAATGTAGATGACGGCGATCTTTTCCCGGATATTGCAACTACAGCCTTATCCGATGCCCAGCTTGATACCGTTTCAGATCCAAGCACCTGCCGTCAGGCGATCAATGAGCTTTATGCAAGAGAAGGTTATATCTTCACGGATTCCTCTATCCAGGCCTACTTTGAGTCTAAATCCTGGTACAGCGGCATAACCAATGATATGTCCGCAATCCAGACGAAGATCTATTCAAACGGCAATGCAAACTACAATCTGGAGGCACTTGTCAATATCAAAAATGCAAACGGCTGGTCCTGGTAAGGGAAAAGCCGAAAGAAATTTCCCATATAAGAAATTTCTTTCCATATGATAAAAAAGGAGTGGTTCAACCAAAAATGTTGACCACTCCTTTTTTTCATTCTTTTCTTTTTTCTCCTATAGAAAGCTCTGCTCCCTTAGCATCCCTTTTAAGCAGTATTCTTTAAATATTCCTTTTACAGGCTCTCACTTTTTCCCAAAAGGGCTTCTACTTCTTTCGCTCCGTAGCTTACACTGCTAAGGCCTTCTGTCTCTATCCGGAAGAGGGCATTTCCGGCAATATGCTCTGCAGCCTGCTCCAGCTGCCTTACTCCCGTATATTCACAATACCGTTCTACAATAAAATCAAAGGCTTCCTCGCTCAGACAGCATTCCTCCGCCCGCATTCCCATGCGTTCCAGAATCTTGGGAAAGGAATATCTCTGCAGGATAATCTTCTTTTCCTCGAAGCTGTAATCCGGAATCTCAATTACAGAAAAACGGGAAAGGAGGGGACTGCTGATCTTATCCATCTCATTGGCTGTTGCGATCGGATAAACCCCATCCGTCGGAATCGCACATTCCAAATAAGCATCTGTAAAACCAAGATTGTCCAAAAGCGTAAGCAGAACATCGCTCGCATTTCCTCTGGCTCCCTCTGCATCTGCCTTATCCAGCTCATTGATAACAAAAACCACATTTGAACTCTTTGCTCGGGCAAAAGCCTCAATGATCCTGCCCGGTTTGGCATTCACATAGATTCTCGAAGTTCCAGTCAACGCCTCCGGATCACGAATGGTGCTCATGTCGAGTACCGTACAAGGCAGCTTCAAAATCCTGCCAACCGCATAAGCAATCTGCGATTTTCCGGTTCCGGGCGGGCCTACAAGTAAGAGGCCATAGGCCGGAAGAGTGTGGGTTCTGTTAATCTGAATAATCGTCTCGATTACCCTTTGCTTTACAGACTCCAGTCCATAGAGTTCTTCATCCAGGATTTTCTTGGCTTCCCAGGGATCAATCGGCGGAAAATCGCTTCCTTCCCATTTTACATTCATAATCAGATTCAGAGCTCTTTGGGCATGAACCTCTTCCGAGCTCGAAAATCCCTTATGGTCCAAAAGATAAAGGGTTCTCTTCGCCCATCTGCGAATCTGCGGAGGAAGGGTCTGCCCTGCAGCCTTCATAAATCTCCTGATATCCTCTGTCCGGGTCAGTTCTGTTTCCCTGACCTCTTCCTCTTCCGGATAAGTCTGGGCACTGAACAGTCTTTCAATCACAAACTGCAGAAATTCTTCATCGATAGACTGACCACCCTCCACCTGATGCAGGCGAAGCCTTGTCACGGCAAATTCCTTTTCTTCGCTCACATAGCCCAACAGGTCCAGCTCAATATGCTCCTTCTGCAGTAGTTCAAAAAGATGCTCGAAGCGTTCATCCTCCCAGCTCACTTCATAATTTTGGAGTCCCCTTGTTGTCTTTGCCTCAAAAAGCCTCTTTTCCTGGGGAATGAGAAAGCTGCCGGTAATCAGCATATCTTCCCCATCCGGCAAAGCTTTTAGGCGAAAATAAGTATTTCCGTAAACTGCCCTTTGTATTTTTTTCTTTTCCGCCTTTTCCAGCATATGAAAGTCAAGGAAGCGTTCCAGAACAGCTTCTCTTTCTGCTGCTGTCCCCTCCTCCTTTTCAAAGGCTTCCTTCCAAAAGTCCTCGAGTTCCTTTTTCTGCTCCTCTGTCATTCCCTTTTTATAGCGAAGGCCATACTCAGCCATTGCTTCTTCCAGTTTTCTCATCCCATCTCCTATCTATCCTATATCGCCGCACTTTCCCAATACTTTATTCTTATACAGCGACGAATCCTGTCGCAATACGTTTTCCTTCCCACTATAGCATATTTTCTTATCGCATATTTCCTTATTGCATATTTTGCTATTACCTATTTCCCTATTGCGTATTTTCAATTTTTTCTTGACTTCTCTTTTCATTCTGATAAAATAGCCTTTGCAAATATGAAAACGGTTTTCACTTTCGTTTTATGCTTTGTCTTTTTATTCGATACCTATTTATGCAATCTTGCTTCCTGCCAAGCAATCAGCCTTCCTGCTTTTTGCCTTGCAGCAGCAAGAAGAAGAAGAGGATCTGAAAAGGAAGGGAATATAGCTATGACTACAAGAGGAAAATACAAATCCAAAAATTATGACGAAGTTCTCTCCTATCTGCAGACCATGCCCGGAAAGCATTTTACCGTGAATGATCTTCATTCTCATTTTCTTGCATCCGGCAGCAGTATCGGTACAACTACGATCTACCGGCAGCTTGAACGCATGGTTGACGAGGGACTCGTCAAGAAATACACGCTCGATCAAAACAAATCTGCCTGTTTCGAATATCTTGATACAGAAGAGGATAGCGACACGCACTGTGCCTATCACTGTATCTGTGAATGCTGCGGCAGTCTGATCCATCTGCACTGCGATGAGATCGAAGAATTGCAAAAGCATCTTTTTGCCGAGCATCATTTTCGCATCAACTCTGGCCGCACTGTATTCTACGGCCTTTGTGAGAACTGTCTTAAAGAAGAGGAGGAACTAGAATGACGGGGCTGCTTATTACCTTTCTTGCCGGACTTTCCATTGCTCTCGGCGTTTTTATTATCAGAGAAAGCAACAATTCTGATACCATAGAGCATCTTTCCATTGCCATGGCCTTAGCAGCCATGCTCTCTCTGATGCTCTTTGACCTGCTTCCGGATATTATCGAATCCAGTGAGAGCCTGGGCTGGATGAGCCTGCTTCTTTGTCTCGCACTCGGTTTCCTTCTGCTTAAGCTTCTGGATTTCTTTATCCCGGATCATGAAGATCACGAGGAAACCCACGAGCATGAACATGCCTCTCATATCGGCCTTATTTCTGCTCTTGCCATCATCCTGCACAATATTGTAGAAGGTATGACCGTATACAGCCTGACTCTGTCTTCCCTGAATCAGGGCATTCTTTTTGCTTTGGGCATCAGTCTTCACAATATTCCCATGGGTATGATGATCTATTCTACCATGGTAAGAGACGGAAAACACCGGCGGGAAAAGGGCATTATCCTGGGTCTGGTAACCCTGTCCACCCTTTTTGGCGGTCTTCTCATGCATCTTCTCAGTGCCCTCATGACAGAGACCTTGATCGGTGTTCTGGTCTGCCTTGCAACCGGTATGATCATCTATATTGTTTTTTTGGAGCTCCTTCCCCATGTACTCAAAACCAAGGAGCCCAAGATCAATCTGCTTGGCATTCTGATCGGATTCGGACTGGTTTTTGTCAGCTCCTTGTTCGCTTAATACTCTCCACCGCTAAAAGCAGCTGCTTAGATTCCATTTAAAAATATGCCTTGACGCATCCTCGCAGAACGTTTTTAGCGGATAGGAACAAAGTTTCCCAGTTTCCTATTCCATAAAGAAAGACCGGTGCATGATCTCTTTCATGCATCGGTCTTTCTTTTAAAAAGATTTACTCGATTCCGAGATAGCTATACTCCTCTTCCTCGATTGCCTTTTTGATCACTTCCTCTGCCACATCCTTGCTCAGCGTGATCTCTACCTGATTCGCCTCATGATCGGCAACTGCTTCTTCGATTCCATCAATTGCCTTCAGTGCATTCTGTACATGCTTCTCGCAATTGTGACACATCATACCTTCTACCTTTACTGTTTTCTTCATCTCGTTTTCCTTCCTTTCTTTTTCAGATGAATCATCTGCTACTTTCTTCGCAGCAGCACCTTCATTATTTCTATTATTCTCGGCTAAGCCTGCAGCCTCTGCAGTACTTTCCGGAAGTGCCTTATGACGCATTGTCTTGTCTCTCGCTGTACTGTGCAGCTTAAAAAGATTCAGCCTCAGAGCATTCATGCATACGGTAAAACTCGATAAGGACATGGCGGCCGCGCCCCACATGGGATTGATCTGAATCGATGCATAAGCCCCCGCTGCCATCGGGATCAAAAGCACATTATAGGCAAAGGCCCAGAAAAGATTCTCATGGATATTTCTCAGGCTCGCCCGGCTCAAACGGATTGCCGCAGACACGTCTGTCAGCTTGGAATTCATCAGGACAATATCCGCCGAATCAATCGCAACGTCCGTTCCTGCTCCGATCGCAATTCCGATCTCAGCTCTGGTCAAAGCCGGTGCATCATTGATACCATCCCCAACCATGGCAACCCTGCCTCTGGTCTGAAGCGCTTTGATGACTGCTTCCTTTCCATCCGGAAGTACGCCTGCAATCACCCGGTCCACACCGGCCTGATGACCGATTGCTTTTGCGGTTCTCTCATTATCTCCGGTCAGCATGACGACCTCAATACCCATGTTCTGCAGTTCTTTTACTGCCTGGGCAGAATCCTTCTTAATGACATCCGCAACCGCAATCAGACCCATGAACTTTCCATTTTTTTCAAAATAAAGAGGCGTCTTTCCATTTGCAGCAAGGGCATCCGCCTCCGCTGCAAGAGCTGTCGGGATCGCAACTCTTCCTCCGATAAAGCTTCCGGAACCGCCATAGATCTGCTCTCCCTTTAACACTGCCTTTAGGCCGTTTCCGGCAAGCGCCTGAAATTCACGGACTTCCTCAGCCACAAGACCAAGTTCCTTTCCCTTTTCCACGATTGCTCTTGCCAGGGGATGCTCGCTTTTCTCTTCCAGGGAAAAGGCAAGCTGAAGAAGCTCTCTTTCACTAACACCCTCTGCCGGCACAAGATCCGTCACCTTGGGTTTTCCTTCGGTGATCGTACCGGTTTTATCCAAGGCTACGATCTGGGTCTTTCCGGCATTTTCCAAAGATTCACTGGTCTTAAAAAGAATTCCGTTCTTTGCCCCGACACCATTTCCTACCATAATTGCAACCGGTGTTGCAAGACCCAGTGCACAAGGACAGGAAATTACCAAAACGCTGATTGCCCTTTCTAAGGCATAAGAAAGCGGATGACCTGTAAGGAGCCAGATCAGCATGACACAAATTGCCACCAGAATAACTGCCGGAACAAATATGCCGGATACCCGATCTGCAATCCGGGCAATCGGTGCCTTGGTTGCCGCTGCATCCGAAACCATCTGAATGATCTGCGAAAAAGTGGTATCCTCACCTACTCTGCTTGCTCTTGCCCGAATAAAGCCAGACTGATTGATGGTCGCCGCGCTGACCTTATCTCCTACTGCTTTATCCACCGGAATCGATTCTCCGGTCAGAGCAGATTCATCTACCGCACTCTCGCCTTCCAGGATCACGCCATCTACCGGAATCGCCTCTCCCGGCTTTACCAGAAAGATATCCCCGATCACAACATCGTCAATCTCAACTTCGATCTGCTGGCCCTCTCTCTCAACAAGTGCCTTCTTCGGTGCCAGCTGCAGGAGACTTTTCAAGGCATCCGTCGTTCTTCCTTTTGACAAAGACTCTAAGGTTTTGCCGACTGTAATCAGGGCCGGAATCATCGCTGCAGATTCAAAATAGAGCTGATTGTGATAAATTTCCATCAGATCCATATTGGCTGTTCCATTTGTCAAAAGGTAGGTCATACGATAGAGAACAAAGAGAGACCAGCCAAAGGATACACCCGAGCCAAGCGCAACCAAGGTATCCATATTCGGAGACCTATGCAAAAGCGATTTGATGCCGGAAATGAAAAATGCTTTATTGATAAACATCACAATAAGAGCCAGAAGCATCTGCGAAATTGCAAGCCCGATATGGTTATGTACCAAAAAGGCAGGCAGAGGCCATCCCCACATATTATGTCCCATTGTGATATACATCAGAGCAAGCAAAAAACCAAGAGAAAGAATCAGTCTTTTTACCAGCTTTGGTGTCTCCCGGTCTTTTAAGGCATCTGCAGATGCCGCAAGTTTCTCGCTTGCTTTGCTCTTCTCTTTTTCTCCCCCCATCTGCTCGGCTCCGTATCCGGCATCCTCAACGGCTTTTATGATATCTGCCGTTCTGCCTCCGGAAACCGACATAGAATTGGTCAACAGAGAAACCGTTACTGATTCCACACCTTCCACCTGTGCTACCGCCTTTTCTACATGTGCCTGGCAGGCTGCACAGGTCATACCTGTAACCCGATATTGTTCCATCTTCACTCCTTTCTCATCATTTCATCAGCTTCTGCAGAAGATGACAAAGCTCATCGATTGTCTCCTCATTGCCTTCCTTTATATCATGAACTACGCAGCTCCTGATATGACTGGCTAAGAGCTCCTTACTGAAGCTGTTCAATGCACTGGTGGCTGCCGAAACCTGTACCAAAATATCCGGACAATAGGCATCGTTCTCCACCATCTTCTCTATGCCGCGAATCTGCCCCTCTACCTTCCGAAGCCTGGTTAAAAGCTTCTTTTCTTCCTCGGGGCTTCTTTTTTTATGCCTGTCACAGCAATGCGGACAGACCTTTTCTTCTTTTGTTTCCATTTCTTTCGTTCCTCTTTTCTATTTTTAAGATAAAATTACATTTTTTGAAAGCCAGTCTACCTTCTTCCTTATACCCCTCAGGGGTATTGCTATAGCAATACAATATACCCCCTCGGGGTATCCGTCAAGACTTTTTGTATTTTTCTTATTTTTCAAGCAGTATCTTCAACTACTAAATATTCTCGAAATTGTATCTCCTCTATTCGTCATTTTGTTTGTTAAGTATCAGACTATTCGGTTCTTTTGTACACTTTTCTCGTCTTCTTTTGTCTATTCTGCCAGTTTTCTTCTATTTGCTTGACTTCAATCAATATACATGTATAATAAAGACATAAACACAAAGCAGTTACGGCGGCGCGTGCTTCACCGATGCTGTACAGTGTAAACGGATTTATTGATACAGATAAGAAAAGATGGCGTGTGCTTCATCGGATTGCATCGAGCGTATCAAAAAAGGAACATCGCGATACGGGGACGGCGGCGTGTGCTTCACCCAAACCGTATCAGAAGCGATGAACCTCAATTTTAAAAATCCTCTATATGAACTGTCAGACACATCCTATTTGGGATGTGTCTTTTCTTTTATTGCGAGGCATTTTAAGAGTTATAGGACAAAATGTGTTGATGAAAACCGACTTCAGTCCTTGAAAACAGAGGGCTGAAGGCGGTTTAATCTTTTTTAAAACAACTTTGAAGGTGGACAAAACGTGTTGATAAAAAAAACAGAGCTGTGACAATGCACAGCTCTCAAAATAATCCACCAGACTAATGCCAGATTAACGCTTAATTTTTTCTCCGTCTCCCAAAAATTCCGCAACCCTGCGGACAATGGGTCTCTCTTCCTTACTCTGAATCGCTGCAACAACAGCCAAAGGCTTTGCGTCCTGCGGTATGGTTACCACATAAGGACTCAGCTCCAGTCTGGTATTCTGATCCAGAAGTGCGATTCCCATGCCCATTTCCACGCACAAAAGCAAAGATTCCAGAGAATTGGGTGTTCTTACAATATGCGGCTTAAATCCACAGTCTGCACAGCTGTTGATCAGCCTGTAATAGCCTCCGGGAGATTCTTCCTCTGATATCACAACAAAATTTTCATTTTTCAGATCAACCAAAGAAAAATCCTTTCTCTGTGCGAGCGGATGCGATTTCCTCATTGCGATCGCAGGGCTCTTCTGATATAGAACGGTATAATCAAAATCCCATTCATCCATAATATCGAAATCCAGGGTAATGATAATGTCATAGTTTCCGTTTCTCAGACCGTTGCGCAGATTCTTATAAGAATTTCTTTCCAGAGTAAAGACATAGCCCTCCTCCAGTTTATGAATCTGCTGCAGCTTATCCAGGAGCATTTCATTGATATCCTGTCCTTCCAGAATACCGATCGAAATATGATTGATCTCCTCTGACAGCTTTCTTCCGTGCTCCACCTGTCTGGCAATCTCCTCCGGAAGCTTTTCCCAGGCTTCATATAAATAGCGTCCTGCCTCCGTTAAATGCACCTTCCTGTGCTCACGGACAAATAGAGGATAGCCCAATTCCTCTTCTAACTGTGCAATCTGTTTTGACACATTTGACTGCGATGTGTATACCCTTCTTGCCGCCTCTGAGAAACTGCCGCATGCAGCCGTTTCCACAAAATAGCGGATTCTCATTATGTTCATAGTCCCCCCTGTTTGTACCTACTTATTAAAAAATAGTCTATCATTTTTCCTAACTTTTTCTCAAGCAATTCTTATGCTCTTGCGACATTTTTACAAAAGCCGGCTTTCACTCCAAATGACAGATCTCCTCTATCTTATTTTTCACTCCAAGCCGCAAATCCCCCCAAAGCAAACTTTCATTCCAAACGATACCCTCTTCTCCATCCATTCCAAAGTTGCAACTAACTTATCCGATTTAGATATTTGCCAGTCTATTTTGTAACTGTTAAGATTATATCAAATGGAAAAGTCAACATAGACAACCGTGAAACCAGTAGGAATTATCTTTTATTATTTTCATTGAGGGGGTTATTAAATGAAAATTTTAGGTGTATCTTATGGCACGCCAAACGGCGGAAATGACACCATGGTAAAGGAAGCGCTCATGGGCGCAAAAGAAGCAGGTGCAGAGATCGAATTCATCAATGCAACCAAGCTTAACATTCAGCACTGCACCGGCTGTAAGGCCTGTGTAATGGGACTTTTTTCAGGAAGAGGAAATGCCTGCGTGATCAAAGATGACTTCCAGTGGCTTGCAGACAAAATGTTTGAAGCTGATGGCATCATTATCTCCACGCCTATCTTTGAGAAATGTGCAACAGGGCTTTTCCATACAACAATGGATCGATTCGGCCCGCGTATGGATCGAGGCAATCTGACCATTGCAAATAAGATTGCAGAAGAGACCGGCGGAAAGCCGATCGATCCAAAATACCTTTCCGAAAAGGTCATTTCCTATATGTCAGTCGGTGGTTCAGACTGGGCAACCCGTGTAGAAGCCGACTGTGCAATGCAGTCTCTGACTGCAAAATGGACTGTAATCCATAATGAAGTATTTATGTGGTCACTCGGTATTATGTTCAATGATGAATACCTCGCAAAGGCACACCAGGTTGGATTTGATACCGCAAAGGCTGCAGAGCCGGTTGCGGATGGAAGCTTCATTCCGCCTGTTGGTGTTATGGGCGATGCTTACAAGGGACCCAAGGGTGTATGTCCCCACTGCCATTCCAAGAATTTCTATCTTCAGGAAGACGGAAAGGCAATCTGCTGCCTCTGCGGTCTTGAGGGTAAGATTTCCGTTACCGAGGACGGCAAATACAAATTTGACTATCCGGAAGAGACTCTGCCGCACGCACATGATACCATGAGCGGCAAATTCATTCATGGTGATGACATTCAGAATAACGAAGCTGCAACCCGTGAAAAACTGGCTTCCCCGGAAATGAAAGTACGCAAGAAAAAATATATGGACTTTATCAAAGCATCTATGCCACAATAGCAAAATAGAAGGGAGAATAAAACATGAAAGTTGCTGTATATTACGGACAAGGTGATATCCGTGTAGAAGAGCGTCCGACTCCGATTGCAGGACCGGGACAAATGGTCGTAAAGATCGCTTATGTCGGTATCTGCGGTACTGATATTGAAATTTACAAATCCGGCATTACACCGCCCTTTACAAAGAATCCGATCATTCTCGGCCACGAGAACTGCGGTACTGTTTGTGAAGTAGGCGAAGGCGTAACCGAATTCTCCGTTGGAGACCGTGTACTCTGCGGCCCTCCCGGACACTGCGCTGAAGACTGTGAGCCTTGCAAGCACGGCCAGACAAACATTTGTATGAATGGTTTCCCGCGTACAGCAGGCCTTGGCCAGTATGACGGCGGCTATGCAGAATATCTTCTGATCCATGATGTAAAGCACACAATGATCGTACCGGTACCGGAGGATGTTGATTTCAAGGATGCTGTTCTTTTCGATGTTATCTGCGTATCCCTGCACGGCGTACGTATCTCCAACTTCAAGTTCGGTGATAATGTTGTCGTTTCAGGAACCGGCTCCATCGGACTGGCTGCAATCCAGATCCTGAAGGCAGCAGGTGCCCGCAAGATCATTGCTCTTGGAACCACCTCTTCCAAAGAGCCCCTGATCAAATCCTATGGTGCAGACTACTTCATCAATTCCAAGGAATGCGAAGACCTCGATGCAGAAGTAAAACGTCTCCTGGGCAACGATTACGGTCCTGATGTAGTATACGAAGCAGCCGGCAATATGGTATCTATGAAGAACTGCGTGGATGTTGTAAAACCGGGCGGCCAGATTTGTGTTATCGGAACCATCCAGGAGCCCATGTCCTGTCTGGTACCGGGTTCTTTCTCACCTTGTGAGCCGAACTTCCAATTCTCCTTCACCTATACACAGGAAGATGTTCAGATCTATCTGGAAATGCTTGCTCTGAACAAGCTTGCATTCCCGAATATGGTTACTGACATCGTTTCTCTTGATGACTGTGTAGAAAAAGTATTTGATGTATCCAGAAAAGGTCACATTAAGGATCTGATCGATCCTTCCCTGTAAGGAGAAAAAACATGAACAAGAATTTCCCACATGCCACTACTCCAATCCGTATCGGAAATATGGTACTGAAAAACCGCATCATTTCTGCTCCTTCCACGATGCATTCTCTGTCAAACGGAGAATTATATCCGACTGAAGATGCCATTCGTTTCTTCGAAGAGCGTGCCCGTGCGGGCGTAGGTATGGTTACCTGTGCCGGCATCAAGGTAGGAGCCGATGTTGCAGATGATGGTCACAACACTGCTTGGGACACACGCGACAACAACCACCGCAACAAGCTGATGGAACTGGCAGAGCGCATTCATTTCTATGGCGCAAAGGCTTCCATGGAGCTGATCGGTATCTTCCCCATGGGCTTTACCGTATCTGACGGCTGCTCCATTATGGGCGGCCCCGGCGGACATGAGATCACACATGAAGCCATGGAAGAATTCAAGCAGGACTGGGTTGATGCAGCTCAGGCTCTCGTTGAATGTGGATTTGATGCAATCCTGATCCATTCCGGACATTCCGTTCCTTTGGCACAGTTCCTCTCTCCGCTTACCAACAAGCGTACCGATGAATATGGCGGAAGCACGGAAAACCGCTGCCGTTATCTCATTGAAATCCTGGATGCTATCCGCGAAAAGGTCGGCAAAAAGCTGGTTATCGAGGTTCGTGTATCCGGTACAGAATTTGAAGAAGGCGGCATCGATCTGGAAGAAGGTCTGAAAATTGCAGAGCTGATCCAGGATCATCTGGATGTGCTTCAGGTTTCTGCCGGCATGCACAATCCCAAATATATGACCTGGGTTCATCCCTGTGGATTCCGTCCGAAAATGCCGAATATTCCGGTTGCGGAATATTATAAAAAATCCGGCAAAATTCATGTACCGATCGTTGCATTGGGTGCTGTTGATTCTCTGGATTCCGTCGAGGAGATTCTTTCCGAAGGCAAGGCCGACCTTGTTACCATGGCTCGTTCTCTGATCGCTGATCCCGAGCTGATCAAGAAAGGCCTGGATGGCAAGGCAGAAGATGTTACTCCCTGTATCAAATGTATGCGCTGCCATGATTCTACTGTTTACGGACATCACTTTGTCTGTTCCGTAAATCCGACAGCCGGCTTAACACAGGTTATGGAAGGCATGACCAGCCCTGCAGAAAAGGTAAAGAAGGTTGCCGTTATCGGTGGCGGTCCTGCAGGCATGAATGCAGCTTTAACAGCAGCAAAGCGTGGACATCAAGTCACTCTCTTCGAAAAATCCGGTCAGCTTGGCGGTATGCTTCATAAGGCAGGATTCTTCTCCTTCAAATATCCGGTGAAGGATTATATGAATTGGCTGATTGCCCAGGTTGAGAAATCTTCTGTAGAAGTCAAACTGAACACAGAAGCAAAACCTGACATGATCAGTGGCTATGATGATACCATTGTTGCCATTGGTGCAGAGCCTCTGATTCTTCCGGTACCGGGTGTTGAAAGCGTTAAACCCGCAATCGATATCCTTGGCAAGGAAGAGCTTCTTGGCAAATCTGTTATCGTCATCGGCGGCGGTCAGGTTGGATGTGAAACAGCCCTGCATTTTGCAAAGCTCGGCATCAAGACAACTGTTCTCGAAATGCAGAGCGCACTTGCACCGGATGCTTCCACAACAGGAAGAAATGAGCTTCTGGTTGAGATTGAGAAAGAGCCGAATTTCGACGCTCTTACCTCAGCCTGCTGCGTTGCGATCACAGCAAACTCTGTTACCTATATCAAAGACGGCAAGGAAGAAACCATCGAAGCAGACAGTGTTGTTCTTTCTTCCGGTATGAAGCCGAAGGCAGCTGAGGCAGATGCTTTCTTCAGCTGTGAAGGTAATATCAGTGAAATCGGTGACTGCGTTCGTGCACGCACCATCGAATGGGCTACCAAAGAAGCCTACTATGCTGCAATCAATATTTAATTGATCCTCCTCTAAGGAATTGCCGAGGACGTAGAAGTTCATTTTGCCTTTCCTTAGAAGTCGGTATTTAATTTGAAGTCAGTATTTTTTATTTTGTTCAATGCCCCACAAGGAAAAGGACCGGTCACTATAAAAGGTGTCCCGGTCCTTTTCCTTATTTTTTCTCCCTTTTTCTGTGTTCTCTAGCCTTGCCTGCTCCTCTTCTCCACCCAGTTTCTGCTGTATTCGATAAACTTCCGGGTTGCCTTGGAACAGCTTTCCATAGAGGCTGTTCCGATACTGATCACCCTCTTCTGTGGCTTGTCAAACTCCAGGCTTTTCAGGCCTTGCATTACATTGGAGGATAGAAGAAGCTCCGGAAAAATAGCAAAGCCCAGTCCCTTTCTGACCATAGCCATAGCCGCATAATCATTATCCATGCTAAAAGCAAGCTGAGGCGTCACCTTATTTTTTCTGAAAATCGCTTCAATACCGGTATGGGCATCATATTTCATGCCGATATAGGGATGTTTTCCCAACTCCTTTATGGGAAAGTACTCATAGTCTGCCGTCTGATGATTTTGCGGAACAATCACCAGAAGATTCTCCTCCAAAAGAGGAAAATGCTCAATATCCGAACTGACATCGGTTAGGAAAAAGCCGCAGTCTACCTCGCCGCTTCTTACCATTTCCTCCGCTCTTGCACTGTCCTCCTCTGTGATCAGTTCAATCCGGATACCCGGATAATCCTGATGAAAAAGACTCACAATATCCGGAATCCAATGGACTGAAATACTATCAAAGATCTGTACCCGGATGCTTCCTCTTTTCAGTCCATTCAGTTCTGTCACTGTCTGCTGAAACTGCCTTTCCCAGATTTCCAGCTGCTTCATCTGGGGCAGCAGTTCCTTTCCTTCTTCACTGAGGCGCACTCCATTATGTTCTCTTACAAAAAGATTTAAGCCGGTCTCCTTCTCCATCGCTGCAACGATATAGCTGATCCCGGCCTGGGTATAGCCCAGCTCATCTGCTGCTCTGCGGAAGCTTCCTGTTTCCGCGACGCTCAAAAAAACTTTTGCATTGATCTTATCCATCTTTTATTGCCTTCTGTCTCTTTATCTGCTCTTATCCATGGCTTTTTGTTAGCTTCTGTCTTTCTAATTTTCTCTATCTTTCTGCTTTTTTCTTATCTGCTATTATCATTCTTTTCTTCCATTTTACACCTTTTTTAGCGATAAGCAATGCTTATTGCAAATATAAAAATCACTCGTTTTACTTTTTGCAATATCTCTTCTATAGTAAAGATAGAAAAAGAAAAAACTTCTGATTTAAAGAAGTTTAAAGGAGCAACTTTACGAAGGAGGCGATATTATGACAATGATCACAACAATTCTTTGCATGGCAATCGTACTGGCACTTGGGGTACTCGGAGTGGCATATTTCGGTATCGTTTCGTTCAGGGAGTTTTCTGAATTGCTGAAGAATTTCAAGAAGCACAATTATCACGGTGCCTTATAATCTCATACTCATATAATTCTCATACTCACATGAGAAGAGGCGGTTGCTTTTCCCGGGAAAAGCAACCGCCTCTTCTTATTCTTATTATGGCTTATAGCATTTTCGCATTCTTTTCATACATTCTAATTATGCGAGAAAAATTTTCGATGCCGTATTTTCAATACTTTTTCCGGCTCCAACTCCTCCTACAAAGCCTCCATTTGCTCCATCAGTTTCTCATAGACCGCATCTGCCACTGCCAGCTTATAAAGAAAGCGGGATGGCTGAGGCGCAAGATCGATCTGATAGCTTTTGCAGCTATTCTGAAAAGAAAAAGCAAAATAGACCTTTCCCGGAACAGATGCTTCCGGATTCTCCGGATCCACATTTCCCATAGTTCCTGTCACACCAATCCCAATATCTGCCGCATAAAATTTTCTGCAGCAGTCTGCCATGGCTCTTGCAGTCTCCTCGGAATAAACCGAATATTTTTCTATGATTTCCTTCGGCACACCCATCCGGATCTTTGCTTCATTGGAATAGGTAATAAAGGCACCCTTTAGGATTGCCGATGCACCCTCGGTATCTGTAAGCAGAGAAGCAATCTGACCGGAGCTTGCACTCTCCATCGTTGTGATCATCAGCTTTCTTTGAATCAAAAGTTCTGTCAGCTTATGGTACTTTGCGCGAACGACTTCTTCTGTTTTTCCCGCCAAAGCCTCATTGCTTTCTTCTCTGCTTCCCGGCATAGACCTTTTCCTCTTTTCTCTATCCTGCTTCTTATATCCTTTTTCTTTTTTAATATTCCTCTTTTAGCTGACTTGTCTCTGGGACACTTTCTTGAAATTATTCTTTAAATTTCTGATCCGTCCCCTTTTTCTAAAGTCAGCGTTTTGGTCGGTATATCACAAAGCTCAGATGGGCCAAAATACTGAATGGAACCCGGATAGGTATAGCAGGTATCAACTGCCCATTTTTCTCTGTGGGCTTCAAAATATTTAAAAGGCTTTCCCTCCAGATCAACCAGAGCTTTTTGGATGACCGGCTTATCTTCACCATTTCGTCTTTCCATATTCATCATTTTGGTGATCGGCATACCGCCTGCAACCCATTCTGCAGCCGGTTTATAGAGATTTGACACCCTGGAAAGATAACCGTTATAGCCATACTGAATCAGCATAAAGGCATTATAGCCCAGGGAATAGCAGTAATCCGCATCAAAATTGGTCGGGAAACCGCATCTTCCTTCGTAACCCAGGAAAATATGCTGGGTTTTGAATTTTCCCTGATAGCTTCCTGCTGTCTTTCTTTTCTCCAGCTTATCGGCAACAAGAGCCGCAAAAAGCTTCTCTGATTCAATCAGGGATACCACTACATTTCCATGGGGATCCCGCTCAAGGAAGAGCTGCTGCTGGATTTCCTGAGGAAGAATGGAAAAAACAATCATTGCTTCCTTGGTCAGGCCTTTTTTGATGAAGGCATATTTTTCTTTCCAGCTCGGAAGGGCATTAAAGGTCTCTCCTTTTTTTCCTGCCAAAAGCTCATTGACCTCTTCGATCAGGGCTGAAAATTCCGGTACGAATTCCACGATACCTTCCGGAATAATGACAACGCCGTAATTCAGACCCTTAGCCGCTCTCTTTTCAACAGCATCTGCAATATAATCTGCAATTTTGGATAAGGACAGCTTCTTTTCTGCAACCTCTTCTGCGATCAGACAGATATTGGGCTGCGTTTCCAGGGCACATTCTAAGGCAACATGAGAAGCTGAGCGTCCCATCACCTTGATGAAATACCAGTATTTCTTTGCAGAATTACAGTCTCTCTCAATATTTCCGATCAGCTCACTGTAGGTCTTTGTTGCAGTATCAAAGCCAAAAGAAGCCTCGATATCCTCATTTTTCAAATCTCCATCAATGGTCTTGGGGCATCCGATTACCTGTATGCCGGTTTCATGGGCCGCCATATATTCGGCCAATACTGCCGCATTGGTATTGGAATCGTCTCCGCCGACAATGACAATGGCTGTCATGCCATGTTCCCTGCAGACCTCTACGACAATCTCAAACTGTTCTTCTGTCTCCAGTTTGGTTCTGCCTGATCCGATGATATCGAATCCGCCTGTATTCCGGTAAGCATCGATATAAGCATCATCAAATACGATATAGTCATTCTTCAAAAGCCCGGTGGGGCCTCCCTTAAAACCAAGGAGGACATTGTCCGGATTTGTTGCCTTTAAGGCATCATAGAGACCACTGATCACATTGTGGCCGCCCGGTGCCTGTCCTCCGGAAAGGATCACACCGACAACATGCTTTTTGGTTACGGATGTATTCTTTCCTTTACAGAAGATTACGTCCTTTTTTCCGTAAGTATTCGGGAAAAGAGACTGAATCTTCTCCCGGTCAGCTATACTGTGTGTTACTTCTCCCTCAATGACACCAATCTCGGAAATACCATAGCGCAGCATCCCCGGAAGCTTCGGCTTATATGCATATCTCGCCTGCTGAAGTGGTGAAACATTCATAACTTTTCTCCTCTTTTTTCACATTCTATATAATATATACAAGATATATTATATAAAAATGTTACGGTATTTTTAGCATAAAGTAAATATGCTAAGTAATCTGCCTTCTTTCTTTTTCTCTTTCTTTCCTTTCTTAGGCTGCTTTTGCCTTCCATTTTCCGGAAAAGAAAAAGATAAATCCGACAATCACCTGCATCAAAGATGCCAAGGGCAGTACATAGCCGATTCCGTGCAGGCCACAGCCCATCACCGTGCCGACCAGAATGCAAAGGGGAATCCTTACCACATATGTGGAAATAATATTATTGGCCAGGGTAAGCTTGGTATGTCCCGTTCCATTGATAAAACCATTCACACAAAAGGCAAGTGCACAAAGCATATATTCATATTTGTAGCCCGCATAGTAATTGACGCCTTCTGCGATTACGCCCGCATCCCTTGTAAAAATGCCAACCATTTCCGCCGGGATCAAAGCTCCCAAAAGGAAAAAGACAAAGGCAAAGATTTCACTCAAAAGGGTTCCATACCAAAGACAGCTGACCGCTCTCTTCTCTTCCCCGGCGCCGACATTCTGGGCAACCATAGCCGAGATAGCCGCATTGAAAGAGTTGGTCGGAATCGTCGCAAAGAGGAAGATCTTATCCAGGATGCCTGCTGCTGCCGAAGCATTCAGTCCAAAGCGGTTGATAATTCCCTCCAGAATAATAAAGGAAAACATAACCAGAGCCTCCTGCAGGGCAATCGGAATACCGATGCGAAGAAGTTCGCCCGCCTCTTCCTTCTGCAGATGATAGCTTCCCGGCTTAAAATCAAAGGGAAAGCCCCTTCTTGTCACATGAATAATTCCATAGAACATACAGATGGCCTGAGCTGCCACCGTTGCAATCGCCGCTCCCGCAGCTCCCATACCAAGTCCGGCCACCAGAATAATATCACCGATGATATTTAAGACACTGGCTACACCAACAAAGAGCAGGGGGGATTTGGAATCTCCGACACCTCTCAAAATGCCTGCCAGCATATTGTAAACCGATTGGAAAATATAGCCCACGCAGCAGATCAGCATGTAAGAAATCGCGCCCGGCATCGCATCCTCCGGCGTATGGATCCACTTTAAAACCGGAATCGCAATCGCTCCGACCAGGATCATCAGGCCGATTCCTATTATCCAGGCAATGCTAAATCCTGTTGCCGCAACGGAACGCAGAGAATCCTTATCTCCCGCACCAAAGCGTTTTCCTACGATAACGGTTGCGCCGACCGAAAGGCCGATCAGAACCATCAAAAAGGTATTGATTACCGTTCCCGCAACGGATACCGCCGATACATCTGCCGTTGTCGCAAACCTTCCTACAATATAAAGATCCACCATTCCATATAAGGTTTGGATCAGGTTTGCCCCGATAAAGGGCATGGTAAACACCCATAGCTTTTTGAAAACGCTACCCTGCGTCAAATTATTCTCGATTACCTTCATCTCAACTTCCTCTTACCCCTAACTTTATTCTTTCTTCTGCCGCTTCTTTTAACTTTGTTCTTTGATCTTTCTCTTCTTTTAATTTGCTTCTTTGATCTGCCGTTTTGTGAAAACTGGTATCCCTTTTAGTATAACCCAGGGAATAGCTCCTCAGCTAATAACTCTTACAGCATAGCTCATGACTGCTTATGCATAATGATAGCGTTTTCTGTTCTTGATAAAGCAGGAAGTCGTTACACAAAGAGCACAAAGCTCTGCAAAAACAACCGCGCTCCAAATTCCGTTTACTCCAAAAATCAGCGGCAGGCCAAGCAAGGCAATCACCTGGAAAACCAAAGTTCTCAGGAAAGAAATCATTGCAGAAATAAATCCATTATTCATTGCCGTAAAGAAGGCAGATCCGAAAATATTAAAGCCCATAAAAAGGAAGGAGAGGGAATAAATACGGATCGCATTACTTGCCAGTGCCAGAAGCTCAGCATTATGACTTGCAAAAATAGAAGCCAGAGGCTGGGCAAAGCTTACTGCCAAGACTGTCATGACAATACCGGCGATTCCGATCATCTTCAGACTCTTACGAAAGACATTCTTCAGCTCATCGAAATTGCCCGCTCCGAGATTGTAGCCGGAAATCGGGGAAACACCCATAGAGTAGCCGATAAAGGTTGCAACAAAAACAAAGTTTGTATACATGATCACACCAAAGGCTGAAACACCATTTTCTCCGACAAAGCGCATCAGCTGGAAATTATAGATCATATTAATTACCGACATGGAGATATTTGAAAGAAATTCTGAAGAGCCGTTTGTCGTTGCCTTGATCAGAACATCCTTCATGATATGGGTTCTGCCCAGCCTCAGCCTGGAGCTATTCGGTCTGAGAAAATAGATCATAGGAATGATACCACCGATAAACTGACCGGTGATGGTCGCCAGTGCCGCACTCCAGAGGCCCCAGCCAAAAAAGCCCATAAAAAGGGCGTCCAAAACCATGTTGGTGACGCCGGCTATGATCGTAACAGCCAATCCCAGCTTGGGCTTTTCTGCTGCGATCAGAAAGGTCTGAAAGGTATTCTGCAGCATGAAGGCAGGAATGCCGATCAGACAGATTCTGGCATAGATCACACAATAGGGAAGCATCTCATCCGTAGCACCCAGTAGTCTTGCCACAGTCGGTGTTGCAAGCTCTCCCATGGCAAAAAAGACCAGTCCCAGAAAAAGAGAAGTATAAATAATCAAAGAGAAAATCTCATTGGCCTCTTTCTTTTCTCCCATGCCAAGCTTTACGGCAACTAAGGCACTGCCTCCGCTGCCTAGCATAAAGCCCACAGCGGAAAAGATCATGACAAAGGGCATGATCAGATTCAATGCTGCAAAAGGTCTTGTTCCGACAAAATTGGAAACAAAAAAACCATCTACCACACTGTAAATTGATACAAAGATCATGGTTATGATAGACGGTATTGTAAATCGGATCAGCCTGCCATAGGAAAAATGATCGGCCAGGCTGATAGCTTCTTTTTTCATAATATAACTCCAAGGAAAAACGGTTAACTGCTTCGGCATTCAGAAACCATATCCTCTCCTGCTTCTTATGCCGACGTTTTATTATTATACAATAAAACCACCGTCACAGGAAAGTACCTGTCCCGTAATAAAGGAAGCGGACTCGGATGCCAGAAAGGAAACCGCCTCTGCGATATCCTCCGGCCTTCCCAGTCTGCCAAGTGGTGTTTCTTCTGCTAAGGCTTTCTTATCCTCATCTGAGAATTCATCCATCATTTCCGTGTCGATCACGCCCGGTGCCAGGCAGTTGACCCGGATACCTGTCGGCGCCAGCTCATTGGCCAGGGATCTGCTCAGGCCAATCACTGCTGCCTTTGTTGCAGAATAGGCGCTCTCACAGGAAGCGCCCCGAAGTCCCCAGATAGAAGAGATCGTAATGATACAGCCCTTGTGCTCTCTCAGCATATAAGGAAGTACAGCCTGGATGCTGTGAAAACAGCCATCTACATTTACTGCAAAGAATTCATGCCAACGTTCCTCTGTCAGATCCTGGATCTGCGCCTGGCCTGCAATGCCTGCATTGCAGACAAGAAGATCTACCTCGCCAAGTTCCTCACGAACCCGGGAAAACATCTGCTCTACCTGCCGGCGGTCTGCAACATCCGCCTGAACTGCCAAAGCCTTTTGTCCACTCTCCCAAATCGATGCCGCAAGTGCCTCTGCCTTTTCCCGGCTATTTTTGTAATTTACGGCGATGTCATAGCCATCCTTTGCCAGTCTTTTTGCTATGGCAGCACCGATTCCTTTGCCAGCTCCCGTGACAAGTGCGACTCTTCGATTCATTTTGTAGTCTCCTTTTTCAAACAGTATGCCTGTCTTTAAAAACATCTCGTCTTTAAATATCTTTTCTTTTTGAACATTTAGAGCATCTTGTTTCTTATAGGCAGATGGCAAAAATCCAACTTAATTATTGAAGTAAATCAGCTTATTCTTTTTCCTTACAGCTGAATGATACCGCCAATTACCTTATTGGTCTTTGCTCCCTTCAGTTCCGGAAGGATTTCGGCACCACCGGCAATAATAATGGTATCGCCTTCTCCAACTTTGCCTTCTTCCTGCAGCTTTTCAATCTCCAGCTGGATCATATCATCAATGCTCATATCTTCCTTGATCAGTCTCGGATAGATATTAAATTCCAGATTCATCTGTCTGACAAGCTTCTCATCCTTTGTGATCGCATAGATCGGGCAAGTCGTGCAAAAAGCAGACAGAATACTTGCCGTATCGCCGGTTGCCGTATAAGCAATAATTGCCTTTGCCTTCAAATGCTGGGCACTGGTGCACATTCCATGGTAAATATTAAAGCGATAGCCCTTGTTCGGGAGATCATAATCCCTTGCAAGGAAACGCTTCCAATAGCTGATCGAGCTCTCTGTCTCTCTCGCGATCGCATCCATCAGTTCCACACATTCTACCGGATACTTTCCTGTTGCACTTTCTCCGGAAAGCATGATGGCACTGGTTGCATCAAAAATTGCATTGGAAATATCGCTGACCTCTGCTCTTGTCGGTCTCGGATTGTTGATCATGGACTCCAGCATCTGGGTTGCCGTAATAACGATCTTGCCCTGCAGGTAGGTCTTACGGATAAATTCCTTCTGAATAGCAGGTACTCTCGCCATCGGGATCTCAACACTCAGATCACCTCTTGCGACCATGATACCATCAGATGCATCCAGGATCTCATCGAAGTTATCAACGCCTTCCTGATTTTCAATCTTGGAAATGATTCTTACCTTCTCCCCGCCATTTTCCTTTAATAAGGTACGGATTTCATTAACATCCTTGGCGCTGCGGATAAAGGATGCCGCAATATAATCAAAACCGGCCTTGATTCCGTTTACAATATCTTCCTTATCCTTTTCTGTCATGGTCGGAAGCTTCAGCTTCTTGCCGGGAATGTTCACGCCCTTGCGATTAGAAAGCTTTCCTCCGGAAACGGCCTTACAGCAGACCTTATTTCCTTCAACCGAAAGGACTTCCACCTCGATCATACCATCGTCAAAAAGGATCTTATCTCCTGCTACAACCTCCTCCGGAAGTTCCTGATAGGTCACTGAAAATTCTTTTTCATCACCCAGGATATCTTCTGTCGTCAGACAAAAGGTATCTCCCTCATTCAGGAAAATCTCTCCTTCTTTAAATTTGCCGGTTCTGATCTCCGGTCCTTTTGTATCTAATAATAAGGCGATCGGAAGCTCAAGCTCCTTTGCAACCTTTTTAATTCTTGCAACCTTTTCCTCCTGCTCGGCAAATCCGCCGTGAGAAAAGTTGATTCTCGCCGTATTCATACCTGCCAGCATGAGTTTTCTCAGCATTTCTTCGCTTTCACTTGCAGGCCCGATCGTACATACAATTTTCGTCTTACGCATAAATTCTTCTCCCTTCATGCCTGTTATTTTTTTATCTTTTTCTTGTCCGCGCCTATCATACACATCTCTGACTTTCTTTTCAAGTATCAGATTTATTCTATTTTGGGATGCTTTGATGTATCTTTTGAAATCAAGCGCATGTCATGTTTTACGACATAGAAAGGGATTTTGTATCAGCTTTTTTATAACTTTTCCAACATTTTTCCAAAGCTCCTCTCAAAGAGCAGTCCGTAAAATGCACCGAAGAAATTATTAAAAATCCGGAAAAAGATTGCGGCAGGCAAACCCAGGATTCCTTCCGCAATTGATAAAGCACCAAAGGTATTAAAAATCGCCTGACAACCATAGGTGGCGGAAAGTCCAACGCCGATTCCGCCTATGACGCCAACATAATTATAAAGAGAGGACGGCAGGAAGTAATAAAGCAAAAGGAAGATGAAACATCCCACAATATTGCCCGGCACCCTGGCTTTTGCTCTCTTTTTCACATCCTCACGAACCGGTGTCAAAATAGACATTGCCGCAATACCAATCCACATACGGCGCGGAACATGCAAAAGGCCTGCAAAAAGCATGGCACTTGTAATGCCCAGCATGATAGTAATCTGCCATCCGCTTCTCATGGAATGGAGATCAAAGTCAGAAAGAAGATCCTTGATTCCCATTTCATAGCTTTTCTTACGATGATTTCTAAAATAGACCAGCATGGTTGCAATGCCTCCGATCGCCATCGCGATCAGGCGCTGCCGGTAAAGGCTTCCGCTCACATCGTATCCATACATTAA
>CAVFAT010000042.1:43854-49705 GCA_963620785.1 Bacteroidaceae bacterium
AGAAAAAGCATGCCCAGGATGATTGCTCCCAGCATCAAAAATGCAGCCAAAAAATCCCATATCTTCACCTTTGGGATAAAATAATAGGTCCTCTTCGCATTTCCGGAAAAACCCTTTGATTCCATCGCCATGGCAAGACTCTCCGACCAACGGACGGCATTCACCAGCATGGTAAAAAGGGGCTTCATGGACCAGGCATGGGTCTTGATCCCCCGAACCTGATAAGCGATCCGAACCTCCTTGTATTCCCGGATCATCCCCGGCATGAGGTGAAAGGCTGCCAGGATCCCATAGGCAAATTTCGGTGAGAGCTTCAGCTGATGAAGAAGGCTGGCAATAAAATAGCCGCTTTCTGTCGTAAGGGCAAAGAGAATTCCCATTCCTGCAAAAGCAAGCAGTCTGCTGGAAAGCTGCAGACCCGTATAGAAATTTCTCGATAAAGCCGCCTGCAGGATATAAGGCCCTGTAGAAAGCTCTGTTAGGGTCTCCTTGCTGATAGCTCCGCCTTTTGCATAGTAGAGTCCGGTCAGAAAAAGACCAAAGGCCGCGATCACTGCCGGTATTAAGAGCTTCAGGATCTTTTTCTTTTCTGCCTTTGAACAGAAGAAAAGCAAAAGAAGGGAGCCAAAGAAAACGATCAGGTTCAGACTGATCAGATACTGAAAGGACAGAAGAAGGACCGCCAGCAAAATCGTTCCCGCCTTAATGGCCGGATTCCATCGTTCTAACATCAAAGTACCTCTCTTTCTGTCTCGGTCAGCTTTTTCTCTTCCAAAAGGTAGATCTTATCCGCCCAGGCCTTAGCCAGCTGCCGGTCATGGGTGATAAAAATGACAGACAGACCTTCCTTTTCCACCTTCTCCGATAAATGCTCCATAATGGCATTAACCGACCTTTCATCCTGGCCATAGGTCGGCTCATCGAGCAGGAGAAGCTTCTGCCCTCCAGCCAGAACTGAAAGAACTGCCAGCCTTCTCTGCTGCCCCTGGCTCAGCATATAGGGAGAAAAACGATGCAGCTTCTTCAGACCATAACGCTCTAAAAGCTCCATCGCCTCTGCCTTCCTTACTTCCTCTCCCTCTTTTGGCTTCCAGATTCTCAGGCTTGTCAGAACTTCTTCTTCCACCGACTGGCTGACAAATTGTTTCGCCGGATTCTGAAAGACAATTCCAATCCTCTGATAAAGTTCTTTTTCTGAAAGCTGCGACAGGTCTTTTCCCTCAAATAAAATCCTGCCTTTATAGGGATGCTGCCTGAGGATGCTCATAAAAGTTGTGCTTTTTCCTCTTCCGCTTTCTCCCAGAATCGCAGTCATTGCTCCCTTGGGAAAGACTGCCTTAGCCTCTTCCAGAAGAAAAGGAGAATCATAAACCTGCTTTCGCCAGCCTTTTTTTCTGGGAAGACCGGCCCGGATAGAAAAATCACGGAGGGAAAGAATGGCTTCCTTATCCTTTGAAGGGCATTCTTTGTCGTCTTCCGTAAATTCCTTATCTGTATTTACATCAAAGTTTCCAGCTGTATCCATACTTTGCACAAGCCTTAAAGATTTTTCCAGAAGAAGCTTTTCTTCCTTCTTTCTATGATAAGCTTCTCCGGGGAAAAAGAGTCCCAGCTCTTCAAAGTCCTTCCGAAAGTCTTCCATATTCTCCCGGCAGATACCTCTTTTGTGCACTCTGGCTCCTTCAGAGAGAAGAATTACTTCATCTGCATGCTCCATCCAAAGATCTGCCTTATGGTCGATCACCAGAATCGTCCTTCCCTCATTCTTCATTTGCAAAAGCTGGTTCCGAAGTTGCCTTTGCGCTTTCTCATCCAGATTTACCAGGCTTTCATCCAGAAGGATACATTTACTGCCCAGAAGATAAAGGCAGGCAAGGGCCGCCCTCTGCTGCTCCCCTCCGGACAAGCTGTGCAGCTTTCTGTCCAAAAGAGAAGTAATCCCCAGCTTCTGTGCGCAGGTCTCAATTTTCTCATCCATTTCTTCCGGCGGAATGCAGATATTCTCCATGCAGAAGCGCATTTCCTCCCTCAGGGAGTCCATGCAGAACTGAAGGGAAGGATTCTGAAAGAGAATAGCCAGATACTTTGCCCTCTCCTGGGGATCCATAGCAGAAAGAGGCTGACCAAAAAGACGAACCTCTCCTCCTTCCAAATGGCCTCCGTTCTCCGGATAAAGACCTGCAAGCACAGCCGCAAGGGTACTCTTTCCGGAACCACTGCTGCCCATTATAAGCGTAAGCGACCCTTCCTGTATAGAAAGGGTCGTATGGTCTAATATATTCCTTTTTCCGTTTTTCAAATAGCGGAAAGTAAGATCTTCCGCCTCAATTGCATAAGACATGAATTAGTCCTCAAGATTATCATCCATGGAGTCTGCGATGGCATAGCCATTGAGCAGTCCTGCCTTTACCAGACCCTTGCCCAGTGCCGGTGTAACAAAGCCATCGAAAATAATAGCACTTACGATACGCACTGCCAGCATGATCAAAAGCACCGGGACAGCAATCTGATTGTAACCGCTGATGATCAGGTTATAGCCCATAGTAAAGACAGAGCAGATCACAGCACCCTCGATCATCGTAAGACGGTCAAATTTGCGATAGCGCTTTAAGGCAATGATCAGCTCAAAGCCAAAGCCCTGCACCAGACCGGACAGAATGATAATGGGTCCGAAATAATTGCCATAGAGGCATTCCAAGACTGCTGCCAAAAGCTCTGCAATCAGACCACTGCCCGGTTTACGCATAACATAAACGCCAAAAGCACCTGCCATGAAATAAATACCATAGAAGGGTTCATAGCCCAGAGAACCCATTCCCATCGGTGTCAAAATGCCAAAGAGAATACCGCCTGCATAGGTGCATCCCAAATAAATTACACCAAAAAGTACCGCACTGATTGCAATCAGCAGAACATCCTTTAATTTCCAGCTTTCTGTTTTCATTTTTTTCTCCTCATGTTTTATATTTATACGATTTACGAATTTCTATTTATCTTATCGACTTTCTTTTCCCTTTTAGTCTTTTGTCTTCCTGCTTTTTATCTTCTACTGCTTTTTCCAGCTTTCCGCTACTGTCTATTCCTCAGTCGGACTATTGCAGTTCATTGTAAAATGCAGGATATAATGATGTACCTTTTCGCTATTCTCCATCAGCTCGCAGACCTCCTGCAGATAGGCAAATACCGCCTGCACATCTCCGTCGATTCTAGTTGCATAGTGAATCGTTTGCGGCTGCAGACCTCTCTCCTCTGCCAGATACCAGACCTTCGCGATCTCATCAATATAGTCTTCCTCTCCCATGGGATAGAGAGCCAGCTTGCAGTGAACCGGAAAATGAATGGCAGATGTCTTTGCTGCATTCGGTGCCTCTCCTTCCCGATCCAAAAGACTGTCTCCGCTGATATCACCGGGACAGCCCTTGGAAAACTGACCTTCCAAAGCCATATGCACACCCGGACGATAGGCATTCAAAAAGAGGGCCTGCACTGCGTCTGTAACATAGGGAAGTTTTCCCCGGTAAACGGTGGACAGGGCATCCGTCTCACTCCAAACTGCCGAAGTATCCGTTTTCTCCAGGGATCCCAAAATAATCTCAATATACTCATCACTCATGGGATAAAGGGTGAAACGGCAGCCGGAAATCGGCAGTTCTGTTCCCCTTCCGCCCCATGGCAAATCCGGCCTGCTGCAGCCGGAACAACATTCTTCACTACTCATTTTTTCTCTCTCCTTTTTTGATTTTTTGCAAAATAAAATAAACATGAAAGAAGTTTTCTATACCATGAAAAAAAGACGCTTTTCCGAAGAAAAGCGTCTACTATCTGATTCAATGGGTTCTAGCAGCATAGCTCTCATTTACATTCGCATTCTGCTCTTTGCCCTTTATTCTCATTTTGATTTAGAACTGCTTCCCTACGCTTGCATTACCAAGATCAGGTGGTAAGAGTCGGAACGAATCCTCTCAGCTCTTTCGAGCCCCTCTAGCCGTCTAATTTAATTTTGCTTTGAAAGCATACTCTTTTTGAAGTGATGTGTCAACCTGGGATATCTAAAGAGCATTATTGCATTTCGACTACAAATTCATCATTTGGAAGATAATAATTCTCTGACACATTCCCCTTGATAATTACCGCTCCATCCTTCAGCGAATTCCTCTACCGGAGTAAATCGCTGAATCAAGTCATACCCCCCCTTTCAACGGTAATATCTTCTGAAAACCAAATATTTTTCTCAAAGGATAATTCATTTCCCTCATCAAATTTAAAGATGATTCCCCGCGTTACCATAATTTCATACGTTTGTATCCCCTTTTCGAATAGTCGCTGGCATTCATTCACTATAATAACATCTTCAATAATACTACCAATCGGTGTTTCAACCATCTCCTGATTTTGCACCAATGAATGTATATCATCGTACACACTTGGCAAGATTCTGAAGTATGCCACTTCTTCCGAAGCACCATAGTAATCCATGACTTCAAGCGTATTTGTAAAAGAGTAAGAAGAATCTTCAAGCTGAATGCCTACAATACCATATACTGAGGTGGAAAAGAGAAACGGATCACACTTGTAACTAATCATTTTTTTCCCAACCATTTTTTTATTTCTGCCATATCGGCGGCAGAGAACCGAGCATCAATTGTCTTCATTTAACTATCTCCTTGGATAACGTGAATTTTTTGACCTTTCACACCACCTATTCTATCCCTCCAAATGCGATTTTATTATAGAAATCCCTAACGGCTACAAGATTATCCTGTGCAGTTATATTTTCAGCCGTGCACTTACAACTTCAAACGTGCATTTAGATTTTCAACTAACCAATTCACGTGCAGTTCATATAATATGTCTTGTGATCTGCAAGACAATGAATTACAATATAACCAACAGGAGGTGTTTGATATGAAAGACTCAACCGTAAGTGCCCGCGTTGAAAATAATGTAAAGATCGAAGCAGAAGACATCCTGCAGAAGCTCGGTGTTCCTGTTTCTGTTGTAATCAATTCCCTTTACCGTCAGATTATTTACCATCATGGTATTCCTTTCTCTCTGACGATTCCTACAGAGCCAAGAACCGTTGATGCAATGTCTGATGCCGAACTTGATGCAAAACTCCAGCACAGCTACGCACAGGCAATTGCCGGTGAGGGCAGACCAATGAGCGAGGTGTTTGACGATCTGGAAAGGAGCCTTAAATAAGTGGATTCCTATGAAATCATCATTACACCGGATGCAGAAGCTGACCTTTTTGAAATCAGAGACTACATCGCATACACCTTATTAGTCCCAGATGTTGCACTAAATTACATTCGTGCCATCCGCAGTGAGATACAAAAGCTGACATACATGGCTTCAAGTATTGCTCCCGTTGAACGGGAACCCTGGCATTCCAGAGGTGTACGAAAAATCATCGCCAAAAACTTTTATATCTACTACAGACCAGATGATACCGCCGGCAAGGTATATATCCTGAATGTAATCTACGCAAAGCGAGATCAGCTCAGGGCATTGAAAAATATGAATCTGCAAGATTAACCGAACAGCAGTCCTTATTCGTGAGGGCTGCTTTTATCTATCTCCAATCTCATGGTGTATTTTGTTATGACATGATCGACACAGGCTCATGAGGTTGCTCCTCACAGTATTGATTGAGCTCTTTGAAAATGTATTTAAGCTTTCTACAGAAATCCACGTTATTAACCTGTAATAGTTTGAGCTGACATATTGCTTTTCAGCATTACATCAGCCCATATCTTATGCCAAAAGACATACTTTCCTTTTTTAATTATATTCTATATATCCAAAGCTGCATGATAGCCTTCATAAACTGCCTTTGTAATATTGGCCG
>CAVFAT010000043.1:0-14854 GCA_963620785.1 Bacteroidaceae bacterium
GGTCAAGAGAACCGCCTCTTGCCATTTCCCTGAATTTTTCGGGATTCAGGGTGTCTAGCGAAATATTAACCCTTTGCAGACCTGCCCTTGCAAGAGGCTCCGCCATATCCTCCAAAAGAAGGCCATTTGTTGTTAAGGCAAGCTCTTCTATGCCTTCCATCTGTGAAATCTCTTTGACAAGAGAAAGCAGACCCTTACGAATCAGAGGCTCTCCTCCGGTAATCCTTACTTTTTTTACCCCCAGTCTGGCAGAGGCAGCAACGATTTCGGCAATTTCCTCCAGGCTGAGGATCTGTGTATGGTCTTTCTTGTCTACACCGCATTCCGGCATACAGTAACGGCAGCGGAGATTGCAGAGATCGGTAAGGGAGATGCGCAGATAGCTGATTTGTCTGTTAAAGTTATCCTTCATGAGACCGTCCTTTAATATCTTCCGAAGGTACAGTTCGGCCATTGACAGGCTTCTGTTCCGCAGCTCTGACAAAAACCGCCGTCTCCGAGATGAACAAGGTCCTCATAGGTCAGTTTAATGCCGGTCATCAGCTGAGGCAGAATCACATCAAAGGTGGTTGTCGGCTGTCTTACGGCTGCTCCCGGGACACCGATGATTGCAGTATCCTTCAAATAAGAAACCAAAAGCATATTTCCCGGCTGGGAAGGTGTGCCATGGCGTACAATATCTGCACCTGCCTGACGGATCGCAGTTGGCGTCAGATCATCCGGATCAACTGACATACCGCCGGTCATAATGATGATATCAGCACCTTCTTCCAGGAAAGAAGCGATTGCCTGATTCAGCATATCCAGATCATCATCGCAGATCCTGCAGCCAAGGATCTGTGTTGGATACTGAGCTGCTTTTCTTCGAATGACCTCTTCAAAAAGATCTTCGATTCTTCCGTTATAGATCTCACTTCCGGTAATGATGATACCAATCTTTTTTTCTGTATAAGGAACAAATTCGATCAAGGGACGATCAGCCTGTTTTGCCAGCTCTTCTGCTTGAATGATCTGGCTTTCCTGGGTTACAAGAGGAACGATTCGCATTGCCGCCAGCTTGGAACCCTTGTGGCAGGGATAATGATCCGGCAGAGTTGAGATCGTGATATCTCCGATGGAATTGATCTGATTCAAAAGCGGTACGTTCACACGAAGCATACCGGGGCGATCGGCAGTCAGCACCATTTTTCCTTCGGAAGGACCGGTAAAGCTGGCACCCTCTGTTTTGGAAATTTCTGCAAGCCGTAAGGCGGCATCCTCCTCATGGATCTCGCCGGCATTCTCCTCCCAGACAAAAATATTCTGTTTGCCAAGGTCATAGAGTCTCTCCAGATCCTCTTCTTGAATCACATGTCCGCGCTTAAAAACCGGACCCTTAAAGTCTTTTCCGATGCCGGTAATATCATGACAGAGAATCTGTCCTACTGCATCCTTTGTCTTTATTTTTTTCATTTTCTTTTTCTCCTGATGCACGATTCGTGCAAGTTTGTTATGTCCTATCCCTGGTAGTAGGGAAAATGTAGTCAGATACTGCTAAAAAGCATATTTTTTAGTATAGCACAGAATGACTGAATTCCCGAATTGCTGCTTTTACCCAATATAAAAGATCTTCAGAAGGCTTCCCTTTTCAAGAGGAGAAGCACCTGCTGCAATCTCAGCCATGGCATTTGCACCGGACATGGTATGTAAGGCACCATTTCCCTGCTGTTTTGCCTGTCGGAAGCAAACTTTTCCATCCGAAAATTCCAGTTTTCCGCGCAGAAGTCTTGGCTGTTTGCTCTTTTTCTTGAAGTCCTCGGCCAGATAAGCGCTAAACTCCGGATAGTAGGGAGAGCGGCCGCTCAGCTTGCGGATGGCGGGAAGGACTACAGCGTAAAAGTTTGTCAGAGCGGAAGCGGGATTTCCGGATAAGCCGAAGAGCATTTTTCCATTTAAAAGCCCGTAGCAGCTTTTTCCGCCCGGCTTCAGCTTCAGATTGCCGCAGATCAGTTCTGCATTAAGAAATTCGAAAGCTGCTTTTGTCAGATCATAGTCTCCGACGGAAACACCGCCGGTGGTAAGGATGGCATCGCATTCGGATAAGCCTTTTTTGATCATGCCGGCAATTTCCTCAACAGAATCTGAAGGAGTACCCAGATAAAGGGGCTTGCAGCCAGCCTGCAAGATGGCAGATTCAAAGGAATAGCGGTTTGAATTTGGAATTTTTCCGGCGGCTTTCTCCTCATTTATTTCCACCAGCTCACTTCCGGTGGTAATAATCCCGATCGTAGGAATAGAGAAGACCTTTACTTCAGGAATAGACTGGGAAGCGAAGGTTCCGGCAAGGCCGGCATCAATTGTCTGTCCCTTTGATGCAATGACCTCTCCTGCCCGGATATCCTCTCCGGCGTGAATGACATTCTCATCAAACTCATAAGCTCTTTTCAGGGTCACTGTGCTTTCCGTAAAGTCTGTTTCCTCAAATTTTGTAACGGCATCCGCGCCATCCGGAATCGGTGCTCCGGTCAGGATCTTGGAAGCAGTTCCGGAAGTAACTGCCTTTGTCGGAAAGCTTCCGGCCGGAATTTCCTCCAGAATGGAAAGGGTGATCGGAAGATCGCCTTTGGTATCCTCGCTTTTGAAAACATATCCGTCAAAGGGGGAACGATCAAAGGGAGGCACATTGCTTTTGGCAGTCACATCCTCAGCGCAGATCCGCCCATAGGATTTTTCCAGAGGAAGCAATTCGCTTCCGATGATGTTTGTTTTCTCAAGGAGGAGATTTCTTGCCTCCTGCCAGCTGATTCTTTCTTTCATATGACAGTTCCTTTCCTTATATTTTAAATGTTTTAGGATTTCTCCTAGATATTTCTCAATAAATACATGGTATTTTCATCCATACTTCCGGACTCGGAATCCATTACATCCAAATAATAGGAAATAATAAAGGCAGCGGAATCATGGAAGTTCTCGAAATCATTATTTACTACAGTATAAGCTTTTTTCACCTTGTTCATAATCGTATTTCGATGCATGAATATTTTTTCGGCAGTTTTATTGATATTCTGCCGGTTGGACAGATAAACGAAGATGACATCCGTCAAATTGTTATTGTGTTCCTTGTCATATTGCTTCAAGGCCTTGTATTCAGAGCTGATCAGCATTTCCCCGTGGAAGGCATCTGCTGATTTCTTAGCCAGATAGAGCAGATAAATATCTCGGAAGGCGATAAAGTGTTCTGTTCTTTTATAGGAAAGATTCCTGTAGCGGAGGGCAATGTCACACTGCTCTGCCGCCTTTGACAGATCCATCAGAGAATAAAAGGGATCGCTTGTACCGACGGCAAAGGGAAGATCCTGAAAGAGGTCTTCGATCTCCTGTCTTTTCTTTATCGCGGCTTCTGATAATTTATCCCCGCTATCTCCTGCTGTATGTGGCCGGAAGAGATAGAGAGAATTGTTATGGACAAAGGGCACATAGTCTGCCGATAGATTATGGAGATGCCAGCTCATGATGTCATAGGGAATCCGATCCATGTTGTCATATTCGATCTTTGACAGGATAAAGCAGCCCTCCATATCGGAGTACATGATCATCTTTACACGTTCTTCATAAGAAGCAGCCGGATCCTGGGGGTGATCCATGATATCGATCAGCAGGGATTCCTTCATATCTGAAGATGCTGATGTATTATAACGGCCATTCAGAAAATAACGCTTGATATTATCTGTAAAATAGCTGATCAGATATTTTTCATTTTCATAGCTTTCCTGATTCGAAAAGAGCCAGAGCATATAGGCGACAATATGGCCATTGGTCAGAATGGGCTCCCAATAGCTGTAGTATTCTCCCGAGGCAGTATTTGAAAGCCTCTGATTCGTCGGATTTTGTCCGATCGAATTAGAAAGAGGAATGACCCCCAGACGGATCAGGGTATGCACTGTCTCCGAAGAAAGATATCCCTTCTCTTCAACATCCTTAAAAATAGGAGGATTCATGTTTTCGCTCTTGTAGGAACCGATTACCCGATAGCTCCGGTCAAGGATGATCAAAGGGGAAGAAAGGATCCCATTACAGACCTCCATGATCTCCTGCAGTTCCAGGTTTCTCAGCATCGCATCTGACAGGGCAGACTCCCACTTCGTAAATTTATGGAAAAGGTTCAGAATCTGATTGAAGACAACAATGGAAGAATCCTTCGAATATAAAAAGATGATCGAAAGATTGCCGGTTACTTCCTTGGGCAGTTCCACCCTTTCCGGAAGAACACACAAATAGACATTGTGGGAAAGAACCTGCCGACTGATCAGGGTAGAGGTATGGGTCTTTACGACAGATTTGGATACGAGGTAGATGCAGTCATCCGGCTCGTGGTATTCCTCATCGGAAGAAAAGAGCTTGATCCCCTCGATCTTTTGCTCCGGATCCAGTCCATAGGCATCATAATCTGCCTTTGTGCATAGTTTGCTTAAAAGAGTTCCAATTGATAATTTCATTTTAAAAGTACCATCTATCTGTTTGTTATAAATATAACTGGAAGTTATATCTAACATTGTTTACATAAAAGAAATGCACATTATTTTTTTTGAATTAGTGACAATGTGCACACATATTTGGTAATTATAGCATGATATAATTCCAAAAAGAAAGACATAACATCTATGAATCAGAAAGGAGTAACGCGAAATGAACTTTTTTTCACCTGCTGAGGTTGCATCAAATTATATCGCAACCGGAAAAGCAAAAGTAAACACACCCATTCCAAAGATGCTTCTTCTTGGAATTTTTGCCGGTATATTTATCGGAGTCGGAGGAATCAGCTCCACTACCGTTGCAGTATCTATTCCTTTGGCATCTGTCGGAAAATTCGTCGGAGCCTGTGTATTCCCGGGCGGACTTACCATGGTACTTTTGGCCGGAAGTGAGCTTTTCACCGGAAACTGTCTTCTGACGATTCCCCTTCTTCAGAAGGAAATCTCTTTGGGCGGTATGCTGAAGAACTGGGTTTTTGTTTACATCGGAAACCTGATCGGAAGCATTCTTCTGGCAGCCGGTGTGGTATTCAGCCACCAGGTTAGCCTCTTTAATAACGGATTGGCAGTATCTGTTATCTCTACTGCAGCAACAAAATGTTCCATGCCTTTCAGCGATGCATTGATCAAAGGTATTCTTTGTAATTTCCTTGTCTGTATTGCCGTATGGATTTCCTTTGCTGCTAAAGATGTCGTAAGTAAGATTGTGGGACTTTTCTTCCCGATCATGATGTTCGTTTTATGCGGATTTGAACATAGTGTTGCTGATATGTACTATATTGCAGCCGGCCTTTTCGCAAAAACAATCCCGGCTTATGCGCAGGCAGCTCAGGAGGCCGGTGTAGATATGACCAATCTTACAGTTGGCAATTATTTCGGAGCAAACCTTCTTCCGGTAACGATCGGAAATATCATTGGCGGAGCAGTCCTGGTCGGTGGTGTTTACTGGTTCTGCTATCTGAAGGGCAAAAAATCATAAGAAAACAAGTGAAAATAGAATGGCAAGCTGAACTTTTAAATTTGATTTTTCAATTAATATTTATGAAAGAGAGGCTTCCCGGCAAAATCGTCATAGCTTTATGCATGACGACTTTTGCCGTTTTCATAAGCAGTTCCTAGTTCTAAGTGATCTATTGAAGAATCCATAGTTCATTCAATTTAATCGTTTGGTGTGACATTTGGATATTGAATACTAGTTATAGTGATAATAGTAGCGGAGATTTTTTCTTCCAATTATTATAAAAATTTAATGTTTATCAAAACAATGTAAGCATGGAGGGGTTATGAGTCAAATTTATTTAGCTGATCCCAAAAGCACAGATGTAAAAATCAAAAGCATTTTGGAGAAATTCAGTACAAAAGTTGAAGTTTATCCACCTGGAACCTGTCCTTTGACGGTTCAGTATTCTTTCCTGCTGGCTTCCATGAACCAGACCTGTGGAAAGTGTGTACCCTGTAGGGACGGTCTTCCCCAGCTCTCTTCTCTTCTGAAGAAGATTTTGGATGGCGATGCAGATGAGAATACCTTAGACCAGATGAGAAGTCTGGCTACCATGATCACCCAGTCTTCTGACTGTGCGATCGGTTACCAGTCTGCAGCAGAGGTTCTGGCAGGATTAGATACCTTTGCAGAGGAATATGAAAGCCATATCAAAAAGCATGTCTGTCCGAGTGAATCCGGTCAGATGGTTCCCTGTATTCATCAGTGTCCGGCGCATGTAGATGTTCCGGCCTATATCGCACTGATCGGTCAGGAGGATTATGCCGGATCCATTAACATGATCAGAAAGGACAATCCTTTCCCGACCGCATGTGCCATGATCTGTGAGCATCCCTGTGAGGAAAGATGCCGCAGAAATCTGATTGATGATGCCATCAATATTCGTGGTTTGAAAAAATATGCAGTAGACCAGATCGCTGCTGACAAGGTAGAAGTTCCAAAGGCAAACCCAAGTACCGGAAAGCATATCGGTGTCATCGGTGGTGGCCCGGCAGGTCTGACTTGTGCTTATTTCCTTGGTCAGATGGGTCATAAGGTTACTGTATATGAACGCCATGAAAAATTAGGCGGTATGCTGCGTTATGGTATTCCGAACTATCGTTTCCCCAAAGACAGACTGGAGGAAGATACAAATGCCATCCTGTCTGCGGGTGATATTGAAGTAAAATACAATACAAATATTGATACTGCTGAGAAGATTGCAGAGCTGCATGAAAAATATGATGCTATTTTTGTTGCAATCGGCGCCCAGGAGGGTAAAAAGCTTCGTCTGGACAATGTTGATGCGAATGGCGTTGATTCTGCAGTAGATATGCTGGATCGTATCGGAAATGGTGTTCGTCCGGATTATACAGGCAAGACCGTATGCGTCATCGGTGGTGGAAATGTTGCCATGGATGCAGCCCGCTCTTCTGTAAGATGCGGTGCAAAGGATGTACGAGTTATTTACCGTCGTCGTAAAGAAGATATGACAGCTCTTGAGTCTGAGATCGAGTCTGCTATGCAGGAAGGCATCGAGTTTATGACTCTGATGGCACCAAAGTCCATTGAGGCTGATGAAAAGGGCAATACCACTGCCCTTAATGTAAAACCGCAGATGATCGGACCTTATGACCGTGCAGGAAGACCCAGTCCCATGGATACAGAGAAGGATGAGATCCGCATCCCCTGTGAGATCGTTTTGATCGCTGTTGGCCAGGATATCATTTCTGCTCCTTTCGAGGAATTTGGCATGAAGGCAAACCGTGGCGTATTTGAAGCTTCTCTTTCTACAAGAGTAGAGGACATGGAAGGTGTCTTTGTCGGCGGTGACTGTGCAACAGGACCATCTACAGCGATTCGTGCAATTGCCGCAGGAAAGGTTGCTGCCCACAATATCGACGAATACCTTGGCTATCACCACAAGCTTCCCTGCAATGTAGAGGTACCGCCTGCAAAGGAAAACAACAGGGTACCGACCGGACGAGTAAATGTAACAGAACGTCCTGCCTATATCAGAAGATGTGACTTTGAAGGCGTTGAGGTTGAACTGACACACGCAGAGGCAATGCAGGAGGCAAATCGCTGTCTGAGATGTGACCACTTTGGCTGTGGTGTATTGAAAGGAGGCAGAGACGAATGATTCATGTAACAATAAACGGAATTGCGATCGAAGTTGAAGAAGGAACTACAATTTTAAAGGCTGCAAGATCCGCCGGAATCGAGATCCCCACACTCTGCTATCTTGAGGGTGTAAATGAAATCGGCTCCTGCCGTCTTTGTATTGTCGATGTAGAAGGCATGGAGAAAATGCCACCGGCTTGCAATACCCTGGCACAGGAAGGAATGGTCATCGATACCATGTCAGAGCGTGTCGTTGCGGCAAGAAAAACCGTTCTGGATCTCCTTCTTTCCAACCATCATCAGGATTGCTTCTCCTGCCCTAACAACGGTATCTGTGATCTGCAGAGATACTGTAATGATTATGGCGTAAATTATACCAGCTATGAAGGAACCCGTTATAAGATCAATCCGGCACCAAAGGATGAGCATCCCTTCCTTAGCTATGATCCGAACCTTTGTATTCACTGCATGCGCTGCGTAAGCACCTGTGATAAGGTTTCCGGAAGAGGCGCTATCGAGCTTGATAAAACCGGTATGTTCACCGTGATCGATGCTCCTTTTGGCGAAAACTGGAAAACAACACTTTGTGAATCCTGCGGTAACTGTGCTCTGGCATGTCCGACCGGTGCTCTGAAGGAAAAGAGAAGAAGAGATTACCGTGAATGGGAAGTGAAACGTGTTCGTACAACATGTCCTCACTGCGCAACAGGCTGTCAGTATGACCTGATCGTTAAGGATAATCAGATTGTAGACTGTGAGCCGGCGGACGGACCATCCAATCACGGCAAGCTTTGCGTAAAGGGACGTTCCGCAAGTTTTGATTTTGTTCATTCCAAGGATCGTATCAAATATCCTCTGATCAAGAATAAGGAAACCGGTGAATTCGAGAGAGCTTCCTGGGATGAAGCCTTGGATCTTGTTGCTTCCAAATTCATGGAGATCAAAAAGCAGTATGGCTCCAGCTCTCTGGCAGGTTTCGCCTGCTCCCGTTCTCCGAATGAAGATATCTACATGGTACAGAAGATGGTTAGATGCTGCTTTGGCAACAATAATACAGATAACTGTGCCCGTGTTTGCCACTCTGCATCTGTATCCGGTCTTGCAATTACCTTAGGATCCGGTGCAATGACCAATCCGATCTACGATATCACACATGATGTTGACTGCATTCTTCTGGTTGGTTCCAATCCGGAGGAGGCACATCCTGTTGTAGGTATGCAGATTCGTGAAGCTGTCAGAAATGGCACAAAGCTGATCGTTGTAGATCCGAGAGATATCGGTCTCACCAAGTATGCAGATATTCATCTTAAGCTGAAACCGGGTACAGACATCATGTTTGCAAACGGTATGATGCATGTCATGATCGAGGAAGGTCTCGTTGATGAGAAGTTCATTGCAGAACGTACCGAAGGTTATGAAACACTCAAGGAAATCGTAAAGGACTATACACCGGAACGTGTTGCGGAAGCTTGTCATATTGACAAGGATCAGCTGATCGAGGCAGCCCGTATGTATGCGACAGCCGACAAGGCTCCCATCATCTACTGTCTTGGTGTAACAGAGCATTCCAATGGTACAGTCGGCGTTATGTCTATGTCTAATATGGCTATGCTTTGCGGTAAGATCGGCCGTTCTGGATGCGGTGTAAATCCGCTTCGTGGTCAGAACAACGTTCAGGGTGGCTGCGATATGGGTGCTATGCCGAATAAATTCCCGGGCTATCAGGATGTTACTGACGATGAGATCCGTGCTAAATTTGAAAAGGCATGGGGCGTAGAGCTTGACCCGAATATCGGAACTTTTGCTACAGACGTCTTCCCGAAGGCGATTAATAAGGAAATCCGCGGACTTTATATCTATGGCGAGGATCCGGTGGTTACAGATCCGGATACAACCCATATCCGTAAGGCTCTTTCCAGTCTGGACTTCTTTGTTGTACAGGAGCTCTTTATGACAGAGACAGCAGAGTTTGCTGATGTTATCCTTCCGGGAATGAGCTATGCAGAAAAAGAAGGTACTTTCTCCAATACAGAAAGACGTGTATGCCGTGTTCGTAAGGCTGTCGATTTGACAAAGGATCCGGAATTTGATATCAGATTAGATACAGATATTATCATTGATCTGATGAATCGTATGGGATATCCGCAGCCGCATCTGACTTCTGCGCAGATCATGGATGAGGTTGCTTCTCTCACACCGAGCTTTGGTGGAATTTCTCATGAAAGACTCGATAGTGAAGAGGTTGCCGGAAACGGTCTGCAGTGGCCCTGCCCGACAAAGGATCATCCGGGAACACCCATCATGCATGTTGGTAAATTCTCCCGTGGTCTTGGTTGGCTCTATCCGACCGAATATTCCGATCCGATCGAGCTTCCGGACAAGGATTACCCGCTCTATCTGATGACAGGACGTATCCTTTATCACTACACGACACGTGCCATGACAGGACGTACACCGGGTATGATGGAAATCTCCGGTAAATCCTTCATTGAGATCAATGAAATGGATGCTGCAAGAATCGGTATTCAGGATGGAGAACTGGTTAAAGTTTCTTCCAGAAGAGGAAGCATCAAGTCTACTGCTCGTGTTGGCAAGAAGGTTTCCGAGGGTGAGACCTGGATGCCCTTCCATTTCCCGGATGGAAATGCGAACTGGCTGACTAATTCCGCCTTAGATCCGATCTGCAGAATTCCCGAATACAAGGTATGTGCGATCAAGGTGGAGAAGATTACAGATGAAAATTCGTGAATTGTACACTGAATTTCAGCCGGAAACAATAAAAGAAATAGAATACAGAGCAATATGCTCAGATGGACAGACCGCCGTAAAAACGCGGTCTGTTCTTGTTGAGCATGTAATTGATGTTTATATCAACAATATTCTGACCATGAAACTGATCTGTATTCCGACCATGCTGACGGAACTCGTATTGGGAAGGCTTTTAACGGAGGGAATCATCTCTTCTATTCAGGATGTGGAAGAAATCTATATTTGCCGGTATGGAAAGCAGGCCTTTGTGACTCTGAAGGAAGAAACTTTATTAGAGAATTCCTCAGAGCTGACGGATCTTTCTTTCCGTTCACTTTCTCTAAATTCAGATGAGGATGCGGGAGTTGAGCGGGATGACAGATCTGCTGATCAGGAAGCTTATATAGAAAAAACACCCAGTTGCTGTACCGGCAACCGGGTCTTAAATGATTTCTTTGTTCATGAGCTTCCTATGAAGAAAATTCAGCCAATCGAATGGAAAGCAGAATGGATCTATGCCCTGTCGAAACGTTTTGAAGAAGGCATGCCCATTCATTCCGAGACTGGGGCAACCCACAGCTGTTTTTTGATGACCGGCGGAAAAATTATCTTTACCTGTGAGGATATCGGAAGACATAATGCCCTGGATAAGGCCATCGGTTATGCCCTTCGACATGGAATTGATCTGAAAAGATGTATCGCCTTTTCCAGTGGCAGAATTCCAACGGATATGGCAGAAAAAGCCATTGCGGCAGGAATTCCGATCCTAGCAACAAAATCAAGTCTTTCTGATGCTGCCATTGAACTTGCAGAAGAATATGGCCTGACCCTGCTTGCCAAATGCAGAAGGCGGGAATTTGCTCTCTTTGCAGGGAATGCGCCAAAGTAATGTACTGAAAATGTGCAAAAAATGTTGTTAAGGGGGGGGAATTATTCCGCCTTTGTTTTCCTGATCAGAACATGTTCATCTCCAACCCTCCGGCTGATTCCATGCTTATCCCAGTACTCCAGGAAAAGCTGGGAATACTTTCGGGAAATATCTGCCGCAGTTCGAAATTCTGCAAGACTTGCCTTGCCGCCCTGCTGTTCACAGAGCTCTGTGAAGATGCGAAGTGCATCCTCGTAGGCTTCGAAATGAACATAATAGCTCGGAGAAAGGCCGATCAGCATACCATTCATGCGCATATTGATATGAATCTGCTTATAAATGGGGCCCCTGCCTTCAAATTTTTCATCAACCTTCTTCTGTTCCGGTGCTTTCATCCAGGCATCCCGGTAGTAATGAAGAAGCTTTCTCTGCATGATCTTATGCTGCTGAGTAAATTCCGGTTCAAAATCAGGCAAGGAAACATAGTTATTTTCTGCCTTCAGCAGATTTTCCCTGCACCAAAGCTGAAGAAGCTGATTGCAGGGGGCATGCTCTTCCGGAAATAATCTTTTTCTCCATTCGGCAAGCTTCATACCGGGCTGCAGGGAGTAACTCTTATGAAAACGCTGCAATAGCTCCTCTACCTTTTCGAATCTTTGATCAATTGCCGACCGGCTGATCAATTCTCCCTCTCTAATCTCCAGGATTTTCCCGGATTCCAGAAGTTTTTTTTCAGCCGGAAGGTACTCTTCTTCGGATTGATTGGCCTGTGTGCGAAGAAGTTGTCTTTTGCTTGGCAAAATTCCCTTTTCTTCGATGCGAATTTCCAGTTTTTCTGCGGCATCTGCGCTGTTTAGTCTTTCCAGTTTATCCAAAACCGGACGATAATGCCGGCGAAGCCGTTTGCCCTGGCAGGATAAAATCTTGCCGCCTCCGATGGTAATCACCGGAGAAAAGAAACGAAGGATAAAGGGATCATCCAGGCGGACAGCAATTTCTTTGGAAAGTTTTAGCTGTGCATAGCTACTTTGGCCGGCCATAAGCTTATCGCTGTCCAAAAGACGCAGCTTGGCAATCACTTCTTCCGTTCCATGGAAAAAATGCAGCTGGGATGAATTCTTGATCTGATACTTACAATCCGGTGTGATTTGAAGAAAAACATCTATAAAGTTTGTTACGATCATGGAATCGGGTTCAGCAATGGAAGAACCCTTCAACTGTAAATCTTTTTTTAAGGCCGAAAAGCTCATTGCCGTTCTGGAACCGGCAAAGGCAAGCTCTTCGTTTTTATTATGATTCTGCAGGCTTCTGACCTGACAGAGCTCTTGCTGAGGATAAATCTCTATGCTATCCCCCACATGCAGAGTTCCCTCTGTCAGAGTTCCGGTCACAACCGTTCCGAAGCCGCTGACGGGAAAGGCCCGGTCTGCCTGTAGTCTGGCCGGTTTGTTGCCCTCTCTTTCCTTTAACTGGGAAACCAGGGTTTCAATTTCTTCTTTTAGCTGCTCAATGCCGCTTCCGGTCAAAGCAGATACCTCACAGACCGGGGCATTTTCCAGACAGCTTCCTTTGGTAAGCTCTCTAAGAGAAGCTTTCACCTCGGCAAGTCTTTCTTCTGTTACAAGATCGGATTTTGTAATAACAAGAATGCCCTTTTGTACATGCAAAAGGCGAATAATATCCAAATGCTCTCTTGTTTGCGGCATGGGACCGTCATCTGCCGCAATAACCAAAAGTACGCCATCGATACCGGAAGCACCTGCCATCATTGTTTTAACAAAGCGTTCATGACCGGGCACATCGACAATGCTGATTTTATTGCCATCGGAAAGCTTCATGGGTGCAAAACCAAGCTCGATGGTAATGCCTCTGCTTTTTTCTTCCTTTAAGCGATCGGTATCGATCCCGGTAAGCGCCATGGTCAGAAGCGTTTTGCCATGATCAATATGCCCTGCTGTTCCTAAAACAATATGCTTCATCCTAAAATCCTTTCTTCTGCTGCTTTTAACTATCGGCAGTACATGTGGGCAGTACATGCATGATTTTGTGATCTCTTATCCGTAAAAGTCAGCTTTTCTTATTTTCTGCAGACCCTATCAAAGAAAAGGTCTTTAGCAGAGGAACGATATCCTCTTCCAGAATCGTTCGAACAGATAAAATCATTTGATCCTTCCAAATTCGTCCGATAACTGGAATTTCTGCTTCTCTTAGCTTTTTCTCCAGCTGATTCGGGCTATATTCCATAGTAGAAACTTGAATCGCCCAACCGGGAAGTATAAGTGCCGGCAGAGAGCCTCCACCCGGTTCGTCTTCGCAGGGAATCATATGGAAGCAAAAAGATGGCACTTCCTTCTGAAGCAAAGAAGAAATTCTTTCTGCTTTTTCTTTTAAGGCCTCCTCTGACATAGAAAGCATTTTCAAAACCGGAATCTCTTTCTTTGCCATTTCCGGATCCTGATACCAGCGAAGGGTCTCCTCCAATGCCGCAAGGGTCATTTTATCCACGCGCAGCATACGGGTTAACTGATTTTTTTTCATGGCATCGATCATACTTTTTTTGCCAAGCAGAATTCCCGCCTGTCCGGCACCGAAGAGTTTATCTCCGGAAAAGCAGCAGACATCCGTATCTTTTACGATATCCGGCACATAGATTCCTTCTGAAAGGCCGATTTCCTCGGGTCGAATCAGAAAGCCTGCACCCAGATCATAAAGAAGAGGAACCTGAAAACTTTCTGCCAGCTTCTTTAAATCCTGAATATCCACTTCTTCAGAAAAACCAATCATTTTAAAATTGCTGGTATGCACCTTAAGAAGAACACTCTCCTCTTCTCCCGCAAGCGCCTTTTCATAATCCTGCAGATGTGTCTTATTTGTTGTGCCAATTTCCTCTAAATGCGCTTCGCTTGCAGACATGATATCCGGAATGCGGAAAGAGCCGCCAATCTCGACCAGCTCCCCCCTGGAAATAATCGTCTTTTTGCCTTTTGCAAGGGTATTGAGCATGAGAAATACAGCGGCAGCATTATTATTCACAACCAGGGCTGCTTCTGCACCGGTAATTTTGCAAAGCGCTTCTTCGATCAGGTCATAGCGGGAACCACGTTTTCCTTTTTTCAGGTCATATTCCAGATTCGAATAACCTGCGGCAGTATATGCAACATGCTCGGCTGTTTCCTTTCCCAAAGGTGCTCTTCCGAGATTGGTATGCAGGACAATGCCGCTTGCATTGATCAGTCTGCGCATGCGGAAAAGAGAAGCCTGGCGGATGGCAGCTGCCAATCTTTGATCCAGGTCCTCTTCTTTCGGCAGGGAAGCGCCGGCCAGCAGTTCTTTTCTCAACTCCGCCAGCTCTGCCTGCAGAGCGGATTTTACCATTGCCCTGGGCAGCCCCCGGGAAGCGGCAAGTACTGCTTTTCCTTCTAATAAAATATCCATTTTCGGAATCTGACGTAAAATTTCCTGATTCATAATAACCTCTGCAATATATCATTTACCGGAAGGTTCTTTTATCGTATAGGAAACTTCGTTCCTATACGATAAAAAGCCATCCCGAGGGATGGCTAAAATACTTTTTTGGCGGGTACAGGTGGGAATCGAACCCACCCGAGCCTGTGAAAGCTCATA
>CAVFAT010000044.1:0-65804 GCA_963620785.1 Bacteroidaceae bacterium
GGCATAGCATATGCACCTCTCTTTATTAACTATTTTTCCTCTTCGTTACATATTTGTTCTGCCTCAATATCCTCGGTAGTGACTTTCCCTGTAATATCCCTATAGGCTTCTTTTATTCCGATTTGTCTTTTTCTTCTCAATTATACATCAACAAATATGAATAAAGACAACAAAAAGCCCTTAGCCATGAGTTTTTACCCACAGCTAAGGGCTTTTTAAAGCATTTCAAATTATTCCAGTTCAATTGTTCCAGGCGGTTTGGAAGTAAGATCATACATTACACGATTTACTCCCTTGACCTCGTTAATAATCCTGCTCATAACGGTCTGAAGAACAGCAAAAGGAATCTCTGCTGCTTCTGCAGTCATAAAGTCAATGGTACGAACCGCACGAACAACAACGGCATAATCGTAAGTACGCTCATCTCCCATAACACCTACAGAGCGCATATTGGAAAGAGCTGCAAAATACTGATTCGGCATCCAGGGAGCTTCACTTCCATGCTCCTCCTGATAAGCCTTTGCTGCTGCGTCTACCTCAGTTCGATAGATATAGTCCGCATCCTGTACGATTCGAACCTTCTCTGCTGTCACCTCACCGATAATACGGATGCCAAGTCCCGGACCCGGGAAAGGCTGTCTGAAGACCAAATACTCCGGAAGACCAAGCTCAAGACCGGCCTTTCTTACCTCATCCTTGAAAAGATTACGAAGAGGCTCGATGATTTCTTTGAAATCAACATAATCCGGAAGTCCGCCAACATTATGATGGGATTTGATCACGGCTGACTCTCCGCCAAGTCCTGATTCTACTACATCCGGATAGATGGTTCCCTGTGCCAGGAAATCTACCTTTCCGATCTTTTTGGCTTCTTCTTCAAAGACACGGATAAATTCTTCTCCGATGATCTTACGTTTCTTTTCCGGCTCTTCGACTCCGGCCAACTTTGCGTAATATCTTTCCTGGGCATTGACTCTGACAAAGTTAATATCAAAGTCTCCGTCCGGTCCGAATACGCCTTCTACCTCATCGCCTTCATTCTTGCGCAGAAGACCATGATCGACAAATACGCAGGTCAGCTGCTTGCCGATTGCCTTTGCAAGAAGTGCAGCCAGAACAGAGGAATCCACGCCGCCGGAAAGTGCCAGAAGCACCTTGCCGTCTCCAACCTTTTCGCGAATCTCTGTAATCGTATGCTCAACAAAGGAATCCATCTTCCAACTGCCTTCTGTCTGGCAGATATTGCGGACGAAATTGTGCAGGATTTCCTTTCCTCTTACGGTATGAAGAACCTCCGGATGGAACTGAATCGCATAAAGATTCTTCTCTGTATTTGCTGCAGCTGCGACCGGGCAGTCTGCTGTATGGGCAATGATTTCAAAACCCGGAGCGGTCTGGGATATATAGTCAAAATGACTCATCCAGACAACCGTCTCTTCTTCCACGCCTGCAAAAAGAGAATCCTTGCAGCCATCAATAAATGTCTCTGTCTTGCCATACTCGCGAACCGGTGCCTTTTCAACCTTGCCGCCAAGTACATGCTGCATCAGCTGTGCACCATAGCAAAGTCCCAATACCGGAATTCCCAGTTCAAACAATTCTTTTGTATAGGTCGGTGCTCCCTCCTCATAGCAGCTGTTGGGGCCGCCTGTGAGGATAATTCCCTTGGGATTCATCGCCTTAATCTGATCGATCGGTGTGCGATAAGAATAAATCTCGCAATATACCTGACATTCACGCACACGTCTGGCAACCAGCTGATTGTACTGGCCGCCAAAATCAATCACAATAACTTTTTCCTGATTCATGACATCTCCTCCTGTCATCCTGTCAGCTATTTATGTGATTCTTACCTATCCCTAAATTAGTCAGCATCAATTGTAGAAACCTTGAAGGTAATATCTTCAAGTGCATCCAAAAGAACCTTTGCCGTATCGGTTGCTGTCATAACCGGTACGCCATTAGAAATTGCACAGAAACGGATCTGGTTTTCCGGATCATCCTGTGCTGTCATATTTCTGACATCACCCGTATTGACAACATAGGTCACATAGCCCTGACGGATTCTCTCACAGATATCTTCCAGACCATTGTGCTCCATATCCACCGCGTGGGTACGGATTCCGTTCTCTTTTAGCAGCTCTGCTGTTTCTCTTTCTGCTTCAATATTAAAGCCAAGCTGATAGAAACGTCTGATCAAAGGAAGGGTCTCTTCCTTCTCGCTTTCTCCGATCCAGGCAAAGACTGTTCCGTAATTCTGCATGCGGGTACCGGATGCCTGAAGTGCCTTATACATAGCTCTCATCAGCTGATCATCATAGCCGATTGCCTCTCCGGTTGATTTCATTTCCGGTGACAGACGGATATCCATGCCTTGAAGTTTTGCAAAGGAGAAGGCCGGAACCTTAACATACCATCTGCTCTTCTCCGGTGCGATCAGTTCTGTAATGCCCTGATCGCGCAGGCTCTCACCCAGCATAACCCTGGTCGCGATCTCTGGAAGGTCATATCCTGTTGCCTTGGAAAGGAAAGGAACCGTTCTGGAGGAACGCGGGTTTACCTCGATAATATAGACTCTCTGCTTGTCATCTACAATGAACTGAATATTGTAAAGTCCCTTGATGCCAATGGCAAGACCAAGCTTTTCTGTATAATCCATCAGGATATCCTTGACATCCTGGGATAAGGTTGCCGGCGGATAGATACTGATGGAGTCTCCGGAATGTACACCGGTCCGTTCAACCAGCTCCATAATGCCCGGAATAAATACATGCTCTCCGTCACATACGGCATCTACCTCTACCTCCTTGCCGCGCACATAATGATCGACCAGAACCATATGCTCTGTATCCATCTGTACTGCGGTATTCAGGTAGTATTCCAGCTCTTCGTCATTTTCTACTACACGCATAGCACGGCCGCCCAATACGAAGCTGGGACGTACCAGAACAGGATATTCGATCTCATTGGCGGTACGGATACCATCTTCAATGGTTGCAACCGCTTTTCCTTCCGGCTTCGGAATCTTCAGATCATCCAGCAGCTTCTCAAAGACATCTCTGTCCTCTGCACGGGTAATGGCGTCACAGTCTGTACCGATCAGGGGAACATTCTTCTCCTTCAGCGGCTCTGCCAGGTTAACGGCTGTCTGACCGCCAAGAGAAACAACAACTCCCTTCGGCTTCTCCAGCTCGAGCACATTCATAACATCCTCGATGCAAAGGGGCTCAAAGTACAGTTTATCTGCCATCGTATAATCCGTTGAAACTGTCTCCGGATTGTTATTGATCAGGATTGCTTCATAGCCACGTTCCTGAATGGTCTGAACCGCATGCACTGTGGAATAGTCAAATTCGACACCCTGGCCGATTCGAATCGGTCCGGAGCCCAGTACTACAATTTTCTCCTTACCGGAGCTGAAATCTGCCTCATTCTCATCCTCATAGGTGGAATAGAAATAAGGAATATAGCTCTTAAACTCGCTGCTGCAGGAGTCTACCATCTTGTAGATCGGGAAAATATTATGCTCCTTGCGGAGAGCATAAATCTCATTCTCTGTCATTTCCCAGAGTCTGGCCAGCTCTGCATCAGAGAAGCCCAACTTCTTTGCATCCTTCAGCCAGTCAATATCGCCCTTATGCTCCTTTAAAGCCTTTTCTTCGTCTGCGATCTCTTTCAGCTTCCAGATAAACCAGGCATCGATTCCCGTTGCCTTGCAGATCTCCGGAATATCAGCATCACGACGCAGAAGCTCCATCACAGCATAAATACGCTCATCTGTTCCAAGCGCAATATACTTCATCAGGCTTTGTGTGGACTCGGAAACAAATCTTGTCATATAAGGAGCCTTCAGTCCGATCTCAAGTGATCTGACGGACTTTAAGAAGCTCTCTGAAAAGGTTCTTCCGATTCCCATAACCTCTCCGGTTGCCTTCATCTGGGTTCCCAGTCTCTGGTCTGCCTCTGCGAATTTATCGAAGGGGAATCTGGCCATCTTGGTAACGATATAATCCAATGCCGGCTCAAAGGAGGCCGGTGTATTGGCAAGCTGGATCTCATCCAGTGTCATACCAACCGCAATCTTGGCAGATACTCTCGCGATCGGATATCCACTCGCCTTGGATGCCAGGGCAGAGGATCTGGATACACGGGGATTTACCTCGATTACATAATAATTAAAGGACTTCGGATCCAGGGCAAACTGCACATTACAGCCTCCCTCGATCTCCAGGGCACGAATGATCTTCAGCGCACTGTTTCGAAGCATATGATACTCTTTGTTTGTCAAAGTCTGGGAGGGGCATACAACAATGGAGTCACCGGTATGAATTCCTACCGGATCCAGGTTTTCCATGTTACAAATAGTGATCGCCGTATCATTATGATCTCTCATAACCTCATACTCGATCTCCTTATAGCCCTTTACACTCTTCTCCAGCAGAACCTGGTGTACCGGTGAGATTGCAAGTGCATGACGAAGCATCTCTTCTACTTCATCCATGTTATTTACAAAGCCACCGCCTGTTCCACCCAGAGTAAAGGCCGGACGAATAACCAGAGGAAGTCCCATCTCCTTTGCTGCCTTTACACCTTCTTCGATAGAAGTAATGATCTCTGAAGGAAGAACCGGCTCTCCGATTCTTTCGCAAAGTTCTTTGAAAAGCTCTCTGTCCTCTGCTGCCTCAATACTCTCTCTCTTGGTTCCGAGCAGCATGGTATGGCATTCATCGAGAACCCCCTTCTTGTCCAGCTGCATGGCAAGATTCAGTCCTGTCTGACCACCGAGTCCCGGCACGATCGCATCCGGTCTTTCATAGCGAATGATCCTTGCCAGATATTCCAGAGTCAGAGGCTCCATATATACTTTATCCGCAATCATCGGATCCGTCATAATGGTTGCCGGATTCGAGTTGCAGAGAATAACTTCATAGCCTTCTTCTTTCAAAGCAAGACAAGCCTGTGTTCCTGCATAGTCAAACTCTGCCGCCTGACCGATGACGATCGGACCGGAGCCGATGACCATGATTTTTTTCAGATCTGTTCTCTTTGGCATTTATTCTTCCCCTGCTTTCTCTTTTTTGTACTGCTGCATCCATCTGATAAAACGGTCAAAAAGATAACCGGAATCCTCCGGTCCCGGAGCAGACTCCGGATGATACTGAATACCGAAGCATCTGTCCTTCAGGCAGGCAACGCCCTCTACGGTAGCATCCAGCAGGTTGTAATGTGTCATATCCAGATCTGTATTGTCCAGACTTTCCCTGTCTACTGCATAGGAATGGTTCTGAGAGGTAATCTCGATCTTTCCGGTCAGAAGATCCTTTACCGGATGATTTCCTCCTCTGTGTCCGAAATGCAGCTTGTAGGTCTTGGCACCATAAGCAAGAGAGATCATCTGAGAACCAAGGCAGATACCAAAGATCGGAATCTTTCCCCTAAGCTCACGGATCAGATCGATTACCGGAGCAACATCCTCGGGATTGCCCGGTCCATTTGAAATCAGAATTCCGTGCGGATTTGCCTTCATGATCTCTTCTGCCGGTGTATCATAAGGGAAGATGGTTACATCACAGTCTCTCTTTACAAGAGAACGGATGATATTGTGCTTTACGCCACAGTCGATCAGAGCAACCTTCAAGGCCTCTGAAGAGGGCTTCGGAGACTGCATCATCCATTTCTTTTTGCTGGAAACACGGGGAACGGCATCATGCCAGACCGGTGTCTCAGCGATCACCTTCAGGGCCTCTTCCTTACTTGTCTCCATATCAGTAATGTAAGCACGGCAGGTTCCGTGCTCACGAATGATCCTTGTCAGCTTTCGGGTATCAATTCCCTCCAGTCCAAGGATTCCATATTTTTTCATGACATCATCCAGGCTTTGATCAAGTCGGAAATTGGATGGCTTTTGACATAACTCTCGTACCACCATACCACTGACAGACGGTGTCTTTGTCTCATTGTCATCTCTGTTCATGCCATAATTTCCGATCAGAGGATAAGTCATAACTACCGCCTGATCCGTATAAGACGGGTCAGACAGGATCTCCTGGTATCCGACCATTGAAGTGTTAAATACAAGTTCAACAACCTTAGAGCCTTCTGCACCGAAGGCATAACCGGTATATTCTTCTCCGGTTTCCAGAATCAGCTTTCTGTTCTTTTCTCTAATCATTACACTTATTCCCTTCCTGCTGAGAGCGGCATATCAAAACGATTCTTTGCATGCTCTCCCGGTACCTCTGTAGGATAGTTTCCATCAAAACATGCTGCACAATAGTCCTTATGTCCGACAAGCTCGCAAAGACTCTCCATCGGCAGATATGCAAGTGAATCAGCACCGATCAGCTCAGCAATCTCCGGAATGGTATGCTGATTGGCGATCAGATGATCACTTGAATCTACATCAGTACCATAATAACATGGATGACGGAAAGGTGGTGCAGTAATTCTCATATGAACTTCCTTTGCACCCGCTTCCTTGATCAGCCTGATAATACTCTGACTGGTGGTTCCTCTTACAATGGAATCATCGATCATAACGATCTTCTTGTCCTTAACGACTTCACGGATCGGATTCAGCTTGATACGAACCTTTTCCATTCGGTTCTTCTGTCCCGGAGAAATGAAGGTTCTTCCAATGTATTTATTTTTTACAAAGCCGATTCCGTATGGAATTCCGGACTCCTCTGCATAGCCAAGCGCTGCATCCAAACCGGAATCCGGTACACCAATGACAAGATCAGCATCTACCGGAGCCTGCTTTGCCAAAATGGCACCGGCTCTTTTTCTTGCCTCATGCACACTGACACCTTCGATTTCGGAATCCGTTCTTGCAAAATAGATATATTCGAAGATACAGATCTTATGCGGTGCTGTATTGCAGTAATTCTTGAAGCTTGTCACACCATTTTCAGAGAAGAGGATCAATTCTCCCGGCTCGACCTCACGGATCTTCTTTGCTCCTACGGATGCAAGTGCGCAGTCCTCAGATGCGATCACATAAGCGCCGTCCTCTGTCTGTCCGTAGCACAACGGCCGAAAGCCGTGCGGGTCACGCACGGCAATCATTTTCGTCGGAGACATTAAAATCAGGGAAAATGCTCCGTCAAAGTGTTCAATTGAAGCCAGTGCAGCCTGCTCGATAGAAGGGGTCACAAGACGCTTACGGATCAAAATGTGGGCAATGATCTCTGTGTCATTCGTGGAATGAAAGATTGCGCCCTCTGTCTCCAGCTTGTCTCTCAGTTTCCAGGCATTTGCCAGGTTACCATTATGCGCTACTGCCAGTCGTCCCTTTTTATGGTTTACAATCATCGGCTGTGCATTTTCACGGTTGGTTTCCCCGCTTGTTCCATATCTGACATGGCCGACAGCCATTGTTCCCATTGGAAATTTGGCCAGCTGTTCTGCACCAAATACATCACTGACCAGTCCCAAATCTTTATGAGAATAGAAAAGTCCGTCGTCATTTACAACGATTCCGGCACTTTCCTGTCCTCTATGCTGAAGCGCATACAGTCCTGTATAGACTGTATGCGCCACATTTCTGCGATTTGGTGAATAAATGCCCATTACGCCACATTCTTCATGTAAGTTGCCCAACTTCAATCTCCTTTCAGCTTACACTCTACGACAATCCCTACATCGTCGTATAGCCCATTAAGTATTCGTCCACCTCTTTTGCACACGCTCTTCCTTCGGCAATTGCCCATACAACCAATGACTGGCCACGGTGCATATCGCCTGCCGTGAATACCTTATCGACAGAAGTCTTGTAGGAATCCTCTTCTGTCTCAATGGTTCCTCTCTGTGTGCATTTTGTTTCAAAAGCCTGCGCCGTATATGGCTCACATCCGATAAAACCGGCTGCGATCAGAAGCAGCTTGCAGGGAAGCTTCTTCTCTGAACCTGCTACCTCTTCCATTTTTCCGTTTGCAAAGCTTACCTTTACCGTTGTTACGGCACGAAGAGCTCCTCTCTTGTCGGTATGGATCTCTTTTATGGTTGTTTCAAAGACTCTCGGATCATGACCGAAGACTTCAATTGCCTCCTCATGACCATAATCTGTCTTCTTCACAAGCGGCCATTCCGGCCATGGATTACTTTCTGCTCGAACCTCCGGTGAAGCCGGCATCATCTCCAGGGCAGTTACGGATTTGCATCCATGACGGATTACGGTTCCGATACAATCGTTTCCTGTATCTCCGCCGCCGATGACAATAACATCCTTGCCCTTTGCACTGATGTATCCGCCTCTTCTCTCAAGTGCCTCGACACTCAGATCATCACTCTCTAAGAGGCTTTTGGTATTTGCAGTAAGGAAATCCACTGCATAATGTACACCTTTTACCTCGGTCGGGTCAACCCCTGCGAGCGCTCTTGGTCTTTTTGCACCACAAGAAAGTACTACGGCATCGTATTCTTTCTTTAATTCTTCGGCTGTAATGTCTACACCGACATTAACATTTGTCTTGAAAACAAGGCCTTCCTTCTCCATCAGCTCCTGTCTTCTCTTGATCACGGACTTATCTAACTTCATATTAGGGATTCCATACATCAGAAGTCCGCCGATCCTGTCCTCTCTCTCATAGACAGTAACAGAATGTCCTCTTTTATTCAGCTGATCTGCTACGGCAAGTCCTGCAGGACCGGAGCCGACAACAGCAACTCTTTTTCCGCTCCGAAGAGCCGGTATCTGCGGCTTTACATCGCCATTGGCAAAGGCTGCCTCAATCAGATATTTCTCATTGTCATGCACGGTTACCGGATCACCATACTGTCCACACATACAGGCCTTTTCACAAAGTGCCGGGCAGACACGGCCTGTAAATTCCGGGAAATTGCTGGTTTTCAGCAGTCTTGAAGCTGCAAATTCCAGATTTCCTTTATAAATCTGATCATTCCATTCCGGAATGAAATTGTGAAGCGGACATCCTGTGACCATGCCCTTCAGCTTCAGTGCTGACTGACACATGGGAACGCCGCAGTTCATGCAGCGTGCCGCCTGTCTTTTTCTTTCCTCCTCATTCGGAGCAACCTTAAACTCTTCGAAATTCCTGATTCTCTGAAGAACCGGAATGTTTGTATTTTCGCTTCTCTGGTATTCCAGAAATCCTGTATCTTTTCCCATGATCCTTCCTCCAATCAGCTTGCCGCTACTTCATTGAATGCTTCTACAAGTGCATCCTCATGCGGGATACCCTGTTCCTCATATTTACTGATGATCGAAAGCATCTTCTGGTAATCCTTCGGAACAATCTTCTTGAAGCTTGGAATATAGGATTCGAAATTCGCAAGGATCTTCTTTCCTCTTGCAGAATCTGTTTCTTTTACGAAATCCTGCAGAATTCTTCTGAGCTCTTCAATATCATATTTTTCGGTCAGCTCTTCGAGCATATCCATATCCTTGTTCATTCTTCTGTAGAGGGAATGATCCTCATCCAGAACATAGGCAATTCCGCCGCTCATACCAGCCGCAAAGTTCTTGCCTGTCGGACCAAGAATAACTGCCAGACCACCGGTCATATATTCCAGACCGTGATCGCCGACACCTTCTACTACAGCGAGTGCACCGGAGTTTCTGACGCAGAAACGTTCGCCGGCTTTTCCGCTGACATAAATCTTTCCTTCTGTCGCTCCATAGAGAGCAACGTTTCCGATGATGGTATTATCGCTTGCCTCATAGGCTGCATTTTCTTCCGGACGAATGACCAGCTTGCCGCCGGAAAGTCCCTTTCCGAAGCCGTCGTTAGCATCTCCGTAAAGCTTTAAGGTCAGGCCCTTGGGTGCAAAAGCACCGAATGACTGGCCGCCGCTTCCGTGACAGGTAACAACATAGCTGTCTTCCTCCAGCTTATTTCCGAAATGTCTTGTGATCTCACTTCCGAAAATTGTACCAAAGGATCGGTCAATATTGGTCACATCCAGCTCGATCTGACCCTTTGCTTCCTTCCTCGGGCCTTCCAGACTCTTCTCAAAGGCCGGAAGGAGAATGGATTCATCCTTGGTCTTCTCAAGCTCGAAATCATAAACGTGTTCCGGTACGAAATGTCTCTGCATTCCCTCTACCGGCTTCTTCAGGATACGGTCAAAGTCAATCAGCTTCGCACGCTCGATCGGGAGATCTTCTCTCTTTCTCAGACAATCGGTTCTGCCGACCATCTCCTCTACGGTACGGAAACCAAGCTGTGCCATGTATTCCCGCATTTCCTGTGCGATAAAGTACATGAAGTTAATGACATGCTCCGGCTTTCCTGCGAAATGCTTTCTCAGCTCCGGATTCTGTGTTGCCACACCAACCGGGCAGGTATCCTTTGAACATACACGCATCATCATGCAGCCAACACATACCAGGGGTGCTGTTGCAAATGCATATTCCTCGGCTCCGAAAAGAGCTGCCTTAACAACATCCAGACCGGTCATCAGCTTACCATCTGTTTCCAAAACCACCTTATCTCTCAGGCCGTTTTCAACCAGAGTCTGATGCGCTTCTGCAAGACCAAGCTCCCAGGGGAGTCCGGCATGATGTACGCTGGAGAAAGGAGCTGCGCCTGTACCGCCGTCATAGCCTGATACCAGAATAACCTGGGCTCCGGCCTTTGCAACACCACTGGCAATGGTTCCGACACCGGATTCTGATACCAGCTTTACTGAAATCCTTGCCTGTCTGTTGGCATTCTTCAAATCATAGATCAGCTGTGCCAGATCCTCGATTGAATAAATATCATGATGCGGTGGCGGGGAGATTAGGGTTACACCCGGTGTAGAGTAACGGATCTTCGCTACATGCGGATATACCTTCTTGCCCGGGAGGTGACCACCTTCACCCGGCTTTGCACCCTGTGCCATCTTGATCTGAATTTCCTGTGCAGAACATAGATATGCAGAGGTCACACCGAATCTTCCGGAAGCAACCTGTTTGATTGCTGAATTCTTTTCTGTTCCGAAACGCTCCGGTCTCTCACCGCCTTCTCCGGTATTGGACTTTCCTCCAATCCGGTTCATGGCAATTGCCAGTGTCTCATGGGCTTCCTGAGAAAGGGAACCATAGGACATGGCACCTGTCTTAAATCGTTTTACAATGCTTTCAACCGGCTCAACCTCTTCGATCGGCACTGGTTCTCCTGCAGGAACCAGCTCCAGAAGATTTCTAAGGTTAAAGAGATCCTTCTCATTATCCAGCATTGCTGTATATTCCTTGAATCTGCCATAATCGCCGCTTCGAACTGCCTGCTGCATGGCAATGATCGTCTCCGGACGATAGAGATGCTCTTCCTTATCCTTGCCGCTTCTCAGTTTGTGGAAACCGATCGAATCAATGGATGGATTCATGCTGAGTCCCATCGGATCAAAGGCACGGTCATGATGCCAGAGAACATCCTCTCCGATCTCTTCAATGCCGATACCGCCAACCTTGCTGACAATGCCTGCAAAGTAATTATCCACCAGTTCCTGGGAAAGGCCGACCGCCTCAAAGATTCTGGCTGACTGATAGGACTGCAGGGTAGAAATACCCATCTTTGCTGCAATCTTGGTTACACCACTGATCAAAGCATGGTTGTAATCATCGATCGCTGTATGGTAATCCTTATCCAGAACCCTCCTGTCGATCATCTCAGAAATACATTCATGTGCCAGGTAAGGATTGATTGCTCTGGCACCGAAGCCAAGGAGAACTGCTACCTGATGAACATCACGAACCTCTCCGCTCTCCAGAACCAGAGAAACCTTGGTACGTTTCTTGGTACGGATCAGGTGCTGCTCTACCGCAGATACTGCCAGAAGAGAAGGAATCGGTGCATGGTTTTCATCTACGCCTCTGTCGGAAAGAATAATAATATTCTTGCCGTTTGCAGCAGCATGATCCACTGCAAGACAGAGCTGATCTACCGCTCTCTTCAGAGGGGTATGCTTATAATACAAAAGAGATACTGTCTGACAGCGGAAGCCCGGCTCATCCAGGGCACGGATCTTCATCAGATCGGTACCGCTTAAGACCGGATTGTTTACTTCCAGTACACGGCAGTTCTCACTCTTTTCATTCAAAAGATCACCGTCAGATCCGATATATACGGTTGTATCGATTACCACCTTTTCTCTCAGGGAGTCAATCGGCGGATTGGTAACCTGTGCAAAGAGCTGCTTGAAATAATTATAAAGGGACTGGTGCTGTTTGGAAACGATCGCCAAAGGATCATCATGACCCATAGAAACAGTCGGCTCAACGCCGTTTTCTGCCATCGGGATCACATTTTCCATAACATCCTCATAGGAATAGCCAAAGACCTTCAGCAGCTTATCCCTTGTTTCCTGTGTATGGTAAGGAACCTTTTTATTCGGAATCTTCAGATTGCGTAAGTGAAGAAGGTTCATATCGAGCCATTCTCCATATGGGCTTCTTGCCGCATAATATTTCTTACATTCATCATCGGATATAATTGTCTTTTTCTTGGTATCAATAACTAAGAGCTTACCCGGCTCCAGTCTTGATTTCTTTACAATGTGCTCTGCCGGAATATCCAGTACACCAACCTCAGAAGAAAGAATGACTCTTCCGTCATCCGTTACGTAATATCTGGACGGTCTCAGACCGTTTCTGTCCAGAGAAGCACAGACGGTATCACCATCGGAGAAAAGAAGCGCCGCCGGTCCATCCCAGGGCTCCATCATAGTCGCATAGTAATGATAAAATTCTTTTCTTTCCTGTGACATTGCGTCATTGTTTTTCCATGGCTCCGGAACTGTGATCATCATTGCCAGAGGCAGATCCATTCCGTTCATATAGAGGAATTCCAGGGTATTATCCAGCATTGCCGAATCTGATCCGGAAGCTGTAATTACCGGGAAGATCTTGTCCTTTTCCTCTTCCATGGCTGTCAGATGCATCGTCTCTTCACGGGCAAGCATACGGTCTGCATTACCGCGGATCGTATTGATCTCACCGTTATGGGCGATCATTCTGTAAGGATGTGCCCTGTTCCAGGACGGTGTCGTATTGGTTGAGAATCTGGAATGTACCAGGGCAATTGCTGACTGATAGTCCGGATCCTGAATATCTTCATAAAATTCTCTCAGCTGTGTTACCAGGAACATGCCCTTATAGACAATCGTTCTGGAAGAAAGAGAACAGATGTAGGTATCTACATTACTCTGTTCAAACTCTCTGCGGATGGTATACAGCTTTCTGTCAAATTCAAATCCTTTTTCGCAGTCATCCGGCCTTGCAATAAAGCACTGCTGGATCTCCGGCATACATTCTACTGCTGCCTCGCCAAGGATTTCCGGATGTGTCGGTACTTTTCGCCAGCCTAAAAACGTAAGTCCTGCCTTCTCCGTAATTACCTGGAGGAGACGCATAGCGAAGGTTCTTGTCAGGTTATCCTGGGGCAGGAAAAACATTCCCACACCATAATCTCCTTCTTCCATTTCCGGCATTTTTGCCTCAGCCATTGCTTTTTTGAAGAAGGAATGACTGATCTGTACAAGAATACCGACACCGTCTCCGACCTTACCGCTTGCATCCTTACCAGCTCTGTGTTCCAGTCTTTCTACAATTGTAAGGGCGTCATCCAGGACTTTATGGTCTTTGTGTCCATCAATATTTGTAATCATTCCGATGCCGCAGGCATCACGATCCATAGTATAGTTAACGCTCATGTTTCTATTAACCTTTCAGATTTGAGTTATCTGAGAAAATGCTGATAAAAAATCAGCATTTTCTCAGAACTTCCAGATTATTTTATTATCTCAGAGAAAAGAGCAACTGTCCATAGGTTGCATAGGGCAGATAGCTGTCCGGAACCTGAGATTCTGCTGTATCAACATGTGATCTCAGATTTTCCATATCTGCAAGTACGGTTGCCTGATAGAACTTAGCCTGCTCGAGTGAATCTTCCAGGGTCTCTGCCTTTTCGGTATCCGCTGCAAGAACGCTCAAAAGCTCAGAAATCTGCTTTGTTTCTTCTTCAAGAGAACCAAGAATACCTGTCTCCCACTTGCACTCTGCATCCGGAAGAACACTTCTTCTGGAGATTACTTCCTCAGACAGATCCTTCATGTAGCTTGTTACACCAAGTGCAAACTCTTTTCTTACCATTTCCTGAAGTGTAAGTGACTCGATATGAATTGCCTTTGAATAATTCTCAAGGATGATCTCATAACGGCTCTCCAGCTCTTCTTTGGTATATACGCCGTATTTTTCAAAAAGCTCAATGCTCTTGTCGGAGATGATTCTCGGAGCAGCATCCGGAAGGGATTTCAGGTTATCAAGACCTCTTCTCTCAGCTTCCTCAACCCATTCATCTGTATATCCGTTTCCATCGAAGAGAATCTTCTTGTGCTGGTCTAAGAGATCCTTCAGGATCTTCTTTACGCCTGCATCTCTCTCATCTTCCGGAAGGGCTGCAAGCTCTGCATAGATATCAGCAAGAACATCTGCTACAGCTGTGTTCAGGATGATGTTAGGATCTGCAACGGAGAGGGAAGAACCCGGCATACGGAACTCGAACTTGTTGCCTGTAAAAGCAAAGGGTGAAGTTCTGTTTCTGTCTGTTGTATCCTTTGTGATAGACGGAAGCAGGTGAGTTCCAAGCTCCATCTGTGTCTTTCCTTCTGACTTAAATACCTCTCCCTTGTCAACAGCATCCAGGATTGCGCTAAGCTCATCACCTACGAAAATAGAAATGATTGCAGGCGGTGCCTCATTTGCGCCCAGTCTGTGATCGTTTCCAACAGATGCTACGGATACACGCATAAGATCGGAATATTTATCAACTGCTGCAATAACTGCAAGAAGGAATACCATAAAGATCTTATCTTCAGCCGGCTTTTTGCCCGGATCCAGAAGGTTTCTGCCTGTATTTGTGCTGATTGACCAGTTGTTGTGCTTACCGGAACCATTGATTCCTTCGAAAGGCTTCTCGTGAAGGAGGCAAGCCATACCATGCTTATCTGCAACCTTCTTCATCATTTCCATCATCAGCTGGTTGTGATCTGCTGCGATATTGGAGTTTTCAAAGATCGGTGCAAGCTCATGCTGAGCCGGAGCAACCTCATTGTGCTTTGTCTTAGCCGGAATGCCAAGCTTCCAGAGCTCTTCATCCAGGTCATGCATGAATTCGGAAACCTTGGGTTTAAGAACACCAAAATAGTGATCTTCCATTTCCTGTCCCTTGGAAGGAAGGGCACCCATCAGGGTTCTGCCTGTCAGAACAAGATCCTTTCTGGAAAGGTATTCTTCCTTATCGATCAGGAAGTATTCCTGCTCGCTTCCTACTGTTGTATTAACATGTGTAACATCTGTTTCACCGAGAAGATTCAAAAGCTTTACAGCCTGATCGCTCAGAGCTTCCATTGATCTCAGAAGCGGTGTTTTCTTATCCAGAGCCTGTCCGCCGTAGGAGCAGAAAGCAGTCGGAATATAAAGGGATTCATCCTTGATAAAAGCAGGTGAAGAAGGATCCCATGCTGTATATCCTCTTGCTTCAAATGTTGCACGAAGTCCGCCTGACGGGAAGCTGGATGCATCCGGCTCACCTTTTACAAGCTCCTTGCCTGAAAATTCAAGGATTACGCCTCCGTTGTCTGTCGGAGAGATAAAGCTGTCGTGCTTTTCTGCAGTAAGACCGGTCAGGGGCTGGAACCAATGTGTAAAATGTGTTGCACCATGCTCTACAGCCCATTCCTTCATAACTGCTGCTACGGTGTTTGCCACATCAAGTGCAAGTTCTCCGCCTACTACCTGCGCGTTCTTAACAGCCTTATATACGTCCTTCGGAAGACGCTCCTTCATAACGCTGTCATTAAATACAAGGCTTCCATAAGCTTCAGGGATGTTCTTCATAACGTTCCTCTCTTTCTGTCTGCCACTTTTTGTGGCTTCCTGTGCTTTAAAATTCCTTTTACTGTACTGCATCTGCTGTTTTTCGGCTTGCCTAAAATAATTAGTGATTGTTACGCAATTTACGAAAAATGACATAAAAAAAAGGCACTTTCAGAAACTTTAAAAGTTTCTGAAAGCACCTTTGCTCTTTAACAAGTTACAACTTTTTGCTGTGAGTGTCAAGGACTATTTTCTATTCCCCTTTGATTCCTTCTGATTCTTATTCAGATTCACCAATTCACCCTCTCGCTTCAACTTGTATTCTTTACGATATGCCTTAATCATCTGCAAGCTGGGCAATAATTCTTTGACAGACTTCTTTTTTGCTGACAGACTCATTCATTGCCATCTGTTCCAGATGACTGTGTGCCTGAGCTTCTGTCATACCACGCTTTTCTACAAGAAGACATTTTGCTCTTGTTACAATGCCTACTTCATCAAGCTTTTTTCTGAGCCTGCGGTTCTCATCTTCCATCTTCATAATACGGATTCGCATACTATTCAGCATGGAGGCTGCCTCTAGCAGTACCTGCTTCTTTACCGGCTTGGTCAGGATAAAAATGCCGGCTCCCTCTGTTCTGTAAGCAATCTGATTGTAACTGTCCGGTTTAACCAAAAGCATTCCGTTTAACCTCTGGTTTCTGCCGACAAGCTCAATCAGAGACTCCACTCCGGATTCATCCGGAAGCGGTGTGTTTACCACGACAACATCAAAAGGTGAAGATGCCAGCTTCTGCTTTGCAGCCGTCATTGTCTGAGCGACCGTGACAGAATTGAAAACTCCCTGCAGGATAGCCTTGATGACATTGGCTGCTGCCATATCACTGGAGACGATCAGCACGTTTGTTTTCATTCTTGCCATATTATCTTTCCTTTATTGCTTTTTTATATGCTGCCAGGCATCTTTTCGGAACATATTTGTTGACGAATTCACTGTTCTTTGCACAGTGCAGTGCATCCTCAATATTCTGCGGAAGCATCTCCAGATCGTCAGTCTCCTCCGGATTCACCTCAAACAAATCTGTATCCACAGGATCCGGAAGGGCAATCTTCTGTTCCAGTCCTTCCAAACCGGCCCGGATCAAAAGAGACAATGCCAGATAGGGATTTGCCTTGGGATCCGGAGAGCGAAGCTCGAATCTGGTTCTTCCACTCGGATCAGCCGGAATACGGATCAGCTGGGAACGGTTTTCCCTTGACCAGCTGACATATCGGGGTGCCTCAAACTCGCCAAAACGGTCATAGGATTCTCTGACCGGATTTAAGAAAAGGGTAATATCCTTAATATAATGCAAAACGCCAGCCATAAACTGCATGGTCTGCTCCTCTGTTTCCAGAGAAATATTCAGATGCATGCCATTGCCCGGATAATCACGAAGGGGCTTTGGTGAAAAGTCCGCCCAGTATCCGCTGCTGTCTGCAATATTGGCTACCGCCCATTTAAAGGTTGATGTATTATCCGCTGCCGTAAGGGCATCACTATAATGGAAATCCACCTCGCTCTGTCCGGGGCCGGACTCATGGTGAGAAGTTTCCGGTGTAATATCCATATCGAAAAGAGCAAAGCAGATATCTCTTCTCAGATTCTCGCCTCTATCCTCTGGTGCTGTTGCCATATAGCCTGCATGATCGATCGGCAGTCTTGTTCTTTCGCCATTCTCATCCAGCTTAAAGATATAGAATTCTACCTCAGTTCCTACCTCTACAAATACGCCCTTTTTCTTCGCTTCCTTCACGGCCTGCTTGAGCATATAGCGGGTATCTTTCTCAAAAGGCTGACCATCCGGATATACAATATCGCAGAATACGCTGACAACCTTTCCGTCTAAGGGTCTCCAGGGTACCAGGGAAATGGTATCCAGATCCGGCTTCAGAAAAAGATCACTCTTCGGTCCATGGCCAAATCCATTGATCATGGAAGCATCAAAAGAAATTCCGTACTTGCATGCTCTGGTAATCTCTGAAGGCAAGACGGATATATTTTTCTGATTGCCGAATACGTCAAAAAAGACCAGCTTGATAAACTGCACGTCTTCCTCCTCAATGAAGTCAACAAAATCCGAGTAACTTCTTGACATGTCCTCATCCCTTTCTTTATTTATTATTTGAAGCCGCCTAAGGCGGCTTCCTTTTTATTTTGAGCTTAATCTGCAGCTCTTACAATCTCCTGCCTCTTTGCTTATTTATTTTCGTTCTGGTAGTTTTTGGCAGCTTCTACCAGTCCATGGAAGAGCGGGTGTACGCGGTTCGGTCTGGATTTAAACTCCGGATGCGCCTGTGTACCGATATAGAAGGGGTGATCTGTCACCTCAACCATCTCTACGATCCTTCCATCCGGTGAAATACCGGACAGTTTCATGCCGGCGCCTTCCATCTGATCTCTGAATTCATTATTAAACTCATATCTGTGTCTGTGACGCTCTGAGATTTCTGTTTTGCCATAAACCTCATGCGCCTTGGAACCCTCTGCAAGAATACAGGGATAAGCACCCAGTCTCATGGTTCCGCCAAGGTCTGTCACATGCTTCTGCTCCGGCATAAGATCGATGACCGGATGCATGGTAGCAGAATTCAGCTCAGCACTGTTTGCATCATGCATCTGCAGTACATTTCTGGCAAATTCAATAACAGCCATCTGCATACCAAGACAAATGCCAAGGAAAGGAATCTTTCTTGTTCTGGCATATTCTGCTGCCATGATCATACCTTCGGTTCCTCTTACACCAAAACCACCCGGAATGATCATACCGTCGATGCCTGCCAGTTCCTTCTCAATATCCTGCTTCTCCAATTCCTCAGAATCGATCCAGCGAATATTGACATTGACCTTTTCTTCAAATCCGCCGTGATGAAGTGCCTCTACTACAGAAAGATAGGCATCATGCAGCTGGATATATTTGCCGACAAGGGCAATTGTTACTTCTCCCTCCGGATTGTGGAAATGATCTACCATGGTCTTCCATTCGGTCAGATCCGGTTCCGGGCAAGGAAGATCCAAACACTCACATACGACCTGTGCCAGATGTTCCTCTTCCATCATCAGGGGAACCTCATAGATAGACTGTGCATTCAGGTTCTGAAGAACATGAGAGGATTTTACATTACAGAAAAGAGCAATCTTGTCTTTTACATACTGAGGCATCTCTGTTCCGGTTCTGCAAACCAGGATATCCGCACGGATTCCCATCTGCATGAGCTGCTTTACACTTGCCTGTGTCGGCTTTGTCTTCATCTCGTCAGAACCGAAAAGATAGGGGATCAGGGTAACATGGATCATACATGCATTCTTTTCTCCTACTTCCTGCATAAACTGACGGATTGCTTCATAGAAAGCCTGTGACTCAATATCACCGACTGTGCCGCCTACCTCGATCAGGGCAATCTTATCCTCGTCTCCGTCCTGAGGGGTATAAAATCTGGATTTGATCTCATTTGTTACATGCGGAATTACCTGAACGGTTCCTCCGCCGTAATCTCCGTGTCTTTCCTTCATAATAACGGAATAATAGATCTTACCGGAGGTCAGGTTGGAATTGTGATTCAGGTTCTCATCGATAAAACGCTCATAATGACCCAGATCCAGGTCTGTTTCCGTTCCGTCATCTGTAACGAAAACCTCTCCATGCTGAATCGGATTCATGGTTCCCGGATCGATATTGAGATAAGGATCCAGCTTCTGCATTGTTACATTATAGCCTCTTGCCTTCAAAAGTCTTCCTAGCGAAGCCGCTGTAATTCCTTTTCCAAGGCCTGACACAACGCCGCCTGTTACAAATACGTATTTGACCATGTTTTTCCTCCCTTATTTTTTTGCACAGCCTTCTTAAACAAACACTTATCAAACATAAAAAAAGTGACAGAGACCCACGGACCAGTTTCCTCTGCCCACGTGACGCCTTTATCACTTTATGTACACATTTCACGTTCCGTATTTTACACTCTTTTCTTTCCTCTGTAAAGGAAATTTTAATATTGAGCCTGCTTCAAAAGCTTTATATCGCTAAGAGGCCAGTATACCAAAAAAGCCTTAGCAAGAATCTTATCCTCGGCAACATAGGTATAGGATAAAGCCTCTTCGCTTGTGGATGCCTTTCCTGCTTTCACTGCTTCCTCCGACCAAAATCTTGCATCTAAGGAAACATTTCGATTATCTCCCAGCATTAGATAAGAATCTTCCGGAACCTGGAAACTGTATCCATCATTATAATCGGTCCACTCCTCCGGCAGATAGTCCTCCTGCAGGGGCTCCTCCGAACCATTGATATAGATCTTTCCATCTTTGATCTCTACCGTCTCTCCCGGAAGTCCGATCACCCTCTTAATATAAAGGACATCCTCATCCACAGGATATTTGAAGATTACGATATCCCCTCTCTGGGGACCGGCAGATAAATAAGAAAGCCTGCTGCCGATGACCCTGGAATGGGTCATGATCGTATTCTCCATGGAACCGGACGGAATGATCGCATTTACAATAACAAAATGTGTCAGAAGAAAGGCGATAATAATCGCAGCTACGATCAGCTTGATATAACTGAAGATCTCTTTTGCCAGGGAAAATTCCTCCTCTTCCCCTTTTCTCTTTTTTCTATCTGCACTCATGATAATCCTTTATTTCTCCGTTTTGAAAAGTCTCTGCCGCATCGATATAATGCTGGGCTGACTCTGCCATATAAGCAATTTCTTCCTCAGTCAGCATTCTGACTACCTTGGCCGGTCTTCCCATGACCAGGCATCCGCTCGGAATTTCCTTATTCTTTGTAACCATGCTTCCGGCACCCACCAGAACATGATCTCCTACCTTCGCACCGTCAAGCACAATGGCACCCATTCCGATCAGGCTGTGATTTCCGATCGTGCAGCTATGCAGGATCGCACTATGACCAACCGTTACATAGTCTCCGACAATACAGGGAACTCCCTCAGAAACATGCAATACACAATTATCCTGCACATTGCTATAGTCTCCTACCTCAATGCGGTCTACATCCCCTCTCAGGGTTGCATGGTGCCAGATATTTGCCTTTTTTCCGATTTTCACTTCTCCGAGTACATCTGCTGAAGGAGCGATATATGCACTTTCATCAACTGTCGGTTTTTTCAAAACGATTCCTCTTTTCTCTTTTTTTCTGTCTTTTAAAGTCATTTGAAAAGCTATTTTACAGCCGCAATCGCTTCCCGGATATTTTTTACGCCAAGAAGCTCAATCCCATCTGTTTTGGCTGCGGAAAGATTGCTCAGAGGCAGGATTACGCGGGTAAAGCCCAGCCTTTTCGCTTCCTGTACTCTCTGCAAAGCCATGGAAACGCCGCGAACCTCTCCGGAAAGTCCCACCTCACCAAAGCAAAGAGTCTTGTCACTGATCACAATGTCCTCATGACTGGATACCAAAGCCAGCATGGTCGCCAGATCCAGAGCCGGCTCGCTGATCTTCATACCACCCGCCACATTCACATAGGCATCGCAGGCAGAAAGGGGGATCCCGGCTCTTTTTTCAAGAACTGCGATCAAAAGATTCATACGATTCAGATCTGTTCCTGCCGCCGTACGCCTGGGCAGGCCGAAGCTTGTCCGGCAAACCAGCGCCTGTATCTCCAAAAGCATCGGCCGGCTGCCTTCCATGATGCAGGCTGTTACCGAACCGCTTTCTCCCTCCGGTCTGCCGCTTAGCATAAACTCGGACGGATTGGCTACCTCGATCAGGCCTTCCTGCCGCATCTCAAAGACGCCGATTTCATTTGTTGAACCAAAACGGTTCTTCACTGCCCTCAGAATCCGGTAGGAAGCATGTCTGTCACCTTCAAAATACAATACAGTATCCACCATATGTTCTAAGACTCTGGGACCGGCTACGGCTCCCTCCTTTGTTACATGTCCTACCAAAAAGACCGTAATCCCCTTGGATTTGGCAATTTTCATAAAGACAGCAGTTGCCGCTCTGATCTGTGCCACCGAGCCCGGCGCAGAGGAAAGCGTCTCGTCATACATAGTCTGAATCGAATCAATGACGCATACCTTCGGCTTTTCCCTCTCCAGAACCGATTCGATCAAGGACAGGTCTGTCTCACAAAGAAGCCGCATCTTTTCAGAAAAAGATCCTATACGGTCTGCACGCATCTTAATCTGGGAAAGAGACTCCTCCCCGGATATATAAAGGACATCCTCGCCCTCTGCCGAAAGTCTCTGCATCATCTGCAGCAGAATCGTTGATTTGCCGATTCCGGGATCTCCGCCGATCAGGACCAGGGAACCCTTGACGATACCACCACCCAGAACCCGGTCCAGTTCTCCTGAACCGGTAGACAATCTGCCTTCCTCTTCCGGATCGATATCCTTTAAGATGGATGGTTTAACGCTGCGATGTTCTGCAGAGGCTCTTGTGCTTTTTCCTCCGCCATCGGATCTGATTTCTTCTTCTGTAAAAGAATTCCAGGCATGACAGGCGGGGCACTGCCCCATCCATTTTGAAAATTCATTCCCGCATTCTTTACAGAAAAATATACTTGTTGTTTTTTTTGCCATTATTTCTTCTTGATTACGACCTGAATCTGCTTCTGAGGATCAAGCTCAACAGAAAGAGAGAGCTTGCCACCCATATTGGTCTTGTCACTTCCGGCATCTGCTCCGTTAATTTCTACCTCATATTCTGTACTGTCTTCCAGTCCGACTGTAATCTGTGCATCCTCCGGTCCTTCTACTGTGAAAGAAATTCCATTTTCATCCTGCTTCATATCTGTAACAGAAGTTCCCGGCACGGATTCATATAAAAACATGCCGTTCTTCTCCAACTTTGTAATCTCATGAAAGGTTTTTACCTTGTACAGATCTCCCTGAAATTCATAATCCTCAAGCTTTGTTTTCTTGTCTAATTCATAATTTCCAAAGCTGAGTCCGCCATTTTCTTCTGTACGAAGTAATTCTTTAACCACTGACATTTTAATGTCCTCCTGTTTTTAAATATGGGTTTATTTTATTCCGTTACGGATGCAAATACAATCTCTTTTTTCTTCATTGTGACCTGGACCTTTTCTCCAGCCCTGATCTTTCCTGCCAGAATTTCCTCTGCCATAGGATCCTCGATCCTGTTCTGGATCATTCTCTTCAAAGGTCTTGCACCATATCTGACGTCGAAGGCTTTTTCGACGATTTCCTTCTTAACCGAATCTCTGACCGTCAGTTCGATCTGCAGCTGTTCCCTGCATCGTTTGATCAGGCTGTTCAGCTGAAGAGATACAATTTTCTTCATTTCTTCCTTGCCCAGAGAATGGAATACCAGGATTTCATCGATACGATTGAGAAATTCCGGTTTGAAGATACGATGTACCTCCTCCATTACCGAACTCTTCATTCTCTTGTAATCTGCCTGGGCATCCTCACCCTGGGCGCCAAAACCAAGCTTCTTCGGCTCAATAATATACTGGGCACCGGCATTTGATGTCATAATGATCACGGTATTCTTAAAGTCTACCACTCTTCCCTGTGCATCCGTGATCCTTCCGTCATCCAGCACCTGGAGCAGAATATTAAAGACATCCGGATGTGCCTTTTCAATCTCATCAAAAAGAATGACGGAATAGGGATTGCGGCGAACCTTCTCTGAAAGCTGGCCGCCCTCATCATAGCCTACATAGCCGGGCGGAGATCCGATCATCTTGGATACGCTGTGCTTTTCCATATATTCCGACATATCAACGCGGATCATGGCATCTTCTTTGCCAAATACTGCCTCAGCAAGGGCCTTGGAAAGTTCTGTCTTGCCGACACCTGTCGGTCCTAAGAAAAGGAAGGAACCTACCGGCCGATTCGGATCCTTAAGACCTACCCTTCCTCTCTTTACTGCCTTGGAAACAGCCTTTACCGCCTCTTCCTGGCCGATCACCCTCTGATGAAGGGTCTTTTCCAGGCGCAGCAGTCTCTTGGATTCTGCTTCTCCGATCTGGCTGACCGGAACACCGCTCCAGATAGATACTACCTCGGAAACCTCTTTTACACCTACGATCTTCTGTTTTCTATCCCGCTTTTTTTCTTCTCTCGCAAGAAGCTTATCATAAGCCTCTTCTGCCTTTTCTTTTTCTTTCTTAATGGCAGAAGCATCTTCGAGCCGCTTCTCTTCCAGAGCCTCCTCCAGTCTGCGATCCAGTTCCCGGATTTCCTGCTCTTTCTTAAAATGATCTGAGGACAAAAAGCTGCCAACTCTGACCCGGCTGGCCGCCTCATCGATAACATCCAAAGCCTTATCCGGCAAAAAGCGGTCATTGATATAACGAACGGAAAGCTTTACGGCTTCTTCTATTGCTTCATCCGTGATCTGCACCTGATGATGCTGCTCATATCTTCCCCTGAGACCCTTCAGGATATCTACCGTTTCTTCCTTTCCCGGCTCCTCAACCATAACCGGCTGGAATCTGCGCTCTAAGGCCGCATCCTTTTCGATATACTTTCTGTATTCTGCGATCGTTGTTGCACCGATCAGCTGGATTTCTCCTCTGGAAAGAGATGGCTTCAGGATATTGGACGCATCCAAGGCTCCCTCTGCTCCGCCTGCCCCGATCATGGTATGAATTTCGTCAATGAAAAGGAGAATATTGCCAGCTCTTCTGACCTCGGCAAGTACGCCCTTAATTCTTTCTTCAAATTCACCCCTGTATTTGGATCCTGCAACCATGGCAGACAGATCCAGGGTGACCAGCCGCTTGCCCAGCACCGTCTCCGGTACCTCCTTAGAAGCAATCCTCTGTGCCAGTCCCTCTGCAACTGCGGTCTTTCCAACGCCAGGCTCTCCGATCAGGCAGGGATTGTTCTTGCTTCTCCTGCTAAGGATCTGAATCACTCGTTCGATCTCCTGCTGCCTTCCGATAATCGGATCCAGCTTTCCTTCCGCCGCAAGCTTGGTTAAGTCTCTTGAATACTGATCCAGCATCGGTGTCTGGGATTTTGTTTCTTTTTCCTTAAAATCATCCTTATGCTTAGCCGGATTTTCTCCCATTGCAAGGAGAAGATTGTAATAAAACTTCTGCAGATTCACGCCCAGTGTTCCCAGAAGGCGGTTAGCTGCGCAGTCCGGACGAAGCAGTATTGCCAGCATCATGTGTCCCGTACCGATCTGAGGAAAATGATACTTATCTGCCTCCTGCTCTGCCTGCCGGATAATCTCCTGCAGGCGGGGTGACATTCCCTCAGCCTCTGCGATCAGAAGCCCTCCCTCAGGCGCAATCAGCTCATCGATCAGATCCAGTACCTTGTCACTGTCAACCTTTTCTTCCTTCAGAAGGGAGGCAGCAATGCCGGTCCCTTCCTTCATAATTCCATACAGAAGATGCTCTGTTCCTATATAATTGTGTCCGGATTTTTGGGATACCCGGGCTGCAATCGACAGAGCCTTCTTTCCCTTTTTGGTATATGCTTTCATCAATATCTGTTCCTGTTTTGTGTTAATTTTTTTATTGTTTTGGCTGCTCCTCAGCCTTCTTCAAGGATCCCTTCCGCTGTCCAATTCAATAATTCTGATAAATTTCATCTACCAGATCATGAATCTCATCTGAAGAGATTCCCCTGCAGCTTGCCTCTGCAAGCAGGATCAAAAGCTCTGCCTTCGTATCCTGCAGAGCTGCCAAATGATCAAAATCAATCGAAATAACAGCGCCCTTTCTTCTGTCCAGCTTAATATAGCCCTCCTGTTTCAGGACGGTATAAGCCTTATTTACCGTATGCATATTGATGCCAATACTGTCAGCGAGTGATCTGACCGAAGGCAGGGCATCTCCCTCATGGATCTGGCTTGTTGCAATCCCCATAATGATCTGATTGCGGAGCTGAATATACAGAGCCTGATCACTGTTAAAATCTATCTCTATTACCATGTTATAACCTTCTTTCCAACTACAAAAGAAGCCTACGCAGCAGCGCTTTTCTCCTGCGTTATGTTCCTCTGTTCTATTCTGATTATAACATACTTGCCTTCTGTTGCCAATCTGAAGCCCTGCATTGTATAATGACGTCAGTCATATGAGTATTCGGAGGTTTTTCTAGAATGAAGACAATCAGACGTATTCTTGCCATCATCGGCGTTATTCTTCTGCTTGCCCTCTATGGAAGCACACTTATTTTTGCTTTAATCGGCAATCCCGACAGTATGCTTTTATTCCGGGCTGCAGTAATTGCAAGCATTATTATTCCTGTTCTGCTTTGGGCTTATACCTTTATTTACAAGCTCCTCAAGGATCACAGCGAGGAGGAGGAGTAAATGTACTTTTCATGTATCGGAAAAATGGGGCAAAAACTCCCCATGCATTCCCTATAGAAGAAGTTTCCTATACGATAAGAAATCCCTATGCTGCAGCCCCGCTGCCGCATAGGGATTTCTTATTTACGCGAACAATGTGCCAAATGACCATGCCCGCAATGCCGGCAGGTCATTTGGCAAAATTCGCATAGAAACATAGAAAGAAGATTCTAGGCATCTTCTGTTAATACTGCATTCAGATCATCTCTTGCCTGTTCAAAATCATGAAAGAGTACCGTTTTCATTCCGAAGGCTTTTGCCGCCTCCAGATTTTCCTGTCGGTCATCGATAAAGACGCATTCCTCCCCCTTGAGGGCATATTTATCAAGCAGAGCCTGGTAAATTTCTTTTTCCGGCTTAATTGCCCCCACCTGATAAGAGAAAATTGCTCCATCTGTCAGCGCTTCAAAGTCCAGCTGAAACTCCTTCGTCTGTTCATAAAGCTCCTTCGAATAATTCGAAAGCAGATAAACCTGATAACCTGCTTCCTTCATAGAACGGATCCAGGGCTTGCTGTAATCGAACTGATCTACGGCCATACCGATATTAGAAAGGATATTCAATATCTCATTCTCAAATGTCGGCGCTACCATGATCATATCTTCTGTGCGCTCCTTCGTTGACTTTACTCCACGATCCCAGTCCTTCCAGCGATGAGACAAAACCGTAGCTGATGCCAGTGCATCAAAAACGAAGTCATCATCTCCATAACCAAGATCTTCAAACATGCCTTCCCAGTCCCAATCGACCAGAACCATGCCTACATCCAAAACAATATTTTTGATCATGCTCTGTAAATAATATCATCTCTTCCCGGTCCGTTTGATACCATCGTAATCGGGAATCCGATCCTTTCCTCTATAAACTCGATGTATTTTCTGCAGTTTTCCGGGAGATCTTCGTATTTTTTGATTCCGCGAATGTCTGACTTCCATCCCGGAAGTGTCTCGTAAACCGGTTTTGCTTTTTTCAGTTTGTTGGTTGTCGGGAAGTCTGTTGTGATCTCACCATCAACCTCATAAGCAACACACACCGGAATCTCATCCAGGTAGCCCAATACATCGAGAACTGTGAAGGCTACATCTGTTGCTCCCTGCATCTTACAACCATATTTTGAAGCCGGAATATCAAACCAGCCCATTCTTCTCGGGCGTCCGGTTGTTGCTCCGTACTCTCCGCCATCTCCGCCGCGTTTTCTAAGCTCGTCTGCTGCTTCCTCATCAAGGATTTCGCTGACAAATTCGCCTGCTCCGACTGAGCTGGAATATGCCTTGCAGACAACGATTACCTGCTTGATCTCATAAGGCGGAATACCTGCTCCGACTGCACCATAACCTGCCAGTGTTGAAGAAGAGGTTACCATCGGATAAATACCGTGATCCGGATCCTTCAATGTGCCGAGCTGGCCTTCCAGGAGGATCTCCTTTCCTTCCTTCATTGCTTTCTCAAGATATGCTGCAACATCGCAAACATAAGGCTCGATCATTTCCTTGTATTCCATCAGCTCTTCATAGATCTTTTCCGGCTCCAGAAGGGGCTTGTGGTAGAGGTGCTCGAGCATAACATTCTTTTTCAGGCAGATATTTTCGATGCTCTCCATCAGGCTTTCCTTGTCATCGAAGAGTTCGCTGACCTGGAAACCAACCTTGGCAAATTTATCTGAATAAAAAGGTGCAATTCCGGATTTTGTGGATCCGAAGGACTTTCCGCCAAGTCTTTCCTCTTCATACTGATCAAAGAGAATATGGTAAGACATTACGATCTGCGCTCTGTCAGATACCAGGATATTCGGCTTTGGAACACCACGCTCCACAATGCTGTTGATCTCATTAACCAGAATCGGAATATTCAAAGCAACGCCATTGCCGATGATACTGGTTGTATGATTATAAAAAACTCCGGAAGGAAGGGAATGAAGTGCAAATTTACCATATTCATTGACAATTGTATGGCCTGCATTTGCGCCACCCTGGAAGCGGATGATGATATCTGCCTGCTCTGCAAGCATATCGGTAATCTTGCCCTTACCTTCATCACCCCAGTTTGCTCCTACTACTGCTTTTACCATTTAATACTTCCTCCTTTTCGGTCAGTCCGCACCCGGAAACCGGATTTCACCTTTCAGATAAAAATATGTCATTGTTGACGTAACCAATAGTACTCCGTCATCATTAAAGATGTCAACACGATAGACACAAGTCTTCCTTCCGGCTTTGATTTCGGTTGCCTTTGCAACCAGCTTCTTTGTGTTTATTGCAGCGGTCACATAGCTGATTGAGCTGTTTACCGTTGTAACCGGTCTTCTTCTGGTGCATGCCGCTGAACCACCGACAGAATCTGCCAGGGCAAAAAGGCATCCTCCATGGATCGAACCGATCGGATTATAATGATGCTGTTCAAGATCGATCTCAGCAACAGCCCATCCAAGTCCCAGCTCAGTCAACTCAATTCCAATATAACTTGCGAAATAATTTGAACCACTGTTTCTATAGTTGATTAATTCACGAAAGAATGTTTCGTCATCCATTTCCTGAACTGACTCAAGTTCTGCCATCTTAATTATCCTCTTCTGATACGTGAGATACGCCCTGACGCTTTCTTGCAGATTCATCTGCTTCCAGATAATCATCGTAGCTGGATACCTTGTCGACAATCGTTCCTTCCGGAAGGATCTCGATAATTCTATTTGCCGTCGTCTGAACAACCTGGTGGTCACGGGATGCAAAGAGAAGCACTCCCTTAAACTTGATCATTCCTTCATTTAATGCGGTAATGGATTCCATATCCAGGTGGTCAGTCGGTTCATCAAAGATCAGCACATTGGATCCTTCGATCATCATCTTGGAAAGAAGAACTCTTACCTTTTCACCACCGGAAAGGACTCTCATCTTCTTGATTCCGGCATCTCCCGGGAAAAGCATTCTGCCGAGGAAGCCTCTGACATAGCTTGCATCCTTGATCTCAGAGAACTGAGTCAGCCAGTCTGCAATTGCCAGATCTGTATCAAAAATCTTTGTGTTATCCTTCGGGAAATAAGACTGGCTGGTTGTGATACCCCATTTGTAATTTCCCTCATCCGGATCCATCTCACCGGCAAGAATCTGGAAAAGAACAGTCTTCGCTCTTTCATTGCCTCCAACAAAGGCGATTTTGTCATCATGTGCCACAGTAAAGGAAACATGATCCAGGATCTTTTCTCCGTCAATTGTCTTAGACAGGTTCTCTACTGTAAGAACTTCATTACCGATCTCTCTGTTTGGTCTGAAGTCAATGTAGGGATATTTACGGCTGGAAGGCTTGATTTCATCTAATTCGATCTTTTCGAGCGCCTTCTTTCTGGAAGTAGCCTGCTTGGACTTGGAAGCATTTGCAGAGAATCTGGAAATAAATTCTTTTAATTCCTTAATCTTCTCTTCTTTCTTCTTATTTGCTTCCTTCTTCTGTTTGATCAGAAGCTGAGATGATTCATACCAGAAATCATAGTTGCCGGCATAAAGTGTAATCTTTGCATAATCAATATCTGCGATATTGGTACATACTTTATTAAGGAAGTATCTGTCATGGGATACTACGATCACTGTGTTCTCGAAGTTGATCAAAAACTCCTCCAGCCAGGAAATCGCATCCAGATCCAGGTTGTTGGTCGGCTCATCGAGCAGAAGAATATCAGGATTACCGAAGAGAGCCTTCGCAAGAAGAACCTTGACCTTGATATCACCGTTCATATCTCCCATCTGCTGATAATGAAGCTCTGTACCAACACCAAGTCCATTCAGCAAAGTTGCCGCATCAGACTCGGCATTCCATCCGTCCATCTCAGCAAATTCTGCTTCCAGTTCGCTGGCGCGGATACCATCCTCATCAGAAAAGTCTTCCTTCATATAGATGGCTTCTTTTTCCTTCATGATATCGTACAGTCTCTGGTTGCCCATCATAACCGTATCCAGGACAGGAAAAGCATCATATTTAAAGTGATCCTGTTCCAGGAAGGAAAGTCTCTGTCCCGGTGTAATTACAACATCACCACTGGTCGGTTCGAGCTGACCGCTCAAAATTTTCAGAAAGGTTGACTTGCCTGCACCGTTTGCTCCGATGATTCCATAGCAGTTTCCTTCTGTAAATTTAATATTTACATCTTCAAACAAGGCACTTTTGCCCAGTCGAAGGGTAATATTGTTCGCACTGATCATTGTGTGAATCAATCCTTTCTTAATTATATATTTATAAATATAGAACCTTATTTATTTTACAGTAAACTATGGAATTTTCAAGCCTGTTTTTCAGAACATTACCATATTGCAATTGTATTGTTTGACGCCTACAATTATAAATGTTACTATTAATTAGACTGAGGTTTATTGTAAGAAACAATAAGTTGTCAGATAGTTAACAAAGCGGTTCTTCCCCCACTTGTGAACCGCGAAAAAACACAAAATTCACTTTAATAACTACAGGAGGTTATTTGATGAAGCGTCAGATGAAAACGATGGACGGCAATAACGCTGCTGCACACGTATCCTATGCGTTTACAGAAGTTGCCGCTATCTATCCTATCACTCCTTCCTCTGTTATGGCGGAAGTCAGTGACGAATGGGCTGTTGCCGGAAGAAAGAATATCTTCGGTGAAACAGTACAGATCACAGAAATGCAATCCGAGGCAGGTGCTGCAGGTACCGTTCATGGTTCTCTTGCATCAGGTGCCTTGACAACTACTTACACCGCTTCTCAGGGTCTTCTTCTGATGATCCCGAATCTTTACAAAATTGCCGGCGAAAGACTTCCGGGTGTTTTCCATGTTTCAGCCCGTGCTGTTTCCAGTCACGCTCTGAACATCTTCGGCGATCACTCTGATGTTTATGCCTGTCGTCAGACTGGTGTCGCAATGCTTTGCGAATCCAGTGTTCAGGAGGTTATGGACCTTGCTCCGGTTGCTCATCTTGCAGCGATCGAAGGACGCCTTCCTTTTATCAACTTCTTTGACGGCTTCCGTACTTCTCACGAAATCCAGAAGATCGAGACCTGGGATTATGCCGATCTTGCAGATATGCTCGACATGGATGCCGTAAAGAAATTCAAAGATGATGTATTCAGCCCGGAGAATCCTTATCAGATGGGTTCTGCACAGAACCCGGATATTTTCTTCCAGGCAAGAGAATCCATCAACGGCGCTTATGACGCCCTTCCTGCAATCGTTCAGAAGCAGATGGACAAGATCAATGCCAAACTCGGCACTGACTATAAGCTTTTCAACTACTATGGTGCACCGGATGCAGAAAGCATCATCGTTGCTATGGGCTCTGTATGTGACACTATTGATGAGACCATTGATTACCTTATGGCACGCGGCGAAAAGGTCGGCGTTGTTAAGGTTCGTCTCTATCGTCCTTTCTGTGCACAGGCTCTGGTTGATGTTATCCCGGATACCGTTAAGCAGATCAATGTTCTGGATCGTACCAAAGAGCCGGGTGCTCTTGGCGAGCCACTTTTCCTTGATGTTGTCGCAGCTCTTAAAGGTACCAAATTCGAAAGCGTACCTGTAAATGGCGGCCGTTACGGACTTGGCTCCAAAAACACCACTCCGGGTCAGATCATCTCCGTATTCAACAATACCGAGAAGAAGGAATTCACCATCGGTATCGTCGATGATGTAACCAACCTTTCACTCGAAGTAAAGGAGAATCCGGTAACTACTCCGGAAGGAACCATCAGCTGCAAATTCTGGGGACTTGGTTCAGACGGTACAGTAGGCGCCAACAAGAACTCCATCAAGATCATCGGTGACAATACCGATATGTATGCTCAGGCATATTTTGATTATGACTCCAAAAAATCCGGCGGTGTAACAGTATCTCACCTCCGTTTCGGCAAGAGCCCGATCCGTTCTACCTATCTGATCGAACAGGCCAACTTTATTGCCTGCCATAATACTTCCTATATCAAGAAGTATGATATCGCTCAGGATCTGGTTGACGGCGGAACCTTCCTGCTCAACTGCCCCTGGACAGTAGAACAGCTTGATGAAGAGCTTCCTGCAAGAACAAAACGTTTCATTGCAGAGCACAATATTCAGTTCTATATCATCAACGGTATTGCCATCGGTAAGGAGATCGGACTTGGCGGACGAATCAATACAGTCCTTCAGTCAGCCTTCTTCAAGCTTGCCAACATTATTCCGGAGCAGACTGCTATCGATCTTATGAAGGCAGCTGCTAAGAAATCCTACGGCAAAAAGGGTGACGACGTTGTTCAGATGAACTATGATGCAATCGAAGCAGGCGCTCAGAGAATCGTCAAAGTTGACATTCCTGCTTCCTGGGCTTCCGCAGAAGAAACAGATGCTTCTGCCGGCAAGATCAGCGGTGACCGTGCAGATGCTGTTGATTTCGCAAACAGAATTCAGTCCAAGATCAATCTGCAGCAGGGTAATAAGCTCGCTGTTTCTGAATTTGTAAAATATCAGACCGGCTCTACTCCTTCCGGTACTTCCGCATTCGAAAAGCGTGGTATCGCAACTGATGTTCCGGTTTGGGATATGACAAAATGTATCCAGTGTAACCGTTGTTCCTATGTTTGCCCGCATGCAGCAATCCGTCCTGTTGCTCTCACTGAAGAAGAGCTTGCAGCAGCTCCGGAAGGAATGGCTTATAGCGATATGACCGGTATGCCGACTTATAAATACAGCATGGCTATTTCTGTATTTGACTGTACCGGATGCGGTTCCTGCGCAAATGTTTGCCCGGCCAAAGAGAAAGCCCTTAGCATGGAGCCATTCGATGAGGCACATCAGGAAGCACAGAAATATTTCGATTATGCAGTAACATTAAATGACAAAGAGGATGTTATCGCCAAATTCAAACTCGGTTCCGTTAAGGGAAGCCAGTTCCGTCAGCCTCTGCTTGAGTTCTCAGGTGCTTGTGCAGGCTGTGGTGAAACACCTTATGCAAAACTTCTGACCCAGCTCTTTGGTGACAGAATGTATATCGGCAATGCGACAGGATGCTCCAGTATCTGGGGTAACTCCTCTCCTTCCACACCTTATACCGTAAATAAGGCAGGCAAGGGTCCGGCATGGTCCAACTCCCTCTTCGAGGATGCCGCTGAGTTTGGTTATGGTATGCACCTCGGACAGAAGGCAATCCGAAATGAGCTTAAGCACAAAGTTGAAGCCATCATGGAAGAAAACGCTTCCCTGAAAGAAGTTGGTCAGAATTACCTCGACACCTTCACTTCCGGTGCTACAAACGGAAAAGCTACCGATGCTCTGGTTGCTGCTCTTGAATCAGACGGATCAGAAGCAGCTAAGGCAATCCTGGATCAGAAAGACTTCCTTTCCAAGAAGTCTCAGTGGATCTTCGGTGGTGACGGCTGGGCTTATGATATCGGCTTCGGCGGTCTTGACCATGTCATCGCTTCCGGTGAAGATGTAAATATCATGGTATTTGATACCGAGGTATATTCCAATACAGGCGGACAGTCTTCCAAGTCCACACCTACAGGTGCGGTTGCCCAGTTCGCTGCAGGCGGAAAGGCTATCAAGAAAAAAGACCTCGCAGGCATTGCAATGAGCTACGGTTATGTCTATGTTGCTTCCATTTCTATGGGTGCAGATTATAACCAATGTGTAAAAGCCATGGTAGAGGCTGAAGCTTACGAAGGACCTTCTATTATCATTGCCTATGCTCCTTGTATCAACCACGGTATCAAGAAGGGTATGTCCAAGGCTATGACAGAAGAGGATCTGGCTGTTAAGTCCGGCTACTGGCACACCTTCCGTTATAACCCCGAGCTTCTCGGAACAGACAAATCCGCCTTCTCCCTTGATTCCAAGGCTCCGACCGAGGATTACAAGGCCTTCCTGGACGGCGAGGTTCGTTACAACTCTCTCCGCAAGGTTGATGCTGAAAAGGCTGAGAAGCTTTTCGCTGAATCCGAGAAAGAGGCAAATGATCGTTATGAACACCTCAAGAAGCTGGTTGCTTTCTACGGTGACAAATAAGATCTGCTATTGCTTCTTACTAATCATTACAATTATTTTAGGAGCTGCTGTCGATATGACAGCAGCTCCTTTTTTCGAATATGAAAATCGAAATTGACTCACGGCGCGCAAACTAAAAAGGAGCGAAACTTTTCTGTTTCGCTCCCTTCTCTTACTTTTCTATTTTCAGTTTCTTACTGAACCGAAAGAAGATACTGGCCATAATTGGTCTTGCCAAGCTTCTCTCCGATCTTATGAACCTGTTCTAAGCTGATATAGCCCTTCTGATAAGCCACTTCCTCCAGACAGCCAATTGTAACGCCTGTTTCCTCCTGATTCTTTTTGATACGGTTTGCCGCATCCAGAAGGCTGTCACAGTTACCTGCATCCATCCACTCTACATCTCTGTCCATAGGAACAACTTTCAGATTTCCTCTCTTCAGGTATTCTAAGTTGATATCTGTAATCTCCAGCTCACCTCTCGCTGATGGCTCAAGTCCTGCTGCAATATCTACAACATCATTATCATAGAAATATAATCCCGGAATAATATAGTTGGATTTTGGATTCTGCGGCTTCTCTTCGATTGAAATCGCCTTTCCATTCTCATCAAATTCAACCACGCCAAAGGGGCGGGGATCATCCACATAATATCCGAAAACAGATGCACCCTTCTCATCTCCTCTGGCTTCTCTCATCATACTTCCGATATGATCTGAATAGAAGATATTATCTCCGAGTGCCAGGCATACAGAATCATCTCCGATAAAACGCTTGCCTACAATAAAGGCATCCGCAATTCCTCTCTGCACCTTCTGTTCCTTATAAGAGATATGAATACCCAATTCTTCTCCATCATCCAGAAGACGGATGAATGGCTCCATATCTCCAGGCGGAACGATGATCAGAATATCATCGATTCCGGCCATCATCAAAAGCGACAGCGGATAATAGATCAGCGGCTTATCATAAACCGTGATCAGCGGTTTGCAGACCGGCATTGTTGCCGGATAAAGTCTGGTGCCTTTTCCGGCAGCAAGAATTATACCCTTCACTTTTTCTCCTCCAATAGCAGATTACAGTTCCTTCTCTGCAAGTGCAAGGGCGCTTGCAATGACTGCATCCATGTCATAATATTTATATTCTCCCAATCTTCCGCCAAAGATGATCTTCTCTTCCTTGTCAGCCAGCTCTTTGTATGCTTCATACAGCTTGCCATTTTTCTCATCATTGACCGGATAATAGGGCTCATCACCCGGCTTCCACTCGGAAGAATATTCCCGGCTGATCACCGTCTTCGGCAGATCATTGCCATCCTCATCCTTACCAAACTCAAACCACTTATGCTCAATAATTCTGGTCCAAGGTGTCTTCGCATCTGTATAATTGACAGCTGCATTTCCCTGGAAGTTCGGAATATCGAGAAGTTCATTTTCAAAGCGTACGGAACGGTATTCCAGGTTACCCAGCTTATAATCAAAATAAGCATCGATCGCACCGGTATAAACTACCTTATCTGCCATTGCATCGTATTCCGCCTTATTTGCCAGATAATCCTCATTCAGACGAACTTCAATTCCATCCAAAAGATTCTCTACCAGCTTTGTATAACCGCCAACCGGAATACCCTGATAAAGAGCATTGAAGTAATTGTTATCAAAGGTCAGTCTTACCGGCAGTCTCTTAATAATGAAAGAAGGCAGCTGATCGCAGGGACGACCCCACTGCTTTTCTGTATAGCCCTTTACCAGCTTCTCGTAGATATCCGTTCCGACCAAACTGATTGCCTGCTCTTCCAGATTCTTCGGCTCACTGATACCGGCCGCCTTTTTCTGTTCCTCAATCTTGTCTGCAGCCTCCTGTGGAGTCACAACGCCCCACATCTTATTGAAGGTATACATATTGAAAGGAAGAGAATAAAGCTCTCCATTATAGTTGGCAACCGGTGAATTCGTGAAACGGTTAAAGGTTGCAAACTGCGTAATATAATTCCAAACCTCCGTCAGATTTGTATGGAAAATATGTGCTCCATATTTGTGTACATGAATGCCTTCGATTTTTTCTGTATAAACATTTCCGGCAATATTCGGGCGCTTGTCAATCACAAGAACGCTCTTTCCTGCTTTCTTTGCTCTTTCAGAAAAAACGGCTCCGAATAAGCCGGAGCCAACTACAAGATAATCATATTTCATCTTTTTATCCTCTCGGGTGTGCTTTTTCGTATTCTTCTCGAACACTTTCTATTTTAGTATATTTTTGCGTAGATGAAAAGTCCGAATGTCCCATCATCTCCTGAACTGCATGGAGATTCGCCCCATTCTTGACAAGATGAGCCGCAAAAGTATGGCGCAGGGTATTCGGTGTAATATCCGCTTCTATACCAGCTCGCTTCGTATAATATTTGATGATCTTCCAAAAGCCCTGTCTGCTCATCGGCTTGCCGGACATATTCAGAAAAACAATATCGCTTCCCTCAACTTCCAAAAGGCCTTCTCTTACCTGGGTCAGATATTTGTTCAGGGCCTCCCTTGCTTCTTTTGTAAATGGAATAATCCTTTCCCTGCCCCCGGATGCCTGAATGGTGATATATCCTTTTTTCAAATTCAAATTATCCAGATGCAAATTCAAGAGCTCAGAAACACGGATTCCGGTTGCATAAAGAAGCTCCAGCATAGCCTTGTCACGAACTTCCTTATCCGAACTGCCTGAAGGCTGGGCAAGCAGGACATCCACATCCTCCAATGCTAAAACCGAAGGCAGTTTCTTCTCCACTCTTGGTGCCTTTAGAACTACAGAGAGATCCTCGGTCACTTTCCCTTTCCGAATCATAAACTGATAAAAAGACTTAATGGATGCAACCGAGCGGGAGAGGGTAGATGCTTTCTTTCCTTCTTCCTTCATATGCTCCATATAGCCGGACATATCATCTGCCGTCAGATCCTTTAAATTTTCTTTCCCTTGCTGCTCAAAATAATCTGCCATTTTACGGAGATCTCTCTCGTAAGAAAGCAGGGTATTCTTTGCAGTTTTCTTCTCATTCTGAAGATAATCAGCAAAGGCTTTTATCTCATCTCTCATCACGTATACCCCTTGCATTATGCCTGATTTTTATGTGTCCGCATCGGGCGAACAACTTTTCTTTTTCTTTCGCTAGGTGAAGATAATCTTCGCCGCCTTTTCTGCCGCTTAACATAAATTTATTAACATAATGCGAATGCTGGCTTTATTATACGGTTCTTTTTTTCCTAAATCAATGCTATTTTTTCCTTTATTTACGCGCTTTTCCGGCACTCTACCACATTTAGTAGTCCGGTTTGCATAATTCCTACATTTAGTTGCTCTTGCCTGCACATTTCGATTGATACATTTTCTGTATTGTTTGAATTTTGTCTCTCTTCACCCGCAATTTTGTAATACGTTTTCCGTATATTCTACGTTTTGGGACTTTCCCTTAGCTTTTAGCTCTTATTTCTCTCCTTCTTATATCGTATCGCTTCACGATACGATATAAACCGGCATGCCTTGCATGCCGGTCTACCACTACTACCCTCTTCGTTTTTTCTCTCTATCTTTTTCTATCTTTTCAGTTCTATGCCTTCCCTCTCCATCACTCTGCACATCATGATTGCCGCAATGGTTTTTCCATCTCTGATCTCCCCGGAAAAGACCTTGGCAACCAACTCATCCAGGCTGTACTCTTCTATATTCATGTACTCATCCTCATCCAGATGCTGCACGCCCTCTTCCAGATCCGTCGCCAAATAGATGTCAATCACTTCTTCACAAAAGCCAACTGTTGTCTGAAGTGAGGTCAGAAGCTTCATTTTCTCGCTCCGGTAACCCGTCTCCTCCTCCAGTTCTCTTTTTGCAGTAAGCATCGGGTCCTCCTGTGCGCTATCTTTTCCTCCGGCAGGAATCTCCAGAGTTTCTCTTTGAACTGCGTCCCGATACTGTCTAACCATTAAATAGTTTCCATTTTTCTTTTTTGCCATAACCGCCGATGCACCCTTGTGACCAACAATATCCCAGACCACCTCTCTGCCATCCGGCAGTCTCATGGTATCCTCATAGAAATTAATGATATGTCCCTTGTGCACCAGTTTCCGATCGATTCTTTCTATTTTTCCAAGCTTTCCAGACATATACTCCTACTCTCCTCTCCTGCTCTGTATTACTTTTCTTTTTCTTTTTTCTTTCATCTATCCTGTTCTAAGCAAAGGTATTCCTCTCACAGATAAGAAAAACCTCTGCAATACCTTTCGTATTGCAGAGGTAAATTTTCTCTTACTTAGCGTAGTCTGTTACTCGAGATTCCCGAATGACATTTACTTTGATCTGACCCGGATAATCAAGCTCACTTTCGATCTGCTTGGAAATATCTCTTGCCAAAAGTACCATGTCAGCATCCGAAACCTGCTCAGGAACTACCATGACACGAACTTCTCTTCCCGCCTGAATAGCATAGGATTTTTCAACACCCTTAAATCCATTTGTAATATCTTCTAAGTCTTTTAACCGATTTGTGTAGGTCTCGATCGTTTCACGACGAGCACCCGGACGAGCTGCGGAAATTGCATCCGCTGCCTGAACCAGAACAGCATACAAGCTTTCCGGTTCACAGTCGCCGTGATGAGCAGCAACTGCGTTGATAATAAGTGGAGATTCTTTGTATTTGCGGCAAAGGTCAACACCAATCTGTACATGAGATCCTTCCACCTCATGATCGATTGATTTACCAATGTCATGCAGAAGTCCTGCACGCTTGGCAATTCTGACATCAATGCCAACTTCAGCTGCAAGCAGTCCACAAAGCTGCGCAACTTCCAGTGAATGTTTCAGTCCATTCTGACCATAGCTTGTACGATAGCGCAGGCGGCCCAGATATTTCACCAGTTCCGGATGAAGTCCACGTACTCCGACTTCAAGGCAGGCTGCCTCGCCTTCTTCCTTAATCGTTACATCAACTTCCTTCTTTGCCTTCTCGACCATTTCTTCAATTCTGGCCGGATGGATTCGTCCGTCAACGATTAATTTCTCCAATGCAATACGGGCAATTTCCCTTCGCACCGGATCAAAGGCAGATAAAACTACCGCCTCAGGCGTATCATCTACGATCAGATCAACTCCGGTCAGTGTTTCCAGCTGTCGGATATTTCTTCCTTCGCGGCCGATGATTCGTCCCTTCATATCGTCATTCGGAAGCTGAACAACAGAAATCGTAGATTCTGCTACATGATCAACTGCACATCTTTGAATGGCAGTAACCACATATTCCTTTGCTTTCTTGTCCGCTTCCTCCTTTGCCTGATTCTCCAGCTCTTTGACAAGCTTGGCAGATTCCAGGCGCACATCATTTTCAACGGTTTTTAAAAGATATTCTTTTGCCTGTTCAGAGGTTAATCCAGAGATTCGCTCCAGTTCCTGTATTCGTTGCTGATTGAGTTTCTCGATTTCCGCATTCTTCTTATCGAGTGCTGATTCACGGGCTGCAAATCCGGCTTCGCGTTTTTCTACGTTGGCAAGCTTGCGATCCAGATTTTCTTCTTTCTGGGTTACGCGATGCTCATAACGCTGAATTTCCGCTCTGCGTTCTCTGATTTCCTTATCCAGTTCATTCTTTGCCTGAAGATTTTCTTCTTTGGCCTCCAGAATTGCTTCACGTTTCTTATCTTCTGCTGACTTGACAGCATCATCTATGATAGAACGAGCTTTCTCTTCTGCATTACCGATCGTCGCTTCAATCTGACTCTGACGACGTTTTGCTGAAAGGATACCGGAAATGATCGCAGCTATTACCGCACAGACCACTGCAATAAGAATTGCAATCGTAGTCGGCAACAGGAACACCTCCTTTATTTAATTTTCATTGTTCAATATCGTAAAATACTCACAACATTAACATCTTACTTTAGTTTATAATTTATGTCAAGTTGCGTAAATATTCTTGCGAATTTCCTCATAGGAAAAACCACGTCCAAGCAGATAACGTATCATCTTCTGTCTCGCCTTCTCATCCGCCAAATCCGGATCATAATGGCGCTTTTTCATCAGCTCCCGGATCAGCTGTGACTCATCTGCCCCTTCTATCTCCTCGAGAGCAAACTCTATCTTTTCAGCATCCAAGCCCTTCTGTCTCAGCTTTTGCTGAAGCTGTTTTCTGCTCAGCCTTTGGCCATAAGAAAGAAGATAATTCTCAATATAGCGATCATCATCTAAATATCGCCGCTCTTTTAAAAAAGTAAGGATCTCTTCCACCGTTTCCTGCGGATAACCGCTCTTCTTCAACTTCTGTCCGATCTGAAACTCGGTATAATCCATCTTTTCCAGTAGATGCATTGCCCGCAGTTTTCCCCTCTTCAAAAGGATCTTACAAATTTCCTCGTAGCTTTCCGCTGACAGCTCCGTTCCTTCTTTGATGCCATAACGAAACAATTCCCCCTTGTAAAGAACAAAGGGGGAATTGGATTCTGCTATAATTTTGTATTTGCTTTTTCCGTAAGGAAGAACTTCCTTAATCCAGATTGATTCTGCCATCTTACTCTTCTGCATCCTCTGCCTGCTCATCTGTTACAGATTCTTCCAGGAGGCCATAAACTTCTCTTACCTTATGATCAACCTCAGCCATGATATCCGGATTGTCCGCCAAGAACTTCTTCGCATTCTCACGTCCCTGTCCAATCTTCTCCCCGTTATAGGAATACCAGGCACCACTCTTGATGATCACATCCTTATCGGCTGCAAGATCCAGGATATCACCTTCTTTCGAAATGCCCTTTCCGAACATAATATCGAATTCTGCATTTTTGAAAGGAGGTGCCACCTTATTCTTTACAACCTTTACCTTGGTATGACTTCCGACGATCTCTCCTCCCTGCTTCAGGCTTTCCTGTCTTCTGACATCCAGTCGGATAGAAGCATAGAATTTCAAGGCACGTCCTCCTGTCGTGGTCTCCGGATTACCGAACATCACACCCAGCTTCTCGCGGAGCTGATTGATAAATACCACAACACAGTTTGATTTGTTGATCACGCCCGTCAGCTTTCTAAGCGCCTGTGACATCAGCCTTGCCTGAAGACCCATATGGGAATCTCCCATATCACCGTCAATCTCCTGCTTGGGAACCAGGGCTGCAACGGAGTCTACGATAATAATATCAATCGCTCCGGAACGCACCATGGTTTCGCAGATCTCCAGAGCCTGCTCTCCGCTGTCCGGCTGGGAGATATAAAGGTTCTCCGTATCAACGCCGATATTCTTGGCATAAACAGGATCAAGTGCATGTTCCGCATCGATAAAACCTGCAATGCCGCCCATCTTCTGCGCTTCTGCTACCATATGCAGAGCAACTGTTGTCTTACCACTGGACTCAGGTCCGTATACCTCAATAATCCTTCCTCTCGGAATACCGCCTACGCCCAGGGCAATATCCAGGCTCAGGGAGCCGGTCGGGATCACATCTACATTCATATCCTTGCCTGCATCGCCGAGCTTCATTACAGAGCCCTTACCATACTGCTTTTCGATCTGGGCGATTGCAGCATCCAATGCTTTTAATTTATCTTCATTCGCCATATTCTTCTCTCCTGTTGTTCGAACTAATGTTCGTTTCTTTGTATATAATAATACCCGGAAAGGATTCTGTCAATTACTATTTTGGAAATTCCCCGAAGAAGAAGGCCCCGGGTTTATGTAGAAAGCATTCATAAGATAATAAGATAGCTTCATTATAGTAAGATGCAGTATCCATTGTCAACTTTTTAGTTTTTCTCTTCGTCCAATGCCATGCACATCCTCCCAGAGCGGTTTTAAGAAAGGCGTTTTTAGGTAATAGGAGTGAAGTTTCCTATTATGTAAAAAGATGAGCATCATTGCCTGATTTCCCGGCAGCTGCTGCTCATCTTTATCTTCTTGTCCAATATTTTCCTATATTTTTATTTTCTTTTCTGTTTTTCCAGCCTTTTTCAGCTGCTTTCTAATTTATTTTATGCGTCCTGGTCTGCCAGAATCTTTTTTAATTCCGCCAGAACACCATCTTCTGCAAAAGAGGGAATTACGCCTCCTCTTGCCTTCTTTTTCATTTCTTCCCTTGCGGTACTGACTGCATAAGAAAGCTCTGCACAATCCATCATTTCCAGGTCATTTTGGTTATCTCCAAATACAACCGTTTCCGAAGGAAGGATCTTCAGATCCTCCTGAATCAGCTTCAGGGCAGAACCTTTATTCACACCGGGCATAAGGGCATCCAGCCACATATGTCCTGCCAAGCAAAGATGCAGTCTCTTTTCCCACTTTTTGCGGAATTCTACGGTAAGTTCTTCCACCCGATGTGGATAATAAAGGGCAAATTTTGTAAATTCCAGTCCCTCCGGAAGCTCTTTGGCCTGACAAAGTTCCAGGTCATAGCGGTATCCATCCTCCAGCCAGCGCCAAAGTTCACTATCTTTCTCTTTCAGGAAGCATCTGTCCGCTGTTGTGATCATATAATCCATCCCCGGGATCCGCTCTGCATCCTCAGCCATTTCCAGCACATCACTTCTAGAAATCGCCAGCGGCACACGGCTCTTTCCTTTTTTCCAGATGGCAGCTCCGCTTTCCGAAATAAAATCCATATGATTCAGTACGGGAGAAAAGAGTCTTTTCATAGAGGAATACTGTCTGCCGCTTGCCGCAACAAAAAGAATCCCCCTTCTATCCAATTCCTTAATCACATCATAATATTCCGGATTTAAGCGAAAGGTTCCATCCTCAACCAGGGTTCCGTCCACATCCGAAGCAATCAGTTTAATCATCAGCTATTCCTTCCAAATTCTGAGAGAACCAGTCCCTCATTTCGTTTCAGGGTCATATCAACTGACCACTCATTTACAAAGAGCAAAAGCGGTCTTCCCTTCAGATCCTTGATCTTGCGCATATCACTGGTACCTGTCAGCTGATCAAGATCGATATCCTCATTTTCGATCCATCTGATATATTCATATGGAAGATTCTCAAGCTTGATATCCACATTATATTCATTTTTCAGGCGATATTCTAAGACCTCAAACTGAAGAACACCTACAACACCCACGATAATCTCTTCCATACCGGTTTTGTATTCCTGGAAGATCTGAATCGCACCTTCCTGGGCAATCTGCTCGACACCTTTGACAAACTGCTTTCTCTTCATCGTGTCGATCTGGCGTACTCTGGCAAAATGCTCCGGTGCAAAGGTCGGAATTCCCTCAAACTGAAAACTTTCCTTCGCTGTTGTCAAAGTATCTCCGATGGAATAAATTCCCGGATCAAAAATACCAATAATATCGCCCGCATAAGCAGTATCTACCATCGTTCTGTTCTGTGCCATCATTTGCTGTGGCTGGGAAAGGCGAACCTTCTTCTTTCCCTGCACATGGAAAACTTCCATTCCGGCATCGAATTTTCCGGAGCAGATACGCATAAAAGCAATACGATCTCTGTGTGCTTTATTCATATTTGCCTGAATCTTGAAAACAAAGGCTGAAAAATCCTCTGAAAAGGGATCGATCAGACCGCAGTCCGCCTTTCTCGGAAGGGGGGAGGTTGTCATCTTCAGGAAATGCTCCAGGAAAGTCTCCACACCGAAGTTTGTCAGTGCAGATCCGAAAAATACCGGTGACAGCTCGCCCTGATCTACCATTTCCATATCCAGCTCTTCTCCGGCTCCGTCCAAAAGCTCGATCTCTTCCATCAGGGTTTCATAATTCTCACTGCCGATCAAAGCCTCTGCATTTGGATCATCAATCGAAATCTCCTGCGTTTCTCCTTCCTTGGTTCCCTTTTTTGTATCAGAAAAGAGAAGGATCTTACGGCTTTTTCTGTCATAAACACCCTGAAAATTCTTTCCGGATCCGATGGGCCAGTTTACCGCATAGGTAGCAATTCCCAACTCCTTTTCAATCTCATCGACCAGATCAAAGGTATCCCTTGCATCACGGTCCATCTTATTAATAAAGGTAAAGATCGGAATATGTCTCATAACACAGACCTTGAAGAGCTTTCTTGTCTGTGCCTCTACACCCTTTGATCCGTCAATTACCATTACTGCCGAATCCGCAGCCATCAGGGTACGGTAGGTATCCTCCGAAAAGTCCTGATGTCCGGGTGTATCCAGAATATTCACGCATTTATCGTTATAATGAAACTGCAGTACAGAAGAAGTAACTGAAATACCTCTTTGTTTCTCAATCTCCATCCAGTCAGAAACCGCATGCTTTGCCGTTGCCTTTCCCTTTACGCTTCCGGCCTGGTTGATTGCTCCACCATATAAAAGAAATTTCTCAGTTAATGTTGTTTTACCTGCATCCGGATGAGAAATAATCGCAAATGTACGTCTCTTTTCAATCTCACTGCGAAGATCAGCCATAGTTTCCTCCCATTTATATACTAAAAAACTCTAACTTGTGTATTATAGCAAAAAGCCCTTATTCAATGCAATCCAAAGCAAGCTTGAACTTCATTATTTTATCCATTATACTTTGATTATATATAGGACGCTTCACTTATACGAGGAGGTGTTTTTATGCGTATATTCTTTAACGGCGCAGCTCATGAAGTAACAGGCAGCTGCCATTTTGTAGAAGCCTGTGGCAAACGTTTTCTGGTGGACTGTGGCATGGAGCAGGGCGCTGATCTTTATCAGCAGGCCGGTCTCCCGGTTAGCCCCGGTGAGATTGACTTTGTTCTTTTAACACATGCCCATATTGATCACTCCGGTTTGCTTCCGCTTCTCTGCACCCAGGGCTTCAAGGGACCGATTTATACAACAGAAGCCAGCAAAGATCTGTGTGATATCATGCTGCTTGACAGCGCGCACATTCAGGAATTTGAGGCAGAATGGAGAAGCCGAAAAGCAAGGCGGCAGGGAAAGGAAGAGATCGAGCCGCTCTATACCATTGCGGATGCTTCAGCCTGCCTCAAGCTTTTTGTCGGGATTGCTTATAATGAAGAATTCTCTCCCGCACCTGGGATCAGCGTTCGTTTTACGGATATCGGACATCTGCTGGGCTCTGCTGCTATTACAGTCAGGCTTAGCGAAAACGGCATCAGCAAAACCCTGGTTTTCTCAGGAGATGTCGGCAATCTGGATCAGCCTCTGATCAAGGATCCCCAGCCCGTTCCGGGTGGAGATTACCTGATCATCGAGTCTACCTATGGTGACAGAAGCCATGGAAAGCGCAGCTCCTATATTCCGAGACTGACCTCTATTTTAAGGGATACCTTTTCCCGCGGTGGCAATCTGATCATCCCCTCCTTTGCCGTTGGCAGGACCCAGGAAATGCTCTACTTCTTCCGTCAGATCAAGGAGGAAAATCTTCTCCCGGAATTTCCGGATTTTGAAGTATATGTAGACTCTCCTCTGGCTGTAAATGCAACCAGGATCTTCGAGAAAAACACCCTGTCCTGCTATGACGAGGATGCAATGGAGTTGATTCGAAAGGGAATCAACCCTCTGTCTTTCAAAGGGCTGAAGCTTTCTGTTACGAGTGATGATTCCAAGCTGATTAATTTTAATCCGAATCCCAAGGTGATCATCTCCGCCTCCGGCATGTGCGAGGCCGGCCGCATCAAGCACCATCTAAAACACAATCTTTGGCGACCGGAATGCACCGTTCTTTTTGTCGGCTACCAGGCCTACAATACCCTGGGACGTTCCCTTGTAGAAGGTGCTTCTAAAGTAAAGATTTTCGGAGAAGAAATCAGCGTTCTGGCTCATATTGAACAGCTTGACGGGGTTAGCGGCCACGCAGACCGCGAGGGACTTCTTCAATGGGTAGAGGAAATGCAGGAAAAGCCTTCGCAAATCTATGTTGTACATGGAGAAGATGAGGTAACAGATCATTTTGCGACGCTTCTGACTGAAAAATTCGGTATTTCAGCCTATGCGCCCTACAGCGGAGATTCCTTTGATCTCGCTACAGGTCAGCTTCTCACCCAGGGAAGCCGGCTCAAGATCAGTAAGAAGAAAAAAGCCCAGCGGACAAGTGACATCTTCCAGAAGCTTCTGGATGCCGGTCAGAGACTGCTCGGCGTCATCCGCCGCAACGAGGGCGGAACCAATAAAGATCTGGCAAAATTCACCAGTCAGATCAACGATTTATGTGATAAATGGGACAGATAATCCCAGGAGAAGGAGTAATATATCATGGCAGGTTCTTCATTTGGCAGACAATTTCGTATCACAAGCTGGGGTGAATCCCACGGAGAAGGTCTCGGCGTAGTCGTCGACGGTGTTCCTGCAGGTTTTCCCCTCAGCGAAGCTGATATTCAATTCTATCTGAACAGACGGAAACCCGGCCAGTCAGATTTCACAACTCCTCGCAAGGAAGGCGATCTTGTTTCCATTTTATCAGGTGTTTTTGAAGGAAAAACCACCGGTGCCCCGATATCTCTTCTGGTACGAAATGAAAATCAGCGTTCCAAAGACTATTCTAATATCATGAACAGCTACCGGCCCGGTCATGCTGATTATAGCTTTGATGAAAGATATGGATTTCGTGATTATCGCGGCGGTGGCCGTTCCTCCGGCAGGGAAACCATCGGACGGGTTGCAGGCGGCGCCATTGCCGCTCTGATCCTGAAGGAGCTGGGTATAGATTTTACCTGCTATACCCTCTCCGTCGGACCGATCTCCTGCGACAGAGCAAAGTTTGATACAGATCAGATTTTAAAAAATGCACTTTTTATGCCGGATGCAGCTGCCTATGAAAAGGCCTCGGCTTATCTGCAGACCCTTCATGAAGAGGGAGATTCCTCCGGCGGCATCTGCGAATGCGTCGTAACCGGTCTTCCTGCCGGCCTCGGCGAACCGGTTTTTGACAAGCTGGATGCCGATCTGGCTCGAGCCATATTTTCAATCGGTGCCGTAAAAGGCTTTGAGATCGGTGACGGATTTGCAGCCGCAGGTCTGCGCGGCAGCGAAAACAATGATGCCTTTGCAGCGGATCCTTCCGGTAATGTCAGCACAAAGACCAACCACTGCGGCGGCATATTGGGAGGTATCTCCAATGGCATGCCCCTTGTTTTCCGTGCAGCCTTTAAGCCAACCCCTTCGATTTCCATCGAACAGGAAACCATTACAAGGGAGCATCAAAATACCAAACTGACCATTCACGGAAGACATGATCCCATCATCGTTCCCCGTGCAGTTGTCGTTGTAGAATGCATGGCTGCCATTGTCATTCTGGATGCCTTGATGGGCTCTATGCCGGCAAAGCTGTCTTCTATCAAAGACTATCTGAAGCAATAAGTATCTCTAAGACAAAAAGTATCTTCTAATATATAATGCGTATTTCTAGCTATAATACGTATTTCTAACGAATAAAAACAAATAAGAACCAAATAAAAGGGCGAGATATTCTGCCTGGTCAAAAACCATTAGGCAGATCATCTCGCCCTTATTTTTCTTATAAAAGATGTTTTCTCACTGCAATTCCAAGCAAGCCATTGGCAAAATCCAAAGGCAGATCAAAGGGTGCATTATGACAGCCGGGCACATGTACCTGCTCAATGCCCAGTTCTGATTCCATTAGGTCCATCGCCTCATGGAAATAATGCGCCTGATTCCGATCCCCGGACATCGCTGTAAAGAACTTTGCATTGGTCTTTAAAAACTTAAAATCCGGCTCATAAAAGGAAAAATCATGAAATTCATGATTGATAAAATGACCAAAATTTGCCCGGTCTCTTCTTTTCTCGATAAAGCTCTTTGCTCCGGCTCTGGGATCCAGCTCACCAATGGACATACCGAATTCCTTGGCCACTTCTTTGTGTTTCCCAGCCAGATTGATTTCTTCCATATGCTTTGTCCATGCCAGAAGTTCCTCCCTCTGCGGAAGGATTGCCATGATCGGTGTCTCATAGAAGATCACATGGCGGATTCTGGAAGGCATACGACGGATGGCTTCCATTGCCATAATGCCGCCTGCACTATGTCCCATAAGAATCAGATCATGCAAGTCCAATCCTTCGATCAAAGCCAGAATGTCATTCGTCTGATCCTCAATATGATAGCTTGCTTCCGGTGAACACTTGCTCCGGGAATTGCCTCTTCTGTCATAGGTGATCACATCAAAATAATCCTTCAGCACCTCTGCCGTTTCCGTAAAATATCCGGCATCTGCAACCGCTCCATGGATCATCAGCAGGCTGGGGCCTTTTCCGATTCTTTCATAATAAAGATTTACATCTTTTGTTTGTAAGTACATTCTGTCTGATCTCCTTCAAGCAAAAATTGAGAAAAAACATAATTACTAAGGTCAATCCCTTTCTCACTTAAGCGAATTCTTCCCTCTTCCATTTCCAACAGGCCTTCTTTTTGAAGCTTAATCAGTCTGTCTCCAAAAATCCCTTCCAGGCTGTGGCCAAAGCTCTTCTCAAATTCACTCCTTTGGATTCCTTCCATCATGCGAAGTCCCAGGAACATATACTCCTCCATCTGAGCCGTCGGAGAAAGCTTTTCCAGACTTTCCTCCTCCAAGGGGAATTCTCCTCTCGCAATATAGTTTACATAAGTGTTTTTATTCCTGCTATTTGACCATCTGGTTTCCCGGAAAAGAGAAGCCGCTCCGATTCCAAAGCCCAAATATTCTTCTCGCTTCCAGTAGCCCTGATTATGACGACAAGCCTTTCCTGCCCTTGCATAATTCGAAATCTCGTATCGCTTGTATCCCTTTGTTTCCAGCAGCTCTTTGGTCAGCTGATACATCTGCCTCTCTAGTTCCTCCGAGGGCAGGAACATCGGTTCATACCCGGAAGTTCTTCTTTTCTCATCTGCTGCATATTTGTCATGGAAACGGGTTCCCGGCTCTATGATCAATCCATAGGCAGAAATATGTTCCGGCCTTAAGAGGGTGACCTTTTTCAGGGTCTCTTCCCATTGTGAAAGGCTCTGACCCGGAATTCCACTGATCAGATCCACATTGATATTCCGAAAACCTGCCATTCTGGCCATCTGAAAGGCCATCAGGAAATCCTCATAGCTGTGGATCCTGCCTAGTCTTTTTAAAAGCTCCTCTTCTGTCGATTGAAGACCAATGCTGATCCTGTTCATTCCACATGCAACATAAGCCTTGAGTTGATCCAGGCTGACTGTTCCGGGATTTGCCTCTATGGTAATCTCTGCCTCTTCCGACACATGATAATTTTGATGGATCACCTGCATAAGTTCTTCCAGCTCTTTGGTCGGAAGGAGAGTCGGCGTCCCGCCTCCAATAAAAATAGAGCTGACGATATGATTACCGGCCGCCGGTGCCCACATCAGAACTTCCTTCCGCAAGGCCTTCATGTATTCTACCACTTCCCTTGCATTCGCCGGCCCTGAAAGAAAGTCACAGTATTCGCATTTCTTTTTGCAAAAAGGGATATGAATATATAATTCTAAATTACTATTGTTACGAATCATAGATCAGTCTGTGTCCAGTTTCAGGACACTCATGAATGCCTCCTGCGGAATAGAAACATTTCCGACCTGACGCATTCTCTTCTTTCCTTCCTTCTGTTTCTCAAGCAATTTCCTCTTTCGGGAAATATCTCCGCCATAGCACTTTGCAAGAACATCCTTGCGCATAGCCTTAACCGTCTCCCGGGCAATAATCTTTCCTCCGACTGCTGCCTGGATCGGAATTTCAAACAGATGACGCGGGATTTCTTCCTTTAATTTCTCGCACATCTTTCTGCCTCGTTCATAGGCAGTTGATGCATGCACGATAAAGGAAAGTGCATCTACTACTTCACGGTTCACCAGAATATCCAGCTTCACAAGCTCTGCCCTTACATAGCCATTCAGTTCATAATCCAGGGATGCATATCCTCTGGAACGGGATTTTAAGGCGTCAAAGAAATCATAAATGATTTCATTCAGCGGCATCACATACTTTAATACCGCTCTGTTCTCCTCAATATAATCCATGCTGATATAGGTACCGCGTCTTTCCTGGCAAAGATCCATGATCGCACCGATAAATTCGCTTGTTACCATAATCTCTGCATCCACAACCGGTTCTTCCATATATTCAATCTCAGAAGGATCCGGCAGATTGGATGGATTCGTCAGCTCGATCATGCTGCCGTCTGTCTTATGCACCTTATAGATAACACCCGGTGCTGTCGTTACCAGATCAAGATCATACTCTCTTTCCAGTCTCTCCTGAATGATCTCCAAATGCAAAAGTCCCAGGAAACCGCAGCGGAATCCAAAGCCAAGCGCGATCGAGGTCTCCGGCTCAAACTGAAGAGAAGCATCATTGAGCTGAAGCTTTTCCAAAGCATCCCTCAGATCCGGATATTTGGAAGAATCTGCCGGATAAAGGCCGCAGTAAACCATAGGCTGCACCTTTTTGTAACCAGGCAAAGCCTCTGCACAGGGACGGTTTGCATCCGTCACCGTATCACCGACGCGGGTATCCTTTACATTCTTCAGGCTGGCAGTCAGATAGCCTACCATACCTGCCTCAAGCTCCTCGCAGGGAATAAACTGTCCGGCGCCGAAATAACCGACCTCAACAACATCTGCCGTTGCCCCTGTCGCCAACATTTTGATCTTCATACCGGCCTTCAGCTTTCCTTCCATCAAACGGCAGAAAACAATAACACCTCTGTAGGAGTCGTATACCGAATCAAAGATCAGTGCCTTAAGGGGCTCTTCCCGATCGCCGGTCGGAGATGGAAGCTTCTGCACGATCATCTCCAGAACCTCATCGACACCGACGCCTGTCTTTGCGGAAATTCTGGGGGCATCCATTGCTTCAATACCGATCACATCCTCAATCTCCTCTGCCACTCTTTCCGGATCGGCAGACGGAAGATCGATCTTATTGATGACCGGCAAAACCTCCAGATCATGCTCTAAAGCCAGATAAACATTTGCCAGGGTCTGCGCTTCCACGCCCTGTGCTGCATCTACAACCAGGATCGCGCCGTCACAGGCTGCAAGAGAACGGGAAACCTCGTAATTGAAATCGACATGACCGGGGGTGTCGATCAGGTTGAAAATATATTCCTCTCCATCCTTGGCTGTATAAATAATACGAACCGCCTGGGACTTGATGGTAATGCCCCTCTCCCGCTCGAGATCCATATTGTCCAGCACCTGGGTCTGCATCTCCCTGCTGGTCAATGTTCCTGTCATTTCAATGATACGGTCCGCCAGTGTTGATTTGCCATGATCGATATGGGCGATAATGCAAAAATTTCTAATGTGTGACTGATCGATTTTACTCATTCCTTATCCTCATATTGTGTAAGTTATTCTATAACGCTTCCATAATCTTATGTAAACTGTCACTTATAATGTGAACTGTCTTTTGCAAAATCCGTCTTTTCTGCCTCCTCTGCTTCGGAGCATTCTGTCGAATCTGCTTTTTTCTGCATACGTCACATTATAACACATGACCTTCTCTCTTTCCTCAAGTTTTTCATGATTTTCCCTTGACAGAAAGGCTCTCTTTGCATAAGATAATTAGGTATGTTTACATTATATCGTCCGTGTCCGACTTTAATGTAAAGAAACGTTTTTTATTTCATAAATATTGGAGGTGTACGGATTGGCTAACATTAAATCTGCAAAGAAAAGAATCTTAGTTGCTGAAAGAAATGCAGCAAAGAACAAGTCTACAAAGTCACGTGTTAAGACATATGTGAAGAAGGTAGATGCTGCGATCGAAGCTGGTGATAAGGCAGCCGCTCAGGAAGCACTTGCAGCAGCAAGCAAAGAGCTTGCAAGAGCAGCTTCCAAGGGTGTTATGCACAAAAACACTGTTTCCAGAAAGATTTCCCGTATGACAATCGCTGTCAACAAGATGGCTTAAGCATTCGGTTTATCTTCAGCAAAAACAATAGATAAAAGCAAAGTAAAAGAACCAGGGATACCGTCTCCCCTGGTTCTTTTTTTATATCATCAGCAGTTCCATGATCAAGGTCTCCAGAGCCAGTCTGTCCTCGATCTTTCCGGTTTTAAAACTCTCCTCTGCTTCAACACATTTTCTGATCGCTTCCTTGAGCTGTCTCTCCTCAAAGGAAGAAGCCAGTCTGACCTGTTTTCTGACCGCAAATTCCGGAACAGAAAGCTGAGATGCAATAGAAGCAAAATCATGCCCTTCTCCCCTCAGTTCCTTACTTTTCAAAAGAAGAGAATACTGTCTTGCAATCAAATATAAAATTCTTCCCGGTGCCTCCTTCAGCTGGATCAAATCAGCATAAAGTTCAAAGGTCTTCCGGCTGTTTTTTGCAGAAATCGCATCGACCATTTCAAAAATATGGTTTTCCGTTCTGGAAGAACATACCGTCTCTACATCCTCTACTGTAATTCCCTTGCGTTCCAGGGTATAAGAAAAAAGCTTTTCCAGTTCGTTCCGGATCAAATTCATATCCGTTCCGCTTTTTTCCAAAAAGAGCTCCAGGGCCTCCTGGGTAATCTGCTTCTTTTCTTTTTTTATCTGAGACAGAATCCACTTACGCAAGGTCGCCTCTGTCTGTTTCTTCATCTCAGAGACATATCCCTTTTTCTGAACTGCCTTGTATAAGCGATTTCTTTTGTCGACAGCTTCCTCCGTAAAAATCAAAATTGTGGTCTCCGGCAGCTTTGCGATATAATCTGCCAGCTTATCCGAGGAAGTCTTGAAAAAACCGGAATCCTCTACCAGAATCAGTCTGCGTTCTGCAAAAAAAGGCAGGGTCTCTGCCAGATCGATCAGGCGGCTGACATCTGTGTTTTTTCCCTGAAAGAGGCTGAAATTCATGACATCATCCCGTCCGGTAATGGCATCGACCAAATTATCCCTGTACTGTTTTATAAGATAAGCTTCTTCTCCATAAAGCAGATAGCAGGAATGAAAACTTCCTGTTTTGATATCTTCCTGTATTGTTTTCACTTTTCCTTACCTCCTGCCTTTGGTATTTTATCATTTTCAAGAAAATCTGTCATTACATAGCCTTTCCGATAAACTGTAATTCTTACCATCCCCTCCTGATCTGTCCGGTAAATTCTGCAGTCGGCCTTCTCCAGCCTTTCCAGCGTTTCCTTTGCCGGATGGCCGTAGGAATTATCCACACCTGCAGAAATCAGGGCCGCTTCTGCTCTGACCGCTTTCAGAAAATCCGCTGAAGAAGACCCCGCTGATCCATGATGCGCCACCTTCAAAATGTCAATGTCTGATAAAAGTCCTTTCCCAAGAAGCTCGCTTTCGGTTTTGGATGAAATATCTCCGGTAAAGAGCATGGTAAAATCCCGATAGCGCAGGAAAAGAACCATACTGGCATCATTTTTGTCTGTAAAAGCATTTTGATCCGGCGGATAGATGCAGCTGATGGAAAGAGGCTCCTCTTTCAAGGTCTCTCCTTTTCCGATCCTATAGATCTTTGTCCCCCTTTCTTCTGCCAGAGAAATCAGGCTCTCCGCCTTCTCATCCCAGACCATACCCTCTGCCAAAACAAGATATTTGATCGGATAATCTGCATTTAAAGCCTCTTCCATGGCATTCATATGATCTGCGTCTGTATGGGATAAAAACCAGTAGTCTATTTTACCGATTCCCTCACTTTTCAAAAAGGGCAGCAGGCGGTATTCCCCCACCTTCTTAACATCCGTACTTCCGCCATCCACAAAACAGGTCAGCCCCTTACCTGTTCGAAGAAGGATACCATCTCCCTGACCCACATCCAGCATAGAGATCTGCAGAGGCGGCAGCAGTTGCAGCTTCAGAAGTAAAAGCAAGCAAGCCCCAAAAACGACCAAGCCTCCCCGCCTTTTTATTTTTCGCTTTATCCGGCCTTCCTTTTCTTCCCTTCTTCTTTGTCCGGAAGCTAAGGCAAGCAGTCCCGCCAAAAGCAGATAATAGACCAGGATTTTCCAGGCAGAAGGTCTGCCCAGCACAAGCGTACTTGCCGGAAGGCCTTGAAAAAAAGTACAAACCTGATCGTAAAAGGCCAGGATCAGCCGATCCGGAAGCAAAAAGACCTTGCTCAAGGGAAGACTTAGCAGCCCCGTAAAGCCTCCCAAAATTCCCAAAAGCAAAAGCCCTGAAACCAGAGGCAAGATCAGGAGATTGACCAAAATACTGTAAAGAGGAATCTCAAAAAAATAATAGAGAATCAGAGGAATCGTAGCTAGCTGAATGCCAAGGCAAAGAAAGAAGGACTCTCTGATTGCAGCCAGATGCTTCTTTCCTCTTCCGTTCTCTTTTTCTTCTTCTACCCTCCACAAGGTCTTTAGAGCAGGAGGAAAAAGAACCGCTCCTGCCACCGCCGTAAAGGAAAGCTGAAAGGAAGCCGTAAAGCAGATCAGGGGATTTTTTATCAGAAGAAAAAGCCCGGCAAAAGCCAGTGACGAAAGGGAATCATACGCCTTTCCTCTTGTATTTGCAAGCAACAGGAGGCCAAACATCAGCAAGGCTCTTTGGGCGGAAACCGCCATTCCACTCATCAGGCTATAGCTGAAGACCAGGAAAAAGGACCAGATTCCGGCAAAGCCATAGGACAGCCCTCTTTTTCTTAGAAACTGATAGAGGCTCATTCCGAGAATCGAAATATGCAGTCCTGAAATTGCCAGAATATGAGAAATTCCAGCTTTCTGATAAAGATTCTCCGTCTTCTCATTCAGAAGGGAATCATCTCCCAAAATCATGGTAGACAAGACCCCGTATTCATCTTCCGCCAGTAGGCTGACATAAACCTTTTGCAGCTTTTCTCTTAGCTTGTACAGAAATTCCCGATAATAGGAAAAACCATTCTCCAAAAGCCTGCTTTCCTCTAAATTTACAGCAAAATCAATCCCTTTGAATTGATAATAGCTTCTCATATCAAAGTTTCCCGGATTTCTGGAGACATCAAAATAAGAGATCTTGCCTGTCGCTTCGATCTTTTGTCCGATTTTATATTCTTCTAATAATTGCGTTTCTGACTCCGAATCAGAGTCTCCAAGATAGGAACGAAGGAGGATCCTGTTTCCGATATAGGTCTTATCCTCATCAAAAATGCTTGTCTCCTTCAAATAGACTGCAAAGGAGTTTTCTTTCCATTCCTTTGCATAAACGATTCCGCTGACCCTTACCCTCTGCTCGTCCAGCTCTGCTGCCTCATACCAGCCGGCATTCTGTATCCGCAGAAGACTTCTGCCATATCCTGCCACCGCGGCAGTCAGCGTAAGGATCAGGATTAAAGCTGTCAGGTATTTTTCTCTTTTTCCGGGTGGTTTCTTTGCCTTCTTCAAGACATAAACCATATCCGCCAGCCGGTAGAAAATGCCGGCCGCAAAGACAAGTCCAAAGACAGTCCTGCCCGTATAGGCAAAAATTACACCACCCAAAAATGCGAAAAAGAAAAGACACATGGGTCTTTTACACATGCATGTCCTGCCTCCTTTTGCATTTTCCTTCTTTTACCTTCTTTTAGTTTGCTGAATCAGCAGCTTCATCTCCAGCCGACAAATAAGAATCATCTTCCTCGAAAACCTGATCCAGGCTGATCGCATTTGCATAAAGAAGATTTGTTTCTCCATCTATGGAGATCTGAACATAGTCCACCTCATCCAACTGGCAAAGACTATCCACCAGAGAATAAATCGTAATCTGGGGACTTACATCACTCATCAGCCTTGTAAATTCGCTTCCAAGGTTAACATAACATACTCCATTGGAAACCGCGACATTGATCACTTCTGTCTCAGCCGGTACTGTTGACTTATTCGTTTCCCCTTCCGGGCCGGAAATCACCTGCTCTACCACCAGTCTTTCCAGCGATCTTGAGCTAAGATAACGAACTTCCTGTTCTTCCTTAACCAGCCCGTTTCCTTCTTCATTTGCAAAAAATAAAGTCAGACTTGTTGTTTTTACAGAATTAATTTCAGAACCGGGATTGGTAACAAAGGTATCTGCATCCATTATGCCGATGCTATCACCTGAAGCATCCTTAAGTTCCTCTCCGCCAATATAGAATTCTACTCCATTTACATCCGGAATCTGCAAAAGCATCTGCACAATGCCATCCCGGCAAAGAATCTCCCTGACCTGATCCATCTGGCCATAACTCTCTGAAAAGGTCAGAATTACCCTGCCATTTTCCTTCTGCCAGGCGCTAATCTCTACATCAGAAGGCAGAAGGGGAATCTCCTTTTGTGCATCCGCTGAGGCTGTCCACTCATTCTGATCCGACATTCTGTCCTCATTCAGATATGCTACAACCTCTTCGATCATGCCTTCCGCATCTTCCGATTGAAAGCTGAACTTATTCTCCTCCAGGCTTCTTCCGCCTGCCCCGATCTGGTAGGATACATATTCTTTTTTCTCTTTATCGCCGCAGCCGCTCAAAAGAGTCAGTGACAGCAGCAAAAGCAGCAAAGACATTGACCGTTTCCGCATTCTTTCCCTGCCTTTCTCCTTATTCCGTTTCCTCGTGTACAAGCGGAATCCGCATCGTAAAGGTAGAGCCCTTTCCTTCCGTAGAATCCACGCGAATCGCTCCTCTGTGCAGCAATACTGTACTTCTTACAATGGCAAGTCCCAGGCCTGTTCCGCCGATTTCTCTTGAATGGGATTTGTCCACCCTGTAGAATCTTTCAAAAACATGATCCAAAGATTCCTTCGGAATACCAATTCCGGAATCCTCTACCTTGAAGTAAAAATACTGCTGGTCAGAATTCAATGTGACATGAATCCATCCGCCGTCCCGGTTGTATTTAATGGCATTCTCCACCAGATTGGTAAACACACGGGTCATCTTTCCTTCATCGATTTCTGCTGTGATCGGTCTCAGTTTCTCATATACCAGCTCGATCTTATGCAGATCAATGATAGGCTTCAGTCTCTTCAAAGTCTGCTCAACCAGTTCATTGATATTGATGCTCTTAATCTCCAGAGCCGCCTGTCCCTGATCATTTTTTACAAGTGCCAGAAGATCATTGATGATATTATTTTCCCGGTCGATCTCCTGGGTAATATCGATCATAAACTCCTGATACATTTCAATGGGTACATTTTCCTGGGTAACCAGAGAATCTGCCAAAACCTTGACCGATGCAAGCGGAGTCTTCAGCTCATGAGAGACATTTGCCACAAAATCCTTTCTCGAATCATCCACATTTTTCATTCGTGACAGCATCTTATTGAAAGCCTCTGAGACTTCCCTTGTCTCTGCATAATCCAGAACACTCAGCTTGTCATTTGCAAAGTCCATCTCCATCTGATCGATAGAATCTGACATTTTTTCGAAAGGCTTCATCAGCTTTCTGGTACCGAATAAAGCAATCATTACCACCAGGACCAGGATCGCGGCTACCATCATAATCGCCGTTGTCCACATATGTCTTATGGTATCCGTCAAATTAGTGGTAGAAACCGAAACCGCAAGTGCGCCATTGATTTCCCCGCTCTGACTGTCGCTGATCGGCACAACCACACCGATATACTCATTTTGTGCATCATAGGTATGATATACCATTCCATCCAGGGCATTAAATACGGACTCCGAAATAACACTCTTGCCCAGATCGAATTCATAGGTATCATAAATTACCTCATATGCACTGTTTACGATCATGATGCGAGTCTCATTATAAGCACTGATCAGCTCCATCTGCTCTTCTAAGCGAAGAGAGCTAACATTTGTGATATAGTTTTCATTTGAAATCTGTGCGGCCAGGATATTGGCCTGATTGATGACAGTTGCGGTATCTGCTTCTACCGTCTCCTGCTCGTAATTGTTCATCAGGGTTGCCGTCAGAAAGAAGGCCGGAATCATACCGGCCAGAACAACCATCAGAATAATATAGAATTGAATACTGTTAAATGGCTTCAGGCGCCGTAAAAATCTGATCATAGGAATTTAACAAAAAGAGCTTGGGCAGAATTTCTTCTTAATTCTGGAAATAATAACCGGTTCCCCACTTGGTATGGATATATTTTGGTTCACGCGGATTGACTTCGATCTTTTCCCTCATACGACGAACATGTACATCTACCGTACGGCCGTCACCCGGAAAATGATCTCCCCAGATCAGCTTCAGAAGCTCTTCCCTGCTGTATACTTTATTGGGATGCAGAACCATAAGCTCCAGAATATCGAATTCCTTGGAGGTCAGACGAACTTCCTTCTCATCGATATAAACCCGGCGTCCGATGGTATCCAGCTTCATATCACCTCTGACCACCATTCCCTCCGGCAGTTCCTCCTCAGCAGCCTGCTTGCGGGATGAGGTTCTCCTGATAATTGCCTTGATCCTTGCCTTTACTTCCAAAATATTGAAAGGCTTGGTAATATAGTCATCTGCTCCATACTCCAGACCCAGGATCTTGTCCATATCATCACTTTTTGCGGTCAGCATAATGATCGGAACATTGGAAAATTCCCGGATCGCCTGACATACCTCAAAGCCATCCATCTTGGGAAGCATCACATCCAGGAGAATAATATCATAGGAATTCAGCTTTGCCAGACGAAGTGCATCTTCTCCGTCATAAGCTACGTCCACCTCCATATCATCCTGTTCCAGACTGAATCTGATACCCTTTACAATGATCTTCTCATCATCTACTACAAGAACCCTGCGCGCCATTTATTTCCTGCCTTTTCTAATTGACACAGATCAGATCACTGACCTTGTCAAATACACCTTCTTTTATCCCGCTGACCTGGGTCAGCTCTTCCGTACTTTTAAATGGACCGTTCTTCTCCCGATAAGCAATGATCGACTTTGCCTTTGCCTCGCCGATCCCCGGCAGGGTACAAAGTGTATCCTCATCTGCAGTATTGATATTTACAAGCCCTTTCTCGGCTGCCTTTTCTTCCTGCAGCTGCTGCTCCTCTGTACTCAGAATGGTAATCTGCTGTCCGTCCTCCAGCACTGCTGCCTGATTGATCGCAGACTCTTCTGCATCCTCCCGAAAACCGCCGGCCTTCTCGATTGCCTGATAGACCCGGTCTCCCTGCTTCAGCCGGTATACTCCGGGATTTTGGACTGCTCCTGCCACGTCCACATAAATCTCCTCTTCTTCCAAAGACGCTTCTGCCTCCGAATCTGAAGAAGCCTCTTGTGAAGAATAGGACTGCAGCTCTCCTTCTGAGGCAATCAGTCCCTTCTCTCCACAGCCTGCCAGCATAAACAGCATGATATAAGATATCAGTACGGCTATTATTCTTTTATTTTTCAAATCCGCTCCTTTTTGACAATTTCAATTGTCCCAAAACCAACATTCGTGAAAAGGTGCGGTGAATTACACTATTATCTTACCATTCAGAAAGGCTTTCATCAAGAATCTGTATCATATTATCCACATCTTCTTTTTCAATAATCAGGGGCGGCAGCAGGCGAAGCACATCCGAACCTGCCGTCAGCAGGATCAGGCCCTTATCCATGGCTTTTTTGACCACTTCATTCGGCGCAACTTTCAACTGGAGTCCCTGCATAAGGCCCCTTCCCCTGCGTTCAATGATCATCTGGGGATATTTTGCTGCAAGCTCATCCAGTCTTCCTTCCAGATAAGGGGCGATCTCCTGAACATGGCCTGCCAGATCATCCCTTTCCATCATTTCCAGAACCTTATCTACGGCAGCGCATACAAAGGGATTTCCTCCGTAGGTCGTACCATGATCTCCCGGCTTCAAAGACTTCTCGGCAACCCTTTCCGTCATAAGAAAAGCGCCTACCGGTACACCGCAGCCAAGGGCTTTGGCAGAAGCCACGATATCCGGCTTCACATCATAGTGCTGATAGGTGAACATCTTACCTGTTCTTGCGATACCGCACTGAACCTCGTCAAAAATCAGAAGGATATCCTTTTCCTTCTGCAGCTGTTTCAGCCCTGCAACAAATTCCTCTGTAGCCGGATAGATGCCGCCTTCTCCCTGCAAAAGCTCGACAATAATTGCACAGGTCTTGTCTGTCACCTGAGCTCTTACGCTTTCAATGTCGTTAAAATCCGCAAAACGGATTCCCGGAATCAGCTTCTCGAAAGGCTCTCTGTAATGCTTGGTTCCTGTTACGGAAAGCGCTCCCATAGTTCTTCCATGGAAGGAATGATTCATGGCAATGATCTCATGATCTGTACTGCCCTTATCTCTGGTATAGGCATATTTTTTCGCTGCCTTTAAGGCGCCTTCAATTGCCTCCGCACCGGAATTGGTAAAGAAGACCCTGTCCATGCCTGAGATCTTTTTTAAGCGCTTTGCCGCACTGTCGATCCTTGTGGAATAGAAGAGATTGGAGACATGCATAACCTTGTCGATCTGCTCCTTCAGGGCATCCTTATATTCCTGATTGCTGTAGCCATAGGCCATTACTCCGATTCCGGAGCCAAAATCCAGATATTTTTTTCCGTTCATATCGTAGAGATAGACACCCTCTCCCCTGTCCAGAACAACCTGATAACGATTGTAGGTATGAAGAAGCTGCTGCTCCGTATCCTGCATATATTCCTGTGAATTCATAATTTTCTCCCAGTATCTTCAAGCCAAGAAAAGCTCAGCTTATGTAAACTTGTTTAAATCTATTTTGACCGCCTTACAAATGAATTTTCTATGCTTATCTCCTTATCTCAGCTTATGACCGCCAAATTTTTCCATGGCATCATTCAATATGGCTGTACCGATACCCTTATTGGTAAAGATCTCCAAAAGAAGACAATGCGGAATTCTTCCATCCAGAATATGGACTCTGGATACGCCGTTTTCTACAACCTCGATGCAGTTATTGATCTTGGGAAGCATGCCGCCTGCAATCTTTCCTTCTCCGATCAGTCTCTTCGCATCTGAAACATGCAGCTCACTCATCAAAGTTTCCGGATCATCCTTGTCAAGATAGACACCTTCTACATCGGAAAGAAAAGCCAGTTTCTCTGCATGTACTGCCTGGGCAATCGCAGAAGCAGCATCATCCGCATTGACATTATAGGTATCAAAATTCTCATCCAGGGCAATCGGTGCAACGATCGGAAGAAAATCCTTTTCCAGAAGATCATAGAGGATCTTCGGATCCACGCTATCCACGTCGCCAACATAGCCGATATCCTGGCCATCCACATATTTCTTCTTTACGGTCAGAAGTCCGCCGTCCTTTCCGCTGATACCGATCGCCCGGACACCGAGCTCCTCAACCTTCTCAACCAGGCTTTTATTCACCTTGTTCAGAACCATTTCTACGATTTCCATGGTATCATCGTCTGTTACACGGAAGCCGCTGATAAAGTTCGGCTCCATGCCTACCTTTCCAACCCAGCGGCTGATCTCCTTGCCGCCGCCATGTACGATAATCGGCTTAAACCCAACCAGTTTCAGAAGAACCACATCCTGGATCACGCTCTTCTTCAGTTCTTCATCGATCATGGCTGATCCGCCATACTTAACAACGATGATTTTACGGTTAAATCTCTGAATATATGGCAGGGCTTCAATCAGCACCTCGGCCTTTTCCAAGACTTCATTCATATCCTTTTCCATAAGACTTCTATCTCCTTCTTCTCCCGACATCCTCTTTTATGACAATCTTTTTTATGAAATTCTCTTTCCTTCCTTAGGATCTGTAATCTGCATTGATCTTTACATAATCATAGCTGAGATCGCAGCCCCAGGCTCTTGCCTCAGCCTCGCCCATATGCATATCTACCAGAGCAGTCACTTCCGGCTGGGAAAGAATTTCTGTCGCCTTTTCCTCAGAGAAAGTAACTCCGCTTCCGTTTTCTGCGATCAGAATCTTTCCTGCTGTACTTTCAAAATAAAGCTGAACCTTTAAGGGATCAAACTCAACTCCTGCATAGCCCAATGCACAGAGAATTCTGCCCCAGTTTGCATCATGGCCAAAGATCGCTGTCTTTGTCAGGCTGGAGGTGATTACGGATTTTGCCAGAATCTTCGCATGTTCCTTGCTGTCAGCACCCACTACCTTTACCTCAAAGAGAGCAGTTGCACCTTCTCCGTCTCCGGCCATCTTCTTTGCCAGAGTCTCGTTTACATAATGAAGTGCCTGACAGAAACTTCTGTAGTCTTCATTCTTTTCTGTGATCTCTGCATTTCCCGCCTGACCATTGGCCAAAAGAAGAGCCGTATCATTGGTAGAGGTATCTCCGTCAACCGAGATCATATTGTAGGTATCCTTTACATCCTCACGAAGGGCTTCCTTCAAAAGCGCATCGGAAATCGCCAAATCTGTCGTCACAAAGGAGAGCATGGTGCACATATTGGGATGAATCATGCCGGATCCTTTACACATGCCGCCTACCCTGACGGTTTTTCCGTCAATCTCGATCTCAACAGCAACTTCCTTAGGCTTGGTATCTGTCGTCATAATTGCGCATGCCGCCTCATGTGCAGCTTCTCTGCTGTCTGATAAGGCCGGAACCAGAGCCTGAATTCCCTTTTCTACCCGATCCATCGGCATCTGCATACCGATTACACCGGTCGATGCAACCAATACATCTTCTGCTGCAATCTCGCTGCCAAACTGAGCCAGAACTGCCTCTGCTGCTGCCTTTGAAGTCTTACGGCAGATTTCAAAGCCTTCCTCTCCGGTACAAGCATTCGCGATTCCTGAATTCATAACGACTGCATGAATATCCTGTCCCTTCTCTGTTACCTCTCTGTCCCAAAGAACCGGTGCAGCCTTTACTACATTCTGGGTAAAGGTTCCTGCTGCCCTGCAGGCCTTCTCACTATAGATCATAGCCATATCAGTTCTGCCCTGATATTTGATCTGTGCAGCTGCTGATGCTGCCATAAATCCCTTTGCTGCGGTAACGCCGCCATCGATAATCTTCATTTCCAGCTCCTTTATTTTGTAAATGCAATAATATTTTCTTCGTTTAATTTGAAATCATAACGATTTACATCTGACCGCTTGCTCCAGCCGATATCATTCCAGAATTCATTTCCAACTTCATTATTGGTGAAAGCAACCAGCGTGATGGAATTGATCTTTTCTTCCTTCAATGCCCGCATGGCAGCCACCACCATTCGATTTCCGATTCCCTGCCTTCTGTGCGACTCTGCAACACAAACATGGTAAAAGCTTCCGCATCTTCCGTCATGGCCACAAAGAATGGTACCGATGATCCTTCCATCCTCTTCTGCCACAACACTGGTCTTTGGATTTCTTTTTAGGAAGGCCTCCACACCCTCCTGGGAATCATCGATACTGCGGATTGCAAATCCATGAATCTGATTCCAAAGTTCCTTGACCTCCTCATAATCGGAAATCTGCATTGTTCTGATTCTAACTGACATCTTCTTCCCTTTCTGATCAGGGGAATACCGGCGGCTGAAGCAGACCTTCGGTCTCTTCAAAACCAAACATGATATTCATATTCTGAACAGCCTGTCCTGCTGCTCCTTTTACAATATTATCCAAGGCTCCCATCATGATCAGACGATGGGTTCTCTCATCTACCATGATATTGACATCCGTAAAGTTGGATCCTTCCACAAATCTTGTCTCCGGGAAGAAACCTTTCTTCAGAAGACGGACAAAGGCTTCCTGCTCATAAGCCTTCTCATAGACCTCCCGAAGCTCATCCTCTGTCGGATAGCTTCCGTCAGCCTTCGGCAGAAGGGAAGCATAGGCCGTAACCAGAATTCCTCTATTCATCGGAACCAGATGCGGAGAAAAATTGATCATGACCTCTTCTCCTGCAAGATAGGAAAGCTGCTCTTCGATCTCCGGTGTATGTCTGTGTCCCGGAAGGCCGTATGCCTTGATATTTTCATTCACTTCGCAATAAAGATTGGCTACCTTGGCTCCTCTTCCGGCGCCTGTGGTACCGCTCTTTGCGTCAATAATGATGGTATTCGGATCGATTAAATGTGCTTTAACAGCCGGTGCTATGGATAAAAAGCTGCAGGTCGGGTAACATCCCGGATTTGCAAGCAGTCTGGTCTCCTTAATGGCTACTCTGTTTTTCTCACAAAGTCCGTAAACAGCCTTTTCGATCAGTTTCGGGCTCTTGTGCTCCATCTTATACCAGCTCTCATAGGTCTCTACATCCTTGATCCGGTAATCTGCTGAAAGGTCGATGAATTTTGCCTTCTGCAAAAGTTCTTCTGTCAGCAGTCCCTGCAGATAACCCTGGGGTGTTGCGGTGAAGATCACATCCACCTCATCTGCTAACTTATCCAGATCATCCGCCACGCAGGGAAGATCCACCATCTGAAACATATTCTTATAAATATCGCTATAGGTCTGTCCTTCATAGCTTCTGGAATAAAGCCAGACGATCTCAACCTCTTTATGTCCGTATAATAAGCGCACCAGCTCACCGCCTGCGTAACCGGTTGCACCAATGATTCCTGCTTTTATCATCATTCTGCTCCTTTGTTTTTGCGATTATTCCGTATAATTATACAACAATAGAAATAATATGCAACCGTGATTTTCTTTCTGTTTCCCATTTTTTCCGACCTTCTTATCCTGCCGTCACTTTTGCATAAAAAATGTATATTTATTCATTTTTTATGTATATTTTTTCACTTGCATGTTATATCCGACTGGTGTAAAATACAGCTTGTGCAGAAGAAGGCTACCTATTAAATGGATTTTTCCATTTCCTGTATCCTCTATGCATAAAGCGTTAATAACAGCCTGGTGCTGAAAAAAGAAGGAGATATATTATGAAAGAAAAAGTAATTCTTGCTTATTCCGGCGGACTTGATACAACAGCGATCATTCCGTGGCTGAAAGAAACCTATGATTATGATGTTATTTGCTGCTGCATCGACGTTGGACAGGAAAGCGAGCTTGACGGTCTGGAAGAAAGAGCAGCCCTTTCCGGAGCAGAAAAGCTTTATATTGAAGATGTTGTTGATGAGTTCTGTGATGAATATATTGTTCCCTGTGTACAGGCACATGCCGTATATGAGAACAAATATCTCCTTGGTACCTCTATGGCACGTCCGGTTATCGCAAAAAGACTTGTAGAAATCGCACGTAAGGAAGGCGCTACCGCAATCTGCCACGGTGCTACCGGAAAAGGAAATGACCAGGTTCGTTTCGAGCTCGGCATCAAGGCTCTTGCTCCTGATCTGAAGATCATCGCTCCCTGGAGATGCACAGATACCTGGAAAATGCAGTCCCGTGAAGACGAGATCCAGTACTGCAAAGACCATGGCATCGATCTTCCCTTCTCTGCTGACAACAGCTATTCCCGTGACCGTAACCTCTGGCATATCTCCCATGAAGGACTTGAACTTGAGGATCCGGCAAACGAGCCGAACTATGATCACCTTCTTACTCTGGGTGTTACTCCTGAGAAGGCACCGGATGAGGCTGAATATGTTACCATGACTTTTGAAAAGGGTGTTCCGACCAGCATCAACGGCGAAAAGATGAAGGTTTCCGATATTATCCGCAAGCTGAATGCACTTGGCGGAAAGCACGGTATCGGTATTGTTGATATCGTAGAGAACCGTGTTGTCGGCATGAAGAGCCGTGGTGTTTATGAGACTCCCGGCGGAACCATCCTGATGGAAGCACACCAGCAGCTGGAAGAGCTGATCCTGGATCGTGCTACTACAGAAGCTAAACTGGATATGGGCAACAAATTCGCTCAGATCGTTTACGAAGGAAAATGGTTTACACCTCTTCGCGAAGCAGTTCAGGCCTTCATCGAGAGCACACAGCAGTATGTAACAGGCGAAGTTAAGTTCAAGCTTTACAAGGGCAATATCATTAAGGCCGGCA
>CAVFAT010000045.1:0-14963 GCA_963620785.1 Bacteroidaceae bacterium
CAGAAGAGGTGACAGGCTTGGAGAAAAAAAGAAAAGGAATCCTTCTGATCAGAGAGGGAATGCTTTCAAGAGAGGAGAGCAGGCAGGAAAAGGAAGCTATGCTGGATCATGTCTTTGCCCGCTATGGTCTCCTGTTCGGAAAGGAAAAAAAGAGACCCAGGATTGCAGTTAGAGAGAAGGGAAAACCATATTTGCCGGATTATCCCCTGTTGGATTTTAATTATACGGACTGCAGATACGGGAGTGCCCTTCTGCTGATGGAAGGAAGCTGCGGAATCGATATGGAGGGGCCGAGAAAAATTTCTGAAGCCCTGATCAGAAGACTGCCATTGGAGGAACAGGATTTTTTGAAAGAGGATCCGGAGGAAAGAAGGGAGGAGAAGCTTCTCCGCCTTTGGACCTGCAAGGAGGCTTATGTAAAGATGACCGGAGAGGGTCTTTCGAAGGAGGCGCTTGCAAGATCTTTTGCGGAGCCGGTCAGAGAACTGCTGGGAAAGGAAGAAGCTGGAATAAAGATAGAGGCCTATGGATGCAGCCTTTATCAGAAGGCCTTTGGGGCAGGCCTGATCCTGACCCTGTGCAGCAGAAAAGAAGAGGCCTTTGACGTTGAATTTTGGCAGAAATTAGGGTAAAATCATACGGATATGGCAAAAAGAAATTATCAAAAGGAAATGGAAAAAATCATCGCTGAGGAGGAAGGAAGAGGACATGTTCCCAGCCTGCTTTTGCACAGCTGCTGCGCGCCCTGTTCCAGTGCCGTCTTAGAGAAGCTGACAGACCATTTCCGGATTACAATTTTATACTACAATCCCAATATTTCTCCTCAGGAGGAATATGAGAAAAGAGTAAAAGAGCTAAAGCAGCTCCTGGAGGAGCTTCCGCAGAAATATCCGGTCAGACTGATCGAGGGAGAATATGATCCCAGGCAGTTTTATGAGGCAGTAAAGGGTTTGGAGCAGATTCCGGAAGGCGGAGAACGCTGCTTTGCCTGTTATCGTCTGAGACTGGAGGAGGCAGCGGCCTATGCGGCGAAGCTGGGAAACGATTATTTTACGACGACATTGACGATTTCCCCCCTGAAAAATACAGAAAAGTTAAATGAAATCGGGGAGGAACTTGCAGGAAAATATGGCGTGACCTGTCTGCCTTCTGATTTTAAGAAGAAGGACGGATATAAGAGATCAATCCAGCTTTCGGCAGAATATGGACTTTACCGGCAGGATTTTTGCGGATGTGTATTTTCAAAAAGGGAAGCAGAGCAAAGAAGAGAGAGGAAAGAAAATGGCTGAGGATTTCAGAAGCAAGATTTTTGCAATGATGGATCATATGGAAAAGAATGGCGGTAAGATCACCGCAAATGTAGATGGTAAGGAAGTTGAGGCAAATACGGCTGAGGAGCAGCTGGCTCTTTTTATGATGCAGAGAGAGAAGGAAGCAGAAGCGAAGACGAAAGCGGAAGAAGAGGCACTTGCGGCTAAACTTTCTGAGGAGAAGGAAGCAGAGCCGGAGCAGGAAGAAGAAAAAGAGCTTTCGCCGGAAGAGGCCTTTCGTCAGGATGCCATTCATCATCACACAGGGAAAGTGGAAGTTACTGAAGAAGTGGCTTCAGCAGAAGAGGAGCCGGAGAAAAAGGCGAATCTTTGGGGTGGCAGATTTACAAAACCCACAGAGAAGAAGGTATATGACTTTAATGCCTCTATTCTTTTTGATCAGAGATTATATTATCAGGATATTCTCGGTTCCATGGCACACGCATCCATGCTGGGCAAGGTTGGTGTTCTGACTAAGGAAGAAAGTGATTCGATCGTACATACCCTGGCAGAGATTCAGGAAGAAATTTCAGAAGGCAAGCTGGTGATCACGGATGCCTATGAGGATATTCATAGCTTTGTAGAGGCACAGCTGATCGAGCGTCTGGGAGACACAGGTAAGAAGGTTCATACAGGACGAAGCAGAAATGATCAGGTTGCTCTTGATATGAGAATGTATATCAGGGGAGAGATCCTAGAAACAGATCATCTTCTTTTGAATCTCCTGGATGTGCTTTATGATCTGATGAAAGAACACTTGGATACGATCATGCCGGGCTTCACACATCTGCAGAAGGCACAGCCGACAACATTAGCACACCACCTGGGTGCTTATTTTGAGATGTTTAAGAGAGACCGCAGCCGTATGGAGGACACTTATCATAGGATGAATTACTGTCCGCTCGGATCCGGTGCCTTTGCGGGAACAACCTATCCTTTGGATCGTTCCTATACAGCAAAGATGCTGGGCTTCTATGGTCCGACACTGAATAGTATGGATGGCGTTTCAGACAGGGATTATCTGATCGATTTCCTGTCAGCTCTGGCTGAGATCATGATGCATCTGAGCAGATTCTCTGAAGAGGTGATCCTTTGGAATTCCAATGAATACCGCTTTATTGAAATCGATGATGCTTATAGCACCGGAAGCTCTATCATGCCGCAGAAGAAGAATCCGGATATTGCTGAGCTGGTAAGAGGAAAGACCGGACGTGTTTATGGAGCTTTGATGTCTCTTCTTACAACAATGAAGGGCATTCCGCTTGCTTATAATAAGGATATGCAGGAGGATAAGGAGCTTGCCTTTGATGCCATCGATACGGTGAAGAACTGTCTGGAGCTTTTCGCTGATATGATGAAGACGATGAAGTTCAATAAGGAGCGCATGAGAAAGAGTGCGGCAGGCGGCTTTACCAATGCAACGGATGCGGCAGATTATCTGGTTGGAAAGGGCGTTCCCTTCCGTGATGCACACAGCATTATCGGCCGTCTGGTTCTTTACGGAATCGAGCAGGAGAAGGCAATCGACGAGATGAGTCTGGAAGAACTCAAGGCCATCAGTGATGTTTTTGAAGAGGATGTATATGATGCCATTTCTATGGAAACCTGCGTAAGCAAGCGTCTTACGGTAGGTGCTCCCGGAAAAGAGGCTATGGAAGCAGTTCTTATGGAATACAGCTCTTACCTGGATCGTGACTGGCAGGACGAAATCTGATTTTGCCGGGACGATCAAGAATAGCTAGAAGCTGAAATTTTCTCTTGCATTTTGAATACAATCAGAGTAGTATGTAGAAGTGCCTCGCAGAAAGACAGATGTCCGCGAGGAAGGGACATAACAAAACGAAGAGAAAATAAAGATTGTAAAGGAGAGCATCATCATGAGTGAGAAGTTAAAAGTTGGTATCCTTGGCGGAACTGGAATGGTAGGACAGAGATTTATTTCCCTTCTGAACAACCACCCCTGGTTTGAAGTGACCACAATTGCAGCTTCTGCAAGATCTGCCGGCAAGACCTACGAAGAGTGTGTAGGTTCTAAATGGAAGATGGATAACGAAATTCCGGAAGGAGTAAAGAATATCGTCGTACAGGATCTGCATGATATCGACAAGGTTTCTGCTGATGTTGATTTTGTCTTCTCTGCAGTAGATATGACAAAGGATGAAATCAAGGCCTTTGAGGATGCTTATGCAAAGACAGAGACACCGGTTGTATCCAATAACAGTGCACATCGCTGGACACCGGATGTTCCCATGGTTGTACCGGAGATCAACCCGGAGCATTATGAGATCATTCCTTATCAGAGAAAGAGACTGGGAACCAGCAAGGGCTTTGTTGCAGTAAAGCCGAACTGCTCAATCCAGAGTTATGCACCGGCACTGCATGCTTGGAAAGAATTCGGAGTAAAGGAAGTGGTTGTTACAACCTATCAGGCAATCTCCGGAGCAGGAAAGACCTTTAAGGACTGGCCGGAAATGCTTGGAAACATCATTCCTTATATCGGCGGTGAGGAAGAAAAGAGTGAGCAGGAACCCCTTCGCCTCTGGGGACACATCGAGAACGGCCAGATCGTAAAGGCAGAAAACGGTCCTCTGATCACTTCCCAGTGTATCCGTGTTCCGGTTTTAAACGGACATACAGCAGCAGCCTTTGTTAATTTTGAACAGAAGGTAAGCAAGGAAGAGCTGATTCAGAAGCTGCTTGAATTCAAGGGACTGCCGCAGGAGAGAAATCTTCCGTCCGCACCCAAGCAGTTCATTCAGTACCTGGAGGAGGACAACCGTCCCCAGGTTCAGCTGGATGTGAATTACGAAAACGGCATGGGCGTTTCCATCGGACGTCTGAGAGAGGATAAGCTTTTCGATTATAAATTTGTAGGACTTTCACACAATACTGTTCGAGGAGCAGCAGGCGGTGCAATTCTTTCAGCAGAAGCCCTGACTTCCCTCGGCTATATTGAAAAGAAATAAGGATTGAATGGGGAAAACAGTATTTATCGCGGAGAAGCCGTCTGTAGCAGACGCCTTCGCAAAAGCATTAAAACTGAATACAAAATCCCGCGACGGATATGTAGAGGGAGAAAATACCATTGTGACCTGGTGCTATGGGCATCTGGTCACAATGAGCTATCCGGAGGTTTATGACGAGAAATATAAGAAGTGGAGGCTGGAAACTCTTCCCTTTATTCCGGAAAGTTTTCTCTATGAAGTCATTCCGAGTGCGGCAAAGCAGTTTAAGATCGTGTCCGGTCTTCTTAACAGAGAAGACGTGGATGCGATTTATGTATGTACAGACTCAGGACGTGAGGGAGAATATATCTACCGTCTGGTGGATCAGATGGCTAATGTCAGTGACAAAAAGATCAAGAAAAGAGTCTGGATCGATTCCCAAACGGAGGAAGAGATCAGAAGAGGAATTCGGGAGGCAAAGCCCCTTTCCGAATATGACAATCTGTCTGATGCCGCTTATCTTCGGGCAAAGGAAGATTACCTTATGGGAATCAATTTTTCCAGGCTTCTGACCTTGAAGTACGGGAATACGATCTCCAGTGTAAATCATAGCAAATATACCGTGATCTCAGTCGGCCGTGTCATGACCTGTGTTTTGGGAATGATCGTCCGCAGAGAAAGAGAGATTCGTTCTTTTGTAAAGACCCCCTTCTACCGGATCCTGGCACAGATTGACCTGGGAACGGGAGAGATGGAGGGAGAATGGAGAGCGGTAGAAGGCTCAAGATATTATGCTTCTCCGGATCTTTACAAGGAAAACGGTTTCAAGGAAAGGGCTGTAGCCCAGGCGGCAATGGATTCCATCGGAAGAGAATTCCCCTTGGATTCTGTCGTAACAGAAATTTCCAGGAAAAAAGAAAAGAAGAATCCGCCTCTCTTATTCAATCTGGCTGAGATTCAGAATGAATGTTCCAAACGTTTCAAGATTTCACCGGATGAGACCCTTGCCTGTATCCAGACTCTGTACGAAAGAAAGCTGGTTACCTATCCGAGAACGGATGCCAGAGTTTTGTCGACGGCAGTAGCCAAGGAGATCAGCCGCAATATCAGCGGCCTTATGGGCTATGCGCCGGTGAGAGCCTATGCACAGAAAATACTGGACGAGAAGGCCTATCAGGGACTGGAAAAGACAAGGTATGTCAATGATAAGCAGATCACAGACCACTATGCCATTATTCCGACCGGTCAGGGACTTTCTGCGATAAAAGGTCTGAATGAGCGCCTCTTTCAGGTCTATGATCTGATCGTCAGACGTTTTTTAAGCATCTTTTATCCGCCGGCAGAATACCGGAAGGCCCAGGTTACGGTGCAGACGGGCTGTGAGAAGTTTTTCTCCTCCTTCCGTATGCTTTCGAAGGCAGGCTATCTGGAAGTGATGGGAGGCGCAGATAAGGAAAAGAGCGATCCAAGCATCCTTGAACGGGTGGAAAAACTGAAAAAGGGAGAGCATCTGCCCATTAAGAGTATGTGTCTGAAGGAGGGAGAGACCTCTCCGCCCAAGCGTTATAATTCCGGTTCCATCATTCTGACCATGGAAAATGCAGGTCAGTTTATAGAGGATGAAGATCTGCGTGCTCAGATAAAAGGTGCCGGTATCGGGACTTCTGCAACCAGAGCAGAGATTCTGAAAAAGCTGGTTCATATTAAATATATCAGTTTGAACAGCAAAACCCAGATTCTTTCCACGACACATCTGGGAGAAATGGTGTATGATGTAGTGGCAGGATCAATTCGTTCCTTATTGAATCCGGATCTGACGGCCAGCTGGGAAAAGGGACTTTCCTATGTAGCAGAAGGGAAGATCACTTCCGAAGAATATATGCAGAAGCTGGATCGATTTGTTTCAGACCGGACAAGAGGTGTAATGGGACTGAACAATCAGTACCAGATGCGGCAGGCTTTTCTGAACAGTGCGCAGTATTATAAGCAGCCGAAGGCAGCTGTGAATAAGGGCAGGAAAGCAAAGAATACATAAAAAAAAGAAGAAGTGGGCAAGGAGAAAATCATGACAAAAGAAGAAGTATTAAAATATTCCTCTACACCGCTGAGTCTGGGATCTAATCCGATTCCGCCGACAGCACATCGCTTTATCAACCGTGAGCATCTTTATATTATTTACAAGACAGATTGGGATGCCTTGAGAAAGTTTGTTCCGGAGCCTCTGGAGCTTCTGGATGAGCCTTTGGTTCGTTTTGAAATGATGCGGATGCCGATCGCAACCGGATACGGAGATTATACGGAGTGCGGACAGGCAATTCCGGTTGTCTGCAATGGCGTAGAAGGAGAATATCTCCACCAGATGTATCTGGACAATTTTGAAGCAATGGCCAGCGGAAGAGAAGCCCATGCTTATCCCAAAAAGCCGGGCCATCCGGAATTTTATATTGATGACAATACTGTTGTCGGAACCTTAGACTATGGCAGAAGCCATCCCTTCCGGATCGCAAATGCAACTATGACCTATAAATATTATCCTCTGGATGAGGCTGAAGCCCTGCGCCAGATGACAGAGCCGACTTATATGCTCAAGCTTTTGCCGGGTTATGATGAGAGCAAGGGACCCAGAATCGCAGAGCTGATCGTGGCACAGACAGATCCCAAGGATGTGGAGATCATTGAAGCCTGGACAGGAGATGCAAGACTGCAGCTCTTTGATCATGTGAAATGCCCTATGAATGATCTTCCGGTAAGAGAGATCGTATCCTGCAGTCATATTAAATGCAATCTGACCCTGGGATTCCCCAAGGTAGTATACGATTATCTTCAGAAATAATAGCTTTAGAAATAATAGTTTCAAAAAGCATATCTTCAGAATGAGAGAAGCCTTATATTAAAAAATCCATAGGTGGGAAAGGCTTTATCTGATGCCCCTCATCTTCTGTTAGACATCTTAAGGGATGTGTTTTATAATGAGGACAGTAATTGTTAAAAAACTATCGGGATAAAACGGAGGTAGAAGAAAATGAAAATTGCAATTGGATGCGATCCGAACGCACAGCAGGCAAAGGAAGAACTGATCGAGTTCATGAATGCAAAGGGATATGGCGAAGTAACCGATTTCGGAAGCGATGATCCTATCTATGCAAATGTAGCAGTTGCAGTAGGTGAGGCAGTTGCATCAGGAGAATATGACAGAGGCATTCTGATCTGCGGTACAGGTCTGGGTGTTTCCATCGCTGTTAACAAGGTAAAGGGTGCATATGGAGCACTTCTGGAAAATGTCTATTCCGCAAAGCGTGCCCGCCTTTCCAATGATGCGAATGTTGCCTGCCTGGGTGCTTTTACAACAGGCAATAAGCTGAGAGAAGAACTGGTAGATGCTTTCCTTACAAGTGAGTTTGTACCGGGATGCTCTTCTCAGCCGAAGGTAGACGCTTTCCGTAAGTATGAGGCAGAGCACTAAGAACTGCTATCTGGCGGAAGCTGGAAAGTATCCTTGTTATAGGTAAAAAGGAGAAAACGCCGCTAGCCGGCGAAACTGTAGAATATTTATACAGAAAATATTTTATACAGAAAAGAGTAAAAACAAAAGAAAAGCAAAGAAAAACCAGTTCCGGAAAGCAAAATTTTCGGAACTGGTTTTCTATAGAGGAGATTAGTCCTCCAGGTAATTGTCCTGACTTTTGAAGATCGCAAAAACCTTTTGCAGGGTTTGGTCATCGACCTGTTCATAGCTGGCGTAGTCTTCTTCCGGATGTTCAACGATCTCGAAGATAATAAAATCTTCGTCATCGGAGTCAACATTTGGATAAAGGACGCAGTAAAAACGATCTTTGTATTCGATGGTATCCAGATATTCAAAATCAACTTCGTTTCCATCTTCGTCAGTAAGGGTAATCAGTTCTACTTCCTGAATCTGAGGAGCCTGATTTTTGTTTTTCTTTTTTTTCTTAGATCTGCTCATATCATATCTCCCTTGGGTGTTATCTAGAAAGATTATACCCTTTCGGAAAGAAAAAGGACAGAACTTTCCATAATATGATAGAATGGCAGAAAGAGAAAAATGTTTTCATAGGAGGAAAATTATTTATGAATACAAACTGGGGGAGAAGTAATCTCAAAGCAAGAGGCAAGGCCGCCTTCAAGAGAAATTATTGGTTTTGCGTTCTAGCCAGTATCATAGGTGTGATCCTGGGAGGAGGATCCGGCCGTTCCGTATCAACCAGTGGTGAGAACGTTTATTTTGATACCGCAGGAAATTTAAATATTGATCTTAGCCCCAATATTCTGGCCGGTGTTTTGATGGCTTTATGTGGCGCATTGATCATAGCGCTGATATTGAATATTTTTGTATTTCAGCCGATTTATGCCGGCGTCAGCCGTTTCTTCCTGGTCAATAGCGGAGAAAAGGCAAGAATGGGTGAGATCTTTTATGCTTTTAAGAACGGCAACTATTGGAATGTTGTAAAAACTCAGTTCTTAACAGATCTTTTCATCTTTCTTTGGACCTGCCTCTTCATCGTACCGGGTATCATCAAGATGTATTCTTACCGTATGGTGCCCTATATTCTGGCAGAGAATCCCCAGATGTCCAGCAGGGAGATTATCGATCGTTCCAGACAGATGATGGATGGCAATAAATGGAAGGCTTTTGTATTGGATATTTCCTTTATTGGCTGGTATTTACTCAGTGCCATTACCCTGGGAATCGTAGGCATTTTTTATGCTTCTCCTTATATTATGGCAACCAATGCAGAGCTTTATCTGGCAATTTCCGGAAGAGACGGAGGAGATCAGAATTTCTTCGGTACTTCGAATGGCGGAGGCTTTGTTGAGCCGCATTATCAGGAAGATTATGCATCACAGGGAAATCTCTTCAATGATTTTAATGAGGACTTGGGAGAAGAGAAAAAGGATGCTGGAATCGACGATATCAATGATGATATTTTTGGCCAGGGAAATTCAGGTCACAGCGGTACAAGACTGAACGGAAAAGAACTTTAGAAAAAAAGCGAAAAAGCTGTAAAAGTTACAAAAAGGCAGAAAAAATATTTGTTAGTTGACAAATTTGAAAATGCGTGGTAATTTTTAGAAAATAATAAATATTAGAGAAAACCGATGATCGAGAGAAGTAAGCATGATGAAGTGTGCACAGAGAGCTGCGGATGGTGGGAATGCGGCGACATGGATATTGCTGAATGGACTCGGGAGGGCAGATTGAACGCGATAACGCAAGTAGGTACTGACGGAATCCAACCGTTAACATGGAACGCACATGATGGTGTGCGATAGAGTGGCCGATTGAATCGGCAATATGGGTGGCACCGCAGGAGTGAATGCTTCTGTCCCAGGATTTTGCTATATGCAGATCCGGGACAGAAGCTTTTTTTATGTAATAGAAACGAAGTTTCCTATTACATAAAAAAGCTCCGCAGGGATGCGCAACTCACGGAAAGGAAAGTAATGCTTTCGCATTCCGTGAGTGCGCGGAGAATCCTGCAAGCAGGATTCTTTCTTGATTGTAATAGGAGAATAAAAGATGAAACTGGAAAATTATGAAGTACATTTACCGAGCTATTCCATTGGAAACAGCATTTATGACAAGATCGGACCTGTCTGCGAATCCTATGGCAAAACCGTTTTGGTCATCGGCGGAAAAAGAGCACTGGAGGCAGCTTTGGATAAAATAACCGCAGCGGTAGAGAAGACCAATCTGGAGATTATCGGGACAGAGCTTTACGGAAAGGACTGTACCTTTGAAGGAGTAGAGCGGCTTAGGGCCCTGCCGGTCTATCAGGAAGCAGATATGGTTTTTGGTGTGGGCGGCGGCAAGGCACTGGATACGGTAAAATGCCTTTGCATCACGGATGATAAGCCGGTCTTTACCTTCCCGACAATTGCATCGAACTGTGCGGCCTGCACGGCAGTATCCATTATGTATAAGGAGGATGGTACTTTCTTGAAGCCGGATTTCTATGTTCGCCCTGCAATGCATGCCTTTATTGATACGGAGATCATCGCTAAGGCACCGGCCTGCTATATGTGGGCAGGAATCGGTGATACCTATGCCAAGTATTATGAGGCAACGATCTCTTCTCGGGATGAGAGACTGGAACATTTTACGGCAGTCGGTGTAGCTGTTTCCAAGATGTGCTTAGATCCCCTTCTTGCTTACGGAGAAAAGGGATTTTCAGATCATCAGAAGGGAATTTCCTCTTATGAAGTAGAGCAGCTGATCCTGGCGATCGTTGTGACGACCGGTATCGCATCCATCTTCCTGACCAAGGATTTTACGCCGGATTATAACAGTGGTCTGGCACATGCAGTCTTTTATGCTCTGACTGCTTATCCGATCATTGAGGAGAAGCATCTGCATGGAGAGGTAGTTGGATTTGGCGTTCTTCTGGCTTTGCTTGTCGATGGACAGAAGGACGAGTTCGAAAAGATCTATCAGCTGAATAAGGCGATTCAACTTCCGGTCTCCCTTGAAGAAATCGAGATTTCGAAGGAGCAGTGGGAGGAAACGATTCAGTTGATTCCACAGATGTCCGATATCGCCCATTATCCTTATGCGGTTACACCAGAGATGCTGGAAGATGCCATGCAGGAACTTGAAGAAAGAAACAGGAGATGATTGATATGAGTAAAGAAGCAAAAACAAAATCTCTTATTTTGGGTGTTGCCTTTATCTGGTTTACAACGCATTTCGGAGGCGGATTTGCATCCGGTGCCCAGATTTATACCTACTATGTAAAATACGGAATATACTGTCTTTTTATGCCGGTACTGGCCATGCTTTACAATGCAGTATTTTTTGCCTATTGCCTGCGTTTTGCCCGCAAGCATGAGGTATATGATTACCGTTCTTATAACAATGCCTTCTATGGCAGATTTGCACCGATCTTTTCCAATCTTTTTGAAGTCCTATATCTCTGTGTCATGTGTGTGGCACCGGCAGTGGCTTTTGCAACCGGAGGAGCAACCTTAAGCACCCTGACCGGAATCCCTTATTTGCTCTGCACCCTGATCATTGGCTTCTTTATCTTTCTGGTGGCAATCTTCGGAACGGATCTGGTCAGAAAGGTTTCAACGGTTTTATCCATCTGCATTATTGCAGGACTTTTGATCGTATACATTCCGAATATCATAAACGGATCTGCTGCAATTGCGCAGAGCATAGAGACCATGCGTGCCCAGCCGGCTCCTTTCGGAAAGGCTCTTTATGCGGCCTTCCTTTACGGTACCTTCCAGCTTTCTAATGTGGCGGTTTTTGTACAGCATGCAAAATCCTTTGAAAAACCGAATGAGGCCATCAGAAGCATGGGAATTGGTTGGATCATTAATGCGCTGCTGATGGTTATGGTTGTGCTCGGCTTGCTGTCCGTCAGCTCAAATCCTGAGATTAGCCAGCAGAGTGTTCCGACCCTTTTTATGGTACAAAATGGAGTTGGAAAGACGGTTCTGACACCACTGATCTCTATCCTGATTATTCTTGGAGCGGTTTCCACTGCAGTAAATATGGTTGCAGCTATGGTAAAGCGTGTTGACAGTGGTATGGATCAGCTTTCCCTGGCAAAGAAGGAGAAAACAGAAGTAAAGGGCAAAAAGATTACTTCCCGTCAGATCATAATCGCCCTGATCTGCTGCCTGGTTGACTTTGGAATTGCCCAGTTTGGCCTGCTGACTCTGATCCAGAAGGCATACAGTGCACTGGCTTATCTTGCCATCCCGGTTATCCTGATTCCTTATATCATTCATATGATCGTGACACGTTTTGATACAAAGAAGTTGTAAATCATTGTAAATACTAAGTTGAATTGCTGGAAATTCCCTTGCAAAGTCATTATACTATTATGGAGTGTTTCCAGCTTAGCGCAAAAGTTCTTCCGCTAAGCTGGGGATGCTCCATAAACTTTGTAAAGGAAGAAAATATGGCGAATAATCAACATTTTAGAATAAACGGATTGCAGAGAAGCGGTGGAAAAAGAAAACAGGGAACGCTCAAGGGAAAAAGAGCGAGAGAAAGAAAAACCAATCATCCGCTTTATATTATCGTAAATCGATATGGCAGATGGATCATTATTGGTGTTCTGATTCTGATCCTGCTGGTATTTATGATTTCTGCCTTAAGCAGCAGTCACAAGAAAACAGTTCTGATGAGAAGAGCTTATGTGGCCTTGGACGAGGATGTTCTGCAGTGGAAGAGCCTGGTACATCAGTATGCAAAGGAAAATGGAATCGAGAATTATGAAGAATATCTCCTGGCTATTATCGAAGTAGAAACAGGTGGAACTATGTCTGCCGATGTAATGCAGTCCAGTGAATCCCAGGGACTTTTGGTGAATTCCTTAAATGAGGAAGAATCAATTAAACAGGGATGTCTTTATTTTGCAGCCTTGATCGTAAAGGCAAAGGAAGCAGGCTGTGATATGAATACGGTCGTTCAGGCCTATAACTACGGATCGGATTTTATCGATTATGTGAAGGCCAACGGAGACGGTGTCTACAGCATCAAGCTGGCAGAGCAGTTTGCTTATGAAAAGTCCGGTGGAGCCACGGCAGATGTAAGCCTGCCGATCAGCTATCAGGCAAACGGAGGCTGGCGTTATAAATTTGGCAACATGTTCTATGTTTTTGAGGTAAACAGATATGTTGAGCATCAGCTGACGCTTTGATAGGAGAATAAGATGATTCAGGATATCGCCCCGCTGGAGCTGAGAATTGAATACGAGGAGAAAAAGCCAAAGGAATCGGACCTGGTCTGTGTCTTTTCCGGCAGAGAGATATTGATTCGGATAGAGGAAGGAGAGATTTTTCTTCCCAGCTTAAAGGAGCTGCAGCTTCCGAAAGAAGAGCTTTGCTATCTCTTGTCAACGGCAGAAATCGAAGGGCCGATCCATCAGAGTTTTTTCCTCTATAAAGGGGATAAAAGGCCGGAGGCAGAAGCTTATTCCTATCAGGAAATTCGCCGGATCAGAGGCAAAAAGCCGGAGGAACTGGCTTTTGCTTTGGCAACGGCTTATCATCTGTCTGTCTGGTACAGGAATAACCGCTTCTGCGGAAGATGCGGAGACAGAATGCAGCATGACCAGCAGGAACGTATGGTAAAATGCACTTCCTGTGGAAATATGGTCTATCCCAAGCTGATGCCAGCGGTCATTGTCGGTGTGACAAGAGGAGATCAGATCCTGGTCAGCCGCTATGCCGGAAGAGCCTATAAGGGATATGCATTGATTGCAGGATTTTGCGAGATTGGAGAGAGCTTCGAGCAGACCGTCAGAAGAGAGGTCATGGAAGAGGTTGGCCTTAAGGTGAAGAATATCCGTTATTATAAGAGTCAGCCCTGGGGCTTTGATCAGGATCTTCTGGCTGGATTTTTTTGTGAAGCAATCGGAGATCCGACGATTCATATGGATGAAAATGAGCTTTCCTATGCAGAATGGATCTCAAGGGATGAGATGGAGCAGACAATGCATGATCAGGTCTCCCTTACCGGAGAGATGATGGAGTATTTCCGCCAGGGAAAAGTAAATGCGCGAAAGCCGCAATAGGCATGAAGAGGATGTTGCTATGGGAGATGCAGAGGACAAAAAAGAAGGCGAAGTTATTGTAGAGGCTTCTACAGTAAAGGAAGAAAAGCTGCCGGACTTTCATTCTGTTGAGGTGAAAAATCCGAAAAGTGAAAGAGTGCTGAGACTGGAAAAGGAGATTCGGTCCAGACACGGAGAGGAGGTCTTTAGAAATAAAAGACTGCAGATCGAGCAGGATTATGTTTCAAAGATGCTTGAATCCATCGAGAAAAGCCTGAAAAGCGAGAAGGATGCACAGAGGCAGAATGATCTTTTTGAGGAAAGGATCAGGACGGATGTATATCGCATGCACGGCCTTAGTGAGGACAAGCTGCAGGGCATGAGTGAGAGAAGGATTGCCTGGATCCAGGGAACTGCCTTTGCTCTTTTTTTCCTTTCCTGTGTTATGGTTATTTTATGCGGAGCCTTGCATGGATTTGGTGATTCCCTGACCCTTTTTGCGGCCTTTTTTACGGCAATTGAAGGAACTTTGCTGACAAATGGTAAGAGAAGGTTCAAGGTGGTCAGTGGCCTGATCGGTTTCTTATATTTGATTCTTTTCCCCATTGTTCTTTTCATGTTTGTTTGCAGAGAAGAGAATTTTGCCCAGTATGATCTCTTTCTTTCGATTTTCTCTATTGCGGGACTGGCGATTCTGGTTGCCGGTTCAGTTTCTTATTTCATGTACAATCCTTATCAGGAAGAGGCGAGAGCCTTAAAGCAGGCAAACCGGTATCTGAAAAAGATGGAGAAAGCGGCTTCTTCTGACGTAAGACTGAGGGAAAAAAGCCTGGAGAAGGAGAAGAAGCAGGAAGTAAAGGAAGCGGAGAAGGAACGCAAGCGGAAGGAGAAAGAGGCTGAAAAGGAACGCAAACAGCAGGAGAAGGAGGCTGAAAAGGAACGCAAACAGCAGGAGAAGGAAGCCGAAAAAGAAAAGAAGCGCCAGGAAAAGGAAGCAGCCAAAGAGCAGGCAAAAGGAGAAAAAGCAGAGGCTGCAGATCAAGTAGAGAAGGCCTTTGAAGATGCCCAGGCAGAGCCGGAGAATAAGGAAGATAAGGAAAAAGATAGTTCGGAAGAGAAGCAGGATGATCCTTCTATTAAAATAGATACAGAAGAAATGGGTCAGTCAGAAGCTGAAG
>CAVFAT010000045.1:15071-37995 GCA_963620785.1 Bacteroidaceae bacterium
CCCAAACTTCATCCGATGAAGTATTGGATGCGGAATATGTACAGATCGATGACTGAAGCAGAAAAGGAAGATGTCTATGGGAAATATACTCGATTATCTTGACTGGAGGGGAGATATTCCTCTGTCCCTGATTCCCTTTGGAAGGGTGGATGCCCTGATCTTGTCGGTACTTTCCTATGTAAAGCTGGATGGGATCGTACCCGAGATCGGCCAGGGAGAGATCAGCATGGAGGAGGCGGCAGAGAAGTTTTTTGCTTGCCATAGTGAGAAGGAGCTGAAAGAGGACAAGACCTTTACCAATTTTGCACCGGAGGTACTCAGAAAAGCGGCTGCATCCGTACGCTTTGGAAAAAGTATACTCCGGAATTTTTCTAATCATGTTGATCTGGAGCATGAGCTGCAGTTCTCTGCTATGGAGATTCTCACAGAGGATGGGATCTCTTTTCTTTCCTACAAGGGAACGGATGATACCATCATTGGTTGGAAAGAGGATTTTAATATCAGCTACCGGACGGTTCCGGCGGATGAGGAAGCCCTTGCTTATCTTAATCTTATTCATGCAAATACAAAGGGGAAAATCCGTTTGGGCGGGCATTCCAAGGGAGCCCATCTTGCCCTTTATGCGGCAGCCTTTTGTAGAGAAGAGATCAGGGAGCGGATTATAGATATCTATGAAAATGATGGACCCGGCTTTAACCGGGAAATGCTGGAATCCTGCGAGAAGGAAAAGCTTTCTCCTTTGATTCACAGGGTTATTCCGCAGACGGCGATCATCGGAAGTCTTCTTTACCATTTGCAGGAGGCGGATATCGTCCGAAGTGACGAAAAGGGATTGATGCAGCATAATCCCATTTCCTGGCAGATCATGGGCGGTGATTTTCTGACAGAGGAAAGCTGCAGCAAAAAAGGAAAAATTTTCGAGGAAACCTTCAATACCTGGATCGCCTCGGTAGGAGAAGAGGACAGGAAGGGCTTTATTGACGATATGTTTTCGGTACTGCAGGCGCCCGGATTTACGACAATTAAAGAGGTAAGGCAGGCCGGTCCCAAGGCTTCAAAGATCATGTGGGAGAGGCTTCAGAGGATCGATCCGAGGAGCAGGATCATAATAGAGAAGCTGATTCTGATCTTTATCGGCAATTGGGCTGCAGCAGGGGTGAAAAAAGAAAAGAAAGCCGACGGGAAGAAGGCGGCAAAAACAAAGAAAAAAGAAAAGGAGATTGGAAAAAAGTGAAGCTGAGTTATAAGGAATTATATGAAGAAACAGCCTTGAATAAGGAAAATATCGAGGCCTATGCAAAGGAAATGCAGGGCTTTGACAAAATGACAGAAGAAGAAAAGAAGAAATTTTATGCGAAAGGACTTTATTTCTGTGCCCATCTTCCTATGCCGGAAAAAGAGGGGGAGCGTGCGGTCGCTACAGATATTTTGAATCATATCCTGCATCAGGTGGGTGACAGAGCAGCATCTCAGGCTCTGATGTCAGTTTTGATCGGCATCGGTGTCATTGCCATGAATGAGCTGCGAATGGAAAATGGACAGCCGGTTCGCAACCAGGAGATCTATATTTATGTAGATCCCCGGCAGCTGGAAGCGGTAAACGATGCAAGAAGGAAGCTTTTTATGGTTCCTGAAGATCCGCAAAGCAGTGATTTAAATAAATAACCTGAGAAACAGCAATGAGAATGCTGTGAAGCATTCTGTTTTCAAGAGGAGCTGACTTGTCATAGGGCAGGGGCTCTTCTTTTTTTGTATCAAACATATAGTTTAAAAGGGTCTCCAGTTCATCACAGAAAAAATTGTAGGCGGTTTCAGCATCGCAGCTTTTTTTCTGCATTTCAAACATATTTGCAATATGCTCCATGGAAAGGACCTGCTTGGCAATGACCATAAAAAGAAGAGAAGCGACTTGCTCCTCGTTGTATCTTTTCTTGATCGGACGGTCAATGTAGCCATGCTTGACATAGTTGCTGATCATGGATGAGGTGATGCTGATGTCCCCCAAGGGGGCAACTGCCTGGTTGATATATTCGATGGTTTGTTCCAGATAAAGTCCGATTGTAGGAATCTCATGGTATCTGGGCATATGGAATTGATCTATGTTATGGTTCATAAAACTCTCTCCTTTAATGCTTATATTTTACATCGGTTTTTGAAAAACCGCAAGATAAGTATTTAATATCTTGACATAGAAAAAAATGAGGTATATGATTAACGCATAAAGAGTTTTTGAAAAACCGATGAAAGGATATGTGAAATATGAAATATAAGATTGTAGCAGATTCCTCTGCAGATAGAAAGAGTCTTGATTCAGAAGCTTTTACCGCAGTGCCCTTGCATATTATCGTCGGTGAACAAAGCTTTACGGATGACGAAACGATTGATACAGATGAGATGCAGGAAGCCCTGGACCAGTGCAGGAAGCCGACGACCTCTTCCTGCCCAAGCCCGGGAGACTGGCTGGATGCCTTTGGAGATGCGGAGACCGTATTTTGCGTTGCCATGACGAGTGCTCTTTCGGGAAGCTATGCTTCAGCCTGCACGGCAAAGCATATCTATGAAGAAGAACATTCGGATCGAAAGGTTTATGTATTTGATTCTCTTACAACAGGTCCGGAAATGGCCCTTGTGATCGATAAGCTGCAGGAGCTGCTTGCAGAAGGCAAAGAGGCAGAAGAGGTGATGCGGGAGCTGAAAATCTATAAAAAGAAAACCCATCTTACCTTTATGATGTCTTCCATCAAAAATATGGCAAAGAATGGCCGTGTGAGCAATCTTCTGGCAAAGGGAGTCAGCCTTGCCAGCATTCGTCTGGCTTGTGAGGCCAGTGAGGAGGGAAAGCTTTCTCTCCGTGACAAATGCAGAGGACAGAAGAAGGCACTGGAGAAGATGCTTGGCTTTATGAAGGAAAGAGGCTATCAGGGTGGAAAGGTCATTATTTCCTATCATTTGAATCATGATGCAGCCAAGCAGATGAAGGAAAAGATTCAGGCTCTTTTCCCGGCAGCAAAGGTTGAGATTCATAAGGCGGGAGCTCTTTGCAGTTATTATGCGGAAAAGGGTGCTATCCTGATTGGATATGAGACCCGGTAAGGAGCCGCAGGAAAGGCTGATAAAATCAACAAATCATCAGTAAATATCTTGAGTATCATAGAAAGATAAAAAGAGTAGGAGCGGGAGACGCAAGCTGGCGTTTCCCGCTTTTTATGGTAAAATAGATAGAAAATGAAAGAAAGGCGGATCTTTTGATGAGATATGAAAGATTGTTCCAGCCAATTCGTATTAGAGGCATGGAAATTCAAAACCGCATTATGATGCCGGCCATGCACCATCTCTATACCGAGAATGGGCATTGTACCCAGCGTTTTACGGAATATTATAAGAAAAGAGCATTGGGCGGAGCAGGCCTGATCGTGGTTGGCTCCTGCCGTTTTGATGAATACGGAGCAAAGGACAATTCAATGTCCCTGGCGGATGAGTCTACGGTAGAGGGCTGGCAGGAATTTATGCGGGAGATGCATAAAACAGAAGCGAAGGTAGCGGTTCAGCTTTATCATGCAGGACGTTATATGCCGGAGAAGGATGTTCCCTGTGGGAAGCCGGCTTTATCACCGTCAGCGACCTTCTGTCCCTATACCAGGGAAACGGCACCGGCTATGAGTCATGAACAGATCAAGGAAGTCATTGCCAAATATGCAGAGGGCGCAAAAAGAGCCAAAAGAGCAGGCTTTGATGCCGTTGAGATCGGCTGTAATTCCGGTTATCTTCTGAATCAGTTTCTCTCTCCCCTTACCAATCTGCGGGAGGATGAATACGGAGGAAGCTGGGAGAACAGAGTGCGTATGCCTCTGGAGGTGATCCGGGCGGTAAGAGAGGCTGTAGGAGATTATCCGATCATCCTTCGCCTGGGCGGAAATGACTTGGTAGCTGAGTCCTGCAGCAATGAAGAAATTTCTGATTTTGCTGCCCTTGCGGAAGAAGCAGGAGTGGATCTTTTTAATGTAACGGGAGGCTGGCATCAGAGCAGGGTGCCCCAGATTACGGGAGATCTTCCTGCAGGAGGATTTGCTTATCTGGCAGAGGGAATCAAGGCAAAGGTTTCTGTGCCGGTATCAGCCTCGAATCGCGTCAATGATCCTTTGGTTGCAGAAAAGATCCTGGCTATGGGGCAGGCAGATATGGTTACCATGGGAAGAGCCTTGCTTGCAGATCCGGAGCTTCCGAATAAGGCAAGGAGGGAAAGAAGCGAGCAGATCAGACCCTGTATGGGCTGCAATCAGGGATGCCTGGCCAATACTTTCTTTGACCGTCCGATCGAATGTCTGGTAAATCCCTTATGTGGCAGAGAACTGAGCCTTTTGGAAGAAGAGGCAAAGGTAAGAAAGAAAATTTTGGTGATCGGCGGCGGCCCGGCAGGTATGGAATGTGCTTACCGTGCAGCCAAAAGGGGCCATGCAGTTGTCTTAAGAGAAAAAGCGGATCGTCTTGGCGGCCAGCTTCTTCTGGCGGCAAAAACGAGTGCACATCAGGATTTTGAAAGACTGATCGCTTATTATGAGACGGCACTTGATCTGGCGGGAGCACTGGTAGAGCTTTCCTGTGAGGATGCCTTGGAGAATGCAGGAGATTTTGATCAGATCGTTCTTGCAGTCGGAGGAAAGGGAGCAGACTTTCAGATTCCGTCAGATGGCAGTGTGCAGTTTATGACGGTGGAGGAGATGCTGACAGAAGAAAAAATTCCGGGGAAGGATGTCCTTTTTGTCGGAGCAAGCTTTGTAACGGCGACAGCGGCAGAAACTCTGGCCAGACGGAGCTCCATTTCGGAAGAACAGCTCTATCACCTGTCTGCATTCGAGGCAGAAAAGCCGGAAAAAATCAAGATGCTTTTGAATTCCAGCTCCAGAAGGATTACCATTGTGGATCGTCTGAAAAAGATCGGCATCGGCTTTGAGTCCGGCGTAGGCTGGCCCTGCATGTCTGAGCTGGGAAGACTTCATGTCAAAAAGCTGCCCAGAACAGAAATCAAAAAAATCGAAAAGGGTATGGTATATGCCCTGTCAGAAGATAAAGAAGGAAAGCAGACAGAGCTTCAGATCAAATGCGACAGCCTGATCTTCAGTCCGGGTGCACATCCCCAGCCGGAGTATGCGGAGCTTGTAAAAGAAGCCTGTCCGAAGGCTGAAGTCTTTGAGATCGGCAACTGCAAAAAAACAGGCAGGGCAATTGAAGCAATCAGAGAGGGCTGTATCTTAGGCTGCAGCTTATAGGATGCGAGAGAGCTGTATCTCTTAGATTGCAGCTCATACGGATAAGATAGGGAAAGAAGGAGACAGGCTATGGATTCCATGGATATGAATTTTTTAAGGAAGCTGCCGACACCGGCGGAGGTAAAGGCAGAATATCCAGTCACAAAGAAAATTGAAAGAATCAAAGAAGAAAGAGATGAGGTTATCCGGAAGATCTTCACCGGAGAGGACAAGCGTCTATTGATGATCATAGGACCCTGTTCAGCGGACAATGAGGATGCTGTTCTGGACTATATGACAAGACTGAGAAAGGTTGCAGACCGGATCGAGGATCGGATCTATATTGTTCCGAGGATTTATACCAACAAACCCCGTACCGTGGGCAAGGGCTATAAGGGTATGCTGCACCAGCCGGATCCGGAAAAGGGAACGGATATGCTGAAGGGAATCCTTTCTATCCGTCACATGCATGCAAGGGCAATTGAGGAAACGGAATTTACCTGTGCGGATGAGATGCTTTATCCGGAAAATCACAGATATTTATCGGATCTGCTTTCCTATGTTGCAGTCGGAGCCAGATCCTCCGAGGATCAGCAGCACAGACTGACAGCCAGTGGTCTGGGCATTCCGGTCGGTATGAAAAATCCGACAGGAGGAGACCTTTCTGTTATGATGAATTCCATTGTTGCATCACAGGCACCGACAACCTTTCTTTACAGAGGCTGGGAGGTGCAGACGCCGGGCAATCCTTTAAGTCATGCGATTTTGCGTGGTTATGTAGATAATTTTGGCAGAAATATCCCGAATTATCATTATGAGGATCTGAAGGCAGTGTTAGAGCTTTACGGAGAAAGAGATCTGGCCAATCCGGGGGTAATTGTTGACTGCAACCATTCCAATTCCGGAAAACGCTTTATGGAACAGATTCGAATCAGCCAGGATGTCATCCACAGCTGTCGTGTTTCTGAGGATATCAGGGGACTGGTAAAGGGACTTATGATCGAGAGTTATATCGAAGATGGCAATCAAAGCGAGCATGAGCACGTTTACGGCAAATCGATCACGGATCCCTGCCTGGGCTGGGAGAAGACAGAGCGTCTTCTGTATGAGCTGGCAGATCAGTGGCAGATTTAAGACGGGTTTAGGATAAGAGAAAATGCTTTACGATAAGGATATCAGAGAACCGCTTTTTGATTATCTGGAAGAACGCTATGGGAAGATACGGATCCTGCAGGAAAAGAGAACAGGCCGCTCCAGGGCAGATGTAATCATGGTGACAGAGCAGGGAATCTATGGCCTGGAGATCAAGAGTGATGCAGATACCTATAGCCGGCTGGAATCGCAGGTGGCGGATTATGACCGTTATTTCGACTACAATTTTGTGGTGGCCGGTTCCAGACACGGACAGCATGTAGAAGAGCATGTTCCGCCGCATTGGGGGATTATTACAGTAGAGGAGACGGAAGATGGAAAAGAGGCTGACTTTTATCTTCTGCGGGATGCAAAGCCCAATCCCAAGCTGGATATTTATGAGAAGATAACGATTCTCTGGAGACCGGAGATTGCCCGGATTCAGGCGAAAAACGGTCTCTATAAATATGAAAATAAGAGCAAGCGTTATGTGATGGATTATCTGATCGAAGCTTTGCCAGAGGAAGAATTGTGGCCCCAGGTCTATGAGGAGCTTTTCGAAAGAGATTATACGGCGATCCGGGAGCAGATCAATGCCTATCGGGCGGAGCATGGTCAGAAGGCAAGAAGGAGAAAAAAGTACCGCAGAAGGAAAACAGGAAAAGGAAGAAGGGAGACTTAAAGCTATGATGAAGCATGTATCTGTTTTTAAACTGAAAGAGGAGTACAGAAAAGAGGAGCTGATCGAAGAGATCGCCGCTCACCTGAAGAAAATTCCGGAGGATGTGCCGGAGATCATATCAAGTGAGATCGGTGTAAAACCCTTTCCTATGCCTACGGCAAGTCCAGACGGCCATGTGGAATTTTATGATCTGATTCAGATCATCGGATTTGAAGATGAGAAGGGCAGTATGGCTTATCCGGCAAGCAAGGGGCATCAGGATTTTCTGGCCTGGTCTTCGGCTTATTTTGAAAAGGTAATTGGAATTGATTATCCTTTGGGATAAAAAATGAGGAGAAAAAGAAGAAGGGAATGCTGAAAAAATCAGCATTCCCTTCTTCTTTTTGAATAGAAAGTTTTCTTTCTAAAATGCGCTGCAAGCTTTACAGTAGCGCTGTAGGAGTTTCGCAAAAGCGATTCGAATGAATAAACTGTTTTATTCAAGGGTTACCTTATGATAAACTTTCTTACCCTTCTTGATTACAATGCCTTCTTTTACTTCATCAATAGAAAGAACTGCATTCGGATCGGTTGCCTTCTTATCGTCAAGAGCGATACCGTTCTGCTGCATGAGGCGGCGGCCTTCGCTGTTGGTCTTGATCAGTCCGCATTTGGAGAGAAGATCAATAACACGGATGGAACCGTCTGTGAAATCTGCTTCACTCAGTGTGGTGGAAGGCATATTTGCTGCATCCATATTGCCGGAGAAGAGGGAAGCAGCAGTATCCTGTGCCTTCTTGGCTTCTTCTTCACCGTGTACCATGCTGGTCAGTTCATAAGCCAGGATCTTCTTGGCTTCATTCAGCTGGGATCCTTCCCATTTGTCCATTTCATCGATCTGCTCGAGCGGAAGGAAGGTCATCATACGCAGGAATTTCAGAACATCTGCGTCGTCTACATTTCTCCAGTACTGGTAGAAATCGTAAGGGCTGGTCTTGTCCGGATCAAGCCATACAGCACCGCCGGCTGTCTTGCCCATCTTGGTGCCGTCATGTTTCAGCAGCAGGTTGATGGTCATAGCACCTGCATCCTTGCCGAGCTTTTTGCGGATCAGTTCGGTACCGGCCAGCATATTGGACCACTGGTCATCTCCACCGAATTCAAGATTACAGCCATAATCTTCATAGAGCTTGAGGAAATCATAGCCCTGCATCAGCATATAAGAAAATTCCAGAAAAGAAAGTCCCTTTTCCATACGGTTGACATAGGCACGGGCTCTGAGCATTTCATTTACAGAAAAATGAGCACCGATATCACGCATGAAATTAAGGAAGTTCAGATCTCTAAGCCAGTCTGCATTATTTACGATCTGAGCCTTTCCTTCACCGAATTCAATAAAACGGCTCATCTGTTTTTTGAAGCATTCTACATTATGATCAATGGTTTCAACGGTCATCATGGAACGCATGTCGCTTCGTCCGGACGGATCACCGATCATTGCTGTACCACCACCGACAAGAGCGATCGGTCGATTGCCTGCCATCTGAAGACGCTTCATCAAGGTCAAAGCCATGAAATGGCCGACATGAAGAGAATCTGCGGTCGGGTCAAAGCCAATATAAAAGGTTGCCTTTCCGTTGTTAACAAGGTCGCTGATCAGCTCTTCATCTGTTACCTGTGCGATAAGGCCTCTTGCCTTTAGTTCTTCGTAAATTCCCATTTTAAAAATCCTCCTCTGATTTTGGGACGATATTCCCAAAAAGCCTTAAAATTATAGCATGCAGCAGACTTTTTGGTCAAGAAATCGCATCAGAAAATGCGAGAAAGGTATGGGCTGACAGAGAATATATAGTGTATAATCTTTTTTGTCTAAAAGAATGGACAAATTATGGAAAGGAAATAAGGATCCGTAAGGATATTTTGCGAAAGAAGATGAAGAATTATCAGGCGATTTTAATCGATCTGGACGGAACGCTGATCGATTCCGGTCCCGGAATCATGGAATCGGTACAATATGCATTGGGAAAAATGGGCTATGAGCCGGCAGACCGGGAAACCCTCCGTAAGTTTGTAGGGCCCTCTTTGATGGACTCCTTTACCCATCTTTACCATATGAGCAGGGAAGATGCGGAGCAGGCGACGGCCTATTACCGGGAGGTCTATTCTACGGGGAATATGTTTCATTTTGATCTCTATGAAGGTGTGGAAGAATGTCTGCAGGAATTAAAAAAGGCGCAGAAGAGGCTGATCCTGGTGACCTCGAAGCCGCATGTTTATGCAGAACGCATCCTGGAAAAGAGCAAAATGGACCGGTATTTCGAATATCAGACAGGGCCGGAGCTCAGCGATGACAGCTCGCAAAAGGTAAGGCTGATCGAGAGGGCTATTGCGGAATGCGGACTGAAAAAAGAGGAGACACTGATGGTCGGCGACACGCATTTCGATATTGACGGAGCAGTTGAGGCCGGAATCGATTCGGTTGGCGTTACCTATGGCTACGGCAAAGGCGAAGAACTGACAGAGGCAGGAGCAACCTACATGGTCGCTTCTCCAAAGGAACTGAGCAGGCTTTTAAGGGCAGAATAATTTTATTGGTATTTTCCAAAAGTAAAAAAGAGAAAAAGGAGAGCATATGACAGAGGAAAGAGAAGAGGATATCATTATTAAGATGAATCTGGAAGATGGCAGAGCGGTAGATTGTGAGATCATCGTGATCTTTGAAGCAAACGGAAAGGAATATTTTGCTTTGGAGCCGCAGAGTGACTTCTTTGATGAGGGGACCGTTTGGATCTATGAAAATGCGAATCCGGAATGGGTGGAAGAGGATGACATTGAGCTGGTCGTTCCGGAGGATGACGAGGAATATATCAAAGCTGTGAATGCTTTTTATGAATGGGCAGATGAGTTCGAGGCATAAAGTTAAAGAATAAATTATGAAATAGAGGGGGGATTTCCTATGGTAAAGGAATTTGCGCAGGCAATGCGAAGGGAAATCGGAAAGGTTTATATCGGCAAGGAGAAGCAGATTGGCCTGATGCTGGCCTCTGTTCTTTGCGGAGGTCATATTCTGCTGGATGATCTTCCCGGAAGCGGGAAGACAACCTTAGTGAAGACCATGTCAAAGGCACTCGGATGTGACTATCATCGAATCCAGTTCACACCGGATCTTTTGCCTTCCGATGTCATTGGCAATACGGTTTTTGACCAGAGAAGTGCCACTTTCCGCCAGATCAAGGGACCGGTTTTCACCAATATCCTTTTGGCAGATGAAATAAATAGGGCAATTCCCAGAACCCAGTCAGCCCTTTTGGAGGCAATGGAGGAGGGTCAGGTAACGATTGACGATCAGACCCTGCAGCTGCCCCAGCCCTTTCTGGTTCTGGCGACCCAGAATCCGGTAGAGCAGGAGAGCACTTTTGCCCTTCCGGCAGCCCAGCTGGATCGCTTTATGATGAAGCTGACCTTGGGATTTCCGACAAAGGAAGAAGAGGAAAAAATGCTGGAAAGCCTGGGAGATGAAATGGACTTTGACTGTGTTGAAGCAGTCAGCTCGCCCAAGGAACTGCTTTCTTTAAGGGAAGAGGTCAGGGCAGTCTACAGCAGTGAGGCAATCCGGAGCTATATTGTGGATCTGGTACAGGCAACAAGAGAAAGAAAAAGCTTTGCAGCCGGGGCTTCTCCCCGCTCCAGCAGAAGTCTTTATCAGGCATCGAAGGCTCTGGCGGCGATGGATGGAAGAGATTATGTTCTGCCGGAGGATGTCAGAAGTCTGGTGCTTCCCCTTATGGCGCACCGGGTTCTGTTATCGGATGAGGCTTATTATGAAGGAAAAAGTGCAGAAGCAGAGCTGCAGGATATTGTAGACAGTATTCCGGTACCACCATCAAAGGAAAAGATGATTTATGAAGCAGAAGGAAAGTAATTGGGCAACAAAAGGAGGCATCCTGCTTTTGCTTATCCTGATTCCGGTGGCTTCTTATTTTCGGATGCCCTATCTTCGGATCTTTTTGATCCTTTTGCTTTTTCTCTGTCTTGCTTCGATCCTGTGGACGCAAAAAGCCCTCTCTTCTCTTGAAATATCGGTGGAAGGAAAGGAAAGAATGAGCAGAGTTTCCCTTTTTCCGGGAGGGAAAACAGAGCTGGACATTTGCCTGAAGAATAAGGGGCTTTTGCCGCTTGTATGGTTGAAGCTTTTTCTTCCGATGGGAGAAAAGAGGCTGCTTGCCTTTTCCGATGGAGGGGAGGAGCAGGCCTTTGCCTGGATCATGCCCGGCCAGGAGATTTCCTATCAGCAGGAAATTCAGGCACTGCAAAGAGGTATATTTGCACCGGATCAGATCGAGGTCAGCTCGGGAGATGGATTTGGTTTAAAGGAAAGTAAAAAATCCTTTCAGCCAAAGAGCCTGCCCTGTATTGTGATTTTTCCGGAACTTTTTCCGGTTCAGCCAAAGGCTTTGATTTGCAGACTGACTGAATTAGAGGAAGCAAGGAGCGGAATCTACAAGGATCAGACCCTGATTCGGACCGTGCGGGATTATGAGCTGCATGACAGGGCAAAGGACATCAACTGGAGGCAGCTCGCAAAAGAGGGAAAGCTGAGCGTAAATGTCAGGGAAGAGGAAGACTATCGCAGACTGAGCCTTTTCCTTGATCTGGAGAGCTTTATCTATGAAGAGGAAAGCTTTGATTCAGACGGAATTCTTCGAAAGAAGCGGCTTCTTGAAGAAGAAGGAATGGAAAGGATGCTTTCTTTGGCAGCTTCATTGATCAGAGCACTTTCTGAAAAGGGAATTTACTGCAGCCTGATCATTCCGGCTTATGCAGGAAAAAAGAGCATTTTTCTTGTGGAAGGAAAAAAAGAAAGAAGAGTAGCCGCTATGCTGACGGCTCTTGCTGAAATAGACTATCGGGGAGAAAAAACAGAACTTCCCATCAAAGAGCTGATTGAGAAAAAGCATCTGCTCGGACCGGTCTTTTTTCTGGCGGCAAAAGGAAGCCATAGATCCGATCTGCTGAAAAAAGAAAAAAAACTCAAGTCCTATTTTCTGTTGAGAGAGACAGAGGGAGAAAAAAAGGATAAGAGGAAAATCGCCTGGAGGGAGGTCATCTGCAATGAGTCATAAAAGTGATTATTTAAGCGGATTGTCCCTGCTTTTATCTGTGCTTTCTGTTTATGCTTTGCTCTTTGCTCTGGAGCCGGTCACCCACAGCTATAAGAGCCTTGATCTAAGGCTTATGCCTATGATGCTAGTGCTGGCAGCAGCCTTTCTCCTGGATAAGAGGCTCCTTCATCACAGAGCAAATATGACCCTCCTTCTCCTACTGCAGATTCTTTTTATGGCAGGAGGCGGCAGGCTTTTTTTCTATCTCCTTTATATGGATCCGATGAAATGGGGAAAGGGAATTTTCTTTTGTGTATTTTATGTCCTTTTATTCCCGCTTGCCTGCTATATTGCTTATTTTTCTGTAAGAATGCAGATTGTGATAGCTTCTTTTGATGTCATGGCTTTTTTGGTGATTGTCAGTCTGGCGATCAGCAGACAGGAGCCGACAGCTTTGCTGCTGCAGACAACAGAGCTTTGCATGATTTCCATGATTTTATCTTTAATCAGCTTGATTCAGATGAGAACAGAGGAAATTGCAGAGCATGGAGGAATCGTGGCCTCTTCTCTTGCAGGAAAGATAAGTATGCTTCTTTTCCTTCTGCTTCTTGCTGCCTTGGCCCTGTTTTTTGCAGTGATTTCCAAAAGCGGAAGCTATCTGGCAGGAAAGACGGCAAAGGATGCCATCATGGGTGGTCTTGGAGGCCTGGGAGAAATTGCCTCTTTTCTTTATCAGAAAAGTGAAGCTTTTTTTATCTGGCTTTTTAGCCTTTTGAATCTTAAAATGCCGGAAGCGATAGCAGAATCGGCTGATTCCGCAGTAGCAGTGACTGCATCGGCAAGTGAAAGCGGAAAGCTGCAGCTTCCTGTCTGGATCAGGCCGCTAGGGGCAGGGCTTCTTCTTTTCGGGATTTTAGCTTTTCTCTTTCATCTTCGAAAGTTTCGTTTTGAAAAGACGCTGGAAGTGGAAGAAAAAAGAGAAAAAAGGGTGCAGAGAAGCGGAAGCAGCGGAGCTTATTATAAAAGGCTTTTTGAACAGCTGTTTTCCTGGATTCGCTTTCAGCTAGAGTGGCGGAAAAAGAAAAATACACCGGAGGGAAGCTATCTTCTGATTGAAAGAAGCTACCGAAAATCAGATCCGAAAAAGCCCTGGCAAAGTGGGCCGGAGTATCTTCGGATGCTGGCAGAAAAGGAAGAAGATAAGGAAAAGGCCGAAGGCTTTCTTCAGCTGGCAAATCTGCTGGAAAAAGCCCTCTATGCCCGGAGAAATGGAAGCTAAGGCAATCAGGCCTTAAAAGCATCCAGGTTCTCGAGAATCTTTCCGCCAATCTGGCAGGCAGGGCAGATACAGTATTTTGCCCCTTCTTCCTTTGCCTTCTTCGCAGAAGCATTCATATTTTTTGCTCCTTCTTCTCCGAAGATCTGGAGTCCGGCTTCAGATTCGGTTAAAGCGATCAGCTCATCGATCAGGGTAACGCTGTCCTCAAGAGAGGCGATCAGGTCAGATGCAGCATTGGCATCATCCGGAGCAGCCAGCCATTTGTCAGCAGCAGCTTTCAGATTCGGGTTGCAGGAGCCAGCCTCTGTGAGTTCTTTTACACTTGTCATTAATTCTTCTTTTGTCATGATATGACCTCCTTTTCATTCCATTCTGTAAAAACCAATATTGTATAAAACAAAGTATTGCTTAAGGAAATGTTGATTTGACCTTTCATTTCCTTAAGCAATCATTGCTGAGGGAAAGATCTTTCATTTCCGACAAAGCTATTATAGCAAACCTTTTGTATGTTTCTAAAGCAGAGTGTGATAAAATCGTTACGGTTTATGAAATGTTAGAGTTTAGGGATAGGTAAGATATGGCATATTTTCCAATGTTTATCAATATAGAGGAGAAAGACTGTCTGCTCATCGGAGGCGGCAGGGTTGCCTTGAGAAAGCTGGAATATTTACAGGATTTTGGCGCTAGGGTCACAGTTCTTGCAAGGGAAATCCTTCCGGAGATCAGGAAAAAAGAAAATATTCGGATCATAGAAAAAAACTATGAGGAAGCAGACCTCGTCCTGGAGGACTATATCCTGGTGATCCTGGCAACGGATGACGGTGCTTTTAACCGGCAGATCACCAGGCTTTGCCGGGAAAAAAGAATTCCGGTTAATGTGGTTGATCAGCCGAAGGAATGCAGCTTTATCCTGCCGGCCTATCTGAAGGAGGAGAATCTTCTGGCGGCTTTTTCCACAGGAGGAGATAGTCCGGTTGTGGCGCAATATCTGAAGGAAGAAAATAAAAAGCTTCTTACTCCCTGGCTGGGAAAGCTGACAAGCTATCTGGGCAGTCTTCGCCCCAGGGTTAAGGAGGAGCTTGCGACCATGGAAGAGAGAAAGGCCTTGTATCAAAGGATCCTCCATACCGGGCTGAAGGAAAAAAGACTTCTTCCTCTGGAAGAGGCTATAAAAGAATTTAGGGAAAATAGGGAAGATAAGTAAGCAGGAGAAAGGCAGGAAGAACATGAAGCTTCTGATGGTCGGAATAGATTATGAAAAAGCACCTCTCGATATTAGGGCAGCTTTTTCCTTTCAAAAAAAAGAAACGGTGGCCGCTTTGGAAAGTCTGTCCGAGAAGAAACAGCTTGCGGGCGGTCTTTTGATTTCCACCTGTAACAGAACAGAATTATATCTGTCGGCAGAAGAGAGCTTCTCTGATCCGGAGAGCCTTTTCTGCGAGCTGGCAGGCCTGGAGAAAAAAGACTATGAAGCCTATATGATCCGCAGGGAAGATGAGAGTATGGTAGATCATCTTTTCCGGCTTTCCTGCGGTATGAAATCCAGGGTCTTTGGAGAGGATCAGATCATCTCCCAGATTAGGGAAGCCTTAGATCTTGCAAGGGAAGCCAAATCAAGTGATTATTTTCTGGAAAAGCTTTTTCTTGCAGCTATTACAGTAGGGAAAAAGGTCAGAGCCTCGGTCAGACTGACCAATGTAAAAAGTTCTGTTGTGAGCAGTATGATCGAACTTTTGGAGGCAGAATACAGAGATCTTTCTTCCTTTCGCTGTATGGTGATCGGCAATGGGGAGATCGGCCGTCTGGCGGCCAGAACCCTGAAGGAGAAGGGAGCTGAGGTTCTGGTTACGGTTCGGAATTATAAGACCCGGCAGGTTGAAATTCCGGAGGGCTGCAGGATTATCGGCTATAAGGAGCGCTATGAGCAAATGGCAGACTATGATCTGATCCTGAGTGCGACAAGAAGTCCCCATTATACCCTGACTTATGAGGAAGGAAGGAAGATTTTCCGGGATGGAAGAAGACGGATTCTGGTCGATCTTGCGGTTCCGAGAGATATCGAGGAAAAGCTGGCAGAGCTTGAGGGCATTTCCTTATATGACATTGACCGGATCGGCGGTCCGAGGAAGGAAGAGGATGACCAGGCTCTTGGCAAGGCTTTGGAGCTGATAGAGGAGCAGAAAAAAAGCCTGAAGCAGGAACTGAATGTCCGGGGCTATGTAGATAAGGTGGAGCTGATCAGCCAAAGTGGTGGAGAAATCACTTACAGGAGAGCAGAAAAGGAAATTCTGGTGGCTTTGGAAAAGCAGGATCTGGAAGCATGTCATGCAGCCATTGGTCTGGCCGCAAAAAAGACTTTGTCTTCTGTTATTTTCAGCCTGAAAAAGGTTCTGCCCAGGGAAGAATGGGAGGCCTGTGTGGAAGAGCTGGAGCAGAAGCTGGAGGCTTTTTAGCATTTCGAAAGGGAAGAAAACGGATGAAAAAGAAAATTCGTGTCGGCAGCAGGGAGAGCAGACTTGCAGTCGCCCAAACAGAAGAAATCCTGGAGGAGGTCAGAGCCTTTCATCCGGAGCTGGAATTTGAGCTGGTTACCATGAAAACGACCGGGGATAAGATTCTGGATCGGAATCTGGATCAGATCGGAGGAAAGGGCCTTTTTGTAAAGGAACTGGACAAGGCCCTTTTAGAAGGAAGGGTAGATCTGACCATTCATAGTCTGAAGGATTTGCCCATGGAAGAGTCTGAAGAGCTGCCGATCATCGGCTATTCCAAAAGAAAGGATCCGAGAGATATCATGATCCTAAGGGAAAAGGAAATGAGGGCAGAAGAAATCTCTGTGATCGGAACTTCCAGCAAGAGGAGAAAGGTGCAGCTGCAAAGACTCTATGCGCAGGCAGAGTTTCGGGGGATCCGGGGAAATGTGCAGACCAGACTCAAAAAACTGTCGGAAGAAGGCTATGACGCAACGATTCTGGCAATGGCAGGTTTATCCAGACTTGGCATGGAGCATTTGGCAGACCGGATTTTTTCGGTAGACGAGCTGATTCCGGCAGCAGGTCAGGGAATCCTTGTTTTGCAGGGAAGAAAGGGAGAGAATTATGCTTTCCTGGAGGAGGTCTGCGATAGGGATTCGAAATATGCAGCATTAGCGGAAAGAGCCTTTGTAAGAAAGCTGGACGGAGGATGCTCCTCTCCGGTCGCGGCTTATGCTGAAATCAAGGAAAAAAGGATTCTCTTAAGAGGCCTTTATTATGATGAGGCCGAAGGAGACTATATTGTCGGAAAAAAAGAAGGAAGCATTGATGAGGCGCAGGAGCTCGGCCTGTCTCTTGCTGAAGAATTAAAGGAAAGCTATGCCAAAAAGAAAGGGCATTTGATAAAGAAAGAGGCAAAGGAAAGCAAATGAAAGAAGAAAAGAAGGGAAAGGTATGGCTGGTCGGTGCCGGCCCGGGAGACGGAGGTCTTCTCACGGAAAAGGCACTTGCAGTGATCGGGCTGGCGGATACAATCGTATATGATGCCTTAATTTCCTTAGAAATCATTGCCTCTCTTCCGTCTGAGGCAGAACTGATCGATGTTGGGAAAAGAGCCGGTCACCATCCGGTGCCCCAGGAAGAAATTAACCGGATTTTATGCAGGAAGGCAAAGGAAGGAAAAAGGGTCGTCCGTCTGAAGGGAGGAGATCCCTTTGTATTTGGCAGAGGAGGAGAAGAGCTTGCTCTTTTGGCAAAGGAAAAAATCCCCTTTGAGATCGTGCCGGGAATCAGCTCGGCAATCGCAGTTCCGGCCTATAACGGAATTCCGATCACCCATCGGGATTACAGCTCTTCCTTCCATGTGATTACCGGACATAAGAAGAAGGACGGCGATCTGGACATTGATTTTGAGGCCCTGGTCAGACTGAAAGCCAGCCTGGTCTTTCTGATGGGACTGTCCGAGCTGGAGACAATCTGTCAGAATCTATTGGAAAAGGGAATGGATCCGGACACACCTTCTGCGGTATTGGAAAAGGGCTGCAGTGCGGAGCAAAGAAGGGTCTTGGCAAGCCTTTCTTCCTTAAAGGAAGCTGTCGATAAAGCGAAGATAGAGGGACCGGCGATCATCGTAGTCGGAAGGGTTTGCCTCTTGGAAGAAGATTTTTCCTGGTATGAAAAAAAGCCCCTCTTTGGCAGGCAGATTTTAAACACCAGACCAAGACAGGCAAACAGCGAGCTTAGCAGAAAGCTCCGCAGTCTCGGTGCGCAGGTGGTTGCTTACCCGACAATTGAAACGGCGCCCCTGCCTTCTTTTGAAGAAGATTACCAGGAAATGAGAAAGGAAAAAAGACCGCTTTGTCTGGCTTTTACCTCCTCCCGCGGTGTAGAATATTTTTTTGCAGAGCTGCAGAAAAAAGGTCATGACCTGAGGGAGCTTTTGTCACAAAGGGATCTTTCCTTTGCCGTGATCGGAGAGGCGACAGGCAGGTGTCTGAAATCCTATGGGATATTTGCAGATTATATGCCGGAAAGCTATTCGGCAGAGGCCCTTGGCCTTCTTTTGGCAGAAAAATTCCCCAGGGAGGGAATTGTTTATTTATACCGTGCCAGGGAGGGATCCCAAAAGATCATTGAAGTCTTTGAGGAAAAAGGAGTCGCATACAGGGATGTTCCGGTTTACCAGACCCTTTATCGAAAGAGAGATTCCATCGGAGATAAGATCTGCCAGGCCTTTTCGGAGGGAAGGATGCAGGAGCTGACCTTTACCAGCGCCTCTACGGTAGAGGGCTTTGTCAGGGCCTTTGCGGATTTGGATTTTGGAAGCCTTCTGGCCTTTTGTATCGGAGAGCAGACGGCAGAAAGAGCAAGGCAGTATGGTTTCCGCATTAGAATTGCAAAAGAAGCCACGATTGACAGCCTGATCGAAAGCATCTTAAATGAGTAAGAAAGCAGATCCTGCCTTCCGGGGACAGGATTTATAAATGAGGAGATTAAGAAATGAATTTGATTGAAAGACCCAGAAGACTCAGAACGAGTCCTCTTTTACGGCAAATGGTAAGAGAAACCAGGGTATCGGCGGACAGTCTGATCTATCCGATTTTTGCAGAAGAAGGGGAGAATATCAAAGAAGAGATTTCGGCCATGCCGGGACAGTACCGCTATAGTCCGGACCGGATCGGAGAGGAGCTGGACCGGATCAGCGATGCCGGGGTAAAGAGCATCCTGCTTTTTGGCATTCCAAAGCATAAGGATGAGATCGGAAGCTCTGCCTGGGACGAGGAGGGTATCGTGCAGGAGACCCTTCGCTATATCAAGAAGGAATATCCCCATCTCTTTTGCATTACCGATGTCTGCATGTGTGAATATACTTCTCATGGGCATTGCGGCGTCCTCTGTGGCCATACGGTCGATAATGACAAGACCTTAGACCTCCTTTGCAGGACAGCACTTTCTCATGTAGAGGCAGGTGCGGATATGGTGGCACCTTCTGATATGATGGATGGAAGGATTGCTGCGATCAGATCCATTTTGGATGAGAATCAGTATACGAATACCCCTATTATGTCCTATGCAGTAAAATATGCCTCCTCCTTCTACGGCCCCTTCCGGACAGCGGCAGACTCGGCTCCGGCCTTTGGAGACCGAAAGGGCTATCAGATGGATTATCATAACCGGAAGGAAGCAATCAAAGAGGCGCTTTTGGATGATCGGGAAGGAGCGGATATCCTGATGGTAAAGCCGGCCCTTTCCTATCTGGATATCGTAAGAGAGGTTTCAGAGCTGACCAATAAGCCGCTTGCTACCTACAGTGTCAGTGGCGAGTATGCCATGATCAAGGCAGCAGCCATGGCTGGCTATATTGATGAAAAGGCAATTGTATGCGAATCGGCAGTGTCAATGTTCCGCGCGGGAGCAGACCTGCTGATCACTTATTACGCAAAGGAGCTTGCGCAATATATCAAAGAAGGATTGATCGGATAATGGAAAGAAAAAAATCAGAGGAATTATTTAAGAGGGCAGTTCAGGTAATACCGGGCGGTGTAAACAGTCCGGTCAGAGCTTTTGGTCCGGTGGGCGGAAAGCCGGTTTTTATCGAAAGGGCGAAGGGACAGTATCTCTATGATGCAGATGGCAATCGCTATCTTGATTATATCGGCTCCTGGGGACCCATGATCCTGGGACATCAGGAAGAAAGAGTGCAGGAGGCCATTCGAAAGCAGCTGGAAAAGGGCGTCAGCTATGGTGCGACCACAGCGCTTGAGGTTGAAATGGCAGAGCTCATGTGCAGTCTGGTTCCCGCTTTGGAAATGGTCAGAATGGTAAACTCCGGTACAGAGGCTGTCATGAGTGCGATCCGGGCAGCCCGCGGCTTTACCGGAAGGAGCAAGATCATCAAATTTGAGGGCTGCTATCACGGGCATTCTGACGGACTTTTGGTAAAGGCCGGAAGCGGTGTGATGACTTCGGGCGTGCCCAGTAGTGCAGGCATTACAGAAAACGGGGTAAAGGATACCTTAAGTGCTGTTTATAATGATCTGGAAAGCGTAAAGAGGCTCTTTGCAGAAAATCCGAATGAGATCGCCTGCCTGGTCGTAGAGCCGGTTGCGGCAAATATGGGAGTTGTTCTTCCGGAGGAAGGTTTCCTCCAGGGACTGAGAGAGCTCTGTGATCAGGAGGGGGCTTTGCTGATTCTGGATGAGGTGATTACCGGCTTCCGTCTGGGCTTATCAGGTGCAAGCGGATATTTTCAGATCAGACCGGATCTCATCACCTATGGCAAGATCATTGGCGGAGGCCTTCCGGTAGGTGCTTATGGCGGAAGAAAAGAGATTATGGAAGTGATCTCGCCGGCAGGACCGGTTTATCAGGCAGGAACCTTAAGCGGCAATCCTTTGGCTATGGCTGCAGGTATGACCCAGCTGCAGATCCTGCAGGAAAATCCGCAGATTTATGACAGACTGAATCAGCTTGGAGAACGCTTCAGACAAGGGGCGAAAGAAGCAGCAAAGGCAGCAGGTCTTTCCTGCCAGGTGACAGGAATCGCCTCCCTTTCCTGCATCTATTTTGCAGAAGAGCCGGTAAGGGATTATGCAAGCGCCAACCGCTCTGATACGGAAAAATTTGCACTTTATTATCATAAGATGCTGGAAAAGGGCAATTATTTCGGCCCGAGTCAGTTTGAATCCGTTTTCCTTTCAGCAGCACATACAGAAGCGGATATCGATCAAACGCTTGCAGACATGAGAGAGACCTTTGAAAGCCTCTCAGCAAAGTAAAAAAGCTTGTGAGGAAAAGAAAATGACAGAGGAAAGCAGAAAAAGACTGGAGAAACAGATTCAGTTTATCCTGGAAATTGACAATGAAAAGAATATCTTTCGTCAGACCTCTCTGACAGGAAAAATTCGAAAAGAAAATGATGCAGAGCATGCCTGGCATATGGCAATTATGACCTATCTGCTTCGGGAATATGCCAATGAGCCCTTTGATCTGGCACATACCATGATGATGTGCCTGATTCATGATATCGTAGAGATTGATGCGGGCGATACCTATGCCTATGATGAAGAAAATAAGAAATCCCAGAAGGAAAGAGAAGAGAAGGCTGCAGAGCGGATCTTTGGTATCCTTCCGGAAGATCAGAAAAAGGAAATCTATGATCTCTTCGAGGAATTCGAAGCAAATGAAACGCCTGAAGCCCGTTTTGCACATGCAATGGACAATTTTCAGCCCCTTTTGCTCAACGATTCCAATGACGGAGGAGACTGGCAGGAACATCAGGTTACAAGGAAGCAGGTAGACGGCAGGCAGAGCGGAAGCCTTGCCGGTTCAAAGACCATTTACGAAAAAACAATGGAAATCCTGGATAAGCATGAAGCAGCAGGACATTTCAGAAAGGATCCTACATGAAAAAAAGAGCAGCAGTCCTGTTTTTGGCAGGATTATTAGCCTTGTCTATGACGGCATGCGGTTCCAAGAAAACCCAGCCGGTCAAGGCAGGAGAAGAAAGTAATAGTCAGCAGACAGATACAAGTGAAGAAAACAGTGGGGCAGACAGCGGGAGCAGTGAAAGCAACAGCCAGTCAGCATCTTCCTATGTGACCCTGCTGCCGGATGTGACGGAGGAGATGACCAGGGCTTCCTATTGGAGCAGTCTGCAGGATCAGAATACAGGAGGAAATATTCTGTCATCTTCAGAGCAGCTCGCCACAAGTGATGAGATCGAATCCATGAATCAGGCTATGCTGGCAGACAGTGATACCGCTATGTATGATCTGGAAAATTATTCCCAGGATTTGACCTCTTTGCCTTCCTCTCTGAGCAGTCAGGCACAGTCGGATCTTTCGGCCTATGCGGGATCCTACTATGATGAGAACGGTGCAGTGATCGGTCAGGATACGATCAGCAGCATCTGTTCCAATATCAGCGGAATGAGTCCATCTGCATCCATCCAGTATGCGGTTTGCGTTAAGCGGTCTGAGCTGAAGATCTGGCCGACAAGCAAGATTATTACAGATGAGGCAGGCGATACGAATTTTGATTATACGGTAGCTTCCTTTGTCCGTGTCAATGAACCGGCTCTTGTTTTGGGAAGCTCGGCAGATGGTGCCTTCTATTATCTGGTGACCTATACCTATAAGGGATGGGTAGCTAAGGATGCGGTGGCAATCTGTTCCTCAGCAGAGGAATGGAAGAGTGCCTGGCAGATCGATCAGAATTCCCTCGCAGTAATTACAAGCGATAAACTTTATTTGGAAAGCTCGAATGTAGATGCGGCTTCCTCTAATTTATTGCTGACGATGGGAACCCAGCTGGAGATTGCGGCAGACAGCGGCAGAGCGGATTCGATCGGAAACAGAAATGCGGCACAGAACCTGGTTGTTTATATTCCGACCAGAACAGAAAGCGGCTCCTATCAGAAGACAAAGGCTCTGATCTCACAGAGCGATCTGAATGAGGGCAATGTCAGTATCGGATTTTTGCCGATGACAACAGAGAATATTTTGAATCAGAGCTTTAAGTATCTGGGTGACTGCTATGGCTGGGGCGGTATGCTGAATTCGGTAGACTGTTCCGGACTGGCAAGAGATGTCTATGCCTGCTTTGGCCTTATGATGCCGAGAGACAGCTCCAAACAGGCTGCATCGCCGGCTTTTTCCTATGATGTCAGCGGAAGCGGCGACCAGGAGAAGAAGACGGATCTGGAACAGGTGCCCGCAGGCTCTCTGGTCTACTTCCCGGGTCATGAAATGATCTATCTGGGAAAAGTAAATGACCACTATTATGTGATCAGCGCCGTCAGCACAATCAATCCCACTGACGGAGGCTCCGGAAGGATCAGGAGTGTGGTAATCTCTACACTTGACGGAACCATGCGTGGAAGCGGAAACTCCTGGCTGGGAGATCTGACAAGTATTCAGATTCCCTACAAGGCAGCGGAATAACACGGCAAAAAAGAATAGACTCCGGCTGAGTAAATCTATGGCGATTTGCGAGGCTCTCGTCGTGACGAAACGGATGCCAGCGACAGC
>CAVFAT010000046.1:0-26423 GCA_963620785.1 Bacteroidaceae bacterium
CAGTTGACACTATCCAAGGTTTATCAGAGCCTTTTTTCTTTGACACATTTTTCATGAGTCATTTTCATGAGTCATTTGATACTTTCCAATTCCTCTGCTTGCCATTTTTTCCGGCAAAATCATACCGAAAACTTACAGAAGACTACTGAAAGGATTCGATCAGATTAACCACCTTCTCTGATGCATGACCGTCATCCCATTGACAGAATTTCTCACGAAAAGCCTTGTATTTTTCTTCATACTGTTCATAATCCGGATTCTTCAGGAAATCGATCAGCTCTTCTGTCTCAAAGAAGAAGGGTCCCGGTGCTTCTGCCTCAAAATCAAAATACATGCCCCTTCCCTTTGCGTAAGCCTCAAGATCGTAGGTATAGAAAAGCAGAGGACGGTTCAAAACCGCAAAATCAAACATCGTAGATGAATAATCTGTCATATGAATATCCGATACCAGATAAAGATCCGATATATCCGTATCAATTGCACGGATAAAGCCTTTGAATCTGGAGAAATCCAGTCCATCCGCGATCAGATAATGGTATTTTACAATGAACATATACTCATCTGAAAGCGCCCAGTAAAGCTTATCAAAATTAATATGCGGGTTAAAAATATACTTTCCTTTTGAAATACTCTCGTTGTCTCTCCAGGTCGGTGCATAGAGAATGATCTTCTTATCCTTTGGCAGCTTGAACTTTTCTTTGAGCTGATTAATATAAGCCTCATCGTTATGATTCACAAGGACATCATTTCTCGGATAACCTATTTCCAGCATATCCTTTTTGAAATCAAAACAGCGTCTGAAAATATCACTGCTGTACTGATTCGGAGCGATCAGATAATCCCACCTTCTTGTATGTCTCCAGAAATTCGACTTATAGCTTTCGATTCCGGCATTTCCGGCCATAAAAACATCTTCCATATCCAGTGCCAGCTTCTTCAGCGGCGTTCCATGCCAGGTCTGAATATAATGCTGTTCCGGTCTCTTTTTCACATAATCCGGCTGACGGGTATTGAAGACCCAGGTTCCGGCCTTTGCCAGAAGCTTATGATATTTGAGAGAATTTCTTGTTACATACTGGAATCTTCCCACAGGCACCTTGAAATTCACCCTTCGTTCCTTGATCCAATAGATCTCATACTTCTGGTCCAGACCCAGCTCGACCATCTTTTCATAGATCGCCTTGGGACTGCAGCTGTAATTTCTGCCCAGCATACTTTCAAAAAGAATAATGTTCTTATCAACTTTACAATTCACCTGGTGATTCTGATACCAGGAAATCTGAAATTTATTATGAAGAGCCCAATACTTGAGGGCAGCCTTCTGTTTAAATGTTTTCTTTGCCATAGATCAGCCTTTCTTCGAAACAATTGCATCCCAAACCTTTTTTGAAACCGGTCCCGGATAAGGATTGAATTTTTGATTGAAGGTCTGCCAGACTTTCTCATCTGTCTCCTCCTGCAGGCTCTGTCTTATAGCTGAAGACAGTTCTTCCTCCTGAGTGAGAATTTTTCCCGGAAGTTCCTTCAGATCAATATAAAAATCCCGAATATCCTGATAGGAATGAATATCGTACATATAAAAAAGCATCGGCTTTTTCAATATTGCATAATCAAAAAAGACGCTGGAATAATCTGTCAGCAATAAATCCGCTGCCAGATATAGCGCATTAATATCCTTGTAGTCACTGACATCGATCAGTCTTTTTCCGTAAGCAGAAAAATCAATATTGTCACGAACAAAATAGTGGGTTCGCAGCAATATCTTATATTCATCTCCCAGCTCATCCAAAAGCTTCTTCAGGTCAAGCCCCAGCTGAAAGTCAATTCCCTTACTATAAGAAGAGCCCTTCGCCGGATCCAAAGCCGTCTCCCGCCAGGTTGGTGCATATAAGATTGCCTTCTCTTCCGGCAAAATTCCCAGACCACTCCGGATTTCCCTGACTTCTTCTGCTGATGTCGTATAGAGACTGTCATTTCTTGGATAGCCAAGCTCCAGAATGGCATTCTCCTTATGCAGAGCCTTCAGATGAAAGGCCGATGCCATCTTCTCACTATAATAGGGCGATGGAGAAAGGAAGAAATCATACCTGCAGGCATCCGTACGATAGCTGTACTGCAGACTCTTTTTATCATCCGCACCGCTGATATAGTTCTTCAGGTCATAGCCCAGCTTCTTCAGCGGCGTTCCATGCCAGGTCTGCACATAGACCTGATCCTCCTTCTTCACGACGCCGGAGGGCACTCTGGTATTAAAGACCCAGTACTTACAAGCAGCAAGTTCTTTCCGAAAGGCATCGGATCCATAAGTAACTACTTCTGTTCTCTTATCCGCTCCGACCTCCGGAAAAGCTTCGGGATTCTGAAAAGCCCATATGAAGCGATAGCCGTTTGTCTCATCCTCCCGCAGCATCTCATAAATAGCCCTCGGGCTGCAGGCATACTGCCTGCCGGAATAGGCACAAAAAAGTATCCGCTTTTCATCGGTGCGGCAGGGTCTTGCGTAATTGCGTAAATAACTGCCTGTTTGCAGAAAATCACGCATCCTGACCGCAGACCGACGTAAAGGCGGACATTTATAAAAGATTGCTTTTATTTGCTTTTTCATTACTTCTTCAAATCAGCCTTAATCTGGGTTGTTGAGATCTCCGGTGTACGAGGCATATAAACCACCTCGCAGTAATCCTTCAGAAAATCGAATTTACCGGTCCAATCATCCCCGATCACAAAGGTATCCACTTTAAACTCCTGTACGTCAGATACCTTCTGTTCCCAGGAATTCTCCGGGATTACCAGATCAACATAGCGGATCGCTTCCAGAAGTTTCTTTCTCTCTTCATAGGAGAAATAGCACTTCTTCTGTTTTTCATTCCAATTGAATTCGTCTGTAGAAAGGGCAACGATCAAATAATCGCCCAGTTCCTTTGCACGGCGGAGCAGATTCACATGCCCGTAATGCAGCAGATCAAATGTTCCGTAAGTAATTACCTTTTTCATTATTTCATTTCCTCTCTGACAGCCTGACAGATTGCCTCACAGCAGGGATAAGCATTCTGATGAAAGCTCTCACAAACCCTGCGCCTTTCTTCCTTCATGCTGTCTTCGGCAAGTTCCCTTTGCAGATCCGACAGGAAGGCTTCCAAGGTCTTTGGCTTTGGCCCCGGCGTTACCTCCTCATAAGGAAGGGTAAATCCATGTTCCCGTTCGTATTTCTCAAGATCATAGGGAAGAAAGATCAGCGGCCTGTCCAAAAGCATATAGTCAATATAGATACTCGAATAATCCGTAATCAGTAGATCAAAAGCTGCCAAAGCCTCCATAATATCCTCTACCCTATCCTCATTCAGGTAACGGATATAAGCAGATTCTTTGGGCAGATGCTCTGTATTTTCTCTTATATGCGTACGGATGCAAAGCAGGATCTGCTCCTCTTCCAGGAATCGCTCCAGCTTGTCCCTTTCAAAATCCGCAAAGGGAAAAAGACGAATATCCTCTCCCGTGCGGAAGGTTGGCGCATATAATACCATCTTACGAACCGGCATCATATCTGCATATATTATACGAAAATATTGATTTCTGTCAAAACTTTTAAAGAGAACATCGCATCTGGGCTGGCCCCAAATCCTGATAATATCCGGAGAAACCGCAAAGCTTTCCTGCATGATCTCCCCCATCTTCTCAGAAGTCGTCACCAGATCCGTATAGTTTTTGGAAAACATTTCCCTAAAATAAAGCTTCTGAAAAGCCGACTCATTCGGATCCATCAGAGCGATTTTCTTTAAAGGAATACCATGCCAGAGATTGATGATTTTCCGGCCTCGCTTCAAGTCTCTCCCATAAACCGGAAGTCCCGCTGAAGTAAACCATACGCCACAGGAAAGTGCCTTTCTGATGCCTTCCTTTGACTCCGTTTCAATAAAATATTTTTCTCCATATTGTTCCTGAAGCTTTTTACGGAAGCTTGGATCGTTGATCACATAGTAAAGCTCCAACTCCGGATGATTTTCCAAACAATAGAGGAAAAGATAACGGGAATTGTAATTAAAATGCCTATTGTCTGTAGAAGAAAAAAGCCAGGCATTCGGATTCGGACTGCCTGTGCTTTTTCTTAGAAATGCAGCGCGCAGCATCGCTTTTATCTTCTGCTTCATATGCCTGACCTTTCTATTTGTCTTATCAAATTATCTCATCATAGTTTTTCCGGCAGATCAATGATATTTCAGAAATCCATTGACTGCATATTGAATAAAATAAAAACAGGATCGGAAAAAGCCAAATCCCATCAGGCGGTAGACCCCAAACTGCATTTTGGCTGATTTCAATTTGTTTCTGGATTTTCCGCCATCGGAAAGCCTGGACTTTAAAAGCGGCTCATTGATTCCGCAGGCATCACCGTATTTTTTCAGAGTCTTCAGCCAAAGGATATAATCCTCATGCAGCTCATCATGTGTCATTTCGAATTCCCGGGCTGCCTTAGTCCTCATCAAAACGGAAGAACAGGAAATGAGATTTGTCTTTAAAATCATCTTATAACTGATCCTTGAAGGAACCCCAATGATTTTTTGCATGGAGCTTCCATCCGGATGCATCAGCTCTCTTCCCGTACAGCAAAGCACACAGCCGCTCTCTTCCAGCAGACTGACCTGTTTTTTCAGCTTTCCGTCTTCCCACCAGTCATCCGCGTCAAGCAATGCAATATAGGATCCTCTCGCCATTCGAATGGCAATATTCCGGCTCTCTGCAACACCCAGATTGGTCTGATTATGAATCACCCGAATTTCCTCCGGATGCTCAGCAGCCAGCGCATCGGCAACCTTCCCCGTTCCGTCCGGAGAAGCGTCATCGATGATCAAAATCTCGCAGGCCACATCCTGCCTTAAGGCCGACTCAACAGACTGCCTTAAATAAGTCTCTGCCCGATATGCCGGAATGATTACCGTAACAACTACATCTGTCATAGTTTCGAATCCTTCATCGCCGTACGCTGACAATCGTCTACTCCCTCTGAGGTTTCCTTCTGGAAAAGGATCTTAAAGGTAAGGAGCATCAATTTCAAATCCATGATCAGGGAAAAATTCTGAATATAAATCATGTCATATTTCAGCTTATCGATCGGCGTCGTATTATATCTTCCATGCACCTGGGCAAAGCCGGTTAAACCAGCCTTAACCTTGAGACGAAAAACAAATTCCGGAATAGACTCTTCATACTGCTTGAAGATCTCCGGCCTCTCCGGTCTTGGGCCGACAATACTCATGTCTCCCGCCAGAACATTAAAGAACTGGGGCAGCTCGTCAAAATGCAGATTCCGGATCACTCTTCCGACCGGTGTGATCCTGCTGTCATGTTTTCTCGCCAGCTGGGCAACGCCTTTTTCTGAGTCCACATACATCGATCTGAATTTCAGAATGCGGAAGGATTTGCCATTTAATGTCAAACGTTCCTGCCTGTAGAAAACCGGTCCGTGATCGCAGAGCTTGATACAGATTGCCACGATCAGCATGATCGGAGACGAAATGATGATTCCCAATAATGAAATTACAATATCTGCCAGGCGCTTAATTGCCCTCTGCATGGGGGATAAGCCCATGTTTCTTGCCAGATAAAGGGGCGAATCAAAAAGATAGATCGTTTCCATGCCGGAAATGATAATATCTGATACCTTGGGTGTCAGATAGGTTCGGATCGAATGATCAAAGCAGAATTTCAGCATGTCATTTCTTTCCTTGGCCCTCAGATCATAGAGCAAAACCGCCTCATATTTCAGCACTTCCCTTGTTACAAATTCCATGCCATCCTTCATTGAAACGGTCTTGCAGATATCATATCTGTCATTTCTCTTTTTTAATTTTGTAAGCATATCCTCCGGAGAATACTCTGAGGATACAACGATCATCTTGTGCGGCGGATATAATTTTAAAAAGAGCCGCCTTACCAGGATCATCCAAAGTGAAACAATCACCATTTCAAAAATAGTAATCAGAAGCATCAGGGTGATCGGCTGATACTCTACCGTTATAAGAACGATTTCCAAATATCCGAGGATATTTCCACAGATAATCGCCAGCAGATTTGAAACTACCGCATTGCCGGTACGCATAATACCAACATCATAGCCATTAAATCCCTTGGTGCAAAAAAACATCATCAGGGCATAAAGGGCAATTGCTGCCCAGTTTCCTTTTAAATGAAAAGGATTTGCCATAAAGGGCATATAGACCCGGTACCAAAGGATAGCAAATATCCCAGCTTCAAACGCCAGCGTAACCATACTGGTCAGAAAAACGACCATATGCTTATACTGCTCTCTGCGATTCATGGTTTTCTACTGTCTCCACACCGGCTATACTGCCAGCTTCTTTTCCAAAACTTCGGCAATGGTCTGCATTGCCTCTTCCTCATCAGGGCCTTCACACACCAGGGTAATCTGGTCTCCATGCTTAATTACCGCACCCAGAATGCTCAGGATGCTTTTCGCATTTGCCGTGCCGCCCTCATACTCAACTGTTATTTTTGATTGAAAGTCAACTGCCCGTTCACAGAGGATCCCTGCAGGTTCCACCTGAAGTCCGATCGGACAATTTACCATTAGTTTCTTTTTCGTCATTTATCTTGTTCTGCCTGTTTCCTTTATTTTGCCTTTATAACCACATCTGTCTTCAAATCAGACTCCAGGCTTGCCCCCTCCGGCAAGGCGACTTCAAGTGTCACACTGTGCGTTCCAGCACTTAACCCCGCAAGACTAGCCCTAACGGTAACCGAGTCTGCCGTAATGGAAGAGGCCATGCTCTTCGGGCAGTTAACCGAGAAACTTATCTGGGAATCCTTAAAGCTTGCACTATATAAAGAACTCAATCCGCTGGTATCGATCATACTTGTCGGATAGGTGATATCTTTCTTCTGATAAGCCTTGATCGCAATTGTCACCTGAAGCTGACCACCTTCCTCATTCTGCAGGCTCACACCAGTCGGGAGATAATCATTGATATCGACTGTAACGGTCTTATCCTCAGAAGCTCCCTCGACATCCAAGGCATCTCCGGAAATGGTAAGCGAGGTCATATCTGACAGCCGGTCAGCCGTCCCTTTGACCATAATGGTGTTCTTATCAGCTGTAATGCCGCTTACCTCATAGCCATCCTCAGGCGTACCGCTTGTCTCAAACTGTAGACTGATTGACTGAAGAGAAAGGCATTCCACATAAACGGTTGCCTTAGTGCGACTCAGCGTAAGTTTATCCGTATCCACGCTCTCTCCATTCTGATCAACAAATTCAATCCCAATCTCCTGATTGATATCCTCCGTCATACCTTCAATATCAACCTCTACCACAGCCTGGGCAACGGAATTGACAAGAGAGGAGGGCCCCTGAATTGTTACACTCTTTGGATAACCCGTTATCTCTCCCGTTGCAAAGCCCATTGCCGGAGATCCCGTAGGAATCACACTGACATTGATTTCCTTCTCCACCTGATCATCGATCGAGACGGTCATATACTGTTTTGTCGAATTGATCGAAACCTGGCTGTTATAACGAAGCACAGAAATATAGACCTGAAGATTCTGCTGTCCACTCAGATTGTTATTCACAACATCCTTCAGATCGGTTACTGCCTGAAAATCAGAAGCAGAAAGACCTTCCATAATACTTCTCTTTGCTGTTGCAGTCACACGAATCGTATTAGAATCGTTCAAAACCTCATAGGTTTTACCTGCGCTCGAAAGAAGATCCTCATTCTGTACCTCAACCGTTACCGTAAAAGTCTTGGTAATATCAGGATCTTCTACATTTACAACAATCAGCCATGCTGCAATTGCGAAAATCAAAGCAAGCAGCTTGAGGCCGAAATTATTCGTCAACTTCTTTACCATTCTTCAGCCTCCTTTTCAAAGAATCCAGAATTCCTTCTGTTTCGATTCCTCCAAAAGCAAAGCGAACCAGTGCTTCCAGCAATTCTTCCTCCGAAAGTCCCGCAGAAAGGATCCCATCTCTCGCGATCGAGATATTTCCGGTTTCCTCGGATACGATTACCGTAAGGGAATCACTCACCTCACTGATACCGATTGCCGCACGATGTCTGGTTCCGTAATCCTTATTGATGGATTTGTTGTCCGAAAGAGGAAGGTAGCAGGTTGCTGCCGTAATTCTGTCATCCCGAACAATTACCGCTCCATCATGAAGGGGGGTATTCTTTTCGAAAATATTTTTGATCAGCTGCGAAGAAATCTCCGCATCAATCACAATACCAGTCTTAATGTAAGTATCCAAGGGCACATCCTTCTCGATAACGATCAAAGCACCCGTCAGATTCTCACTCATATCCATACAGGCAGAGGCAATCTTCGCTGATATTTTTTCGATTTCCTCCTGGCGGGAATCCGTAAGCTTATCCAGGGAGAAAACACTTGTAAAAAGGTTTTTTCTACCCAAATGCTCTAAGGCATTTCGAAGCTCCGGCTGAAAGAGAATGATCAGGGCAATCAAGCCGACATTGACCAGTCTCGTTGAGATAAAAAGGATGGTTGTCATTTGGAAGATCGCGGCAATCAAAAGAAAAACCAACAAGAAAATCAGGCCTTTAAAAAGGACCCAGGCTCTGGTTCTCCTGACCCATGCCATGATCTCGTAGAAAAGAAAAGCCAGAATTAAAATTTCAACAATGTCCGTCTTGCTGACAGAGGTCGGAACAATCCAGTATAAATAGCTGTTTACAAAATTCACAAATATATCGAATATGTTCATCTGTTCTCCTCCTTTCTCTTCATATATATCGCTTCGCTCTGCTCCTCGGGACTCCGGCGCATTTATAATTGCACTTTGTACAATGCGCCATGTACATCTCATCACTTCGCTCTGCGATATGAATTAACTTACTCCTATGCAAAGGCAAAGTAAATAAACTTCCTTTGCACCGGCTTCCTTCAGGACAGAAGCTGCTGCATCTGCCGTACTACCGGTTGTATATACATCGTCTATTAGTAAGAAAGACTGCTCTTTCGTAATCTTTTCTTTAACCCAAAAGGCATCCTTTAGATTCGCTTTTCTCTCCTGCCTTGTCAAGGACTTCTGCTGCCTGGTTTCTTTTCTCTTGTATAACAGATCTTTTTTTAAAGGTATCCCGGATCTTTTGGAGATTTCTGCCGCCAGAAGTTCCGCCTGATTGTAGCCTCTCTGCCGCCTCTTTTTCTTGTGGAGGGGAATCGGCACAATAAAATCTGCCTTTATATTGCTCAGCCAAATTGCATTTGATCGGATCATTTCCTCTGCAAAAACAAAGGCATACTCTCTGCGGTTGCAATTCTTAAAGCGGTAAACCGCCCCTCGAACCGGATCCTGGTAAAGCCAGCTTGCCCTCGCCTGGGTAAATTCATGCTGACACTTCCTGCAGTCCTCACAATATTCAGCGATCTCCCTTTTCAGCTTCTTGCCGCACTTTTTGCATCTCGGTTCTGAAGCATAGGAAATCTTTTTTCTGCAATTGCTGCAGATCCCTGCTTTCCTGACATCCATTAGGCTTTCACAAATGGGGCACCTCGGCGGATAAAGTAAAAAAAGCATATTGCTCCCTTCCCTCTCTCCTCATAAGCTATATCTGCAAAAGCATAGAATACCGCTTCATTATCTTATCATTACAAAGGCTTAAGTTCAAGTTTACAGTAAATAGTAAAAAAGGATGCGCATCCTCGCGGAGCCTTTTGGTCTAATAAGAACGAAGTTTCCTATTGCATAAAAAGAGGATCTTGCTTTCGCAAGATCCCCTTTCAAGAAATTCTTTTTCAGTTTCGTATTTTGCTTTAACAGATCTTAGAATTCTGCCTGATCCAGATACTCTTCTGCATTATCCTTTGTGATGTAGGTAAGCGGAGTTCTGTAATAGTAAGCATCCAGTGATCCACCGTTTTCGAAGTACTGACCGATTGTAGAAACAAGACCCTTGGAAATGTTATCTGCACGGTTCATAACTGTGAGTTCCAGTTTGCCATCGATAACAGCCTGGATTGCATCAGCCTGACCTGTCAGAGAGTAAACCTTGATCTCGCCAGTCTTGCCAGCTTCGTCGATTGCCTGAACAGCACCCATTGTAAGGTCATCATCATAACCCATTACAATGTTTGTCTCCGGATTGGAGTTCAGGATATCCTGCATGAAGCCCTTTGCATCGTCACGGCTTGAATATGCGTACTGCGGCTCAAGCATTGTGTAGTTTGAGTAGTCTGCAATGTAATCATTGAAACCATTTGTTCTCTGGATGTAGTCCTCAAGGAAAGGTACACCATCGATCTGAGCTACTGTATAATCTGTATCTGTGCCGTTCTGCTCTACAACATATTTAGCGATGTCTGCACACATCTGATACTGATCCGGTCCAACAACTGCTGCTACATACTGCTGTCCGCCGTCTGCAACATCAAGTGCTGCCATGAATACAGGAATACCTGCATCATATGCGTTCTTTGCGATGTCAACGTTTGCGCTGATGTCGCCACCGAAGATTACGAGTGCGTCAACACCCTGATCGATACACTGCTGTGCATACTCTGTAACCTTATCAGCATCTGTCTGTGCATCCAGTGAGTTAACCTTTGCACCAACTTCTTCTGCATATTTTGCGAACTCTGTTCCGATACGTCCGCCCCAAGGAGCTGAGGAGTTGATTGTTACATATCCGATTGTCTTGCCGGAAAGATCAACACCTGAGTAATCGAGTTCTGCATCAGCAGATGCAAGGTCACCTGTTGAAGCTACTGCTGCTCCGCTTGCGCTTGCTGTATCTGTGCTTGCTGCGGATCCGGAAGCTGCACTGCTGTCATCGCTTCCTGAAGAGCCACAAGCTGCAAGTGAAGCAGCCATGGCACCTGCGAGTGCTACTGTAAGTACTTTTTTCATCTTTTTCATTTTTAATTCCTTCCTTTCCTATTCCTATCTTTCTTTTTCAAAAGATAGATATATCTTACCACGTTTTAGTGAAATTGCAACACTTTTTACTCATCAGCACCTTTTGCACTGGTAAATTTGTCTACAATCAGCACGGCAATCAGCAAAATACCTGTTACCATATTTACCCTGTTTGTATCCCAGAACATGGTACTCATCATGGTTGATACGCATCTCATGATCAGTACACCGAGAAGTACATGGACTGCTGTTCCCTTACCACCGGTCATCTTTACACCGCCGATGATTACGCAGGAAATCGGGAAGGTTCCCAAAGTTGTTCCCTGTGTATAAATCGCAGCACCTGTAAAGGATACCATCATGAAGCCTGTCATGCCGGCCATGATACCGCAAAGGACAAAAGTGGTAAATGCTGTCTTTGAAACGCTGATACCTGCAAACTCTGCTGCCTCCGGGTTATCACCAACGATATGCAGTCTGTTGCCGTATTTTGTGAAATACATCCAAAGGTATACGCCTGCGATAAAGAGCAGGAAGATAATTACCATGGGTGTCAGCCATTTTTGGCCGAAGATCTGATACTTCGCAATCGGAGTGATCGGATCTTTATTTACGGGTGCGTATGAGGTCTTTGCAAAGTTCATAACAAGACCCTGATAAATATAGTTGGTTGCGATTGTTGCGATCAGAGGTGATACACCGATCTTTGTGATGATCACACCATTGAAAGCACCAAGGAGACCGCCTGTGATCAGTGCTACAATCAGTCCGACGATGATCGCCGGTGCTGCAGAACCTGTTGCTGTATAGATCGCATTGTAGGTTGTAACAAACATAACACCGCTGAAGGCTGCGTTATAACCAACCGACAGATCGATATTGCCGCAGATCATAACCAGGGCAAGACCCAGACAGCAGATACCATACTCTGCAGAATACAATGCAACGTTATACCAGGTTCCGGTAAATCCATCTACTCCGATGAAGGCTACAAAAAGAAGTACGACCAGGATCAGAATAGCGTTGTTATTTTTCAGGAAACGGGATGCCTGCGATTTCTTCGCAGAAGCTTCAGTTGTGATTACTTTTTCTTCCACAGCTTAACCCCCCTCTCTTTCAGGATATCCATTGACAGAACGAATACCATGATCAGACCCATAACGATCATTCTCTGATATTCGGTCAGGTTCATCATTGTAAAGCCTGTATTCAGAACGCCGTAGAAAAGGACACCGATGATTGTTCCGCCGATGGATCCCTTACCACCCTGAACAGCACAACCTCCAAGTACAACGCAAAGGATAACCTGCATTTCATATCCGGAAGAAGACTGCGGGTTCGCACTCTTAATATTTGCCATCATGACAATCGCTGCAAGTCCACAGCAAAGTCCGACAATCATATAGGCAATCAGCTTATTTCTCTTGTATTTGATACCGGAGAACTTCGCTGCAATCGGATTTGATCCGATAATATACATCTGCTGTCCGTAAATCGTCTTGTGAAGAAGGAAGCCGATTACGATCGCAACAATGATAAACCAAACGATCAGAATACTGATCGGGCCAAAGGATGCTGTTCCGAACCACTGGAAAGCCGGTGATGCGCTGGACGGAATAACAAGTACCGTACCTGCGGATACCATCAGGGCCAGGGCACTAAAGATGGAACTGCTGCCCAAGGTCGTGATAAAGCTGTTCAGCTTCAAATATGCTACCAGGAAACCATTGAAGATTCCGCAAAGGGCACCGACAAACAAAGTTCCCAGAATACCGATTGCCGCATTATCTGTTTTCATGATCAGGAGAGCACACAATGAGCAAAGGAAGGTCAGCTGATATCCAACCGACAGATCGATCTCACCGGTGATCATGACCAGAGTCATACCAAATGCAATAATACCTACATAAAGCTGCTGACGAAGGATACTTCCAAGGTTTCTTGGTGTAAGGAAGATCAGTCCGCCGCTTCCGCCTTTCATTATCTGCAGAACAATCTCAAAGAGGATTGCAACGACAATCATGGCAATGAATACGGATACACCGTTCATGCCTGAGATGCGTTTCCAAAGGCTTTCCTGCTGTTCGCCTGTTTTTGCTTTTGTCTCAGCCATTATTCTGCCTCCTTTCCTGTTTCTTCATTACCTTTACCGATAGCGCAGGCAAGGATATACTCTCTTGACAGGTCAGGAGTGATCGGCAGCTCAGCTGTCTTCTTTCCTTCGTAAATTGTGATTACCTTATCGCATACACCCATGATCTCTTCGATCTCGGAGGATACTACGATAATTGCCATTCCCTGTTTTGCCAGATCGGACAAGATACCATAAATCTCAGATTTGGAACCGACGTCGATACCTCTGGTCGGCTCGTCTACGATCAGAACCTTGGGGTTCATCATCAGCCACTTCGCAACAACTACCTTCTGCTGGTTACCACCTGACAGATTACCTACCAGCTGGTTTACAGACGGTGCTTTAATGGAAATGGACTTCATATACTGATCTGCTGCCTTCTTCTGGGCTTCTTTATTTACAACGCCCAGCTTGGAAAGGTCTTTCAGCTTTACGATCGTCATATTGTTCAGGATAGAAATCTTCAGAGCCAGACCTTCAGCCTTACGATCCTCGGTACAGAAACCGATACCTGCTTCGATTGCAGCTGTCGGACTGCCGCCCTTCAAAGGCTTTCCGTCTACCAGGATCTCACCGGAGTTGTATTTGTCAACACCGAAGATTGCTCTCATGATCTCGCTTCGTCCTGCTCCTACCAGACCGAAGAAACCAACAACCTCGCCTTTTCTTACGGTAAAGGATACATCGTCGATTACGCCTGTCTCCGTAAGATTCTTAACTTCCAGCATGGGTGTTGTGATCTCTGCCGGCTCCTTGAGGTAAAGATTCTCAAGCGGACGACCGATCATGTTTGCGATCAGCTCTTCCTGGGTGAACTCTGTCTTATCCTTGCTGATAATGTTCTTGCCGTCTCGGATAACCGTGATTCTGTCGGAGAGTTCCATTACCTCATCCAGCTTGTGGCTGATATAGATGATCGCGATATTGCGGTCTACCAGTCTCTTGATCACACGGAAAAGTGTCTCTGTCTCTGCCTCTGACAAAGAAGAGGTCGGCTCATCCATGATGATCAGGCGGGCATTTCTTGTGAGTGCACGTCCGATCTCGATCATCTGCTGCTGTCCGACTGACAGATCACCTGCAATGGTATGCGGTGAAATGTTCATCTCCAGATAATCCAGGATCTCTTTTGATTTTGCATAGAGTGCCTTGTGATCAACAAAAGCACCTTTCATTGGAAGGTTGCCGATAAACAGGTTCTTTGCAACATCAAGCTGTGCTGCAATAGAAAGCTCCTGATATACGCAGGATACGCCTGCTGCAATACCTTCTGTTGTGGACTTGAAATTAACGGACTGTCCGTCAATCCTATAGTCTCCACCGTCTCTGGCATGTACACCGGTCATTACTTTGATCAAAGTTGATTTGCCGGCACCGTTCTCGCCGCAGAGTGAGTGAACTTCGCCTTCTCTTACATCGAAGGATACTCCATCCAGTGCTCTGACGCCGGGGAACAGCTTAACAATACCGTCGAGCTCGATGAACTTATCTCCCTTACTCAAGTTCATTTCCCCCTTTTCCTTTTCTTACTTTGACTTCGGAAATCTCTTATGATATCGAGCAAGATACCGAAATTCTTCTGTCCTTTCCCAAAATTACTATTAATTTTGTCTAAAACCAATTATAAACACCACATGCTTTATTTGCAAGCAAAGTGTACAAAAATTTGCAAACAATTCACTAAGTTTTACAATATTTTGTGCAATAGCCTCCAATTATCCAGGATTATTCAGACCCAAAACTAAGAAAATTACTTTCTCATTTTTCTTCCCTTTCAGCAGCTTCAAGGATTCTGTCCTTCAAGCCACTGTAGCGTTTCTGCTGCATCACATTCTTTTCCATTTCCTCAAAGGTATGCTCATTCCCGACCAGAACAACACATTTTTTTGCCCGGGTAACAGCCGTATAGAGGAGATTGCGGTTCAGCAGCATGCGGGGACCGCCCAAAAGGGGAATCACCACTGCCGGATATTCCGATCCCTGAGATTTATGGATCGTAATAGCATAGGCCAGCTCCAGCTCATCCAGCATCTTATAGCTATACTCCACACTATGATGATCATCGAATTCAATGGTCATCTGCCCTGCAAAATCGTTGATCTCCCGAATAACGCCCATATCGCCGTTAAAGACCCCGCTTCCCTTCTCCAGCGCAATGCCGTATTTGCCGAGCACCTCCCATTCCAGCTGATAATTGTTCTTGACCTGCATGACCTTGTCTCCCTCGCGGAAAATCGTATTTCCATAGAGCTTTTCCCTCTTTTTCTTATCCTTGGGATTCAAATACATCTGGAGCACACGGTTCAGGTTCTCCACACCCAAAAGGCCCTTTCTGGTCGGTGTCAGCACCTGGATCTCCGAAGGCTTGGCATCCACATATTTGGGCATTTTCTGGTAGACGAGCTGGAGGACGACATTGATGATCTTATTCACCTCATAACGCTTCAAAAAGAAGAAATCCTTACTCTGATTATCCAGGATTACCTTCTCCCCCTCATTGATCTTATGGGCGTTCAATACAATATCGCTCTCTCTGGCCTGACGGAAGATCTTGTTCAGTCTTACGGTCGGAAAGGCTCCGCTCTCGATCATATCCTTAAAGACAGATCCCGGCCCAACCGAAGGAAGCTGATTGATATCTCCTACCAGGATCAGACGGCTTCCGACCGTTATCGCCTTCAGGAGGGCATACATGAGGGAAATATCCACCATCGACATTTCATCGATAATAATCACATCCGCATCAATCGGATTTTCTTCATCTCTGCCATAGCCTTCCGCCGATGCCATTCCGCCCGAGACCTCCAGCATACGATGAATGGTGCTGGCCTCTGTCCCGGTCATTTCGCTCATTCTTTTTGCCGCCCGCCCTGTCGGTGCTGCCAGACGGATCTTCAGGCCATCCTTACGGAAATAGCGGATAATGGTATTAATGGTTGTCGTTTTGCCCGTTCCGGGACCACCTGTCAGCAAAAGCAGGCCATGGGCCACCGCCTCTTTGACTGCCTGCTTCTGCCGCTCATCCAAGGTCTGCTCCGTCTCTTTTTCAATTTCCTGAATCCTTGTCTCAACTTCCTGCTCTGAAAAACTGCAGTCGACATTCAGCCGCTCCAAAATTGCTGCCGAATTCATCTCCATCGTATAGAAAAGGCTAAGATAAACCTCGATTTCCTCTTCTTTCGGATTTTCGTTTTCCCGTTTTTCTTTTGCCTGAAGTCTTCTGTTCTCTTCTTCTTTCGTCTGAGGATTTCTGTCTGATTTTTCTTTCCTGACACAGATGATCTTTCTTTCCATCTGCAGGTTCATATACTGGTCCTCAATCAGGCTTTCTTCGATCCGGAGAAGTTCACTGCAGCGCCTGGTCAAAAGGGGCCTCGGCAGATAGGTATGCCCCTCCTGGGCTGCCAGCATCAGGGTGTAATTAATACCGCTTCTGATGCGAAATTCAGAATTCATCAGAATTCCGGATCTTGCTGCAATCTCATCGGCAGTCTTAAAACCGATCCCCTCCATATCCTCTGCCAAACGATAAGGATTCTTGCGGATGATCTCATAGACCTGCTCCTGATACTGGGCATAGATCTTCACTGCAGTCTGCAGGTTGATTCCATATTCCTGCAGGAAGATAACCGCCCTTCTTTGATTGGCTCTTCCTGCTACCTGTGACGCAATATCCTGGGCAATCCTCATACTGATTCCCTTTACCTCTGCCAGTCTCTGCGGCTCCTCCTCCATGATCCGGAAGGTATCCTCTTTGAATTTCCGGACAATACGAGTCGCTAAGGCCGCACCGATTCCCTTGATCGCTCCTGAAGCGAGATAGCGCTCGATCGCATCCAGATCCGAGGGCATCTTGATCTGAAAAGAAGAAATCTTCAGCTGCTGGCCATAGACAGAATGCGTGATATATTCTCCTTTGAATTCTACATATTCCCCCTCATTCAAGAGGGGAATGCTGCCGACACAGGTTACATCCTCTCCGTCCACAGACAGATTCAGAACCGTATAACCATTCTCCTCATTCCGGTAAACAATATGCTCAATATATCCTTCTACAACATCTTCCATATCTTCTCTTTTCCTATTACTTTTTTCATCGGATAGAAGCGAAGCTTCTTATCCGATGAAAAAAGCCGGATAAGCAACAGGATTTCTGTTCCTTACCCGGCTGTATTTTCTGCGATTAATCTCTATTCAAAATATCCTGCGCTCTTCTTCCCGCCGAAACAAACTCTGCGAATTTGCCGGTTCCGATCGCTACGCAGTTCATCGGTTCTTCTGCCGTTGCTGTCCGAAGCTCTGTGCTGTCTGCGATCATCTGCTCCAGGCCGCGCAGCTGAGAGGCTCCTCCGGTAAGGACGATTCCTCTTTCCAGAATATCGGCCGCAAGCTCCGGTGGTGTCTGCTCAAGAACCGTGCGGATTGCCTCTACGATCTGATAAGCGGTATCCGAAAGGGCTTCCTCGGTTTCCTCTGCCGACAAAACGATCGTCTTGGGCAGACCGCTGATCAGGCTTCTTCCCCGAACCTCCATCAGGCTGTCCGGATCTCCCTCATAGCAGCTTCCGATACGGATCTTCACATCCTCTGCCGTACGCTCTCCGATCAGGAGATTGTATTTCTTTCTGACATAACGGACAATGGCATTGTCAAAATCGTCTCCGCCCAGTCCGGCAGATGCACTGATCACGCACTCATTCATGGAAACGATGGCAATATCCGTTGTTCCGCCTCCGATATCCACAATCATATTGCCATTCGGCTTGGAAATATCGATCCCTGCACCCAGGGCTGCTGCCAGAGGCTCCTCCACCAGAGTAACCGAACGGGCACCTGCCTGAAAAGCAGCATCCTCTACTGCCTTGCGTTCTACCTCTGTCGCACCGACCGGAACGCAGATGCTCATTCTCGGCTTACGGAGAGAATTTCTTCCGATCGCCTTATCTACAAAATATTTCAGGAGCTGCTCCGCAATAATATAATCCGAGATCACGCCCGCCTTCATGGGTCTTACTGCCATGATATTGCCCGGTGTTCTTCCCAGCATCAAACGAGCCTCTTCTCCAAGGGCCTGAATTCTGCCCGAATCCTTATCGTATGCAACTATTGTCGGCTCCTTTAATACAACGCCCTTTCCTCTGATATATACAAGGATACTGGCTGTACCGAGATCGATTCCGATATCCGTTACATTTCCTGCCAATTTTATACCTCTTTCTGTTTACATAAATTCAAAAAACCAATAGTAATATTATAATAAACTTTAGCTGAAATGAAAAGTCGCTTTTCATTACGGCTTTATGACTGCTGCAGATACTTTTTCAGATAAAGGCCGGTATAGGAGCCTTCTTTTTCGGCTACTTCTTCCGGACTTCCGCAGGCAACAACACGTCCGCCGCCTTCTCCGCCTTCCGGTCCCATATCAATAATATAATCCGCTGTCTTGATCACATCTAGATTGTGCTCGATCACGATCACGGTATTGCCGCCCTCGGTCAGTCTGTGCAGAATCTCGATCAGCTTATGCACATCTGCAAAATGCAGACCGGTTGTCGGCTCATCCAGAATGTAAACCGTTTTGCCGGTTGCCCGCCGGCTCAGCTCCGTTGCAAGCTTTACCCTCTGGGCTTCACCGCCGGAAAGGGTTGTAGAAGGCTGGCCCAGCTTAATATAGGAAAGGCCAACCTCATTCAAGGTCTCAATCTTTCTGCGGATCGAAGGCATCGCATCAAAGAAGGGAAGGGCCTCTTCCACGGTCATATCCAGCACATCATAGATGCTCTTTCCCTTATATTTCACTTCCAGGGTTTCCCTGTTATAGCGTTTTCCCCCGCAAACCTCACAAGGAACATAAACATCGGGCAGGAAATGCATCTCAATCTTGATGATACCGTCTCCTGAACAGGATTCGCATCTTCCGCCCTTCACATTAAAGCTGAAGCGTCCCTTATTATAACCTCTGGCCTTTGCATCCGGTGTTGCTGCAAAAAGGCTTCTGATGTCATCAAAAACCCCGCAATAGGTTGCCGGATTGGAACGGGGCGTTCTGCCAATCGGCGACTGGTCGATTGCAATGACCTTATCCAGCTGCTCTAAACCGCTGATCTCCTCATGCGGCCCCGGAAGGGTTCTGGCCCGGTTCAAATCTCTCGCCAAAGCCTTATATAATATTTCATTAACCAAAGAACTTTTGCCGGAACCGGATACGCCTGTCACACAGGTCATTACCCCAAGGGGGAAATCCACATCGATCCCCTTAAGATTGTTCATGGCAGCTCCGTGTACTGTGATAAAGCCGGTCGGCTTCTTTCTCTTCTCCGGCACCGGGATCTTGATCCTGCCGCTCAGATAAGCCCCTGTCACGGATCTTTCGCAGGCCATGATCTCCTCCGCACTTCCTGCTGCCACGATCTCGCCTCCGTGAGAGCCTGCTCCCGGTCCCACATCCACGATGAAATCCGCCTCCCGCATGGTATCCTCATCATGCTCTACGACAATGACGGTATTGCCCAGATCCCGCAGATGCTTAAGGGTTGCCAGCAGCCTGTCATTGTCCCTTTGATGTAGTCCGATCGAAGGCTCATCCAGGATATAGGCTACCCCAACAAGGCCGGATCCGATCTGAGTCGCCAGACGGATTCTCTGGGCTTCTCCTCCGGAGAGGGTACCGGTCATTCTGGAGAGAGACAGATAATTCAGTCCTACATCTACCAAGAATCCTACCCTTGCCCGAATTTCCTTGAGGATCTCTTCTCCGATCAAAAGCTGCTGCTTTGACAGTTCCATCGTCTGCAGAAATTCCTGCAGTTCCTTGATAGACATGGAAGTGATCTCATAAATATTCTTATCCGCCACGGTGACGGCAAGGGCCTCTTCCTTCAGCCTTCTTCCTCCGCAGGCCTTGCAGGGAGTGATATTCATATAGGATTCATAATCCTGCTTCTGCCTGTCCGAAAAAGCCTCCCGATAGCGTCTTTGTACATTTTTGATAATGCCCTCGAAAACGATCGGATAATCTCCGACGCCCCTCTGTCCTTCATAATGAACAAGAACTTCCTTCTCCGCACCATGCAGCAGCATATCCTGAATCTCATCAGGATAGTCGCGGAAGGGAGTCTCCAGATCAAAATGATAGGCCTTTGCCAAAGCTTCTAAGGTTGCATTGGTAAAGCTTCCCTTCTTGTTGGCTGACTGCCAGCCTGTTACCGCAATCGCTCCCTCTTTGATACTCAGTCTCTTGTCCGGAATGATCAGTTCTTCCGAAAATTCCATCTTATAGCCAAGCCCCGCACAAACCGGGCAGGCACCATAAGGATTGTTGAAAGAAAAGCTCCTCGGTTCGATCTCGTCTACGGAAATACCGCAGTCCGGACAGGAAAAACTCTGTGAAAGCAGCATAGGCTCCCCGCCGATCACATCCACAAGAAGGAGGCCTTCTGCCAGACCCAAAACCGTTTCCACCGAATCGGTCAGTCTTTTCTCGATGCCTTCCTTTACCTTCAGACGGTCAACCACGATCTCGATATTGTGCTTTTTATTCTTATCCAGGCTGATCTCCTCGGAAAGATCATAGAGATTCCCATCGATCCGAACACGAACATAGCCGCTCCTTTTGGCTGACTCCAGAAGCTTTACATGTTGTCCCTTTCTGCCTCTGACGACCGGTGCCAAAAGCTGTACCCGGCTTCCTTCCGGCAGGGCCATGATCTGATCTACCATCTGATCGACACTTTGCTTTTTGATCTCCCGACCGCATTTGGGACAATGGGGAATACCTGTCCGGGCATAGAGAAGTCTGAAATAATCGTAAATCTCCGTAACGGTTCCTACCGTCGAACGGGGGTTGCGGTTGGTGGACTTCTGATCGATTGAAATGGCCGGAGAAAGCCCCTCGATGCTTTCTACATTCGGCTTTTCCATCTGTCCCAAGAACTGTCTGGCATAAGAGGATAAGGACTCCATATAGCGTCTTTGTCCCTCTGCATAGATCGTATCAAAAGCCAGAGAGGATTTGCCCGAGCCGGAAAGTCCGGTAAAAACCACCAGCTTATCTCTCGGAATCTCCAGATCCACATTTTTCAGATTATGCTCTTTTGCTCCCTTTATCTTTATAAAATCTCTTGCTCTCATCTTATTTCAGCTCTTCTTGCATCTTCCTGAGAGAGATCATCTTATCTCTCATTTCGGCAGCTGTTTCAAAGTCAAGCTCTGCCGCTGCCCTTTCCATCTTCTTCTTCACATCCTTGATCAGCTTCTCCAGCTCCTTCTTGTCCATAGACTCCGGATCCTTCTGGAAATTCAGCTCGGAGGATGCCACCTTCTTGGAAATGGAGATCAGGTCTCTGACCTCCTTCTGGATCGTTTTTGGTTCAATGCCATGCTCTTCATTGTAGGCCTGCTGCAGCTGACGGCGCCTTTTGGTCTCGGTAATCGCCTTCCGCATGGAATCCGTCATCTTATCCGCATACATAATTACCCGACCCTCGGCATTTCTTGCCGCACGGCCAATGGTCTGAATCAGAGCCGTTTCCGAACGCAGATAGCCTTCCTTGTCTGCATCCAGGATCGCGATCAAGGTCACCTCCGGAATATCCAGGCCTTCACGAAGAAGGTTGATGCCGACCAGAACATCGAAAACATTCAGACGCAGATCCCGGATAATCTCCGTTCTCTCCATGGTATCAATATCGGAATGCATATATTTCACCCGAATGCCGACTTCCCGCAGATAGTCCGTCAGATCCTCTGCCATCTTTTTGGTCAGGGTCGTAACCAATACCTTATTGCCCTTTTCGGTTTCCTTATGAATCTCTGAAAGAAGGTCATCAATCTGGCCCTCGATGGGACGAACCTCTACCTCCGGATCCAGAAGTCCGGTCGGCCGAATGATCTGCTCTGCCCGAAGAAGCTCATGCTCCTCCTCATATGCTGCCGGCGTTGCCGAAACGAAAAGCAGCTGATCGATCTTAGACTCAAATTCCTCAAAGCAAAGGGGTCTGTTATCCTTTGCCGAGGGCAAACGAAAACCATAATCTACCAGGGACTGCTTTCTGGACTGATCCCCATGATACATGGCTCTGATCTGGGGAATGGTCATATGAGACTCATCGATCATGATCATCAGATCATCCGGAAAATAATCCATCAGGGTTTCCGGTGTAGAACCCGGTTCCCGCATAGCCAGATGTCGGGAATAATTCTCAATGCCGCTGCAAAAGCCCGTCTCTCTCAGCATTTCAATATCGAAATTGGTCCTCTCGGCGATTCTCTGCGCCTCGAGCAACTTATCCTCGCTCTGGAAATAGCGCACCCGCTCCTCCAGCTCCTTTTCGATATTCTCGGTTGCCCTCATGATCTTTTCCTGGGGCACAACATAGTGAGAAGCCGGAAAGACCGCGATATGCTCCAGCTCACATTTGACTGCACCGGTCAGAACATCGATCTGACAGATCCGGTCAATCTCATCCCCGAAGAATTCGATCCTGACCGCTGTATCCGATTCATCTGCCGGAATAATCTCGATCGTATCTCCTCTGACCCGGAAGCTTCCTCTCTTAAAGTCCATTTCATTCCGGGTATACTGAATATCGATCAGGGAACGAATGACCTCATCCCGATCCTTCTCCATGCCCGGCCGGAGGGAAACCATCATTCCCATATAGTCATCTGGAGAACCCAAACCGTAAATACAGGAAACGCTGGATATAATAATGACATCTCTGCGTTCAATCAGAGATGCCGTCGCGGACAGACGCAGCTTGTCGATTTCCTCATTGATCGCAGAATCTTTTGCAATATAAGTATCCGTCGAAGGAACATAGGCCTCCGGCTGATAGTAATCATAATAAGAAACAAAGAATTCTACCGCATTTTCCGGAAAGAATTCCTTGAACTCGCCATAAAGCTGTGCTGCAAGTGTTTTATTGTGTGAAATAATCAGGGTCGGCCGGTTCAGCTGTGCAATGACATTTGCCATTGTGAAGGTCTTACCTGAACCGGTCACACCCAAAAGTGTCTGAAATTGATTGCCTGCCCGGAAGCCCTCCACCAGCTTTTTGATGGCCTGGGGCTGGTCTCCGGTCGGCTTGTATTTTGATACTAATTTAAAATGATCCATTATGCTTTTCTGCCATGGCACTGCTTATACTTCTTACCGCTTCCACAGGGGCAGGGATCGTTGGGATAAATCTTCTTTTCCTGGCGTTTGACCGGCTGCTTGCCGCCTTCTTCTTCCTTATTGGTGCCGGTTACCTTAGCGACCTCTTCCCTCTCTACCTTCTGCTCGATCCTGATGCGATAAAGCAGACGAAGCACTTCTTCCTGAATGCTGTTCAGCAGTCCGTCAAACATATCATAGCCTGCCAGCTTGTACTCAACCAAAGGATCCTTCTGGCCATAAGCCTGAAGACCGATTCCCTGTCTGAGCTGTTCCATATCATCGATATGGTCCATCCACTTTCTGTCAATGACACGAAGGAGAACAACACGCTCGATCTCTCGGAACTGTTCCATCTCCGGGAACTCTGCCTCCTTGGCTTCATAAAGCTTGCCGGCTTCTTCCTTCAGGCTCTGCTTGATCTCATCAATGCTAAGCTTATCCGTATCCTCATGGGTAATCTTCTTTACCGGGATAACCGACTGCAGCAGCTGATTGAGCTCCTGAAGATCTCTTTCTTCCGGCTCAGCCTCTGCGGAAAGGCAGGTATTAACTGCATTGTCTACGGTTTCCGTAATCATATTGAAGATCGGATCCCTCATGCTGTCGCCCTTCAGAACCCTTCTTCTCTCCTCGTAAATGATCTCACGCTGTTCGTTCATGACCTGATCGTATTCCAGCAGATTCTTACGAATACCGAAGTTGTTGCCCTCGATCTTTTCCTGTGCCTTTTCAATCGCACTGGATAACATCTTATGCTGGATCTGCTCTCCTTCCGGTACACCGAGAGAATTAAAGAGATCGATCATCTTCTCGGAACCGAACAAACGCATAAGGTTGTCCTCCAGGGAAATGAAGAACTGGGACTCACCCGGATCTCCCTGTCGTCCTGCTCGGCCTCGCAGCTGGTTGTCAATACGTCTGGACTCGTGTCTCTCTGTACCGATGATCTTCAGACCGCCCAGGCTTAAAGATTCCTCGTCCAGCTTGATATCGGTTCCTCGACCGGCCATGTTGGTAGCGATCGTCACAGAACCATGCTCACCGGCATGCGCTACGATCTCTGCCTCCTTCTCATGGAACTTGGCATTCAATACCTGATGCGGGATTCCCTTTCTGCGGAGCATACCGCTGAGAAGCTCAGATACCTCGATGGTTGTTGTACCAACCAGAACAGGCTGTCCCTTCTCATGAGAAGCGATGACCTCTTCTACAACTGCATTGTATTTTTCTTTTTTGGTCTTATATACGGCGTCTTCCTTGTCCTTTCGGATAACCGGCTTATTGGTCGGCACCTCTACAACGTCCATGCCGTAGATCTCACGGAACTCCTTCTCCTCTGTCAGGGCAGTACCTGTCATACCGCACTTCTTGTCGTATTTATTAAAGAAGTTCTGGAAGGTAATGGTTGCAAGCGTCTTGCTTTCTCTCTTAACCTTTACATGCTCTTTTGCCTCAATCGCCTGATGAAGACCATCGGAATAACGACGGCCCGGCATGATACGTCCGGTAAATTCATCTACGATCAGGACTTCATCATCCTTTACCACGTAATCCTTATCTCTTGCCATCAAATAATGGGCACGGAGAGCCAGAATGATATTGTGCTGAATCTCAAGATTATCAGCATCGGCAAGGTTATCAATATGGAAGAAATTCTCTACCTTCTTCACACCGCTCTCGGTCAGGTTTACGAACTTATCCTTCTCGTTGACGATAAAGTCACCGGTCTCTTCGATCTCAATTCCCATAATGGCATCCATCTTGGAAAATTCCTGGGAAGCCTCGCCCTTCTGGAGCTGTCTGGCAAGTACATCGCAGAGCTCATAAAGCTGGGTGCTCTTACCACTCTGTCCGGAGATAATAAGGGGTGTTCTCGCCTCATCGATCAAGATGGAGTCAACCTCATCGATGATGGCATAGTGAAGACCTCTCTGCACCAGCTGCTTCTCATAGATGACCATGTTGTCTCTCAGGTAGTCGAATCCGACCTCATTATTGGTAATATAGGTAATGTCGCAATTGTAAGCGGCCTGGCGTTCTTCTGAGGACATGCCGTTCAGCACATAGCCTACTGTCAGTCCCAGGAATTCGTGTACCTTACCCATCCACTCACAATCTCGTTTTGCAAGATATTCATTGGCAGTTACGATATGAACGCCCTGTCCATCCAGTGCATTCAGATAAGCCGGCAGGGTAGATACCAGGGTCTTTCCTTCACCGGTCTTCATCTCGGCGATTCGTCCCTGATGAAGAAGGATACCACCGGCAAGCTGTACCGGATAGGGCTCCATGCCCGGAAGCTCGGCCATCTTTTTCTCCAGCTCCTCCGCTGTCAGGCTAAGTTCTTCCTTTTCTTCCTCGGGAGACTCGATCTTTAATACACGTCTGGCTGCTTCTCTTACTGTCGCAAAAGCTTCTACCAGAAGATCATCCAGGGTCTCACCCTTTTCCAGGCGTTCTTTAAACTTTCTGGTCTGATCTCTGAGCTCTTCATCGCTCATTGCAACCATTGTCGGACGCATAGCAAGGATCTGATCTACCTTTTTCATGATCGGCTTGATCTCACGCTGACTGTGTGTGCCGAATATCTTCTCTATAAAATTCATATACTAAATACCTCTTTAATCGAACGAGCGCCTTTCCATTTATGGGCTAGGGCGTAGTTACTCACGGTAGTCAGTATTTTATCACTACCGCCAGGAATACGCAACTAGGCGAAGGGGGATTCGGAAAAGAACCCTAGCAACTCGATAGCCCTCAGATTCCTTTGCTCCTATCACGATTGCGCGTTTACCTTTCTTACTTCGTCACCAAATCCAACAGGCTCTGATAGCTGTCTACCACATCATAGACAACCTCACCATTGCTGATTGCCTTGAAGTGCTCTCTGGCACAGTGAATCTTCGACTCCTCAATCAATCTCAGCTGCATCGAATTCATGGAGCCTTTTGTCTCTGCCACAAAATAGATGTGCTTTACCGTACCCTCATAGAAGGCAATCGCCCAGTCTGGGTTATAATGTCCCACCGGCGTAGAGATATAAAAGCCGTCCGGGAGCTTCACATATACTGCGACATTGGTATTTGTATCCAGCTCTGTAGCAAACTTCTGCTCATTGGTTGAATCGTATACGATGTGGTCGTACAGATGCTTCTTTGCCTTCATAGCATTCACGCCAAGCCGTCCCTTGATGGTCGGATCGGTAAAGACATCCGTGCCATAATGGTCATCCATGA
>CAVFAT010000047.1:0-14904 GCA_963620785.1 Bacteroidaceae bacterium
CCCTTATATGAGGGGGGAAGGGAACTTCCTTTGACAGGTATTATCCTAGCATGGATCCTTTTGAAATGGAAATGCGGAAAATCGATGCTAGTATTCGATTTGGTAATACAACTTTCTATTCCAGAAAGAATGTGCCTTGGCACATTCTCGCACCGAGGCACGCTTGTTTTAGCAAGCATCTACCTTTGCGCCGAGTGCGATACTGTTTTTTTATGTAATAGGGAATTTCCTATTGCATAAAAAAGGACCGCTGTACTTTCTTTGTACAACAGTCCTTTTTTCTTCTTTGATAGGCTATTATCTTTTATCTTGCCTTTCTTATTTTTTATTATCCTTTATCGTCTTTTATTATATTTATACTATTTATGAATTATGCTTCACCAGTGATCAGCCAGGGGCTCGGCTGGGTAATGAACATACTGTCACGATTTGTTTTGGCAACCGTGATCTGAAGCACTTCGGCCTGATGGATATGATACTTCTCGAAGAGATCCTTAATGCCGCTGAGGACATCCAGCTCCAGTGTATAAATAATAAACTGCATATGCGGATTAACCTTCAGAAGATTTTCGATCTGCTCTTCCATCTGGGGAGAGGCAACGATAAAGGCCAGTCTCGGCACCGGAAGATTCCGCATAGTTTCCGGGCTGACATCGGAAACGATCTCTACGTTATGCACACCGAATTTGTCGACATTCTCGCTCATGGATACGCTTGATCCCATATCGGTCTCTACTGCGATGATCGTTCCGTTTGCTGCCAGCATAGCTGCTTCAATTACGATACTTTCTCCGGTTACGATGCAGAGCACATCCTCATCATCTACGCTGAGCATGCTCATAATCACTGCACGGATCTCGTGTCCGACATAATGAATCGGGCCTCTGGTAAAGTTTTCATTGCGGATACCGATCTTGAAGGATTCATGCGCATCTTCATTTTCGATCAGCATAACGGTCGGTCCGGTCAGATCATCATCGATCATCTCTGTGATCAGTTTCTTTTCTACCTTGTCTGTCGGCTCTGTTCCGTATCCGATCAGGGCCTTGCAGCTGCCAAGTCCAGCTTCCCAGAGCACATAGCAGATATCCTTATTACTCTCATCTGCAAAAAGAAGAACATAATGATTGGTCTCGATTGCCGGCCTCACATTCTTCATCTTCTCACAAATATTTACCATTTTGATATCTTCTACATTTAAGTTTGCAATATCCGCATAATATGCCATCCAGTCCAGCATCTGTCTGGTTGAAAATACAGTTTTTCTTTTTGCCATAGGTATTTCCCCCTGTCTTTCTTCACGCATAAGCCCTGCTGCCACCAGGTATTCTTTCAGCTGCAAAGCAAATGTCTGCTTATTATTTTCATATTAAAACAATCTTTCTCTTCTGCCAATAGGCTGATGGAGATTTTGCTATATTCCCGCCAAAGAGACTCCGAGAAAAATCTTGTCTTCCAGCAATGAATCCTTTTTCTGCTTCTTATGCTCCCTGAAGGCTTCCTTTTTCCTGCATCTGACTGATCCATTTCTTATGGCATTTAAAATAAGCGATCAGGCAGATTGCTGCTGACAGAAGAGAGCCTGCCGGTGCCGCCAGTCCCATCGGGAAGAGGGTCTGGGGGAAAAATATCGATGCCAGATAGGCGCCGGGGATTCTGAGCAGGATGATCGCAGCCAGATTCTGTAGGAAGGAAAGAATGGACTTTCCGTAGGCGGTAAAATATCCGCTGAAGCAAAAATGAATGCTGACAAAGAAAGCATCGATCACATAAGAGCGAAGATACTGGCTTCCCATCAGAACCACCTGGGGCTCTCCTGTTGTGAAAAGCCCGATCAGGCCTTCTGCAAAAATCTCACAGAGCAGGATAACGCAGATCGAATATCCCATTCCAAGGAATACGCCGTATTTAAGTGCCTTTTCTCCCTGTTCATGCTTGTTGGCACCGATATTCTGTGCCGTAAGGGTCGATACCGCAGACAGCATGGCTGACTGGAAAAGAAAGAGAAAGCTGATGATCTTTTCCACGATTCCGACAGATGCCGATGCAACAACGCCTCTGTCATTTGCAATTGCTGTAATAACCAGAAAGGAGATCTGAATCAGACATTCCTGGGCAGCAATGGGAAGTCCTACCTTCAGGATCGCTGACAAAAGTTCTCCCTTAAGGGTAAGATCCTTTCTGCGGATACAGAGCCCCCTCTTGGGACGGAGAAGGGAGAAAAAGGCCAGACAAACGCTCAGAATCTGAGCCGCTACTGTTGCGATTGCCGCTCCCTTTGCACCCATCTGAAAGGGACCAATCAAAATAAAATCCAGAAGAATATTCAAAAGTCCGGAAACTGCCACAAAGTACATGGGCGTTTTGGTATCTCCCAGACCTCTGAAAATACTGCTGGCCACATTGTAAAAAACGATTGCCGGAACACCCATGAAGCAGACTCTTAAATAATCTCCGGTCTGACTCCAGGCCTCCTCCGGAACAGAAAGCCAGCGCATGATATGATTTAAGCCCAAAAGGAGAAGCACTGTCAGCACAATGGCCAGAAGAAAGAAGAGAGAAATGGTCGTTCCGATCGCTCTCGCTCTTCCTTCCATATTTTTCTCTCCCACCATACGGCCGATCAGAACCGTTGCTCCCATGGCAAAGCCGACAATTGTTACGGTTACCATGTGCATCACCTGGCTGCCGCTGGAAACTGCAGAGATTACCTCTGCACCATTAAAACGGCCTACGACGAATAAATCGACCAGGCCGTAAAAAGACTGTAAAAAGGTTGCTATAAAATAAGGAACCGCAAAAATCAAAAGATTTTTCAGAACGCTCCCTTCTGTAAGATCACGCTGCATTTTTTTCTTTTTTCCTTGTTAATTTATGTTCTCCACTGATCAGTCTGCCAAAAAACTCGAAGAGCTTGGTCAGATAACGCATCAATGGTTCTGTTGCGATTGCGAATAATACGAAAAGCATAATGCATTCCACGGAAATATTCGAAATCGAGAAGAGGCTGTGGAAGAAGTAAGCACAAAAGGCAAAGCCCAGAATACATCCTCCCAGAATGCCCCAATGGTATTTATTCATCGGCTGACTCAGATTATAAAGAATCATAAAGCCAACGATCGCCATCAAGAAGGTGGCTGCAACCGAAATATCCGACTGGGATACATTAAAGGTCATGCCGAATACCATAAGTGCTGCAATGACCAGGAAATTGGTTAAAGCCGCCGGCATGGACTTGATTAAAACTGTCACAAAGAAACGTCCCTTGATCGGATGATCATTCGGTTCTGCTGCCAGGAAGAAGGCAGGAATTCCGATATTAAAAAGACTGATCAAGGTAATTTGTGAGGGCACAAGCGGATACGTCGCCACATTGATAATGGAGAAGATCGCCAAAAGCAGAGAGAAGATATTCTTCACCAGGAAAAGGGTCGAGGATCTCTGCAGATTGTTGATCGTCTTCCTTCCCTCTGATACGATCTGAGGCATATGGGCAAAATCAGAGTCCAGTAGCACAACCTGGGCTGCCTGGGCTGCCGCATCTGAGCCTGCTGCCATTGCGACTGAACAGTCGGCACTCTTCATAGCCAGGATATCATTGACACCGTCTCCCGTCATCGCAACCGTATGACCATGCTTCTTCAGAGCCCGGATCAGCTTCTGCTTCTGTTCCGGTGTCGTACGGCCGAAGACATTATACTTTACTGCGGCCCTCATGATATCATCATCTGTCTTCAGGGTCGTTGCATCCACATATTTTTCCGCACCCGGAATATGTGCCTGTCTGGCAACTTCAGATACGGTCAGGGCATGATCTCCGGAAATAACCTTGACCCTTACCCCCTGCTCTGCAAAGTAGCTGAAGACCTTGACCGCATTCTCCCGCAGAGGATTCTGCAGCAGAATAAAGTAAAGGGGCAGGGTTCTTTGCTGGGGCAGAAGCTTTGCACCCTCCTCTAAGGGCAGCTTGCCTGCATATTTGGCAAAGACCATGACACGCAGTCCCTTTCCTGCATATTCTTCGATCTTTTTCTTGTAAAGATCATATTGAATACCAAGGACTGCCTCCGGCGCACCAAGAAGAAACTGGCCATCCTCGTCAAAAGTGACGCTTCCATACTTATATTTAGAAGAAAAAGGAATAAAGGCCTTGCACTCTTCTTTTCCGATGGAAGGAGCATATTCCCTCAGAGCCTGCATGGTAAGGTTGTCATCCGGGATTGCCCAGATATATTTCTGCAAAATGAGTCTGTACTTTTCATCGTCTTCCTTGCGCAACTCTCCCACCGGTACAATATCTGCAACCAGCATGGAATTGTCGGTAACCGTTCCTGTCTTATCCACGCAAAGCACATCGACTCTGGCAAGGGTTTCTGTACTCTTCATATCATGCAGCATAACCTTTTTCCGGGCCAGAAGGGCTGCCGAAACAGCCAGGGCAACCGAGACCAGAAGGTACATTCCTTCCGGAATCATGCCAATCAAGGCTGCTACCATACTGGTGACCGTATCCCGGAAGCTTTCTCCCTGCACGAAATAACCCTGATAAAACATAGCGATACCAACCGGAATAATGATCACACCGGCAACAATAACCAAACGGTTGATGGAACGGATCATCTCGGACTGCTCACCGCCCTTTTCCTGCTTTGCTTTTAGGAGCAGCTGGGAAATATAAGAAGCCTCGCCGACTTTTGTCAGTCTGGCATAGCACTCACCGGAAACAACAAAGGAACCGCTCATCAGCTCTGCATTTTCCTTCTTTTCGATCTCATCCGCTTCTCCGGTCAGAAGGGCTTCATTAACGGAAAGCTCTCCCTTCACGACAACGGCATCTGCCGGAATCTGATTGCCAGACTTTAAGAAGATAACATCACCCAGGACCAGCTCATTTGTCGGAATCTCTATTTTCTTTCCATCTCTCAGGACAAGAGAAGTCGGTTCATTCATAAGAGAAAGATCATCCAGGATTTTCTTTGCATGAAGCTCCTGTACGATACCGATCAGAGTATTGGCGACAATCACCGGCAAAAAGCTCAAACTGTTGAAGGAGCCGGCCACAATACAGAGAATCGCCAGAATCAAAAAAATCAGGTTGAAGTATGTAAATACATTTTCCCTGATAATCTCCTTGCTTGTCTTCGCCGTATGGTCGGGCTGAATATTTACATTGCCCAGGGCTCTTTGTCTTTCTGCCTCTTTCTGACTCAGTCCAAGTTTATTTTTATTTTCGGTCTGCTGAATCGACAGCTCTGCCATTTTTTCACCATCATTCTCCTGCAGAAACTGCTCTTTTATGCAGGGAATGCCTTTCTAACTAAATATTGTAACACACATCATTTCTGATTGCTACGGATTCAAAAATGTGTTCCTTGAATTGTTTTCACTTGCTTTTTATAATAGCACCGTACTGTGTTTATTGTGTTAAAAAGGAGGTCAGTTATGAGTAAAATTGGTCTGGTCGTAGAAGGCGGAGGCATGAAATGCGCCTATTCCGCCGCTATTTTAGATAAATTTATCGATGATGATATCAACTTTTATTATGCCATCGGCGTTTCTGCAGGTTCGGCAAATGTCTGCTCCTACCTGGCAGGACAAAGAGGAAGAAACAAGCGTTTCTATACGGAATTTATCAAGGATCCCCTCTATTTCGGTCCGAAGGCCTTTTTCAAAACAGGCAATCTCTTCAATCTTTCCTATATTTACGGAACCTTATCTAATCATGATGGAAAAGCGCCTTTGGATTGTCAGGCGATCATGGATAATCCTACCCGTTTTAAGATCGTTGCAACAAATGCCAAGACCGGACGCCCCGTTTATTTTGATAAGAGCCTGATGAGACCCGATGATTACCGTCTGATCATGGCATCCTGTGCCCTTCCCGGTGCCTGCCGTCCCCAGAAGCTGGACGACGGAAATTATTATTATGACGGTGGTGTTACCATGCCTATCCCTGTCGGCAAGGCTTTTCGGGATGGCTGTGACAAGCTGGTTGTCATTCTTTCAAAGCCAAGAGATTTTGTGAAAGAAAAGGAGCACCTGCGCCCCCTTTATACCCTTCTTTCCCTGCCCTATCCCAAAACCGTACGTGCTCTGGACAGACGGCATATTACTTATACCAAAAACCAGCAGCAGGTCTTCTCTCTTGAAAAGAAGGGAAAGGTTTTCATCTTCGCACCATCCGATCCGCCCAAGATGAGCACCTTCTCCATGGATCTTGCGACAGAAGAAGCCCTCTATGATTTGGGGCTGAAGGATTATGCCGATCAGAAAGAGGCTCTTTTGGATTTTCTTTCTTAAGCTTTTTTCATAATTTTTAAAGCCAAAAAGCTTGAAAGACGAGATGTTCTGCCCAGAGTCAAAAATAGCCTTCATTCCTTTTTTCCAAAGAATGAAGGCTGTTTTCATTAACACATCTTGTGCTATAAGTCATTTCTTATCCGCATTACTTTAAGCGAATTCTTGAGATCACATCCGGAAGAGCTGCAAGCTTTTCTTTCATCTCGCTTTCTTTTATTTCAGCTGTTACAAAGCCCAGTTCCTCATCCAGATCCGGCAGCTCATAATAGCTGACTTCTCCGAAGAGCTTCTCGATTTCTGCCTTTGTTTCAGCAGTCTTTTTCACACGTACCAAAAAGGCATTAGATGCATCCTCATATCCGAGCAGCTCGATCTTCTCATCGGTCCACTGGGGAGAAATGCTCTTGTCCATATTTTTGGCAATTTCAACTACGTCGCCTACGACTGCACTTGCTGTAGGAAGTGCACCGGCTCCGCTTCCATAATACATGGAATCGCCCAGGGCATTGCTCTTTACCAAAACAGCATTAAAGGCATCATTGACATTGGATAAGGTATTGCTCTTTTCAATCAGGAAGGGAGCAACCACTACTCTGTAGCTATCGTCAACCTTGTTGGAAATGGCAAGAAGCTTGATCGTACGTCCGATCGCTGCTGCATATTCCATATCCTCTGCTGTGATCTTGGAAATACCTTCGATTGCAATTTCCTCAAAAGCAACTCTTTTGCCGCTTACCAGAGAAGTCAGAATCGCGATCTTTCTTCCTACGTCATAACCTTCTACATCATCAGTCGGATCCAACTCTGCATAACCCAGCTCCTGCGCTTCCTTGAGGACATCCTCAAAACGGGATCCATCCTGTGCCATCTTGGTCATGATGTAATTGGTTGTTCCGTTCAGGATACCTGCGATTTCTTCGATCTCATCTCCTGCAAGCGCATCTACCAGAGTACGAAGAATCGGAATTCCTCCGCCGACACTTGCCTCAAAGAAGAAGTTTACTTTCTTTTCCTTTGCGATCTGCATCAGCTCTGCACCATACTTTGCTACCAGAGCCTTGTTGCTGGTTGCAACATGCTTTCCAGCTTCCAGGCAAGCCTTTACAAATTCATAAGCAGCACCCGTGCCTCCCATTGTTTCCACAACGATCTTCACTTCTTCATCGGAAAGAATCTGATTAAAATCACCGATGATCTGATCTGCATGCGGATCCTCCGGAAACTCACGTCTGTCGAGTATATATTTTACATCAAGAGCCTCGCCTACACGCTTTGCGATCAGCTCTTTGTTCATGTCCAGAACTTTGACTACACCGGAACCGATGGTTCCGTACCCCATTACTGCTGCCTTCATGCTCTACTCTCCTTACTGCTTCTCTTTTTACTCATGTGCCAGTATCTTCACCGAATGCACACCCTCTGTCAGTCCTAAATCCTTCATCATAGAATCCAGATCTCCGGTTTCCTCACTAATTTCCAGACTGAGCGTTACAGATGCTACCGAGCTTACCGGAATACTCTGATTGATCATCAGAATATTTGCCTTGTAGGCTGCTACAATGCCAAGCAGCTGCGACAAAAGCCCCTGCCTGTCATCCACCTGAGCCAGAAGAGTAATTGCCTTGCCCTTTGCGGTATCCCGGAAAGGGAAAATATCTTCTTTATATTTGTAAAAAGAACTGCGGCTGATGCCAACGGCATCCGCTGCCTGCTGAACGGAAGTGATCTTCTGAGATTCGAGAAGGTTCTTTGCTTCTACCACCTTCAACAAAACCTCAGGCACTGCCTTTTTCTTCAGCACATAATATTCATACTGATCTGACATATGTTATCTGCTCCTGCTTATGTTTCTCTATCGTGTACACTTGTCCACTCCAGAAAGATACTGCAGGTAGAATCGTACCACAGCAAGATCTAAAATGCAACTGATAGAATTATTTTTGTGCATTCCATTTGAGGTAAGCAAAGATAAAGGGATCCAGCTTGCCGTCCAGAACTGCATTGGCATTACTGGTCTCCTCTCCGGTTCGAAGATCCTTTACCATAGTATAAGGCTGAAGGACATAGGAACGGATCTGATGTCCGAAGGCATTATCGGATACCTCTCCACGGATTGAATCGGATTTCTGCTTATTCTCTTCCATCTTCATCATATAGAGCTTTGACTTCAGCATCTGCATTGCCTTGTCCTTATTCTGATGCTGGGAACGCTCATTCTGACACTGTACCACGATGCCGGTCGGAAGATGAGTGATTCGAATTGCCGAAGAGGTCTTGTTAATATGCTGACCGCCGGCACCACTGGATCGATAAGTATCGATTCGCAGATCATCCGTATTGATCTCAATATCCACATCTTCCTCAATATCCGGCATTACGTCACAGGAAGAGAAGGAAGTCTGTCTTTTTCCGTTTGCATTAAAGGGAGAAATACGAACCAGACGGTGCACGCCATGCTCTGACTTCAAGAAGCCATAGGCATTCCGGCCATTTACCTCAAAGGTTACGGACTTGATTCCGGCCTCATCACCGTCCAGCATATCCAAAACCTCTACTGAAAAGCCATGCGCATCCGCATATCTCGTATACATACGATAAAGCATGGAAGTCCAGTCACAAGCTTCTGTACCGCCAGCACCTGCATGGAGGGAAATAATGGCATTATCCTTGTCATAGTCCTCGGAAAGAAGGGTCTTCATCTGAATCTCCTCAAAGGTTTCCTCCAAATGATTCAAGCCTTCCTCAATCTCCGGAATCAGAGAAAGATCCTCTTCCTCTTCTCCCATCTCGATCAGGACCTGAAGCTCTTCGTATTTTTCCTCCAGCTCCTCCATGAGATGAATGTCATCCTTGATCGCATTCAGCTCCAGAGACTGTTCTCTGGCACGATCCATATTGTCCCAAAAGCCCGGCTCTTCCATCTCACGTTCCAGCTCTTCCCGTCTTTTTGCCTTATTCTCAAGGTCAAGGGATTCCCGGACATTTGCAAGGGTATCTTCATAAGAATTTAATTTGTATTTTAAAGGATCAAACTCTACCATATGCTTTCCTCATTTCTTTTTCTCTTTATTACTATTACTGCCTTGCGAAGCTGTCTGCCGCGCTTTTTTCTCCTGCTGTCTTGCGAAGCTGTCTGCCACGCTTTTTTTCTTTTTGTTTCTCCTATTGTCTTGCGAAGCTGCTTGATACGCTTCTTTTGCTTCTTAAGCTTCTCTTACTGCTCCTTCAGAACTTCGATTGCCTTCTGAATCTGATTGTCGGTATCCGTCGAATACTCTGCATCCTCGCCGGCTGTATTTTCATATTCTAATTCGATATCCGGCTCAATGCCGACCTCATTATAATTGTTTCCCTTCGGCGAATAGAACTTACCAACCGTCACCTTAAGGGCACTGCCATCATCCAAAGGAATCACCGACTGGAATACGCCCTTGCCATAGGTTGTCGTACCAATAATGGTACCCCAGTTAAATTCCTTGATCGCCGCTGTGAAGATCTCAGACGCAGAAGCACTGTTTCCATTTACCAGAACAGCCAGGGGCAGATCGATCTGATTTTCTTCATCGGATCTAAACTCCTGTCTCTGCCCGTTCTTATCCTCCATATAAAGAGTCATTCCTTCCGGCAGAATATCGTCCAGAATATTGGCACAGCCATTTACAACACCACCGCCGTTATTTCTCAGATCGATAATGAGCTTTTCCATTCCCTGATCTTCCAGCTTATCCACTGCAGCCGAGAACTGCTCCTCCGTATTATTGGAAAACTCAGCAATCTGGATATAGCCAATATGATCCTCCAGCATCTCATAGGCAACCGTTGGAATATCCACCTCTGCCCTTGTGAGTTCCTTTTCAATCTCTTCTCCGTCACGAATCAGGGTAAGGGTAACCTTTGTTCCATCCTCACCGCGCACCTTAGAAGCCACATCTGAGGTGTCCATATTCGCTGTCATTTTGACACCATCTACCTTATAGATGATATCTCCTTCCTGGAGTCCTGCCTCCTCTGCCGGAGAATTCTCGTAGATATGAGAAACCATCGGATATCCGCTGTCGGAATCCTTTCCCAAAAGGGCACCGATTCCGGAGTAGGCTCCGTTCGTACTATTCTGCAGATTCTCATATTCCTCTGCTGTATAGTATTTTGTATAAGGATCTCCCGTACTTTCAACCAGGCCCTTATAAATGGCCTCCTGCATAGCATCTGCACTGACATCCTGATAATAATAGGCATTCATATCCTCAATTATATTTTGTACCTTGCTCAGTGCTTCTACATCCAAAACCGTGCTGAGACTGGCGCTTCCGGATGCAGTATTTTCGGAAGAATCTGCCTTTTGGATCTGGCTGGATATTTTCGCCTTTTCTCCCGAAGAATCAGAAGAGCCGCTATGCAGATTGATTTTAATTCCGCATGCGGCAAGACCTGCAATAAGAAGTATGGAAGCAGAAAGCATCGCTCCGCGTCTCATACCCTTTTTATAGAGTTTATTCTCTTTTTCTGTGAAAGAGACCGGTTCTGCGCCGGTCTCCTTCTCTTTTTTATTTAATTTCAATTGTTCTATTCTCCTTATGATGATCAAATATTCGATGATCAAACATTCAAATGCTTACGGATCGTAATCAAAGATCCAAGCAAGCCGATGCCGGCGCCAAGCACAAGTGCGATCGGAGCCAGATAAACATAAGCTGTATGAACCGGAATAAAATTAATGATATCTGAAAGAAATACAAAGTTCGAAAGAACATAGGTAATAATCTTCTGATAGAGGAAGTAGATGACTACCAGAGGGATCACGGATCCAATCAGACCAATGATCATTCCCTCGATCAGGAAGGGTGCACGGATAAAGAGGTTGCTTGCACCAATCAGCTTCATGATGCCAATCTCCTCTGAACGTACTGCGATACCTACACGAATGGTATTGCTGATCAAAAAGACTGCAACACCCAGCAGAATAACCATGACTGCAATAGAAACATATCCAACCAGCTTATTAAAGTCTGAAAGAATATTCGCTGCGATTACAGACTGGTTTACCTGCCTTACGCCGTCTAAGGACTCAATATAGCTTGCCAGCTCACCCTGCTGGGAAATATCCTGCATATAAACCTCATAGTTTGCAGAATTTGCAAGCGGGTTTGCGGATTCCAATCCCTTTGAAGCCTCCTCAGAACCGTTCATATATTCATCAATATACTGCTGAAGGGCTTCCTCTGCAGAAACATAAACAATATCCGTTACTTCATCGCGTGCCAGGATTTCCTGTCCGATCTGCTGGATCTGCTCATCCGTAGTTCCCTCATTAAAGAAGACCGTAATGGTTACTCCTGATTCTGCCTCTTTTACCATAGATCTGACATTTAATACCAGGATAAAAATAAGACCGAAGAGGAAGATATTTGCTGCCATTGTTGCAATGGAAGCAAGGGAGAACATTTTATTTCTCCAAATATTTTTGATACCTTGACCTATACTGTAAAACATAGCTCTATTTATTCTCCTGCAGGCACATCGTCAATGATGGTGCCCTGTTTTAATCTGATAACTCTCTTTTTCATCGCATTCACGATTTCCTGGTTATGGGTAACGACCAAAACTGTCGTTCCATTCTGATTGATCTCCTCCAGGATCTTCATGATTTCCCAGGCATTCTTGGAATCCAGGTTACCTGTCGGCTCATCCGCCAGGATCAGCTTTGGAGAGTTCACCAAGGCCCTGGCGATCGCTGCTCTTTGCTGCTCACCACCGGAAAGCTCATCCGGGAAAGAACGGTATTTGTCTGCAAGACCTACCATAGAAAGCATCTGTGGTACAGTCTTTTTGATCTGCCTTTTCTTCGCACCGGTTACCCGCTCAGCAAAAGCCAGATTATCATAAACACTTCTGTCCTTCAGGAGTCTGAAATCCTGGAATACGCAGCCGATATTCTTGCGGTATTTGGGAATCTGACCCTTTCTCATTTTGCCTAAATTCCAGCTGCTGACCTGAATGTTTCCTTCTGTCGGCTCTAATTCCTTCAGAAGAAGCTTGATCAATGTTGTTTTTCCGGAGCCGCTCGCTCCTACAATAAATACAAACTCTCCGTCCTGCACCTCGAGATTGACCTCACTCAGTGCCGGTGCTCCTGTCGAGTATCTTTTTGTAACATTATCCAGACGAATCAATTTAAAATTCCTCGTTTTCCATGTGTTTCATGTATTTTACAACCATCAGGGCGATCTTAAAGGTAATCGCATCCTCAAAGATCCGGATATCCAGTCCTGTGCTCTTCTGCAGCTTATCCAAACGGTAAACCAGAGTATTTCTGTGGATAAAAATCTGTCTGGAAGTCTCCGATACATTTAAGTTATTCTCAAAGAATTTGTTGATGGTTGTCAGTGTCTCTTCATCAAAGGATTCCGGTGAGATTCCGTGGAAAATCTCCTTGATGAACATCTTACATAAGGGGATCGGAAGCTGATAGATCAATCTGCCGATTCCCAGCTTGCTGTAGGCAACAACGCATTTGTCTTCAAAGAAGATCTTGCCGACATCAAGTGCCATTCTGGCTTCTTTGTAAGACTTTGAAACCTCACGCAGTTCCTTGACAACGGTACCATATGCAATGCGGATCTCCGGATGTCCCTCTGTCATCAGTTCTTTATAGACCTGATCTGCGAAGTTATCCATCTCCTCATAAGACTCATCATCCAAAAGCTCTCTTACCAAAACAATGCTGGTCTCATCTACTGCCGTGATGAAATCCCTTGCCCTGTTTCCGAAAACGCTTCTCAGTCTGTCAACATCGTTAACTTCTTTTTCCCGCGTTGTTTCTACCAAAAATACAACTCTTCTTGCCTGGCTGTCAATATGCAGTTTCTTGGCACGATTATAAATATCAACCAGAAGAAGGTTGTCCAAAAGCAGGTTCTTGATGAAATTATCCCTGTCAAATCTTTCCTGATATGCGATCAGGAGGTTCTGCAGCTGAAAAACGACTGTTTTGCCGATCATCACAGCAGCTTCATCCTCACCTTCCACGATCAGGATATATTCCAGGTGCTGATCATCAAATACTTTGAAATAATGATAGCCTTCTGCTACCTCGCTCTCTGCCTGCGTCTGTGCAAAGGCTACCGCCGCATGAAGACTGCTTTCCTCTGCGCCAAAGGTAGATGCCAAAAGGGTTCCTTCCGCATCACTGATACAGAAGTCTCTGCCAACGATTTCCTTCATGCCATTGATTGTTGTCTGTAATATCTGATTAGAGATCATATGACTCACGTCTCCTTTTTATCATTCTCTATTTTGCTGAGTCGTGAACGGAGAATTCGATTCTCCACTGCCCTGCGCATAAATCCGATTAGTCCGCCTCCCTTACTTTTTCTTAGTTCCGGTCCCACACTATACCAGATCTTTGCACATATTTGTTTCTTATGTTCATGAAGGAAATGTTCCTGCCCCGGAGAAGGTAAGGCAGAAAGAAGAATATCCGGCACCACGATATTAATCGTATTGATCAGTGCCTCATTTTCATCCACCTTCTCCGTCACAATCCCCGAACCGACGATATTCAGATGTGGAAACTGCTCCATGAGAAGCTTCTGCATCTTCTTTTCCTCTGCCTCTGACGCGGCGATCAGGAAAAAGCTCTGGTTCGAGTGATACATGACCTTCATAAATTCTAAAAAGAAGTCTTTTTCATCCAGCTCCCTCTCTCTGCTGGCAGAAGATTCTCCTGCTGCTTCGAGGATGGCCTTATCGATCACAACAGTATGATCGGCAGCCGAAAGCTGTTCTCTCACGATATCATCCTGACAGGCAAGCACAATCTGATCCATATCGACCGTCAGTACAGTAGAGACTGCGGTGTCCTTCAGGAATTGCTCAATTGTAGTCAGTGACGCGGCGAAGGCATGATTATCCAGCTCTACCCCCATCACATTGATTTTCTTTATCATTACTTACCTATCATTCCTTCTTTACAATATCCCAAGCTAGTATATCAGAACTGAATCCTATTTTCAATCAAAGCCCCACTAAAATGTCTGTCAATAGACAGACTATTTTACAAATACTCAAAAAAAGGAATTGTCAACATCCCCGCCGGCCCTCATTCTCTTTTTCCACAAACTTTGTCATACTTCAACAAAACTTTTGTTCTTTTTGGAAGCTATGTAAACTAGCAAAGTTTTCCCCATTTTTGTGGATAATGTTGATAAGTTGGTGTATAAGTCCGATTTATAGGCTTTTTGCCTATTTTTTCACAAAGGCTTTTTGTGGATAACTGGGGATAACTCTTGTCTACTTATGTCAATTTGTGCACCTTGCCATTTATTTTTTTATGGAAACCTCTTTTTTCCACATGAAATGCAGGGCTGGCCTGCAAAAGTTTCATAAAAAAAAGACGAGAATGATTCTGCCGGATCAAAAACACGCTTTCGATCTATATCGTATCGCTTTAGCGATACGATGCACGAAGGCGCATCGTGCGCTAGCACGATTATAAATGCGCCGTGAGTCCAAAAAAGGAAAACCTCAGTGTTAAGCTCGAGGTGCATGTACCATGCACCTCTTGCTAAGCACTGAGGTTTTCCTAACGGTTTTTGATCTTGGGCA
>CAVFAT010000048.1:0-14409 GCA_963620785.1 Bacteroidaceae bacterium
TATCTCAAAAATCCATTAATGATCTGCTCTTCTGCTTCTGCTTCAGTAAGACCTAAGGTCATCAGCTTCATCAGCTGCTCACCGGCAATCTTTCCAATGGCTGCCTCATGAACAAGTGCTGCATCGACGTCATTTGCCTCCAGCCCGGGAACTGCCAGGATCTTACCATGATCCATGATAATAGCGTCACACTCCGTATGACCGCTGCAGGCTGCATTTCCAACAATCTTTGCATCAAATTTCTGATAAGAATCATCTCTGGCAACCGAGCGGGAAACCACATCCGCATTTGCTCCCTCTCCGTTGAGATTTACCTCATAGATACTGATTGCCTTCTGACTGCCGTGGGTCATCAGTCTTTCTCTGACCACCAGGCTTGCTCCCTTTGCCAGCTCAGCCAGGGTTCTTCTCTCAGTGTCATCGACACCCTTGATCTGAACCATTTCCATTTCCATACTGGAATCCTCTTCCATATAGACCTCTGTGCCAGGATTCAGGATTCTCTTTCCGCTTCCGTTTCCGGAGCCATAATGCTTTTCAACATAACGAACCTTGGCTCCCTTACCGACATAGAAGCGGTGAATGCCATCATGCTGAGAATCCTCCGGGCCGCAGTTATCAATTCCGCATCCTGCAACGATCGTTACATCTGCGTCTTCTCCAATATAGAAATCATTATAGACCATTTCTTTCATTCCGCTCTGGGAAAGAACAACCGGAATATGAACGCTCTCATTTTTTGTTCCGGCCTTGATCTTAATATCGATTCCGCTTCCCTCTTCCTTGGGAATAATATCGATATTTGCCGTAGATTCTCTGCCAACGGCCTTTCCATTTGCACGAATATTAAAAGCTCCCTCCGGTACCGTATGAAGATCGGCAACCTCGGACAGAAGTCTCTTCTGAATTTCATCAAGCTTTACCATTCTTCTCACTCCCCTTCCTCAAGATTATATTTGGAACATTCCTTTGTCACAGCAAAGGTTCCGACCAGATTCGGCAGGATCTCTTCCTTGCTGCCCTGGGCCTCCAGTCGTCCGTCCTTGAGCACAACCAGCTCATCCGCAATGTTCAAAATTCTCTCCTGATGGGAAATGATCAGAATCGATCCTCCCTTGATATTCTTTCGCATGCCTTCGAAAACCCGGATCAGATTCTGGAAGCTCCAAAGATCAATGCCGGCCTCCGGCTCATCAAATACAGACAGAGTCGGTGCCTTGGCCAGAACTGTTGCGATCTCGATTCTCTTCAGCTCGCCGCCGGAAAGACTGCTGTTTACCTCTCTGTCAATATAATCTCTCGCACAAAGACCGACTGCTGACAGATACTCACAGGCATCTGCCGCTGACAGCTGCTTTCCTGCCGCAATTCGAATCAGATCCAAAACGCGGATTCCCTTAAAGCGAACCGGCTGCTGGAATGCATAGCCAATTCCCTTTCTGGCCCTGTCCGTAATCGACATCTCCGTAATGTCCTCTCCATCCATCAGGATCTTTCCGCCTGTCGGCTTTTCAATCCCGGCGATCAGCTTTGCAAGCGTAGATTTTCCGCCTCCGTTTGGCCCTGTGATCACGATCATTTTTCCATCCGGAATGGTCAGACTGATGTCCTGAATGATTTCTTTACCTTCTCCCTCTGTATCCACGCAGAACGATATATTCTTGAGTTCCAGCATGTATGTGCCTCCTGTTTTCAGATGTATCCTTACTACTGTCTTTTTCCTCTGTTTTTCTGATAAAAAACAGGGTAAACTGAATTATAATTATAACATTAATTTTACAGTTAGTTTTGATAAACAATGATAGTTACGTCAAACTGTCAGGCAATCATTTGCAAGTCTCCCCAACTTGTATCGCTTGCCAAGGCACAAAAACGAACGCAATTTTCCGAAAGGGACATTACAAAGCGTCGGTACTTAGCGAGCACACCGAACGGTGATGCGAGCTTAGTATCCGCTACGCTTTGTACTAAGCGAAAGCGGTCCCTGAAGGAATATGCTTCGTTTTTGTGAAGATAATTACTAGGCTCACACCTTATCGCTAAGTTTGCAGTTCTGCTTAATTGCAGATCTGCAATTAAGCAGAACTTGTAAGAACTTGTAATCTAAGGGCGTATAAGCTTTTACATTTTATAAGCAATCACATTGTTCTCATATAGGTTAGAAAAAAGAAGAAGAAGGAAAACAAGAATGAAGAATTATAAGATCCGGATTCAATATGACGGCAGTAAATATAAAGGCTGGCAGGTGCAGAAAAGCACCCCGGAAACCATTCAGGGAAAGCTGCAGCAGATCCTGAGCAGACTAAGCGGTGAAAAGGTAGAGGTAATTGGCTCCGGGCGAACAGATGCCGGTGTTCATGCCATCGGCCAGATTGCCAATTTCCATATCACGCTCCCTGCAGAAATGTCAGATCATGAGCTTTTGCTCTATCTCAACCGCTATCTGCCTGAAGATATTGCTGTTACGGATCTTCAGCAGGTGGATGACCGATTTCATGCCCGATTTTCCGCAAAAGAAAAGACCTACCGCTACCGGATTCATGTCAGTCCGATTGCTGAGGTCTTTGCGAAAAAATATGTTTACACCTATCTTGATCTGCCATTGGATACCGAAGCCATGAAACAGGCTGCTTCCCTCCTGATCGGGAAGCATGATTTTAAATCCTTCTGTGGCAATAAGCATATGAAAAAGTCTACAGTCAGAGCTATTTTCGATATTCAGATTTCCGAAATCAGGGACCAGCATGGCCTGAAGGAAATTGATATCGATTACCGGGGTGACGGCTTTCTTCAGAACATGATCCGTATTATGACCGGTACCCTGATCGAGGTTGGAAGCGGTCGCCGATCCCCCTCTTCTATGGAAGAAATCCTTGCCTCCCAAAACAGGGAAATGGCTGGCTATACAGCACCGCCACAGGGCCTTTGTCTGATGGAGGTAAAATACTGAAATTCAAGAAGAAAGTACACAGCAAAGCTTTTTCTAATGTCGGGTTTTTCTAGGCACTATTTTATTTTAAATTTGTCACTGCAAGAAAGCCCTCTGTTTTCAAGGGCTGAAGACGGTTTTCATCAACACATTTTGTCCTATAACTCAAAATAGGGCTGTCGCTTCACGCGACAGCCCCCATTTCCTAGCTTTTTAAAAATATGGATTGCGGCCCTTCCTCATCTTCATCCATTTCTATCTTACCGCCTTCCCATTCAAAGGATCTAAAAAGCTTTCCTTTATATACTACTTCTCCTTCTGTTCCTTCCTCTGGCAGCTTCACCGCCAAATGCTGATAACAATCAAAGCCTACCTTCTTCCCCGTATCCAAGAGTTCAAACCAAATAATCGGAAGATTATCAATCTTCTGTATAAAAGGGCCTGCACTTTTACTCATGGGACCAGCTGCATTGGCAGTAATATTCGTGGTTCTCAGATATACGGCCCTTTCTTTTTGGACAGGTGCATTCTCTGACTTTTTCTGCTTGATGTATTTAGGCAGTTCATAGCAGGCCAGCAAGGCTAGTAAGCCTAAAAATGAAATAATAAGCCACATGCTCTCTTCCTCCTTATCCTTTTTTTCAGAGCTTATTCAAAATACATGGCCTCTACATAATATTCTGTAAAATCCTCATGCGTAGAAAGCTCGATATACTTCACCTGCTCCCGCAATGCCTCTGCATCCCTTCTGGCTTCTCCCGAAATCGCTGCAGACACCGCTCCTTCTCCGGCGGCATTTCCAACCGCCTGCGTCCGATCCAGCAAAGTCTTCGGAATCAGGCCGATTTTCGCAGCAGACTCAGGGTTCAGATAGGATCCAAAGCCGCCTGCCAGAATCAGTCTGTCCACATCCTTTTCCGAAAGACCTGCCTCCTTCAAAAGCACTTGAATGCCTGCTGAAACTGCAGCCTTGGCCAGCTGCAGCTTACGCACATCCGCCTGGCTGATCCCGACGCTTTCCGTCAGCCGGAAAAAGGCGCCCTCCTCATCTTCGCCAAGATAAGGGATAAGATCCGCCTCTAAATCCTCTTCTTCCGCAAAGCAGCCACTCTCGTCTATGAGCTCCAGTTCCAGCATCAGAGCCAGGGCATCAATCAGACCTGATCCGCAGATGCCCTTTGCCTCTCCGCCTCCGATCACATCCATCATGATCCTCTGGCTTCCAGTGCCTTCTTTTTTCAGCCAAAGGGATGAGATTGCTCCCTCTGCTGCAGGCATTCCCATACTGATCTGCCCGCCCTCAAAGGCCGGTCCTGCTGCCGTCGCACAGCTTAGAATCCCTTCTGCATCACCAAGAGCCATCTCTCCATTGGTTCCGATGTCCAAAAGGAGGATCTTCTCCCTGCTTTTTTGCATCTGCAAAGCGATCATATCTGCCGTTATATCTCCGCCGACATAGGCCGCAATTGCCGGAAGCAGATAGACCCTTGCCTCCGGTCCGATTTGAAGCCCCAGCTGCTTTGCCTCATAGCTTTCTCCAAAAAGGCTCTCTGTCTGAAAGGGAGCAAAGCCCATTCCATCCGGTTTTAAGCCGACAAAGATATGCTCCATAATGGTATTGCCTGCAATTGCGGCATAGCTTATTTTTTCTTTTTGCAGATCGGTCTTTTCACAAAGGATATCAATCATCTCATTGATCTGTCCGATGATCGCCTCCTGCATGATTTTCAACTTTCCCTCGATACTGGCCTGAATTCTGGAAATGACATCCGCACCAAAGATCTTCTGGGCATTTGTCTGACTGACTGTAGCAAGCTTTTTTCCATCCTTTTGTGAGACCAGATGGCAAACCACAGAGGTGGTACCGATATCACAGGCCAGGGCATAGCCTCCATCATTTTCCTCATCTGCAGGATACTGATAGCAGCTTCCCTCTTCTTTGATCAGGGCGGCTCCTGTCTCATTTAACAGGATTTCCATCTCTTCCTCTGCTATTGTCTGACAGGCAAGGGCTTCCCTTTCCAGGCCCTTCTGACGAATCTTTAGCAGACATTTCCCGCAGCTTCCCTTGCCGCCGCAGGGGCTCTCTATTCCGGATAAGCCAAGCTCCTGACAGATCTCCAGGAGGGTCTTCTTCTCCAGAATCTGATATTCTATCTCCTGCTCCCCCTTATAGATTTTCACATTTCCCGGCTGCTTATGTTCTTTTTTATCCACAGTTTCCCCCTTCTTGTCAAAAAGAATACAGCTGACAAAGGCAATCGTTCCCTCTCCATGGTAATATTTTCTCCCGGCCTGCTCACACACCTCGCTGACCAGAAGGCCATAAGCCTCCATAGAAGGCATGGCAGCCAGAGGATAACGACAGGCTGATTTCGGATAAGTACAGCTCTCACAAACGCTGCAGCATCCAACCGAAAGGGGCAGGCATTCCTCCTGGCTCCGCATCCATCTGGCCAGCTTGCGAAAGCGTCTCTTCTGAAGCTTTTCTGTCTTCATCATGCCTTCTCCGTCAAATGCATCCTCCAGCTTTCCCACTGACTGAACCAGGATTCCCTGCCGGAAGCATCTTGCCCTTTTTTCCGCTTCTTCTATACTTCCACAGGCCGGAGGACATACCCAGGACTTGCCGTACATATGGCATTTGCCGGAAGCACACATTTCGCGTACTTCCGGCAAAAAGCGTAATTTATCCATATCCATGATGCCAATGTCTTCAAAGCCCAGTTCCTTTGCCTTTTCAATTGCTTCTTCTATCTTCATATCGGATCCTGCTCTCTTCTTCTTTTCTTTGTCTAATCATCCCTAGTTTTATTGTAAGTGCAAAAGCGAAGGCTGTCACGAAGGAACTGCCCAAGAGAATATGCCAGAGAATACCCTAAAAATCGCTCTCCTACTCTGCCTCATCCGCTCACAGCAGCTCTTTCTTCTTCCTCAAATATCCTGAGAAGGAAATCAAAAATCCAACGCTCCATCCGATCGGAACCACCTGCCAGATAATCTGAATACCAAGACCCGGTGCCAGGCTAAAGGCCGCCAGAACGCGGATACCAAGATTCACCAGATTCGCGATCAGAAATACCTTTACAAATCCCATGCCGCGCAATGCACTGTCTGCCAGTGTTTTTAATCCCAGGATCAAAAAGAAAAATCCCAAAAAGCTCATATAGCCGATAGCGGTCTGCCTTGCAAGCTCTGTCCCGCTCTCTCCCAGGAAGAGATTGGTTAGCCTGCCGGGAAAGACTTCCATCATTATCATGATTCCTATTGCGAAAACAATGTCCACATAAAAGGCTGCCCGAAAGCCCTCGATGATCCTTTTCTTCTGTCCTGCACCAAGATTCTGCGCCACATAAGAGGAAAAGGCGCTTGCCATTGCCGTCAGGGGAACAAAGGCGATATTCTCCACTCTGACTGCCGCAGAATAACCAGCCAAAGCTTCTGCACCGAAGGAATTTACAACTGACTGAACCAGGACCATACCGATCGCAACCGTCGACTGCTGGATCATAGAAGGAATTGCCAGCTTCAGCATCTCCTTTGCCTCGCTTCTGGAAAAGAAGCCAAAGGATGTATCAGACTCACTTCCATATTCCTTCAGATCCCTGATCAAAATCAGGAAGGAAAGAATTGCCGACAGGCCTTGAGCCAGCAGGGTTGCCAAGGCCGCTCCGAATACTCCCATCTGAAAGGGTCCAACCATCAAAAGATCCAGTCCAACATTCAAAAGAGAGGAAAAGATCAGCATAAAAAGCGGCACCTGTGATCTTCCCAAAGCATTAAAGGTCGATGACAGGATATTATACATAAAGAGGAAGGGAAAGCCGACATAATAGACCCTCAGATAAAGGGATGCCATCCCCAGCACTTCCTCCGGTGTATTCAAAAGAATCAACAGTTCCCTTGAAAAAAGAAAACCGAAGAGACCTATAAAAATACTGAAAAGCAAAAAACAGATCAAGGCCGTGGATATGATCTGCTTCATTCTTCGATAGTCTCTTGCACCAAAATACCGGCCGGTGAGCACAGAGGCTCCCAGACCGGCACCGGTTGCTAAACATATGAAAATATTGGTTAAAGCGGCCGATGCACCGATCGCTGCCAGGGCATTCTGGCTGACCAGACGTCCCACAACGATCGAATCCACCATCTGATAAACCTGCTGAAAGATATTCCCGATCAGGATCGGCAGGGCAAAAATCAGAAGCGCCTTTATCGGCCGGTAAGTAATTAAATACTCTCCGTCTCTATGGTTACGCATACAAAAATTCCGTTACTTAAAATTTCCTTTGAAAAATTTCACTTGAAAGGCTTCTCCGGAAAGGACTTACACAAACAAACATATAATACCGACTGCAAACATGCAAAGGCACATGGGCAGAGAATAGAACATGGATTTCAAAGGATCACATTCCTCTCCATTTCCATACTGGGCGGCAACGATACCGACAACTACAAAGGTAGTCAGATCTGCCGGCGGCATACCCTGTCCTGCTGCTGCAAGGTTTGCTCCTGCCAGGGCTGCAATTGTCGGGCTTACGCCGATGGTAACAAGTGCCGGTCCTAAGAAGGAGAAAATAACATTCTGTGCGGTAGACTGGGATCCTGTCAGCATACCGATCAGAACCAGAGCGATTGCTCCGCCGATCTTCAGAACGTTTCCGTTCATACTCTGGGCAAAAACCTGAACCGCATCGATAGAGCCTGCCTGATAGAAGCTGCCAAGCATGAAAGCACAGCAAACCTGGATCAGAACGGTCTTTTCTACCTTCTTCCAGCTTTCTGACATAATTTCCTTTGTATTGCTTCTTACCTTCTTAAAGAAAAGGAAGGCAAAGGCAATTGCCAGTGTAATGGAAAGAACGATTCCGTTTGTCATACCCTTCAGGATGGTTGTTCCGCTCAGGGCATCATAAAGCGTACCGATCGGCTCCTCTGCTCCGCTTGGTGTAAAGCTGATGCTCTTCAGAATTGCCGGTCCAAGGTCAACGGATACAACCGGGATATTAACAGTTCTGAGGAAGATGACCAGAATCAGGAAGAAAAGAGGAATCAGGGATTTCCAGTTTTCCTTCAGGATCTCTCCTGCTGTTTCATCACGGAACTTAATCTCAATATCCGGATTGGCACCCGGTACATTGTCCTTCTTTACCAAAATGCAGGAAGCATAAATAGCAATAATCACAAAAATCAAACCACTGGTCAGATAACCCAGACGTACAACCGGATCCGGATCGGTTCCAACCAGAGTAGAAGAAAGAGCGATGGACTGGGTAATCGGCGGCATGATAGAGCCGATACTTGCGCCCATTACGATAATGGCACTGATTTTTTCACTCTTGAGATTCATAGAAGCCAGGATTCCAATGGTAAGAATACCGACTACGGTAGATGCTGCAATGGCATCACCCAGAAGAGATCCTGCAATCATCAAAACACCCAGAATGCAGATAACCAAAATTCTTGGATGCTTTCCGAATTTTGCAGTTAATGCGCCGATGATCGTATCTACTGTTCCCAGATGAATGGATATTTCAGCAAAAATACTTCCTGTGATCGACAAAAAGATGACCCATGCGAGTCGGTCCAGGCCATCGATCCAGGCTGCTGCCCAGTCTCCCGGATTAAAAATGCCGGCCAGGAACAGTGTCAGAAATCCGGTGAGGATCAATGCAAGATCAATCTTCCCTCCAATAAGTGGCAGCTGTTTGATCAAAATGACCGCCAGCAAAAAAACAATAGGTACAATAACTAAGCTCATACGTTTTCTCCTTCTCCCACATAATTATTCTTAAGCAAAACGGTTCGGACTAAAGGTATCAATGTTGTAGGATGCCTTTCCTTCTGTTATCAGCTCTGCCAAAAGCTTGCCGGTAACCGGAGATAAGGCAATTCCGTCTCCCTCATGTCCTGCTGCTACATAAAAGCCCTTTAAGTTTGCCATCTCTCCCAAAAGCGGAAGTCCATCCGGCGTATAGGGCCGAAATCCCGAGAAGAATCGAATCACATCGATATTCTCCAGTGCCGGGAAAAAGCGGATCGCACGTTTCATCATGACATCAATGGCTTCAAAGGTATTTTCCTTTTCATAACCGGCGAACTCTCTGGTTGCGCCAATGATCATTCCGCCGTTTTCCGTCTGCTCAATAGAAAGAGAAGCACCAAGTCGAAGTACTCTCTCGTCCTTGATCCGATCCGGCCAGAATTTGATGATATTATATCGTGCACACTGAACCGTTGCCTTCATGAAGAAGCCAACCGGCTCTGTGACCGCAAGCTGTCCCTTACGAGGCTTGATCGGCAGTGCCAAGCCTGCCAGTTCACCGACCTTACCGGCCCAGGAACCCGCTGCATTTACGATCACATCACTGTAGTAATCGCCCTTGTCGGTCTGCACGCCCTTTACCTGACCATTTTCGATGATAAAGCCTTTTACCTTTGTTTCTGTCTGAATGACAGCGCCTTCTTTTTTCGCTGCTCTTGCATAAGCCATTGTCAAGTTCAGCGGATTGATCTTGCCGCTGGTCGGACAATACAAGGCTCCTGCAATATCCCCTGCCAGCTGAGGCTCCAGACTGCAGGCCTCTTCCGCAGAGATCATATGAATATCGATTCCGCTTTCTCTCTGTCTTGTCGCAATCTCATTCAGAAGATCATACTGTACCTGATCCTCCGCCGGCTGCAGACCTCCTGCCGAAAAGTCGAATTCGATCTCATTGCCCAGTTCCTTCTGGATGTCATTGAACATCTGAATTGACTGAACCGCCAGATCCAACTGGGGGCCCGGCTGTTTTGTATGATAGCCGACAACACCGTCTGTTGCGCCGGCTGAGCCTGCTGCAACATCGTTCTGCTCAAGAATCAGAACCTTTTTTCCTCTTTTTCCCAATTGCCAGGCAATCGAGCATCCCATGATGCCTCCGCCGACAATAATTACATCTGCATCACGCATATTTCCTCCAAACAGTTTTTTCTGCCCTTATCTGCACTTTCTTTTTCTCTTACTCCTTGCGGAACATGCCGACTGTAATCGGACGAACCGGCATACGCTTATGCTGCGGTAAAATGTCCGCAGGATTTTTTCCTGTTTCTTCTGCGATGATACGCTGTATTAATCTCTCACAGGTCTTTCCCTGACATAAACCCATTCCGGCTCTGGTACGACGTTTTACACCGTCTACTGTGGTTGCTCCGTCATGGATTGCATCTATAATTTCCTGCCTTGTTACTTCCTGGCAGCGGCAAACAATAATTTCCTCACTACTCATGATCTTTTCAACCTCTTCATGCTTCTAACCGTGTTGATATACTCTTTGGGGACAGCCATTCGAATGACTGCTGTTCCCGCATAAGCCGGAATTTTGGTTACCTTTTTGATCTGACCCTGACAGACCACCTGACCGGCCCGGTCAACTGCGTCTACCAGACTTCCAACCTCCGGAAGCGGCAGATATTCAAAAGGAAAATCAATGGTAGCTTCTGTTTCTGAATAGGACTGATCGATCAGTGTGATTGCCAGGCCCGGACAGTTTGCCACGCAAAGGCCGCAGCCTGTACACTTCTCCTCATGAAGGGTCGGCAGAGAGGTGATCTGTTCTCCGATCTCAATTGCTCCGCAGCGGCAGATTTCCTCACAGGGATTGCAGGGAATTTCCTGAACACATTCAATACATGCCACCCTTCCCTTTTCCATGCGCGCCTGACTCGGAATGCCATGACAGGCTGCAAGCTCTGCAGCGGACGGTACGCCTGTATAACGGATTCCTTCCATATTACTGTACCTCCTTCTCTCGATATTCCTTCATAAAGGAAAGCTGATTGTTCTTTGATGCTCTTCTTCTTTCTCCGAAGGCGCCGGAACGAAGGGTATTCAGTCTTCTCTGAATTTCTGCACTCTGCAGCTCTGCCTCAGACTCGGAAATCAATCCCAAAGAAGCTGCTGCCGCAAGACCTGCCAGATTGCCTTCCTCCATTGCTGAGGACGCTTCCTCTACACCGGTTACATCTCCTGCTACATAGACGCCCGGAACGGTTGTTTCCATATGCTCATCATGCATGGGCACATGGCCGCCAAAGGCCGGAATATAACAAAATTCACAGCCAGCCATCCAAAGGAGCTCTGTCATCGGATTCAGTCCGACGGCAAGACAGACCGTATCTGCATCATAGGTTTTTTCTGTTCCGGGAATCGGCTGGAATTTTTCATCTACTGCCGCGATCTCGACATGCTCTACCTTCTTATCTCCATAGGCTCTCTTGATCGTATGGCCAACCAGAATGGGAACGCCTGCCCTTCTGATCTTTCCTGCATGAACACCATATCCGCCGATGGTCGGCGCACCTTCTACAATGGCAAGCACCTCTGCTCCTGCCTGCATCAGCTGATAGGAAACGATCAATCCGACATTACCGGAACCAACCATGATGACTCTCTCACCCGGAAGTACACGGTTTACATTGGCCATGGTCTGTGCTGCACCCGCTCCCATTACGCCGGGAAGGGTTGAACCCGGGAAAGCCATGTAATTTTCCTTGGCTCCTGTTGCGATGATCACCTTCTTCGCATGAACAATCACATTCTCTCCCTGATAGATCACACCAAGGGAGCTGTCCTTTTCCATACCATATACGGTTGCATCGAGCCAAACCTCTGCTCCGACCTCTTCTACTCTTTCCAGCAGCTGATGGCCGATCTTATAACCTCTTGTGCCGGCCTTATGCTCCCTTGAGCCGAAGAATTTATGGATCTGCTTGAAAAGCTGTCCGCCCGGCAGACGGTTCTCATCCAATACCAGTACCTTTGCTCCTGCAAGTCTCGCCTGATAAGCAGCCGATAAGCCTGCTGATCCGGCACCTACGATTGCAATATCTGTTTCTTTAAATTTCATGATTCACTCTGTCCTTTGCTAGCGACTTTCCCTACGCCTTCCTGCTCTTCTACTCTCATTCCATCCTGAACGGGAGTCACACAGGTTCTTGTATTCGGTACCCCATCAACAATCATCTTGCAGTCCGTACATCTTCCGATCGCACAAAAAATGCCTCTCGGCTCATGCTTCTTCTGAGTGGTACGGAAGGATTTGATGCCGGCATTGATCAATGCCGCTGCAATCGGTTCGCCTCTAAGGGCCTCGATCGGCTCTCCATTATAATAGATCGTGACCTTATCAGACGTATCCAAGGTATCTAATATAGGATGTTCTATGACGCGCATTTTGTTAACCTCCTAAATAAAATAATTCAAAAATTATGTTTATTCTATCTTAAAAAAAAATCAATAGCAATAAAATATAGCCTTTATCATAGGATTGTGTGAAAAATTAAGGTATAATGAAGGCATGTTAACCACTTAATTAAAGGAGGAAATTGAAATGAGTTTTGATAAAAGCAAATCCCCGATCAAGCTGCCAAGCTTTGATATCACAGACAAGGTTGCCATCATCACAGGCGGAACCAAGGGCTTAGGCTATGCAATTGTTATGGCTTATGCTGCTGCAGGTGCAAAGGTTGTCATCACTTCCAGACACCAGGATGACTGCGATAAGGTAGCCGATGAGGTTATCGCTCTTGGCGGAGAAGCACTCGGAGTTGCTACTGATGTACAGGACAAGGAGCAGATTGAAAACCTGATCCAGAAGACTGTTGAGAAATTCGGCCGTCTGGATATCATGGTCAACAATGCCGGCGTTGCCATCACCAAGAAGATCATCGATGTAGAAGAGAAGGATTATGATACCGTTCTCAACTCCAACCTGAAGAGCGTATACTTCGGCTCCCAGGCTGCAGCCCGTCAGATCATCAAGCAGAATGAGGCAGGCGAAGGCTTCGGTGGAAAGATCATCAACATGTGCTCCATCGGCGGTATCAAGGGCAACAACGGTGTTGCAACCTACGGTGCATCCAAGGCCGGTGCGATCAACCTGACCAAGTCCCTTGCATGGGAGCTTGCAAGATACGGCATCACAGCCAATGCAATCTGTCCCGGCTATGTTATCACAGAGATCAACAGAGCTCAGCTTGAGGGCACAGAATTCGGCGAGAAGCAGCTGAAGAACATTCCGCTGAGACGCTTCGGTACCGTTGATGAGGTTGCCGCTCTTGCTCTTTTCCTTGCTTCTGACAGCTGCAATATGCTTGACGGTGAGGCAATTGTCTGCGATATGGGTGCTACACTTGGCGGAAATGTCTAAGAAGATACTGGCAAAAGCAATTTCTATAAAATAAAGTTGAAATAAAAAGGAAGCCTATTCCTCCTGGGATCGATCTTGCTTCATGTCCCTTCAGGAATAAGGCTTCCTTTTATTTATGTTTATACCCAGAGTCTATCTTGTAGGACGAGAATGATTCTGCCGGGGCAAAAACACGCTCTCGCTCTATATCGCATCGCGTCAGCGATGCGATGCACGAAGGCGCATCGTGCGTTAGCACGATTATAAATGCGCCGTGAGTCCAAAAGGAGAACCTAGCAGATGCTAAGCTCGAGGCGCATGTACCATGCACCTCTTGCTAAGCACTGAGGTTCTCCTAATGGTTTTTGTCCCTAGGCAGAACATCTCGTCCTTGCAATATACTTCTATGATGGTCAAAAAGGCCTCTAAAAGGGAGTTTAACTTAGGGCTTTTCTACCCCTGAAAATACGGCATGGTCGTTATTTGCAACTATGCCGTTTTCTTATGTCTTGAAACTGTTGTATGACAGCTCTCCGATATAGGCTACTTTAATTTTCTAAACTCTGTGGCCGTCATTTTTCCCAATTGGCAAATATAATTCTACTCTACGAATTCACTCAGATAACCTCGGTGAATATTCTTGCGTCAAGAAACCATGATTCCGGCATAGCGGAAACCAACATTCCGGACACGGAAACCACCTTTGATTGGCTTGATTACCCTAAATAAGAAATAGAGCCAATGTCAAGCCCAGAGCCGTTTTGCGGGGCGTCAGCCGGCTTTACATTGGTGAGATTTCTTGTATTCTATATACTTGCCAATTGGTTTCCTAATCACCGGACAGTAAGGACATTCAAGCCGGAATATTCAGCATAGAAGCGATAGTAATTGTTCTCATATACATATTTCAGAAATGTCTGCATCGATTGTGGCTACGCTGTAATTCTCTCAGTTTCATTTTTCTCTCTATATAAAACAGAATAACAGAACACAGCATCAACCATCTCTGTGTCTGACTCGATATGGAATGCACTCAAAACAGGGTGTATTATATCCTTCTCTAACTATGAGCCGTAATTACTAAATTCCTGATTGTTATAAAGTTTTTTTACTTCTGCTTTTTCGCATACAAAAATACGGGATGTTCTGCCCAAGATCAAAAACCGTTAGGAGGACCTCAGTGCTTAGCAAGAGGTGCATGGAACATGCGCCTCGAGCTTAGCATCTGCTAGGTCCTCCTTCGAGCGAGAGCGTGTTTTTTGATCTGGCAGAATCATTCCCGTATTTACTTTTCACATAAAAAGAAATCTG
>CAVFAT010000049.1:0-2502 GCA_963620785.1 Bacteroidaceae bacterium
AACGAGAGCTACAAGAAAAAAGGCGGCCTTTTCGGTTCCCTGATCAGAGGAATCAAGGACACCACCTTAGAAGAGGACTTTACCAGAGCTTTAAAGAAGGAACTCAAGGCGTATCAGGAATTGCTGGCATGCCGGCAAGAAGATTCTTCAAGCTGTTCAAAGACCTATTCAAATAACTACTTAAATAATGAAGGCAATAATGAAGACAATAAGGAAGAACGAACTTCTCCCGCCGCTGAGCTGCCGGCTCTCCTTTCCTTTATCTACACGGCGCAGGAGGAGCTGATCAGAGATGAGCGAACCTACTACATGCTCCTTTCCCTTCACAGTCTGACCAAAGACCTGATCCCATACCTGTCGGCAGAGGAGGCAAGGCAGCTTCGCCGGGAATATACTGCTGAAAAAAAGAAAGAATTTGCTGCTTTGCCGGCTTGTCAGGAGATTCTGAAGTTATTGGAAAAACAGGCAGGAAGCGTCTTTTCTTCATAAAGATTTCATAGAATCTTTATTGATTTTAAGTTTGTGAAATCCTATAATAACCTAATAGCATGAAAAATTTGCACAATTTAAGAGCGAAATTGAGTGGATTTTTATGCTTAGCCTATCTTTGCAAGTTTGTGATCAAATACATGATATGTAAAGCAATGAAGCATCTAGATCAAAGCAACTAGATCAAAATATGTAAGATATAAAAGTAAGGTATGTGAATTGCTTATGCCTATATGCTTATACTTTTATGCTTATACCTTTTGCTTTTGCGTTACTAAAGGCGCAAAGAATAGGGAAAAGGAGGGTATGCTTATGGATAATCAAAATCCAAATCAAAATCCGTACAGGCGGAATCAAAATAACAATAATAACAATAAAAATGGCCAAAACGGTCAAAATGGAGATAACGGAGGCAACAAGAACAATGGCCAAATGGTCATGGTCATGATATTGGTTGCACTTGTAGTTCTCTTTTTTATGAGTATGATCAGCAGCAGGTTGATGATCGGTTCGGAGCAGCAGATTTCCTACTCTGAATTCCTGGATAAGGTTGAGAGCGGAGACGTAGCTGCGGTTGAGATTGAGACCTATCAGATCAATATTACACCGACAGATGATGACCAGAACGGCAAGCTGCTCGGTGGTTATTATACAGGACGGGTACAGGATGAGAATCTGATCCCCTTCCTGGAAGAGCATGATGTCGATATTACCGGTAAGATTCCGGACAGCTCGGCAGCTGTGATCTACAACATTCTCAGTATTATTCTTCCGATCGCTTTGATCTGGGGCTTCTTCTACTTTATTATGAAGCGTCAGGGCGGCGGAGCCGGTATGATGGGTGTTGGCAAGAGTAATGCCAAGGTTTACGTTCAGAAGGAAACGGGCGTAACATTCAAGAATGTTGCAGGACAGGACGAGGCCAAGGAATCCCTGCAGGAGGTTGTTGATTTCCTGCATAATCCGCAGAAATATACCGCAATCGGAGCCAAGCTTCCTAAGGGAGCCCTTCTTGTAGGCCCTCCGGGAACAGGTAAGACCCTTCTCGCCAGAGCGGTTGCAGGTGAGGCACATGTGCCTTTCTTCTCCCTGGCAGGTTCTGATTTCGTAGAGATGTTCGTCGGTGTTGGTGCATCCCGAGTAAGAGACCTCTTCCGTGAGGCAGAGAAAAATGCACCTTGTATCATCTTTATCGATGAGATCGATGCAATCGGTAAGAGCAGAGACAGCCGCTATGGCGGAAATGATGAGCGTGAGCAGACCTTGAACCAGCTCCTTTCCGAGATGGATGGTTTTGATCCTTCTAAGGGAATCCTGATCCTTGCGGCGACTAACAGACCTGAGGTTCTGGATAAGGCACTTCTTCGTCCGGGTCGTTTCGACAGAAGAATTATCGTAGACAAGCCGGATCTGAAGGGACGTGTAGATACTCTGAAGGTACATTCCAAGGATGTACGTATGGATGAGAGCGTAAATCTGGAAGAGGTTGCTCTGGCTACCTCCGGTGCAGTAGGTTCTGATCTTGCAAATATCATTAATGAGGCAGCGATCAATGCCGTAAAATGTGGCCGTAAGCTGGTAAATCAGTCTGACCTTCTGGAATCCGTTGAGGTTGTAATCGCCGGTAAGGAGAAGAAGGATCGTATCCTGGGCGAGAAGGAAAAACGGATCGTTGCGACCCATGAGGTTGGACATGCCCTGGTAACAGCCCTGCAGAAGGATGCTGAGCCGGTACAGAAGATCACCATCGTTCCGAGAACAATGGGAGCACTCGGTTATGTTATGCAGGTACCGGAAGAAGAGAAGTACCTGATGACAGAGGATGAACTGAAGGCCCGTCTGGTTACCTACATGGGCGGCCGTGCAGCTGAGGAATTGAAGTTTGATTCCGTAACAACCGGTGCATCCAATGATATTGAGCAGGCAACCAAGCTGGCCCGTGCGATGATCACCCAGTATGGTATGTCCAAGAAATTTGGCCTGATGAGTCTGGAGTCTGTTGAGAACCGTTAT
>CAVFAT010000049.1:2816-21069 GCA_963620785.1 Bacteroidaceae bacterium
TGCAGAGGCAGGAAAGGTATCTTTGTATAAGGATGCAGCTGAAGAAGATGACGATGACATCGTAGAGTCTGACGGAGCGATTGCAGCAAGAAATGCAGCACAGAAGGAACAGACAGAAGAGTAAACAGTATGTTAGTATAAGGGGAACAGGACAGCCTGTTCCCTTTTTCATATCGAATAGGAAATTTTTTCCTATTCGATATGAAAAAGATAAGGATCGCACTGCGGCAGAGCAGAGCGAAGCGATGCGATGAACAGAGATAAAAATATGACAGAAGAACTTGCAGAAGCTTTAAAAAAATTGCCCGCCAAGCCGGGCGTATATCTCATGTATGACAAAGATGGGACCATCATCTATATCGGAAAGGCAGTCAGCCTGAAAAACCGTGTCCGCCAGTATTTTCATGGAGGAGACGGCAGAGCTATGCTTGCCCAGATGGTGCCCCAGATCGATCATTTTGAGACCATTATTACTGATTCCGAGCTGGAAGCTCTGGTTCTGGAGAACAATCTGATCAAGGAAAACCGACCCAAGTACAATACCCTTTTGAAGGACGACAAGACCTATCCTTATATCAAGGTGACGGTGGATGAAGTCTATCCGAGGATCTTTTTGGTAAGGCAGATGAAGAAGGACGGTGCCAGGTATTTTGGCCCCTATACCAATGCAGGGGCAGTCAGGACAACAATCGACTTTTTGCAAAAGCTTTATCATATCCGAAGCTGCAGAAAGAATCTGAAGGGGCTTCCTGAGGAAAACAGCAGACCCTGTCTGAATTATCATATGGGCAGATGTCCGGCCCCCTGCCAGGCAAAGATTTCTTCTATTGAGTATCGAAAATCCATTGATCAGGCCCTTGATTTTCTGAATGGCAATTATAAGAAGGTGGAGGAAGAGCTGAGAGAAAAAATGCTGGCATGCTCTGCCAGGCTGGAATTCGAACAGGCGGGGCAGTATAAGAGCCTGCTGGAGGATCTGGCCCAGGTGACACAAAAGCAGAAGATCACGGCTTCCACAGAAGAAGATCGGGATATCATTGCCCTTGCTATGAATGAGAGGGATGCGGTGATCCAGGTCTTTTTTGTGAGGGAAGGAAAGCTGATCGGACGGGAGCATTTTTATATGAATGTCCGCACTGATGATGCCAAAGAGGAGATCATCACCAGCTTTATCAAGCAGTATTATTCAGGAACGCCTTTTTTGCCCAGAGAGCTTTATCTGCAGCTGGAGCTGCCGGAGGCGGATCTGCTTGAGAGCTGGCTGAGCCGGCAGAAGGGCAGCAGGGTTTATCTTCGGGTTCCGAAAAAGGGACAGAAGGAAAAGCTGGTCGAGTTGGCAGAGAAAAATGCAAATCTGGTATTGGAACAGAACCGGGAAAAGCTAAAGAGAGAAGAGCAGAGGACCATGGGTGCGATGCGGGAGCTGGGACGGCTCAGCGGTTTGGGAGAGATCCATCGGATCGAAGCCTACGATATTTCCAATATCAGCGGCTTTGCCATGGTTGGTTCCATGGTTGTTTTTGAAGATGGAAAGCCGAAGAAAAGTGACTACCGCAAGTTCCGGATCAAATCCCTTTCCGGACAGAATGATTATGCGGCTATGCAGGAGGTTCTGAGCAGACGCTTTTCGCATGGTCTGAAGGAAAGAGAAGAAGGACGGGAGCTGAACAGCTTTACCCGTTTTCCGGACCTTTTGCTGATGGACGGTGGAAAGGGCCAGGTGCATATCGCGGAGCAGGTACTGGAGGAACTTGGCCTTCACATTCCGGTCTGCGGTATGGTAAAGGATGATCATCACCGAACCCGAGGCCTTTATGTCGATGACAAGGAAGTTCCTATGGAAAAAAATGGAGCTGCCTTTCATCTGATCACAAGAGTGCAGGATGAGGCGCACCGCTTTGCGATCACCTATCATCGCTCCATTCGTTCCAAGAGTCAGGTGCATTCGATTCTGGATGATATTCCGGGAATCGGATCGGCCAGAAGAAAGGCCTTGATGAAGCATTTTGTTTCTATAGATGCAATCAGAGAGGCAAGCCCAGAAGAGCTGGCCCAGCCGGAGGGAATGACGATGCGGGCAGCAGAGGAGGTCTATACATTTTTCCATAGCGGACCTTCGATTGAAGCAAGTAAGCCACTATGATAAAATGAAAAGAAATACAGCGACAGGCGCTGTATGGCAAAATGAAGAGGAAAAAACGATGACAAGTGAAGAAAAAAACGGTGTAAAACTTGATATTGTGACAAAGGAGCTGGAACTGATTTCCTTAACTCCGAATGTAGATACCAGCAAGAAGGTGATCCATACAAGAGAAATCAACCGTCCTGCCTTTCAGCTGACGGGATATTTTCAGGATTTTGCTTATAACAGAGTGATGGTTCTGGGAAAGGTAGAATATAACTATATCAGCAAGCTGTCAGAGGAGAGACAGATCGAGATCTTCAGCAAGATCTTTTCTTATCACGGTCCCTGCATGATCTTCTGCAGGGGGCAGAGACCGAGCGAGGAAGTTATTAAGATCGCAGAATCCGAGAATTTCCCCCTTTATCTGACAGAGGATGAGACTTCTCCTTTTATGGGAATGCTGATCTCTGTTCTGGGCGAGCATCTGGCACCCCAGATGACGGTGCATGGCATTTTGGTGGACGTCTATGGCGAGGGCGTTCTGATCCAGGGCGAGAGCGGTATCGGCAAGAGTGAGGCCGCCCTTGAGCTTGTCAGACGTGGTCATCGTCTGGTGGCAGATGATGTGGTGGAGATCCGCAGGATCAATGAGAAGCAGCTGATCGGACGGGCGCCCTATATTACCAAGAATTTCCTGGAAGTGCGCGGTATCGGCATTATTGATGCCAAGACCCTCTTTGGTGTAGAATCGATCGAGGACAGCCACCAGATCGATATGGTGGTCAAACTGGAGGAATGGAACAAGGATGCAGAATATGATCGTCTGGGCATGAAGGATGAGTATATCAATTTCCTGGGACTCGATGTAGTATGCCAGTCCCTTCCGATTCGTCCGGGCCGGAATATTGCGGTCATTCTTGAGGTTGCTGCAGCAAATCACAGACAGAAGAAGATGGGCTACAATGCAGCTGAGGAGCTTTACCGTCGTGTCCAGGAAAGCATGGACAGAAAGAAGGCGGAGAAGGAAGCAGAGCGGCTGGAGAGCGAAGATTAGGCAAGGGCATAATCCTAAGCTGGAAGAAGAAAATGAAAAGAGTCCCTGATCCCTAGCTGATGGAAACGAAAAGAAATCCGTGAGCTTGTGCTTTAGGATACAGCTCAAGAAAAAGAGTTAGAAAAAGAGAGAAAGAAGGAAACAAATTGGAGAGAAAAAACGCTTGGAAGAGCTATTCAGAAGAAGAAAAGAAGAAGGTATTTGCCTTCGCAGATGAATATAAGAACTTTATCAGCACCTGCAAGACAGAACGCGAGTGCACAAATGAATTCGAAAAAAGAGCCCTGGCAGCTGGCTATCAGCCGGTCGAGGAGATTCTGAAGGAAGGCAGAGCTCTGAGAGCAGGAGATAAGGTCTTTTGCAACAATATGGGCAAGGAAATCGCTATGTTTATCATTGGCTCTGAGCCGATGGAAAAGGGTATGAATATCCTGGGTGCACATATCGATTCCCCCCGTTTGGATCTGAAGCAGAATCCTCTCTATGAGGATACCCAGATGGCCCTTTTGGATACCCATTATTACGGCGGTATCAAGAAATACCAGTGGGTAGCCCTGCCTTTGGCTTTGCATGGCGTCGTTGTGAAAAAGGATGGCAGCCGTATTCCTCTTGCAATTGGCGAGAAGGAAGACGATCCGGTATTCGGTGTCAGCGATATTCTCATTCATCTGGCAGGAGACCAGATGGGCAAGAAGGCATCGGTAGCGGTAGAAGGCGAGAATCTGGATGTTCTTGTAGGAAGCATTCCTCTGGAAGGTGAAGAGAAGGAAGCTGTTTCCAAGAATATTCTTCAGATCCTCAAGGAAAGTTACGGAATCGAGGAAGAGGACTTCCTTTCCGCAGAGATTGAGGTGGTTCCGGCAGGCAAGGCCAGAGACTATGGCTTTGACAGAAGTATGATCATGGGCTATGGACATGATGACAGATCCTGTGCATTTCCATCTTTTGCAGCAATGCTTGAGATGGAGACACCCAAGAGGACAAGTGTATGCCTCCTCGTAGACAAGGAAGAGATCGGAAGTGTGGGTGCGACAGGCATGAAGTCCCGTTTCTTCGAAAATATGGTAGCAGAGGTGATGAATGCGGCAGGCCAGTATTCTGAGATCAGTCTGAGAAGGGCACTTGCAGCTTCCTGCGTGCTGTCATCTGATGTCAGCGCTGCCTTTGACAGCAATTACGCATCTGCCTTCGAGAAGAAAAATTCTGCTTATCTGGGCAGAGGTATCGTCTTTAATAAATTTACGGGAAGCCGGGGCAAATCCGGCTCCAATGATGCAAATGCCGAATATGTCGGAGCTCTTAGGAAGATCATGGACGACCATGACGTATTCTTCCAGACAGCAGAGCTGGGCAAGGTAGACCAGGGCGGCGGAGGAACCATCGCTTATATTCTGGCCAGATACGGCATGCAGGTAATCGACAGCGGCGTTGCAGTTTTGAATATGCATGCACCCTGGGAGATTATCAGCAAGGCAGATTTATATGAAGCAAAGAAATGCTATTGTGCATTTCTGGAGGATGCGAGTGATGACATTTATTGATCAGCTGAAAAGGATTTTGAAGGAGGAGCAGATCCTTCTTCAGGAGCCGATGAGCCGTCATACAACCTTTCAGACAGGCGGACCGGCAGAGTATTTTCTTCTGCCGAAAGAAGAGGAGCTTGCAGATCTGATCGGACTTTGTAAGGCTGAGAATATGCCTTTTATGGTTATTGGCAATGGCAGTAATCTTCTGGTTTCGGATCAGGGAATCCCTGGCTGCGTTATCTGTATCGGCAGTCAGATGAACGAGATCTATACAGAAGGCGAGGAACTTCATGTAGGAGCCGGAGCCATGCTCTCGCAGGCGGCGGCAGAGGCAAAACGTCAGAGCCTGACCGGTCTGGAGTTTGCTTCCGGAATTCCCGGAACAGTCGGCGGTGCCCTGGTGATGAATGCCGGTGCCTATGGCGGAGAAATGAAGGATGTTCTGAAATCAGTTCGCGTTCTGAATCGGGACGGAAGAGAAGAAGAACTGACAAAAGAGCAGTATCAGGGTTCCTACCGAAGCAGTGCAATTATGAAGAGCGGAGCCATTGTTCTTTCAGCCGTATTCTCTCTGGAAAAGGGAGATCAGGATGCAATTACAGAGAAGATGAAGGATCTGAACGGAAGAAGAAGGGAAAAACAGCCCTTGGAATATCCGAGTGCAGGATCCACCTTTAAGAGGCCGGAGGGCTATTTTGCCGGAAAACTGATCCAGGACAGCGGTTTGTCCGGATATCAGGTCGGCGGTGCTCAGGTTTCCGAGAAGCATTGCGGCTTTGTGATCAATAAGGGCGGCGCAAGCTCGGAGGATATTTACAGGCTTATGCAGAACTGTATTAGCAAGGTAAAGGAAGACACAGGAGTTACTTTGGAGCCGGAGGTAAGGCTGATCGGGGACTTCTCTGTGGAATAGACGTGATGCTTACAAAGCCCTGGCAAAGGGGAAAAAAGTTGTAGTGCAAAAAGCAGATAGCTATAGGCAAAGAAGCAGAAAGTTATAGGGCAAAGAAGTAGAAAGCTATTGGGAAGAAGGGAGAGAAGGGTATGGAATTTGTCATTCTGACGGGAATGAGCGGAGCCGGCAAGAGCAGCGCGCTCAAGATGATGGAGGATATGGACTATCTTTGTGTGGACAATCTGCCAATCCCCCTGATCATGAAGTTTGCAAAGCTGGCCAATTCCAATCCGGAAGAGGCGCAGGCCAAGGTGGCTCTTGGCATTGATGTCCGAAACGGCAAGGGACTGGAAGAACTGAAGAATGTATTAGAAGAGCTTACGGACGAGAAGATCAGCTACCAGATCCTTTTCCTGGATGCCGAGGATGGAAGCCTTGTAAAGCGTTATAAGGAGACCAGAAGAAAGCATCCCCTGGCAGCGGGAGGCTCTATTGAGGAGGGCATTACCAAGGAAAGGGAAAAAATGCGCTTTCTCAAGGAAGAGGCAGATTATATCATTGATACCAGCAAGCTTCTGACCAAGGATCTGAATAAGGAATTAAAGAAAATCTTCCTGGACAAGCAGCCTTATAAGAGTCTATTTGTTTCAGTGCTTTCCTTTGGCTTTAAATACGGAATTCCGGAGGATGCGGATCTGGTTTTTGATGTACGCTTCCTCCCTAATCCCTATTATGTAGAAGAATTAAAGCATAAGACCGGACAGGATAAGGATGTGCAGGATTATGTCATGCAGTCAGAGGATGCAAAGATCTTTCTGGAAAAGCTGAAGGATATGATCGATTTTCTCATGCCCCGCTATGTGGCTGAAGGCAAGAACCAGCTGGTTATCGCAGTCGGCTGCACCGGAGGCAAGCATCGCAGCGTGACAATTGCCAATGCCCTTTATGCTGCCTTAGAGGAAAAGCCTGAATACGGACTTCGTATCGAACACAGGGATATCCTGAAGGGAAGGTAAGGAAGTTAAGAAAAAGGAAAAACGAATCCAACTTTCCTAAGGGAAAAGAGAAAATATAAAAGAAAAAATGTAAAAGAAAAGAGAAGGACCGGAGAATGTCATTTGCAGGAGAGGTCAAGGAAGAGCTTGCCAGGACAACAAGCAGCAGGAGACACTGCCAGCTTGCAGAGCTTGCGGCGATCTACGGGATGTGCGGAAAATACGCTGTCAGACCGGATGGAAAGGCAGAGCTTCAGCTGCATACGGAGAATGTTCTTCTTGCAAGAAAGACCTTTACATTAATTAAGAAAACATTTAAAATTATTACGCATATAGATATCAGGCAGGGAAGCGGATTTTCCAGGAACAGAAGCTATCTTCTTCGGACACAGACGGAGGCGGATGCTGAGAAAATCCTTTCCGCATTGAAGCTTTCACCTTCGGAATCTTCTGACAGGATCGCAGATCCTCTTCTGATTCAGAATGACTGCTGCAGAAGAGCCTTTTTGAGGGGACTCTTTCTTTCGGCAGGATCGATGAATGATCCGGAGAAGTCCTATCATTTCGAGATCGTATGTGAGAATGCAGGCAAGGCTGTTCAGGCCGAGGAGCTGATCCGTGCATACGAGATCGATGCCAAGACGGTCGAGAGGAAGGGCCGCTATGTGGTATATGTGAAGGAGGGGACACAGATCGTGGACCTTCTGAATATCATGGGTGCCTACAATGCCCTGATGAAGATGGAGAATGTCAGAATTCTCAAGGATATGCGCAACCAGGTCAACCGTCAGGTGAATTGCGAGACGGCGAACCTGAACAAGACAGTGCAGGCTGCAAATAAGCAGATCGAGCAGATCAGGCGTCTTATGGCAGCAGGGCGTTTTGCAAAGCTCCCGGATTCCTTGCGGGAGATCGCAGAAGCCAGACTTGAGCATCCGGATGCCTCGCTGAAGGAGCTCGGAGAATTGCTGAACCCGCCGATTGGAAGATCGGGTGTAAATCACCGTTTGAAAAAGATCGGAGAGCTTGCGGATCAGCTGGAGCAGGAGGAAATGTAAAGGGTTATGATTAAGAAAGAGATTAATGTTAACATTCTTGAAGGTAAAGAAGAAAGACCGATTGCAAAGCTTGTGCAGATCTGCAATGAGTACAAAAGCAGGATCTATTTCGAAACAGACGAAAACAAGAGAATCAATGGAAAGAGTCTGATGGGTATGATGACTCTGGCGCTTTATCCGGGTGAGCCGATCAATGCAGAGGCTGACGGAGAGGACGAAGAAGCTGCAATTGCAGGAATCGAAAAGTATCTGTCCGGAGAAGAGTAAATACTATTGATTATTTTTTGGTAGAGCGGTATAATTATCTACAGGTTAGCTGGTTAACAGTTAGTTAATTTGACTGAATTCCGCGAGTGCGGATCTTGATATTCAGTAACCTAAGTTTTTTAATTAAGAAAGGAAGATGTAAAATGTACAAAGTTACACATGCTAATGAAGCAGTTACATACGAACCGCCAGGACACTATGATGTTCGTTGCACAAACCTGCACAAACCGGTTGATGTTAATGATGGAGAGATCTCTCTTGGATTATCTCATTTCCTTCCGGGCGGCGGCGCTGAGATGGCTCCGGCTCCGGTTGAGATGTTCTACTACATCGTTGAAGGCGAAATGACAGTAACAACTGATGATGGCGAAGTTCATGTTCTTCACGCTGGTGATTCTATTCACATGGGCAAAGGACAGGGAAGAGAGTCCAAGAACACAGGTATCGTTACAGCACAGATGCTTGTTTGCCTTGTAATCAAACCGCAGTAATCCTTAGCGGAATATAATTTCATATTGAATCTTAAGGCTCCATATCGAATTTTGATATGGAGCCTTTTTCTGTTGTGCAGGGCATTTTTGTTTAGGATGTTTAGGAGGGGACGAGAATGATTCTGCCGGGTCAAAAACACGCTCTCGACTCTATATCGTATCGCTTTAGCGATACGATGTACGAAGGCGCATCGTGCGTTAGCACGATTGTAAATGCGCCGTGAGTCCAAAAAGGAAAACCTAGCGGTTGCTAAGCGCGAGGCAGCTGTTTCAGCTACCTCTTGCTAAGCACCGAGGTTTTCCTAACGGTTTTTGATCCTAGGCAGAACATCTCGTCTTCCATCATGCTTGTATTGGTGACATTTGTTCAGCCCTTGCTGTGCAAGTGGTGTGAAGCTGGCTTGACAAATGACAGCAATGCGAGAAAAATCCTTGAAGCGAATTTAGCCAGGGCAGAAACGGTTTCCTTTCACCGGACAGACGGAGTAAGACACTCCGGATTATTCATATAGACATAATTAAAGGGTTGAGAAAACAGAGACAAAGCACAGATCTAGTACAGCTTGGTGAACTTTGTGCTGCCAAGAAAGATAACAGCAGAAGGGAATGTGACAAGGTGATGATTCGTGAGGCTTGCGTCCTGACGATGCGGCTGTCAGCGACAGCGGACGCTTGAGCTCAAATAATGATAGTGCCTATCTGAAAGAGGCTTGTCAATTGATTTTGCGGCATAAGAAAAGTAAAAGCGAATTGCGTAGGAGCTGTCGCGAATAAGACGCCGCAAGGAAGAGCAAACGAAACGTATCACCTTGTCCATTCTCTTTCTGCGTTATCCTTTTGTACATCCTTGCCTACCTAATCTCGCTGCATATTGACTGCATATCCATTTTGCAATAATCACTATATATAAGTCAGATATATGTAGGAAAAGTCAGGTATATGTATGTAGGAAGCAGATCGCGGCAAATGGGCCATAAGAAAAAGGACTGCCCTTGCAAAAAGGCAGTCCATGGTTTGTTTACTTATGCTTTTTTACGAAGTTATATGGCTTTTTCAGAATCAGATAGCTTTCTTGTAGAGCGATATGACTTTCTTATCAAACGTGTCGTAAACCTCCCTTGCTTTAGCTGCGGAGACCATCAAGGAATTATGTAACTTCCATCCGTTGATTCATTCGTAACCGTTCCATTCAGAATATCGCTCGAACCATCAACTCCATTTTCACCGGTATTCTGATTGCCGTTCAGACCGGAATTCTGATCCAAACCATCAATCAGAAGATTGTTCAAAACAGCCGGTGCCGTATGAATCGGGCAGGTGATGCTGGTATCGATTGAAGTCGTGTAAGCCGAATCGGCACTGCCTTCCTGCGCACCCTTGATATAGACCGTTTTGGTCGGATTCGGACAATAGGGGCCTGCGATCATTCCGGAATCTGGGCAGATAGTGATAGCATAGTGATGATCACATTCTGTATCCGGCTCGGTTCCGCTTGTAAAGTATTCCTCATAGACCATGGATCCGCGCTGGTCATTATTGCAGATGTTTTCCAGAGGCATAAGTCCGGATTTCTTGCAGACAGAAGCAGTCGTAATGCCGGATGGGATATCAAAATCCTTGTAGGGCAGATTCTCATGCAGGCGGCTCATCACGCTTTTCCAGAGCTGCTTGGTATAATTGGTAGAATCCAATGGCTTATTGGTGTCATAGCCACCCCAGACGCCGCAGGTATAATAATCACTGTAGCCGACAAACCAGGAGTCAACCTTGGAAGTAGTAGTACCGGTTTTTCCGGCCAGAGCCGTTGTGCCGAAATTGCAGGCCGTTCCGGTTCCGGAGGTCACAACGTCTTCCATGGCGCTGGTAAGCAGAAAAGCGGTCTGCTCGGAAATAACTTGTTTCTGACTGCTTTCACTATGATCCAATAGTACATTTCCGTCATGATCCAGAACCTGGGTATAGAATTTCGGCTCGATATAGGAACCGGAATTGGCAATGGCTGCATAGCTTGCAGTCAGCTCCAGATTGGTAACACCCTTCGTAATACCGCCCAGGCAAAGGGATTCTACGATGTCAGAATCTTCCAAAGTCGTAAAGCCAAAGTCGAGCAGCATATCATAGCCGGCCTGAGGTGTGATATCTGCCATAGTCTTTACAGCGACGATGTTAACAGAATCCCGGATCGCTTCCCGGATGGTGGTAAAGCCACTGTAGCTGCCATCGGCATTTTTGACATCCTTGCCGGTAGAATACTGGTAAGGGGCATCATCTTCAACAGAGGCTAAGGTATAGTTGCCGCTGTCGAGAGCCGGTGCATAGGTAGAGACGATCTTAAAGGTAGAACCGGGCTGTCTGGTGGTGGAAGTTGCACGGTTCAGGGTCAGGGAGGCTTCCTTTTCTCCTCGTCCGCCGACGATAGCCTTAACCTCGCCGGTTCTTTGATCCATAACGACAAGAGAAGCCTGAGGCTGAGGGGTATAGGTGATGATCTCACCGTTTTCCGGAATTGTGTCTCCCTCGCTCATAATGGCCTCTTCGTAAGCACGAATGGCAGTTAAAGCTTCCTCCTGACTGGAATAGATCAGATAACTGGAGGAAGAGATGAATTCCTTCTGCCATGCCAGCATAGACTGTTCATCATAATAGTTTACCGTTCCATCTGCGTGCTGGATGGTCAGATTCAGATTGAAGGAATATTCCGTATTCTCCGGATAATTTTCTGCGTTGGCATATTCTTCATCACAGATCTGCTGAATGCTTTGATCCTGAGTGGTATAGATGGAAAGACCACCGCTGTAAAGGAGTTTTCTTGCCTGGGATTCGGAATAGCCCTTCTCCTCCATCAGATCATCGATCACCTGATTGATCAAAGAATCGACAAAATAGGAATATACGGAGGATTCTGTCTGGGTATTAACCAGCTGAATCCTGTCATAGACATTATCTGCTATGGCCTCGTCATACTGACTTTGGCTAATATAGCCTGCGTCCAGCATGGAAGAGAGCACCTTGGCGCGTCTCTCGGCATTGTTGTCCGGATGGCTGATCGGATTGTATTTCGTCGGATTCTGTGTAATGGATGCAATGACAGCAGATTCCGAAAGCGTGAGCTCGGAGACATCCTTATCAAAATAGCGGGAAGCGGCAGACTGAACGCCCAGCGTGCTTTGTCCCAGATTGATCGTATTCAGATAATTCTCCAAAATGGTATCTTTATCCGTGATCTTCTCCAGCTCCAGAGCCAGATACTGCTCCTGAATCTTTCTTTTCAGCCTTTGTCCCAGACCGGATTCCTCTGTCCAACCATCAAAAACATTGTTTTTCAGAAGCTGCTGGGTGATGGTGCTGGCACCCTGGGAAAAGTGAAAACCATTTTTTACACCCAGGAAGGCGGCTCTGACAATTCCTTTATAGTCGATACCCTTATGCTCGTAAAAGCGTTCATCCTCAATGGCAACAAAGGCATGCTGCAGATCGACCGGAATTTCATCTAAGGTAACATAGGTTCGGTTGGCACCGGAAGAAACAAGCTGAACCATCTGCCCGCCGGCATTGTCATAGACATTGGTGATATAGCCTGTCGGAGAAATATCGATGGCATCTACGGAGGGAGCGGTACTGATCGCCCCTTGCACCATGCCTAATAGACTGCAAAAGCCAATGCAGCCAAGAAAAAGAAGGCAGAGAAAAAGATTGCGGATCGTATGCAGTACGATATGCAAGATGGGATGCTTGTATTGTTTTTTCCTTTTTTTTCTTTTTTTTCCGGAAGAGGCCCCAAAGGGCAGCTTCTTTTCGGCTGGATTCTGATATGTTTGATTCATAGGAATGACCTCATAAAATGCTTATTACCGGGCAAAAGAGAGCTGAAAAGGCCCAGTCCCGGACTTTAAGCCAGTATACCAAATGCGCTTTTATTTGTCACTTTTCTGTTATATAATCAAGGGTAAAGACAATGGAGGAGGCTTCCCTTTTCGCAGACTGTTTTTGCATTGCTGAGGAGAGGATGCGGGAGATGAGCCGGAGGAGAATGTATGGAAAAATCGCCATATTTGATTCTTGCAGAGGATGCAGAAGGCGAAATTCAGGAAAAAAAGTCGCGTTTTATTGCCAGACTTCATACGACGGATTCAGAGGAGGAGGCTTCCTCCTTTATTCAGCAGACCAAGAAAAGCTATTGGGATGCAAGACATAACTGCAGTGCCTTTGTGATCGGAGAGCATCATGAGCTTTCCAGATGCAGTGATGATGGGGAGCCATCCGGAACGGCGGGGCGGCCCATGCTGGATCTTTTGATCAACAGCGGACTTCATAATGTAACCGCTGTTGTGACCAGATATTTCGGAGGCGTGCTGCTGGGAACGGGAGGACTTGTGAGAGCCTACCAGAAGGCAGTGCAGACAGCAATCGATCAGGCGCATCTTCTGGAGATGGAACTGTGTGCACCGGCAGAGCTTCGGATTGCTTATACAGAGCTTGGCAGGATTCAGAATCTGATGGCAGCCATGCAGCTGCAGGGTGAGCCGGATTACAGGGAAGATGTATTGATTTCCCTGATGCTTCCGGAGCAAAAGAAGGAGAAGTTCCTGAAGGAGCTGACAGAGCTGACGGCCGGAAAGGCGGAGATTAAGGTAGGAGACAGTATCATGCATCCGCATGAGAGGGGTATATAGAAAGAGATGAGTACAACAAAAGAATGGTATGAATTGGATAATGCGGCGAAGATCATTCCGTCCACGGCGGAAGGCGCGAATACAAGGGTTTTTCGACTGAGCTGCCAGCTTTTTGAAGATGTGGATCCGGTGATCCTTCAGGAGGCTTTGGAGGCAACTTTGGAGGAATTCCCTTATTTTAACTGCTGCCTGAAGAGAGGTCTTTTCTGGTATTATCTGGAAGAAAACAATATCGAGCCTGTTGTGGAGGAAGATCATCTTCCGGCCTGCAGTCCCCTTTATTTTCCGGGCAGAAAAACCCTTTTGTACCGGGTTATTTATTATAAGAAGAGAATCAATCTGGAAATGTTCCATGTTCTGGCAGACGGAACCGGAGCCTTCAGCTTTTTTTCCAAGCTGATCGCGGTTTATCTGGAAAAGGCGCATGACCTGCCGCCGGTGGAAATTCCGCAGACGGCTTCTTTTTCGGAGAAGACCAAGGATGCCTTTTCTCATTATTACGAGGGCAAGCAGGAGCTGAAGCAGCTCAATTCTATGGGAAAGGGCAGAGCCTATCAGCTGACAGGAGATAAGGACGAAAATATGCACTCCCATATGCTGGAGGGCATCATAGAGGCCGACAAATTCATGGCACTTGCCCATGAATACCATACAACGGCTGGCGTATTGATTACAGCCTTTTATGTTTCGGCCATTTTGGATGAAATGTCATCAGGCCAGAAGAAAAAGCAGAATATTGTTGTCAGCGTTCCGGTCAATCTGAGACAGTTTTTCCATTCCGATACGATCCGCAATTTCTTTGGTGTGATCAATATCGCGGTTGAACCCAGTGAAACGGATGGCTCTTTGGAGAGCATTATTGAGATCGTGGATCGCTCCTTTAAGGAACAGTTGGATGAAAAGGAAGTTTCCAATACCATGAATTCCTATTCTTCCCTGGAGAAGAATCTTGCGATCAAGATGGTACCGCTTTTCTTTAAGGATATCGCCATCGCCCGTTTTAATTCCTGGGCGAAGAATGGTGTGACAGGGAATGTATCCAATCTTGGTAAGATCCGTATGCCGGAGGAGATCAGTGGCTACATTGATTATTTTGCGGCCTTTATGACCTCTGCCAATCAGCAGATTACGATCTGTACCTACGGAAATAAGATGGTCTTCGGAGAGGCGTCACCATTTGCAGATCATCCGGCCATGATGCGCTTTTTCAGGAAGCTGGCAGATCACAATATTTCGGTTGTGATCGCAACAAATGATTATGATGAGGTGGAATAATGCAGTATTGTCCAAAATGTAGAATTAATATTCAGGGGAGAAAAGCCTGCTGCCCCCTTTGTCACGGAAAGGTAAAGGAAGAAGGCGAGGGAGAAGAGGTTGCAGTATTTCCGGTTTTGAAGACAAGTGGCGTTAGCTGGATGTCTTTTGCCAGAGTGGTTACCTTTTTGATGATCGCCTGCGAGATTGTTTTCGTTATGATTGCCTTCTTTACGCACTTTACCTATAGCTGGATGATGTTTGCCATGCTGGGCGCCCTGCTTGTTTGGGCAGATATTCTGGTGACCCGTTATGTACATTCGAATTTATTGAAGCTGATTTCGGTGGAGTCTATTTTTGCCTGCCTGATCGTAGTTCTTGTAGATTTTATTACCGGTTTCCGGGGCTGGTCTGTTTGCTGGGTGATCCCGATTGCTCTGCCGGTCCTAAGCCTTATCACATTTATGATCGCAAAGATTCAAAGATTCCGTCTCACGGAATATGTCATGTATCTTTTGCTGGATTTTATCTGTGCCATGCTTTTGCTGCCTTTCTTGATTAAGGGAAGCTTTGCTTTTGAGCTTCTGATGGAAATTGCTGTTACAGGTTATCTGATCCTGGCGGCAGCAGTGGTGATCTTCGGCTTTAAGAGCTTTCGTGCAGCAACGTCCAGAAGATTCAAGATGTAAGAAAAAAGAGGGAAAACATGCCGACTTTTAAGAATGAAAATAACAAAGAGAATATGGGACGAGGACTTCTTTTCGCTTCAAGGATAGGAAATCTTCTGGAAAAGAGAGTCGGACAGAAAATTGAAAACGCAAACCATGCTCCTCTTCTGGAGGGGGAGCCGGAGGAAAAGCAATGGTACAGGATTCCGATTGAGGAAGGACTCTGCGGAGACGGATCTCCTTACTATATTTATATAAATAAAGGAAAAAGCAATCATCTCTGTGTCTTCTTCTCCGGAGGAGGCATGGCCTGGAACCGCTTCACGGCTTCAAACCCGACAACGGCAGGAAAGATGCTGACCGGTCTTCCGAATTATTACTGGAATAACCTTCGTCCGGTTACCCAGCTGATGAATATCAATATAGGCATTACAGATGTACATGAATCCAGAAATCCCTTTGCAGACTGGAATTTTGTGATCGTGACCTATGCAACCGGAGATTTTCATATCGGAAACAGCTCCTTTGATTATCAGGATGAAGAGGGCGAGGAGAAGACTCTGCATTTTCACGGCCTGAAGAATTACCGGGAGGCGATGAAGATTGCTAAGAAATATTTTCCGAACCCGGACAAACTTCTGATTGCCGGAAATTCTGCCGGTGCCTTTGCGGTTTCGGCACTCGCAGGAGATGTGTATAAGAGCTATTATCCAGATTGTAAGGACAAAACGATTCTTTCAGACAGCGGACAGCTGGTATGTGACAGTTGGCCTCATATCGTGAGAGAACTTTGGCAGGCGCCAAAGGAGCTTTGTGATGCCTTATCCTCGGGTAATCCGACCTTGGATTGGTTCCGCAGGCTCTACGATTGCTATGGGGATGAATTCACCTACCTTTATACAACAAGCACCCACGACTATCTGCTCAGCGCTTATTATAATGATATAACCAATAAGGTTTATGAGACAGATGAAGCGGTTCAGAATATCTTTTATGAGCGGATGAAGGAAATGGTACAGGGGCTCAAGGAGATTTCGGATAAATTTGGTATTTACATTACTGATATGAGTTTGCCGGGTGTTACCCAGGGCGGTACAGTGCATACCTCTGTCCGGGAACTTTATTTCTATAATACAGTCGAAGATGAGATCAGTATGGCGCAGTGGCTCAATGATGCGGTTTATGGAACAGTCTATGATGTAGGCATGCATTATCTGGAGGAGAATGCCTTTGAAAAAGGGTGAATTTTTCAAAAAGAATAAAAAATAAAAAAAGTTTAAAAAAAGGCTTGCCTTTTTCTTTTGGATGCCATATAATAACACCTGTTGAAACGCAATGGCCCATCGCCAAATGGTAAGGCAACGGACTCTGACTCCGTCATTTCAAGGTTCGAATCCTTGTGGGCCAGCTAAAGAAGCCTGACAGTATACGCTCTGTTGGGCTTTTTTCTTATGTAAATATGTAATCAGATAAACAGAGGAGGAAGTGCCGATGCTGAAACTCGGTGAGAAACAGACTTTGCAAATGGTGAAAAAGGTGGAATTCGGTGTATATCTTGCTGATCCGGAGAATTTGAATGATACCAGAGTTCTTCTTCCTCGCAAGCAGGTGCCGAAGGGACTGAAGACGGGAGATCAGATCGAGGTTTTCCTTTACAGGGATTCCGATGATCGTATGATCGCAACGGTAAACACACCTATGCTTACCCTGGGAGAGATCGCTGTTCTGGAGGTTGCAGCAGTCAGCAAAATGGGTGCCTTCTTAAGCTGGGGCTTAGAAAAAGATCTTTTCCTTCCTTATAAGGAACAAACCGGAAGAATCCGTAAGGGAGATCAGATCCTGGCGGCTCTTTATATCGACAAGAGCGAGAGGCTTTGTGCGACAATGAAGGTATATCCTTATCTGGAAAGAACCCAGCAGTATCACAGGGATGATATCGTTCAGGCAAGGGTCTACGAGGTAAGTGAACGCTTTGGTGCTTATCTTGCGGTAGATGACCGTTATCAGGCGATGATTTCTCCCAAGCAGGATATTCGTTCCCTTCGTCCGGGGCAGGTCCTGGAGTGCAGGGTGGAAAGGGTAAAGCCGGATGGCAAGCTGGATCTTACCCAGAGAGATAAGGCTTATCGTCAGATGGACAAGGATGCAGAGAAGATTCTGGAACTTTTGGATATCTATGACGGAGAGCTTCCCTTCAATGAAAAATCCGATCCTCAGCTGATCATGGAAGAAACCGGCCTTAGTAAGAATGCCTTCAAGAGAGCCCTGGGAAGATTATATAAGGAAAAGAAAATCATGCTCGGGGAAAGGATAAGGAAAATCTGATGAAGCATTTAGACGAAATCCAAAAAGTAGGCCTTCTTTTCTTTCTGACTATGATGGTTTACCAGGGAGGCGGCAGCCTCTTTATCATTCTTTTTTCGAAATATCTGCAGGATATGCACTCACAGATCTTAGTATCCCAGTTTTTTATCCTGCTCTTTCCGGCGATCTGGTATTTCCGGTCGGGAGAGAATATTGTTGAGAAATTCCGCTTGAAGAAACTGGATCTGTCACTGGTTCCCTTGTTAATTCTGGCGACAGCTTTCCTTTATCCCGCCCTGACCTTAATCAATATGCTGTCCTCTTTTGTGGTGCAGAGCCGGTCGGAAGTTTTGGGAGAAACCATGCTGTCAGGTGGAATCTTTTGGAATCTTTTAATCGTAGCTCTGGTTCCCTGTGTGGTAGAAGAACTGGTTTGCCGCGGCATGCTGCTTTCCGGTTACCGCCAGATTTCAAGATGGACAGGGATTTTGCTTTCAGCCTTTCTTTTCGGCTGTATGCATATGAATCTGAATCAATTCCTTTATACCTTTGCCTTTGGAATCTTTCTGGCACTTATGGTGGAGATCACCGACAGCCTTTTTGCTTCTGTGATCTGCCATTTTACCTTAAACGGATCGAGCGTCCTTCTTGTGAATCTCCTTGCAGATAAGATACCGGATAATCTGATGATGCAGGGGACAGGCTCATCGAGGGCTGGTTTTATTGTCTATGTGATAATCGCTTTTGCAGGACTCCTTATTTTGTCTGTCCTGATCAGGCGAATCATGGCAAAGTGCGGATACGATAAGGAAAGCGCAAAAGAGCTTTTTTCCATCCGCCAGGAGAAAGGAAAATTGCTTGGGCATATCAAAGCGGCCCTTTCACCGGGACTGGTAATGATAGTTATTCTTTGTTTCCTCTTTATGATTGTTTTGGAGATAAA